>CAMUZU010000110.1 GCA_947165295.1 uncultured Selenomonadales bacterium | reverse complement strand
TCGGCGGGCGCGTCGACAAAATCACTCAACAAAACAAGGCGAACTTGACGCTGACAATCCGTCAACCGGGCAAGACTTTCCTGTTGCGAATTTCAACCGCGCCGCAAAATCCGTCGGTACACGTCGTCGACAAGTCGCCCGAAAATTTGCCCGAACCGCCGACGTTCTGCATGGTCTTGCGCAAAAATCTCGAAGGCGGACGAATCGCGGCAATTCGTCAACATCAGCTCGACCGAATAATTTTCGTGGACGTTGATTCAATCGGTGCGGGCGGACGAATTCAAACTTTCACGCTCGCGGCTGAACTTATCGGCAAGTACAGCAACTTGATTTTGATTTCCGACGGGCGAATCGTCGACGCGCTCAAACGAATCGGCACGACATCAAGCCGCGTGCGAACCGTCCTGCCGAATCAAGATTATCAACTGCCGCCCGCGCAGGACAAGCTTGACATCTTCGCGGCGGACGTTGACGAAATTTTGTCGCGGGTCAAGCTCGACGAAAATTCGCGGCTCGACAAGGCGATTATGAACGCGTGTCAAGGTTTCGGCCCGCAAAGTGTCCGAGAAACGATTTATCTTGCGGGATTGCCCGTCGACATGAAAGTTGACGCGCTCGACGGCAAAGACTTCGACAGCCTGCGCGACGCGCTGATTGAGATTCGTGACGGGGCGAAAAATCCGACGCCGTGTCTTATCGTCGACGGTGGCAAGGTGTTGGCAATTTCCGCCGTCAAGCTGAATTATCTGCGCGGGGAAATTCGCACGTTCGACACGTTGTCGGAACTGTTGGAGACCGCCGACGCGCTCACAAATGCTTACGTGCCGCCCGACAAAGAGAAATTCGCCAAACTCACGACCAACGAACTTCGACGCGCCGTCAACAAAATTTCCGTGCTCGAAGCCGAACTTGCCGCCGCAGAAAATGCCGACGATTGGCGGATTCGTGCGGACAATCTGTCGACTTACCGCTACCAACTCAAAGACCACGCCGACGCCGAAGTCACCGTGCCGAACATTTACAGCGAAACGGGCGAAGAAATTTCAATTCCGCTCGACCGCCGCTTGACAGTCGCCGCGAACGTCACCGCCTGTTACAAAAAATACGACAAGCTCAAACGTTCGACGAAGTTTATCGCGGAGCAGATTGAACTTTGCCGCGTCGAAATTGCTTACCTTGAAACCGTCGCGCACGCCTTGACTGCCTCGACGACTTTGGCGGACATTGACGAAATTCGCACGGAGTTAATCGCGGGCGGTTACCTCAAAGACGCTCGTAAAAAATCCGCCTCAAGCAAGCGACCGCAACCGCTGAAGTTTGTCGCGCCCGACGGCACGGAAATTCTTGTCGGCAAAAATAACGCGCAGAACGACCGCTTAACGTTCAAGCTTGCCTCGCCCGACGATTTATGGTTGCACACCAAAGATATCACGGGCTCGCACGTCATTGTTCGCAGTTCAAACGTCAGCGAAGAAACTTTGCAACTTGCCGCCGAAATCGCCGCGCATTTCTCGAAGGCTCAAGGTTCGTCGAAAGTTCCCGTCGACTACGTGCAGTGCCGCTTCGTCAAGAAACCTTCGGGCGCGAAACCGGGCTTTGTCATCTTCACGAATCAACGCACGCTTTACGTCACCGAACGCGACGGTCTGGAAAAATTTTTGTCGGCGGCTGACGGCTGAAACATTTTTAACGAGGTGAGCAAGATGGAAAATTCGTGCATTGCGTTCAAGCTGAACTATTGCAACGGCGGCAGCGACGAAGACCACGTCGGTTTTCGCGGCATTTGCAACGACGCAATTATCAAGTACAACATCACTAAAGTTAAGCGCGCTTGGTGTTCGCATGACGACTGCGCTTGCAAAAAATATTTCGACGGGAAAATTTCCGGCGATGAACTTGACAGTCAGTGGGAGCCTGAAATAAACGGCGATTTTGTCTGCTACGACAGCGCGTTGCTTCGCGATTGGTGCATGTACGCGGGCGCAAATTCTGACGGCAAACTACGAACAATCCGTGGCGGCGAAGAAAATCATCTGTGCGTTTTGACGACCGTGCGCCCGAACATGCACGAATCCGACAGAATTATTTTCGCGATGTTCATCATGCACGAGATTTTTTCGGGCGACGACGAGAACGCGGGTTACGTTGTCGCCGACAATCATTGGCGATTGGAGTTTCGTCCGCGTGAAGTTCACATGATGAGGTTTTGGGATTTCTATCAAAACAAAGACGGTTCTACGCGCTGGAGCGGACTGTTCCGATATTTCGACGACGCGACCGCCGTTAAACTTTTGGAGATGGCTGTCAAAGTCAAACACGGCACGCCCGAAGAATCTTTCGCCAAAGAATTTCTCAAGCAGTATCCGTACAAGTGACGGTATACAAAATATTTTGTCGCCCGCGCAGGATTGAACACGTCAAGCGCGAAGTTTTTACGCCAAACTTTCACGAAGGAGAGAGCACAAATGAAGTCTGAATTCACGCTCAAGCTTGAGCGGTGCAAAG
>CAMUZU010000109.1 GCA_947165295.1 uncultured Selenomonadales bacterium | reverse complement strand
GAGATTGCGGCGGCAATGTTGAACAGCGCGATTGCAATGTAATTGATTTTCTCGAATTCGGCTTCGACGTTGTCGATGTTGTGACCTTCGCCCTTGTTGACTTCGGCGATTGCCATGGAAAAAATTTCTTTGGACAAAGCTTCGTTCTGCGCCTCGCTCATGTTGGGGATTTTGCGGAAATGTTCTTTAAGGCAACCTTCGCGCAGTTCACTTGTCACGACGTAACGGCGCACGTCACCGTAAACTTTTTCGATTTGTTGCTTGGCGTCGTCCATTAACATTTGCGCCTGTTGACGCAGAAGGTCGGCATCTGCTTCGCTGATTTTCAACGTCGACAAATGTTTCTCGAATTCGGCAAGCGTGACATTGGCGAGCTGATAACTGCTGCGTTCGGCCTTGTCGATGAACTTGACTTTGTAGAGCGAACGTTTGGTGCCTTTGCCGAGTGCTTTGTCGTTGACGAAATTTATCAACGAGCGATTCGTCGGCACAAGTCGTTCAATCGTCGTGTAAATCGGTTTGAGCAAGTCCTTCATGTCTTTTTCGAGCACAATCGAAACCTCCTTCCAAAAGTTAAATCGTCGGGATAACGCCTTCGCCCGCAAGCATCCACATGAGCGGATCAAGTACGCGGTGCGGACGAACTTTCGGCAACCGTTTATGCAGGTCGGGCGGGCGGCCGAAACTTGACACGCCGAAAACGCGCACACGTTGAAAGTTCGCGTCGATTGCGCCGAGGAAAGCCGTTTCACCTTGACGAGTGAGCCAATCGCGAATTTCAAGGTCAACCATCTTGCTGTCGGACTCGACGAAGGCGCGGCTTGTGACGTGCGGGCTTTCCTTCAAAATCGTTGAGCCGGAGCTGAAGCCGTTAATCATTTCGTGCAACGCGTCAAGTTTCGTAATGACGACGGCGGCACGACTTTCAATCCTTTTGCCGGGCGGGATGTTGGAACTGCGGCGGATGTAATTCGCCAGTGAATTGACCATGCTGACCATGTTGGCGGGCGCGCTGGTTTGACGTTCGGTCGCCATTGACGCGTTCAAAGTCTCGAACGGAATTTCCCCGCGAACACTTGCAAGCAACAGCGGGTCGAACATAATCAGCAACATTCGTGCGCCGGAGATGTAACGGCTTATCTTCGTGTCAAGCGGCGTGTGATCGATGTGTTCGCAATCTTCGCCCGCGCCGTCGTAAATCGTCAACGCGTAAGTCGGAATCTTGTCGCCCTTGACGGAGTTGTCCAGAATCGTCCACAGTTGCGGCTTCGGTGAAACGCCCGCTTGCGTGCCCTTCAAGCAGTGTCGCTCTTCGTAAACGTTCTGCTCGTTCGCCTGCGCACGTTGCGTGGTTTCAACGTCCATTGCCTGCAAAACCCACGGCAAGCCCGAATATTTCAGTTCGTGGACAAGCGTCGTCAAGTAACTCGATTTGCCCGCGCCCGCCACGCCGACAGCGCAAAAGCTCAAAAATTTGTCGTGGAACAAAATTTGCGGCGGCAACGGTTCACCGCAGTAACGGCAGACCGCCTCGCGAATCGTCAAGCCGTTGTCGCGACAAAAAGATTTTCTGCACACGGGCAGGCGCTTCTTGAATCGGTCGAAGAAAGTCAAACTGACTTCGTGGCGATTGTCTTCGTCGGGCACGCAAAAAAATCTCATGCCGCTTAACTTAAGTTTTCGCATACAGTGCGGACAAATTGCGGTCGAGTTGCTGAACGTAATCATTTAAAAGCCTCCGTGACGAGCTTCAAGCGGAATCACTTTTTCGGAACGGTCAAACTTTCGGGGCGCGACGCCTTCAAGTCGAAGTGACCTTCGTCGTCTTTGGACGTGAGCAGCTTGACGACGGTGCCCGACGAAATGTCTTTCCACGTGTCGTTTGGCAAGTCAATTTCAAGTCGCCCGCCGCTGTAACCTTTCGGGTATTCGCGAATCGTGCCGAGAATTTTTGTCGCCGAGTCGCCGAGCTCAATATTTAAGTGCCCGTCGCGTCGACAAACAAGAAACATTTTCGGCGTCGGGTGCGCGTTGCTCTCGATAATCAACTTGCAGTCTTTGGCGTGGACGGTTTTTGTGATAAAGCCGCTGGTGCCCCATTCAAGCCGATACGAAATGACTTCCTTCGGGCGATTGTTAATCGTGAGCGTGCTGGGCGTGGAGTACGCGGCGGCTCCGTCGGCAAATTTGTATTCGCCGATAACCGTCACGAAAATTTCTTTGGGCGGCAGGTGCGGTTGCGAAATGAACGTGTCCTGCGCGTATTTGGCGGCGTAAATGCGATTCATCTGTCGGGACTTCGCCGTCTCAATCGTGGCGTAAAGTTCGTCGGCGTCGCGGGTGTTGATTTTGTAATGAATCATGTACAGATTTTCGGGCACGGACTTTAAAACGAGTTTCAAGCCGCCCGCGTCAACTTTGGTTTTGACGGGGTCAATTTCGCACGGCTCGACGTTCGCGCAGGTGTAAATGTCGTTGACGATGCAAAGTTCGCGTGTCGCGCTTATGACGGCAATTTTAATCGTGTCGCCGCTCAACTCGAATTCGCAGGCCTCGTCGGAGCTGTCGGCCTTCTTGCAAACGACGCCGCTGCCCAAAAGTTCGTCGACTTTGTCCGCCGCGAAAGTTTTGCC
>CAMUZU010000108.1 GCA_947165295.1 uncultured Selenomonadales bacterium | reverse complement strand
TCCGCAGGTGCGCCGTGTTCGGATGAAAAAACAATTCGCCGTCGCCCGTGACGACGCTTAACGAATCCTTCTTGACGAGCAGAATGTTTTGCGCGCCGTGAAGTTTCTTGAGCTTGTCGAAAGAAAAATCTTCGCGTGCGACGAACTTACTGCCGAGTTCAAGCGAAATTTCTTCGGCGAGCTTTTCAACGTCGGGCGTCGGCTTGCGAACGGTTGTGACGATAAATTTTGACATGTTGCCTCCAAAAAAATTGACGAGCCGCGCATTGCGACCCGTCGTGGATTTTCTGTTGATATGATGAATTCGCGCTTACTTGAGAACTTTGGCCGCGCCTTCGTTGACCTTCATGAAGTCGAGACCTTTGGCGGCGTTTTCTTTCTTGATGTTTTTGCCTGCCGCATGAGCCGCCGCGATTTTGTCGAGGTTGTCGAAGATTGCCTTGGTGAGTTTTTCGCCGAGAGCCGCGTCGACTTTGTCGTTGACGACGAGAATAGCCATGACGCTCACGGAGTTGACATCTTCGTCAAAGCCTTGGTACGTGCCGGCGGGAACGGTTGTCTTCGTGTAGAACGGATATTTGTCGGCAAGAGCTTTGATGTGTTCGTCGTCAATCGGCAACAGGCGAATCTTTTTTTGCGACGAAATGTCCTGCACGGAAGCGGTCGGGTAACCTGCGGTCACGAACGCGGCGTCAACCGTGCCGTCTTTGAGCGCGTAAGCACCTTCGGCGAACGACAGGAACTGTTCCTCGACGTCGTCATAAGTGATGCCGTAAGCCGCAAGAATTTGGCGGGCGTTGGCCTCTGCACCGGAACCGGCGGCACCGACGGCGACGCGTTTGCCTTTGAGGTCGTTGATTGATTTAATGCCGGAAGCGTCCATGACGATGAACTGGCACGTTTCGGGGTACAGCGAGGCGATTGCGGACAGGTTTTCGATTTTGCCGCCTTCCTCGAACATTTCTTTGCCGTTGACCGCGTAATAAGTTATGTCGTTCTGAACGATTGCAAGTTCAACTTGTTTGTCTTTAAGCATGTTGATGTTGGCAACGGAAGCACCCGTCGATTGTGCGCTTGCGTTCATGCCGTTTTTGTTGAGGACTTCGGCAATGGCTCCGCCGATCGGGTAGTACGTGCCGGCCGTGCCGCCCGTCGCGATGTTGATGAATTGCTCTTTGTCCGCGCCGCCGCCGCAGCCCGCGACACCGACCGCCAATGCCACGGCGCAAAGGGCTGTTGCGACACGCTTGAATAACTTGGTCAGCTTCATGGTAAAACACTCCTCTCGATATGTGGAAAAATTTCACGCGGATTATATCACAAGTCATTTCGCCGCGACAAGCCAAATTAAAGTTAGCCCGAAAAAAAATCGAACATTGTTGTATAATGACCGCGACAAAACTTTTCGACGCAAGGGAGCTGAAACTCACATGCCACTGATAGACGCAGGCGCCACGGGGTTACGCCCGATTGACAGGCAACGACCCGCAGACGGCGATTTAACGATACGGCGACGCGACGACGGCTCGACTTCGGGCGGTTTTCGTCCGCAAACAAATGTTGCACTCAAAACCGCAATTCAAGACTTGGCGGGCACGCTGAGCAAAATCGGCGCACAAGAAAAGTTCGGCATACAAAAGATGCCAACCGAAGTCGGCGACGTGGTCAAAAACATTTTGCAGCAGTCGTTTTCCATGAACGCGACGCTTGCCAAAGGAATCGGCTCGACGGTTGAAAGCCAACGTTTCTCGACGGATCAGCTGATGTTGTTTTCGCGGATGTTGTTGCAAATCGGCGCGCTTGCCGACAAAGGTTACTCAATGGAACTTAGCGACGAAACGCAGATGTTGCTGTCAAGCCTGAAAGATCTGGTCGTGTCGCAGGAAGGCGGCGACGCATTTGAACCGGTTTTGATGTCGAAGGCGGCCTTTGAACTTGTCGACGCGAAAGTCGCCGAACAACTTCCGCCCGCGCTTTACGAAATGTTGGCACAGCTCGCGCAGATGTCAATGCCCGCTCAACAGCAGCAACAGCCGCCGTCGGAAGGAATGCAATTTCTTAAACAGCTCGTGCGATATTTCATGCCGCGCCCCGAAGTCGACTCTCAAGCGAAGCAGTCACAACCGCAAGGTCAACCGCAAGCGCAAGAGCAGCCGCAAGGTCAACAGCCGCAGGGACGCCCGCAAGCTCAACAATCGGCGACGCGCAGATTTTTGGAGTCGATGTTTAAGAGTTTCGGCGGACGATTCAATTCACCGACGACGCAGTCACAACCGCAATCACAAGGTCAACCGACACAGTCACAACCGCAATCACAAGGTCAACCGACGCAATATCAGCCGCAAGCGCAGGGTCAGCCGTCGACTTCACAACCGCAAGCTCAAGGTCAACCGACGCAATATCAGCCGCAAGCGCAGGGTCAACCGACGCAGTCACAACCTCAAGCTCAAGGTCAACCGACGCAGTCACAGCCGCAAGCACAAGGTCAACCGACGCAGTATCAACCGCAGTCACAAGGTCAACCGAATTCACAGCCGCAAGCTCAGGGTCAACCGACGAATTCACAGCCGCAAGCTCAGGGTCAACCGACGAATTCACAACCGCAAGCTCAGGGTCAACCGACGCAATATCAACCACAATCGCAGGGACAACCGACGCAATATCAACCACAATCGCAGGGACAACCGACGCAATATCAGCCGC
>CAMUZU010000107.1 GCA_947165295.1 uncultured Selenomonadales bacterium | reverse complement strand
CCCACGGCGACAGGTGCGACAGCGGACTTGTCACGCCGCCGAGGATAAATCCGCCCGGTATGAACAAAATCATTCGACTTGACGCGATGCCTGGATTCGACGCCGTCCAGCCGATTAAAACGCTCATCATGCCGAGCATGACCGCGTACACGACTTGAATCAGCAGGAAGTCGACGAGCCGCCCGCTGAAAACCAAATCGCCCCACACGCGCAGGATTGCAAGCCCGACGACAAACGAAATTATCATGCACGCGGCGTAGGGCAAAACTCTGCCGACGATGTCCCAGGGCGTCCCGTCGAGCAAAATTTTATCGAGCTGCTTTGTCAACCTCAAGCGCGGAACCATGCCGATTGTCGCGAAGACGAAAAACATTGACCCGAAGAAAAACAGAAAGCCCTGCGTCTGCGTGTTCGACGTGGAGCCTGCGGGATTGAACAGTTTGCGCGTGTTCAACGTCAAGCCGCCCGTCGAAGTCGGATTCGCCATTGCGTTGTTAATCGCGACAAGTTCGTTCATTGCCTCTTTGACGTCGGCGGTCTGCGCGGTGTTCGTGTTGTCGTAGAAAATTCCCAGCGGCGTGCGCGTGTCGGTGTAAAAATTTTTCTCGAAGTCTTGCGGGAAGTAAACCACGGCAACGGTTTCGTCGCGGAAAAAATATTCGTTCGGGTCGGACGGCACGTTGACGACGGCGGTCACGCGCATGTATTCCGACGCGTCAATCTGCGCGGTGATTTCGCGGCTCAAGCGGGAGTTGTCCAAGTCAATCACGACGACGGGCGCATCTTTGGCGAAATTGCGTCCCATCAAAACCGTCAACAGCACGGTGACAATCACGGCGACAGTCAGGCAAACTTTCTCGTAAGGCATACCCTTGCCGCTGAACAGAAAGTTCACCTCGTCTTTGAAACTTTCAACGAAGCCCATGATGTCACCCCGTCAAAGCTCCACGGTGACGGTTTGTCCCGCCAAAACATTTTCGTTCGCGTCGATGTAAATTCGGACTTGAAACGCGGACAAGTCGGCTTGACCTTTTTCGCGTGACTGTTTCAAATCGGCGAAACCGGGTGCCTGCGTCAACAGTCGAATAGTCCCGCGAACTTTTTTACCGCCCGCGACCGTCGTGCAGGTGATTTCGTCGCCTTCGCGCAGGTTGACGGCCTGCTCTTCGGAAAGATAAATGTCGTAATAAATCCGCCGCGTTTCAAGCAAAATGACGGGCACATTCGGCGCAACCATTTCGCCTTGCTTCTGCAGGACGGACAGAATTTTTCCGTCTTCGGGCGCGTGAAGTGTCAAGCGTGACTTCGCGACTTCAAGTTCTTTAAGTTGGACTTCGAGAAACTTTTTCTGTTGCGTCAACGCGGCAATGTCGTTGCGAATATTTTCTGCGGCGGCGCGTTCTTGACGGATTGTCGGTAAACTTAACGAATCGGTTGCGCCCGTGTCAATTTCGCCCGCAAGCAGTCTGTCGAGCAGTTGTTGTTGCGTTTCGACGTTGGCGCGTGCGACGTTCAATGCCATTGTTGCATCGTCGAGTTGAGCTTTGGCGATTGCGCCGTCTTTGAACAGTTCGGACTTGCGCTTGAAGTCGAGTTCCGCGTTGGTCAACGTTGCTTTGGCCGCAGAAACCGCGCCGCGTTGGCTGTCGATCTGTCGGAAAGATTGTTGTTCGTCGTTGTCGGCACGGAACAAAGTTGTCTGCATGTTGCCCGTCGTCGATTGAATTTGCGCGTCGAGTTGAGCTATCTGCGCACGAAGTTTTTCAATCGCAAGGTCGGTGTCGGTCGGGTCGAGTTGCATGACGACTTGCCCGGCTGTGACTTCCTGGCCTTCGCGCACGGCCTCGTTAATCAGTCGCCCGCCGACGGTGTCGAACGACAGCTTGACTTGTTCGGCGGTCAAAATGCCGTCCTTCTTCTGCGTGGCGAGAATAACTGCGTCGTTGCCGCGATACATCAGCACAATTCCGCTGACAATCAACAGCACGATGAAGAAAATTCCCGCACGAATTGCTTTGCGTCTCGGTTGCATAAAAGATTCCTCCGTTGCTGAAAAGATAACTGCGATTCATTTTAGCAAATCGGCGGCGGGCAATGTAATAGACGCGCAAAAATTTTTCTGATACAATCGCGGCGGAGGTGTTCGATATGACGCAAGACTTATTGATTGACAGCCCGATAAACGGCACGCCGATTTCGCTTGCCGACGTTCGCGACAAAATTTTTTCGAGCGGCGCGGCGGGTTGCGGCATTGCGATTAAAAATCCCGACGGAAAAATTGTTGCGCCCTTCGACGGCACGGTAAAATTCTTCGCGTCGCCCGGCGTCCTCGGCTTAAAATCTTTCGGCGGTGTCGAACTTTTGATTCACGTCGGCTTGAACACCTGCAAGCTTGTCGGCGAAAGTTTCAGACCGCAAGTTGAAGTTGGCGACACGATTGAACGCGGACAAATTCTGTTGACGTTCGACGCGACGGAAATTGAACGCGCAGGTTTCGACGCGACGACGCCCGTTGTCGTCACCAATCCCGAAAATTTCGGCGAGATTGTCTTTCGTTGCGGCGAACGAAAAATCATCGCGCAGGAAAAAATTCTTCACGCGACGGAAGAATCATCGAACGGATTTTCGCCGTCAATCGCGTGAAAATTGATACTCTCACTTTGTTCACAGTGAAAACGTCTTCTGTTATAATTGCGGCGGAGGTGTTGACCATGTCAGATGACACGCAAAAAATTTTGTCGGCGATTGAGCGACAGCGGTTTTACTTCTTCGAGAACAACGACCGAATAGTTTTCGACGGCAAGACG
>CAMUZU010000106.1 GCA_947165295.1 uncultured Selenomonadales bacterium | reverse complement strand
TTTAACATGGCGCGGACTTCGTCGAGATTGTCGCGCACAAATTTCATGTCGAGCAAGGTTATTACCTCCCAAATTTTTTCGCGGGTATTCTAGCAAAGGCAACAAACTTTTGCAACGTGAACGCCGTTGTGTTATCGTTGACGAAAAACTTACGGAGGCGACGACCATGATTGTTGACCGAGGAACTCGCGGCAAGCTTGCCAAACATTTCGACGTGAGCCGACCGCTGAACGTCACGCTTAAAATTGACGGGCGGGCGACGTACGATTTCTGTTGCTTCGGCGTCGACGGCGACGACAAATTGTCCGACGATCGCTACATGATTTTTTACAACCAACTGCGTGCGCCCGCGGGCGAAATTGTCGGCGAAGAAATTCCGTCGGGCATGAAGTTTACGCTTAAGCTCAACGACCTGCCGCAGTCGATTCAAAAGCTTGTGTTCACCTGCTCAATCGACGGCGCGGGCACAATGGGCGAAATTTCCCGCCACGAACTTTCAATCGGCGACGAACTGTCGGCTCAATTCAACGGCGGCGACTTTGAACGTGAGAAGGCGATAACGTCGCTGGAAATTTATCGCAAGGACGGCGATTGGCGTTTCAACGTCGTGGCTCGCGGCTTCGACGGCGGCTTGGACGCGCTGCTTGCGTTTTACGGCGGCGAACAGTCCGACGAAACTCCGACGCCTCCGACGCCTGAGCCTCCGACGCCGAAAAAATTTTCGCTCGAAAAGAAAATCGCCGACGGTGCCCCGAAGTTGATTTCGCTGGTCAAGCCGCTCAAAGTTCAGCTCGAAAAGCGCAACCTTCAAGATGTCGTCGCACGCGTCGCGCTGGTCATGGATATTTCCGGCTCGATGTCAAGCAGTTACTCTGACGGCACGGTTCAAGAGATCGTCAACAAGATTTTGCCCGTGGCTGTGCAGTTTGACGACGACGGCGAACTTGATTTTTGGTACTACGGCAGCAGGTGCAAACGTCGCCCGTCCGTGAACATGCGCAACTACGAACGCGCCGTGCCGGGCGATTGGTCTAACTTGATGGACAAGCTCGGCTACGGCAACAATGAGCCCGTCGTCATGCGCGAAGTCATTGCCGAATACGAAACAAGCGACTTGCCCGCGTACGTCGTCTTCGTCACCGACGGCGGCATTGACAAGACTGACGAGATTAAACGCCTGCTGATTGATTCGTCGCGCCTGCCGATTTTTTGGCAATTCGTCGGCGTGAGCGGCTACGGTTACGGCGTGCTTGAAGACCTCGACACAATGAGCGGCCGATACGTCGACAACGCAAACTTTTTCGCGCTTGACGACTTCCGCCGCGTGCCGAACGAAGAACTTTATTCGCGGCTGTTGAACGAATTCCCCGCGTGGCTCAAGGCTTGCAAGTCAAAAGGCGTGCTTGACGGTTCGGCAAGGCGTCAAAGTTCGTCGATAAAATCTTTCGGCGACAAAGTCCGCGGCATCTTCGATTGGTGAAATGTTTCGCGCAACAAAAAATCCCGCGTCGTGTGACGTGGGATTTTTTTGACGAATTACTCTGCGGCAGGTTCGGGCAACATTTTCGTTTCGTGAGTGACGCCCGACAATTTTTTTATGTCGTCGACACCGGGCAGTTGCTTGAGTTCCGAATTCGTTCCCGACGGCAACGCGTCCGCAACTTGTGACTGCATGTAGCCCGCCGCAAGCAATTTTATCGTTTCGCCCGTCTGCTCGATAATTTTTTGCTCCGACATGCCCGCTTGTTCCAAAACCGTTTGTTGCCGCTTCAAAACCGCGTCCATTTGCTGTTCGATAAATTTTCCCTGTTCTGCTCGGTCGTCGTTTATCTGCGCGGAAAAAATTTCGTATTCGGTCGAATCTTTTTCGTACTGTCGCAGGATTGTCAGTAGTCGAGGCAATTCCTCTGTGATGTATTTGTGTTTGCGGGCTTCAATCGACTTGGTAAGTTCGCCGTAATATTTTTCGATGTCGCGCACGACTTCCATCTTGCCCGTCGCGATAATCAACAGTTGCTGTCCTGCCAGTTCGCTGAGTTTTTCTTTCAGGGCGACAAGTCGAGCCGCCAACTTCATTTGACCTTCGACGTGAGCTTGCTCAATCATAATTTGGCTCATCGTTTGCGCTTTGATTATGTCGAGTTGTGCGTCGCGCATAAGGCCGATTCGTTCGTTTTCTTTGTCGGCAAGTTTGAGCTGCCATTCGTGTTCCATTTCGGCAAACTTCGCCTGTTGAGCGGCTTCCGCCATGCGTGCCTGCGTCTGAACCTGAAGGTATTCGACCTGCGCGGCGTGTTCGATTTTTGCACGGGCGATTTCTTTGTCGGCAAGAGCAAGACTTTTGTCGGCCTCGATTTTGGCAAGTTTCGCCTGCTTGTCGCGTTCGATTTCGGCAAGTTTAACTTGGTCGCTTTTTGCGGGCGGACGTTTTTTCGACGAGCCGAAAATCTTTCCGCCAATCCAATCGAGTGCTCCCGTAACAAACGAAGTAAAAAGTCCCATGGTTCGACCTCCAATCGTGTTAAACGCAAAATTTGCCGCCGACGCCACACGTTCGACTTGAGGGCTGCGGTGTTCGCCGATTTTACATTCGGTCGCAAAATGTTCACAGTTCTCGAAAATAAGATTGTAACCCGATTCGCCGACGCAACTGCGGGCATATTCGACAACGTCGTCGACAGGATAAACTTCTTCTTCGTCGTATCGCGCAACTTCAAGCGTGCCGCCCGCCAAAAAAGTTTTCAAGTCGGTCTTCATGACTTTGGCTTTCGACCAGTCAAGGATGCTGTCGTCGTCGCCGGCCGTGAAGTGAATCACCTCGTCGGGCGAAA
>CAMUZU010000105.1 GCA_947165295.1 uncultured Selenomonadales bacterium | reverse complement strand
GAACTCATTCGCGAGAGTTTGAAAATCGTCTTGGACTTGCACGCCGACATGGAAGTTGTCGGTCTTGCGGCGGACGGGCGAAAAGTTTTGGATTTGCTCAAACAGAATCGCCCCGACATAATTTTGATGGATATTCGCATGCCCGAACTCGACGGCGTACTTTGCACGAAGGCAGTCAAAGAAAAATTCCCCGACGTGAAGATAATCATCTTGACGACCTTCGACGACGACGAATATGTTTATTACGCGCTCAAGTACGGCGCAAGCGGCTACCTGCTCAAAGGTTGTTCGATGCAGGAGCTGACCGACGCAATTCACACCGTCATGAACGGCGGCTCGATTTTGAATCAGGGCGTCATTACCAAAGTCGTCAAGCTGTTCAACAAGCTCGCGCAAGTCAACTTGGCAATGCAAGTCAACGAACGCGACGTTGACGAACTCAATCGCACGGAACGCAACATTGCCAACCTTGTCGGTTGCGGGCTGTCGAACAAAGAGATTGCCGAAAAATTATTTCTGTCGGAAGGAACCGTTCGCAACGCGTTAAGCTCGGCACTGTCGAAACTTCATCTGCGCGACCGCACGCAACTTGCGATTTGGGCTGTGCAGACGGGCTTGCCTTTGAGATTGAGTTGACTGTCATGCGCAAGAAAATTTTGGCGGCGACCTGCGCGGCGGTGATTCTTTTGTTCGCCGTGCACTTTTGGCGGCAACCCGTGATTTTGACGATCGGCGTTTTCGCGGGCAACAATTGGAACGTCCCGCAAGGCGAAACTTACGCGATTATCGACGAAGTCATACGAACTTTCGAGGCGGAACATCCCGACGTTAAAATCAAATACGTAAGCGGCATCAAGAAGGAAGATTACAGCGAATGGCTCGCCGAACAATTCGTTGACGGCGACGAACCCGACGTTTTCCTGTTGCCCGCCGACGACTTCAATTTGTACGCGACGACGAACGCGCTTATGAATTTGGACGACTTCATTGCCGACGACGAAAGTTTTTCCGCCGACGTTTATTATCCCGCCGCGTTCAATTTCGGTCGGCTGGAAAACGTTTCGTACGCCTTGCCCTGCGAAAGCACGTTGACTTTCATGTTCGTGAACAAAACCTTGCTCGCCAAAGAAGGCATTGCCCTGCCGAAAAACGATTGGACGTGGGCGGACTTTTTGTACATCTGCCGCAAAGTCACCCGCGACACCGACGGCGACGGCGTGATTGATCAGTTCGGCTGTTACGATTATTCGTGGCAGAACGCGGCGGTTGCCAACGACGTGAAACTTTTTCGCGACGACGGGCGCACGTCTTACTTTGCCGATTCGCGCATGGAAGAGGCGTTGAAATTTTTGATGGAGTTGCGCACGGTCAACGGCGGCCGCGAAGTCTCGCCGAAAGATTTTGACGTCGGACGCGTCGCCTTTCGACCGTTCACCTTCGCCGAATATCGCACGTACAAGCCTTATCCGTGGCGAATCAAAAAATATTCGTCCTTCGAGTGGGACTGCATAAAAATGCCCGCCGGAACTTCAGGCGGGAACATTTCAGTTATGGATACGCTGCTCGTCGGCATGAGTTCGCGCACGCGGCACGAAGCTCTTGCCTGGGAGCTGCTCAAAAAAATTTGTTTCGACCGTGCGACGCAACAGTTGATTCTGCGCAAGTCGCAAGCTTTGCCCGTTCGCCGCGACGTGATTATCTCCGCCGAAGCGCAAGAAATTTTTTCGTGGGACGCAAACGACTCCGCCGCGATAACGCCCGCCGACATCAGCGACGCAATGGACGAAGCCGTCATGCCGTTCAAGTTCAAGAATTACAATTCCGCAATGCTTTACGCCGACGCCGAAATTACGAAGATTATCGACGGCAGTGTTCCGCTCAACAACGCGCTCAACAAACTTCAAAAGGAAGTCAACGCGTTCTTGCAGTATTGAATGTTAATTTTTTGTCGTTGCGCACGACGGGCGTTGTGTTACTTTCTTTCGGCGGCGAAAGAAAGTAACCAAAGAAAGCCGCGCCTGCTGTGATGCTTCCGGCATCACGCGCAGGCGACTGCGGCCGTCATCCTTGACGGCCGGTTACCGTTGCGTCACGAATTCTTAAGTTCAACCAGATAACGTTTCAAGGCGTCTTGCCACGGCGGAAGTCTGTCGAAGCCCGCCTCGTCGAGAGATTTTTTGCTCAAGCGCGAATTGAACGGACGTTTTGCCGGCGTGGGATATTCAATCGTCGGGACGCCGTCGACTTCAACGTCAAGACCCGCCTGCTCGAAAATTTCGCGTGCGAAGTCCGCCCAAGAACAAAAGCCTTCGTTCGTCGCGTGATAAACGCCGTATTTGTCCGAAGCCGCCATGTCCGCCAAAAGTTTGGAAAGGTCGGGCGTGTACGTCGGGCTGCCGATTTGGTCGTTGACGACGTTCAATTTCTTTTTCGTCTGTGCAAGCTTGAGCATCGTCTTGATAAAGTTGTGGCCGTTAATGCCGAAAACCCAGCTCGTGCGAACGATAAAATGTTTGTCGACAACGGCGTTGACCGCGTCTTCGCCCAAAAGTTTGCTGCGCCCGTACACGTTGACGGGCTTTTTTTCGTCGTCGACTTCGTAAGGCGTCTTGCCGTCGCCGCCGAAGACGTAATCGGTGCTGATGTAAATCATCTTCGCGCCGACTTCGCGACAGGCTTCGGCAACCCAACGCGTGCCCAGTCCGTTGACGGTAAGCGCAAGTTCCGCCTCCGACTCGGCTTTGTCGACGGCGGTGTACGCCGCGCAGTGAACGACGACTTCGGGTTTCTTTTCGAGAATGAAATTCTTCGCGCCGGCTTCGGTCGTCAATTCGAGTTCCTCAAGCGACGGGGCGATATATTCGACGCCGCGTTTCGTGAATTCTTTTGCAAGGTCGTAGCCCAGCTGTCCGAGAATCCCGGTAATCAAAATCATGTTGAGATGCCTCCGTGAAAAAA
>CAMUZU010000104.1 GCA_947165295.1 uncultured Selenomonadales bacterium | reverse complement strand
CATGCGCGGTAAATCGGTATCGGGCGGTCGACAACGGCCGTCCTTTTTTGTTGCGGTGAACGTTACTTTCTTTCCGCGTGGAAAGAAAGTAACCAAAGAAAGACGCGCTTGCTGTGATACATCCTGTATCACGCGCAAGCGGAGCGGCCGTCATCCGTGACGGCCGGTTACCGTTGCGGCTGTGTGACGGCAAACGAAAAGAGCCCCCGATTGCTCGGGGACTCCCGTTGTTTACGTTGTGTCGTTCAGATTGCGTTCAAGCTTTCGATTGCCTCAGCTCGTTCGCGAAAAGTTGTCGGCTTAGTAGAAGAATTCGACACGACCGAAGATGCGTTCGGCGTCGCCGCGGCCTTCAATGTATTTGCCCTTGAAGTATTTGGCGAGGACGACGATGCGATCCATCGGTGCCCAAGACGCGCCGCAGACGAAGCCTCTGGTGCCCGCATAAGCGTCATCCCAGTTGATTGCGCACAGTGACGCATTGGAACCGAGTTCTTTGTAACCTGCCCAGACAGCCCATTGACCCTTGCGGGTGTTCTGGTTGCCGCCGCCGTAGAGGTCGCCGTAGCGAACGAGTGCTTGCCAGGACTTCTTCTCGTAGTCAGCTTTGCTGTTCTTCGCGTATGCGCCCCAGATTTGCGCTTTGCCGAATTTGTAGCCCAAGTTCACGGACCAGATCTGCGCTTTGTCGACGTTGCCTTTCTTGCTGTAGTAGATGTTGTCGTAGCGCACGCCGTTTTCAGTGAAATACTTGAAGTCGTCGTCTTTGATGTGGTAGTAACCCAAGCCGCCGAACAGGCCGTATTCGCTGTCGGTGCTGTACTGCAGGTTGATTGCCCAGAAGCTGGAAGGATCGGTGCGTCCGCCGCTTTCGGAGTAGTTGCCGAGCGAACCTGCCGCCGAAGCCCATCTGTCATGTGCGCTGACGCCGTCTTGACGTCCGTTCCACGAACCGGAGTTTCTCATCGAACCGCCGACTTTGCCCGCATTGAGACGGCCGCCGTAAATGGTTGCACGCACGCCTTTTGCGAAGCTGCCGAAGGTGATTTCACCGCCGGTGTACTCAGTATCCCAGATGATGCCGTCTTCGTTTGTGTACAGGGGTTGACGACCAACTTTGATCTGGAAGTTGTCATAGTCACCTTGCGCCCAACCACGAACCAATTCGAAATTGGTCGAGGTGTCGCGGCTCAGGTCAACGTGCGCATCGATACGAGCGCGGAGTGTCCAGTGGTCATTGACGTGCGCGACAGGCTCAAAACGGAAGATCCAGTCGTCCTGCTTAACGCGTTCGTGCTTGTCGGTGCTGTGGTGACCTTTGCGACCTTCGCCATAAACGTTGTCGGTCTTGTGATTTTTGTACGTGTACTCGATTTTGCCGAACCACTGAATCTTGTCGGCGTACTTTTCGAGTTCCGCAACGCGAACGCCGAGAGCGTCGAGTTCATCGCGGAATTCAGCTGCGAGACGGTCGAGGTCAGCTTTGGTCGCGCCCGACGGATTCTTCGCCATGGCTTTTGCAACCATCTGCGCCATTTCGTAACGGGTGATGTTGCGGTCGCCGCGATACGTGTTGTCGCCGTAACCTTCGATGATACCCTGCGACGCGAGTTTGGCGATTGAATCATAAGCCCAGTGACCTGCGGGGACGTCGCTGAACGGGTTCGCCGCCGCGAACGTGGTTGCGCTTGCTCCGACTACGAATGCCGCCGCCAGAGCTGATGCTACTGTTTTCTTCATTTTGAACATCCTCCTTAAAGATGCCGATAAATGAAATTGTGTGAAAGAACTTTGCGTTGACTTTCAGCGACTCGGCTTCGGAAGTTGTTCAAAATTGAGTGGCCGTGTTTCCTCAAGTTGATCGGACTTCGTTGCCTTGTCCCTCAAGCCGGCGCAATAATAATACAGAAAAATTCCGGTGTCAAGCGTCCGAAAAAAATTTTTGAATTTGCGTTTCAGATTCATTTCATGTTATGATTTAAAATTTTTCCACGGCGTTTTCAGCTTGCGTTCATGAAACGTCGCGCACGTCACCGAAGAAAAAAGCCCCCGATTGCTCGGAGGCTTGCGGTATGTGAAGTTGTTCGTTCAGAAGAAGAACTCGACGCGTGCAAAAATCTTTTCGGCCTTGCCGCGCCCGGTGTTGACGCTGTCGGCGTTGTACTTTCCGTTGAAATATTTGACCAGCAAGCCGATGTTTTGCAACGGTGCCCACGACGCGCCGACGACAAAGCCGCGAGTGCCGCGCAAGGCGTCATCTTCGGTCGGGGCGAAAGAAACGTTCGTGCCGTACTTGCGATAGCCGGCGTAAACATTCCATTGACCTTTTTCGGAAGCGTCGTCGTAGTTGCCGTAGTCAAGTTCCGCGTGCCAGGATTTGTCCTCGAAATCAGCTTTGGTGTTTTGAGCGTAGGCACCTTTGAGCGTCCATAAATCGCTGAACTTGTAGCCGAGGTTGACCGTCCAGATGTTCGCCTTGTTGTAATTTTTGGCGTTGGCGTTTTCCTTGCGCAGATAATTGTTGTAACTCCAGGCAAGGTCGTCGTCCTTGATGTGATACCAGCCCGCGCCCGCAAATAAACCTTTGTCGCCCGTGTCGTAGTCAAGTCGCAGAGCGATAACACTTGACGGGTCGTCTTCGGAAGCGGATTCGCCCAACGTGCCGCCGCCGACGCCGTCAGCTTTGATTCGTCCGCCAAGTGCGCTTACTTTCAATTTATTGCCGACGGTGACTGTCGCGCCCGAAATTTCCGTATCCCACAGCAGACCGAATTCGCCTTCGGGGCACAGCTCGAAGCGTCCGACTTTGGCGTTGAAGTTGTCGTAATTGCCTTCAGCCCAGCCGCGCACAAGTTCAAAATGCGTCGACGAGTCGTGTTTCATGTCAACTTCGGCGTCGATTCGGGCGTGCAATGCCCAATGGTCGTTGACGTGCGCCGTCGGCTCGAAGCGAAAGATAAAGTTGTTGGATTTCTCCTTCGTCTTGCGGCCGGTGTTGAGCGGGTCGGTTCGGGTTTGCTCGTAAGTGTATTCGATTTTGCCGT
>CAMUZU010000103.1 GCA_947165295.1 uncultured Selenomonadales bacterium | reverse complement strand
GTGTTTTTGTCGACGCGTGAATTCGGAATGTGCGGGTGCGGCAAACCGAAATCGAGCTTGTAGCAGTTCAGTTCGTCGAACACGATAATTTCGTCGAGCGGCGTGAAGATAATGCTCTGCGACGTGCGTGCCGGATACAGCCGCGTCGAAAGGACTTCCGCGCCGTCGTTGATGAAAACTTCCAGCGACGAACGGTCAACAAAGACGTGCAACTTGAGCTTGTCGCACGGGTCGAGCTGAATTTCGCGGATGTTGTCGGCGGGCTTGATGATGTCGCCGTTTTTGAAGTCGATCTCGTGAATCAAGCGACCGGACTTGCTGCGGTCAAGCGTGAACGTCGAGCTTGCCCCGTCGTAAGACAGCACGGTTTGTTCGTTTTCGGAGGCGCGCACGGCAATGGAAAACTTTTTGGACGCCGCCGCGTCAATCGTCATGACAAGTTCGCAAGCCTCGCCGTCGACGCCTTCAAATTGCGTTGCTTCGTCAATCGAAATGTCCTTCAATTCGACGGGCTTCCAAGTGCGCAGGCGAAGTTGTTCAAGTTCTTTGACGGGCGTCGAGAAAATTTTTCCGTCGCGCACGTGCAGTTCACGCGGAATCGACATCATGCCCGCCCAACCGTCGGTTGCTTCGGGCATTTCGACAGCCCACATGTCCAGCCAACCAATCATAATCGTTCTGCCGTCGGGCGTTTCGGTGACTTGCGGCGCGTACATGTCAAAGCCGCGGTCGAGCAGTTGAAGTTCGCCGCGATCGAAAATGCCCGTTTCGTAATCGAGCGTGCCGACGAAAGCCGCCGAATGTTTGTCGTGATAAACAATTCTGCCGTCAATGTCCATGTCCATCGGCGAATAAATCAGCACGTCGCGGCCGTCGACATGCGCGAAGTTCGGGCACTCCCACATTTTGCCTTCGTTGCCTTCGTCGCGAGCCATAATGCTTTTAAAATCCCAGTGGAACAAGTCTTCGGACTCAAACAGCAAAGCCTGCCCGTGAAGGTCGTCGCGAGTCTTCGAGCCGATAACCGCGTAATACTTGCCGTCGTGCTCCCAAACTTTCGGGTCGCGGAAGTCGCCGCCGTGAATTTCTTCGTCTTGCGGAACTTCCAAAATCGGATTGAGGTCGGACTTCTCGAAGTTAAGCCCGTCGTTGCTGACCGCAATCGCCTGTCGCTGCGGTTGACCGGGAACGTTGCCCGTGTACATCAGGTACAACTTGCCGTCCTTTTCAATCGCGCTGCCCGTGAAGCAACCGCCTTCGTCGTACGGGCGGTCGGGTTTGAGCGCAATCGGCAAATGTTTCCAGTAAGCCAAATCGTCGCTGACGAGGTGACCCCAATGCATGGGCCCCCATTGCGCGTCGTACGGGTGATACTGGTAAAAGAAGTGGTACTGCCCCTTGTAGAAGCAAAAGCCGTTCGGGTCGTTGCACCAACCGTAAGGCGGCGCCAGGTGATAGCGCGGATACCAGCGGGCGTCCGTCACCTTCGAGAACGCGTTAATTTCGTGAATTGTTTCAGCCATAAAATCTCTCCTTCAAATAATAATCGTGAATGTAACCGGCCGTCATGGATGACGGCCGCCGCCCGCGGTTGAAACAGGATGTTTCACCTGCGGGCTGTTTTCTTTTGGTTACTTTTCTTTTGCGCCAAAAGAAAAGTAACGTTCACACGAAGCCGTGATGTTTCAGTTGCCGATAAACCGAGTAGCCCGCAATCGGAAAGCCCGCGACAATCCCGACGAGACGCCCGACACCGCCAAGTTGAAAAAAATCGTCGACAAGAGAGCCCGCCCACAAGCAAACAAAAATCACGGCGGCGATATAAATCCCAACGCCTGAGAGAATCGCCGCCGCTTTCCAAAAATCGCTCATGTTTCAGACGAGCACGCTTGCCAAACGAACAAGTTCGGGGTCAAGCGGCTTTTTATTGTTGACAGAATCGAACAGGTTAATCGCGACAACTTTGCCTTCGTCGAAGCCGTAAACCACGTTCGAGACGCCCGAAATAATCGCGAGTGCGGCTTTTTCGCCGAGCTGCGAAGCTTTCATGCGGTCTTCAACCGTCGGGGAACCGCCGCGCTGAATGTGTCCGAGAATCGAAACACGCGTGTCAATGCCGGTCTTTTCCTGCACGACGTTTTTCAAGCCGACGCCCGAACATGCGCCTTCGGCAACGACGATAATCGTGTAACGGCGGCCGCCTTTGTAAGACTCAACGATCTCTTCGCACATTTCGTCAATGTCGTATTTGACTTCGGGGACGATGATATATTCCGCGCCCGAAGCAATGCCCGAAACCATAGCCAACCAGCCGGACGTATGACCCATGACTTCAACGACCATGATTCGACGGTGAGCCGAAGCTGTGTCGCGCAGTTTGTTAATCGCCTCAACAGCAGTGTTCGCCGCCGTGTCACAGCCGATAGTGTAGTCCGTGCCCCAGACGTCGTTGTCAATCGTGCCGGGCAAGCCGACAATCGGAATGCCGCCCATCTTCGACAGGAGCGATCCGCCCGTCAACGAACCGTCGCCGCCGATAATGACCAAGCCTTCAATGCCGTGTTTCTGGAGATTTTCGAGACCTTTGCGCCGACCTTCTTCGGTTTTGAATTCTTTGCAACGAGCCGTTCCCAAAAACGTGCCGCCGCGCTGAATCAAATCGCTGACCGAACGTCTGCTGAGTTCAACAATATCGTCCGCCAACATGCCTTTGTAGCCGTTATTTATGCCGAAAACTTTAACGCCTTCGTAAAGAGCCGTCCTCACGACCGCACGCGCCGCCGCGTTCATGCCGGGTGAGTCGCCGCCCGAAGTCATTACCGCAATCGCATTAACCATAACTTACCCCTCCCGCTCAATGTCGCTGTGAAAAGTTCACGCCGTCATTTTAAGAAATTTCCTGCCGCTTGTAAAGAAAATTTTCGCGCCGCGACGTTTTGTGTTAAAATCTGCGCGGGAGGAGATGACATGAATTACAAACTTCTGGCACTCGACATGGACGGCACGCTTTTGACGTCGCAGAAAAAAATTTCGCCGCGAACTTTGCAGGCGGTCACCGAACTTTCACGGCGCGGAGTTTACGTCGTCACTTCGACGGGACGCGGCTTCGCTGAAATGAGCGATTATCGCGACGTGCTCGAC
>CAMUZU010000102.1 GCA_947165295.1 uncultured Selenomonadales bacterium | reverse complement strand
TTCGCGAAGAACGGAGTATGACGGCCGCCCTCGTCTTTGGTCAGGACGTAAACTTGAGCTTTGAATTTCGTGTGCGGATGAATCGTGCCGGGTTTCGCAATAACTTGACCGCGTTCGATTTCTTTACGGTCAACGCCGCGAAGCAGAACGCCGACGTTGTCGCCCGCAACGGCACTGTCGAGGAGTTTGCGGAACATTTCAATGCCCGTGGCAACGGTCTTGCGCGGTTCGTCGCGAAGGCCGACGATTTCGACGGGGTCATTGAGTTTGAGTTCGCCGCGTTCGACACGACCCGTGGCAACCGTGCCGCGACCCGTGATCGTGAAGACGTCTTCAACCGGCATAAGGAACGGTTTATCTTTGTCGCGTTCGGGCGTCGGAATGTATTCGTCGACAGCGTCAAGCAACTTGAGGATGTTGGCTTTTTGTTCTTCGTTGCCTTCGAGAGCCTGCAAAGCCGAGCCTGCGATAACGGGAATGTCGTCGCCGGGGAATTCGTATTTGCTCAAAAGTTCGCGGACTTCCATTTCGACGAGTTCGAGCAATTCGGGGTCGTCAACCTGGTCAACTTTGTTGAGGAAGACGACAATCGCGGGAACACCGACTTGGCGGGCAAGCAGAATGTGTTCGCGAGTTTGCGGCATGGGACCATCGGAAGCCGCGACAACGAGAATCGCGCCGTCCATTTGCGCCGCGCCCGTGATCATGTTTTTGATGTAGTCAGCGTGGCCGGGGCAGTCAACGTGAGCATAGTGACGTTTGTCGGTCTCGTACTCGACGTGCGCGGTGTTAATCGTAATGCCGCGTTCGCGTTCTTCGGGAGCCTTGTCGATGTTTTCGTAGGATTCGTATTTGGCGTAACCTTTTTCCGAAAGGATTTTGGTGATGGCCGCCGTCAACGTGGTCTTGCCGTGGTCGATGTGACCGATGGTGCCGATGTTTACGTGGGGTTTGCTGCGGTCAAACTTTTGTTTTGCCATTAAATGAACACTCCTTAGATTAATGCGCAATGCTCAATTCGCAATGCGTGATGAAAATTTTTCGAGCCGTCAAACCGACTCGCCTTTGTATCTCGCAACAATCGTGTCCGAAATGCTCTTCGGAACTTCGTCGTAGTAAGCGACTTCCATTGAGTAGGTGCCGCGTCCCTGAGTTTTGGAGCGCAGGTCGGTCGAGTACCCGAACATTTCCGACAGCGGAACGAACGCGTGAATTATCTGCAGGTTGTTGCGCGGTTCCATGCCGTCAATCTTGCCGCGCCGCGAATTCAAGTCGCCGATAACGTCGCCCATGTAATCTTCGGGCACGGTGACTTCAACCTTGACATACGGCTCAAGCAGAACGGGTTTGGCTTTTTCCGCCGCCGCTTTGAACGCCATGGAGCCTGCGATTTTGAACGCCGCTTCGGAAGAGTCGACTTCGTGGAAACTGCCGTCGTAAACGGTGGCTTTCACGTCGACAATCGGATAACCGGCAAGCACGCCGTTTTCCATTGCCTGACGAACGCCCGCTTCAATCGGGTTGATGTACTCTTTCGGAATGACGCCGCCGACGATTTTATTCTCGAAGACGAAACCTGCGCCGGTCTCGTTGGGTTCAATCTCAATCCAGCAGTGACCGTATTGCCCGTGGCCGCCCGTCTGCCGAACGAATTTGCCTTCGCCTTTCTGGGACTTGCGAATCGTTTCGCGG
The DNA here is from genome assembly GCA_947165295.1 of uncultured Selenomonadales bacterium. GTDB lineage: Bacteria > Bacillota > Negativicutes > Selenomonadales > Selenomonadaceae > Quinella. The sequence continues at coordinate 1,460 of CAMUZU010000102.1, read as the reverse complement.
TAAGCAACTTGCGGTTCGCCGACTTTGCAGTCAACGTGGAATTCGCGCAACATGCGGTCGACGATAATTTGCAGGTGCAATTCGCCCATGCCGCTGATGATGACTTGCCCAGTTTCGGTGTCGGTGCGGACTTTAAACGTCGGGTCTTCTTCGGCGAGTTTCTGGAGCGCGATACCCATTTTGTCTTGGTCGTTTTTGGTGGCGGGTTCCACGGCAACCGAGATGACCGGGTCGGGGAATTCCATTGACTCAAGAATAATCGGGTGAGCTTCGTCACAGAGAGTATCGCCGGTGGTTGTGTCTTTGAGGCCGACTGCCGCCGCGATGTCGCCTGAGTAAACAACGTCAATTTCCTTGCGGTTGTTGGCGTGCATTTGCAGAATGCGCCCGATACGTTCCTTGCGCCCTTTGGTGGAGTTGTAGACGTAACTGCCGCTTTTGAGCGAGCCGCTGTAGACGCGGAAGAACGCCAGCTTCCCGACGTAAGGGTCAGTCATGATTTTAAACGCAAGCGCGGCGAAAGGTTCGTCGTCGCTTGACGGGCGTTCGTCTTCGGTGCCGTCGGGTGTGACGCCTTGAATCGCTTTGATGTCCGTCGGGGCGGGCATGTAATCGACAATCGCGTCAAGCAACGGTTGCACGCCGCGGTTGCGATAACTTGTGCCGCAGGTGACGGGCGTCATTTTGCAATCGATTGTTGCGCGACGAATCACGGCTTTGACTTCGTCGATTGTGACTTCTTCGCCGCCGAGATATTTCTCCATGAAGTCATCATCTTGTTCCGCGCAGGCTTCAAGGAGTTTGTCGCGGTAATCTTCGGCCATGTCGCGCATGTCGTCGGGAATTTCGACTTCGTTGGCAACTTTGCCGAGGTCGTCTTCGTAAACAATCGCTTCCATTTTGACGAGGTCGACGATACCTTTAAAGCTGTTCTCCGCGCCAATCGGTAGTTGAATTGCGACGGCGTTCGTGTGAAGGCGGTCGCGCATCATTTGAATGACGTTGTAGAAATCCGCGCCCGTGATGTCCATTTTGTTGACGTAGGCCATGCGCGGGACGTTGTATCTTTCCGCCTGCCGCCAAACGGTTTCGGTTTGCGGTTCGACGCCGCCGCGAGCCGTCAGAATTGCAAGTGCGCCGTCAAGTACTCTCAAAGAACGTTCGACTTCAACCGTGAAATCGACGTGGCCGGGCGTGTCGATAATGTTGATTCGGTGGTTTTTCCAGAAACAGGTTGTCGCCGCCGAAGTAATCGTAATGCCGCGTTCCTGCTCCTGCGCCATCCAGTCCATTGTCGCCGCGCCTTCGTGCACTTCACCCAGCTTATGATTGACACCCGTGTAAAACAAAATTCGCTCGGTGGTTGTGGTCTTGCCCGCGTCGATGTGCGCCATAATCCCGATGTTGCGAGTTTTTTCCAGTGAAAACTCTCTTGACACTTTGAAAACTCCTTACCAGCG
>CAMUZU010000101.1 GCA_947165295.1 uncultured Selenomonadales bacterium | reverse complement strand
AGATTTTTCGTCGGGCGGGACAAAAGCATTTCGTCTCGCAAAAGTTCAGTAACGTCTATCAAATCGTCAATCGCCGCCGACTTGTCGAATTCTTCGGCGAAGTCGCTTGAAATTGTTTCCGTCGCAGTGGCCAAACATCTGTCGCAGGTGAAAGTTCGTTGACACTCAAGTCGTCCGCGAACGACGAAACAGTTGCCGCAGTCTTCGACCTCGCCGAAGACTTTCACGTCGCCGAAAAATTCTTCGTCGGCAAAGTCTTCGCCGAAAAGTTTTTCCGCCGTCGCGCTGAACTCAAAAGGCAAAATCGCGCCCCTTGCCGTTTGCACGTGTGGCATTGTACAACACCGCCTTTTTCGTGTCAAGAATTCTTAAGCATCGAGCAGAGCCTCAAACGAATCAAAAATGTCTTCGGATACGCTGTCGAAAATAATCTGCGCGAAGCCGTCGTCGTGCTCCGATTGTCGAGTGAACCAAACCGTCAAGTCAAGCAGAAAGTCTTCGCCGAAATTTTTTCGAGCCGCCGCGAATACAAGTAACTCGAACAGCTTATATTCCGCGACGAAGACGCCGAAATTTTTTGCGGCACTCGCTTGAAATTTCCACGGGAAGCACGTCAAGAAAAGTTCGTTGACCAAAAAATTTTCCATGAAGTTCGCACGTCGCGCCGTGAAAAGTTTTCGTTCGGTGGCAAGACGGCGGTAATTGTCGGCGATTTTGGTGACGAAGACTTGATTTTTTTCGTCGGGGATAATGCCCAACGTTTCGAGGAACGGCTTGAAAAATTTTTTGTCGACGTCCCGAAAAGTTTCGCCGTAAAGACCAACGAGCAACTCCAAAATCAATTCGGCAAATTTTTCTTCGTCGAAGCTCACACTTGCCAACATGCGCGGCACGTGTCGCGACAGAAATTCTTTCGACTCGTAAGCGGCGATTAATTTTGTCAGCGCGTCGTCGTCGAACACGTTGGAAGTTATTTCGTCGAGCTTGTCGAGGAAGAAGCCCAGCACAATCAGCCGCCCGTCGATTGACAGCGTGCGCCTCTGCAAGATCGAAATCATTGCGGCTTGAATTTCGGGCATGCGTTCGGCGAAACCTTCAGTCGTGCACACGGGCGCAATGTCGATTTTCCCGCCGTGCGAATGTTCGCGCTCCGACAGTTCGACGAATTCAAATTTAATCGGCGCGTCGCGAAGCAGAATCATCTTTGCCGCCACGGGACAGCTGAGCGTCAACGATTGTTCAAAAAATTTCCCGAAGTCAAAAGTTCGCCGCGGATAAGTCGCGCAGGTTCGTGACAGAAATTGTTCGCCGTACGTAAGTTGCAGGCGACACAAATTCTTGTCGGTGAGGAACGGGCAAACTCCGTGTTCGTCAAGCGTCACGAGATATTCGCCGCGTTCGTCATTGAAAGTCATGTGCGACAAAATTTCTTCGGCGACACACGGCGGCTTGACTTGCGAATACTTCGCGTGCGTGTCCGCGTCGACGAAAATGTTCCAGTTGTTGCCGCAACAGTGAGCGTCGCACTTCGAGCCGTCACAAACGAAATCGCGCACGTATTCGGGTCGAAAGTGCCAAAAAGTTTTCATCAAACCAAACCGTCGGCAATCATGCGTTCGGCGATTTGCAACGCGTTCAATGCCGCGCCTTTGCGAATTTGGTCGCCGCAAACCCAAAGGTTCAAGCCGTGGTCAATCGAAAAATCTTTGCGCAGGCGTCCGACTTCGACGGCGTCTTTGCCCGACGTTTCAAGCGGTTGCGGATAAATCATTTCGTCGGGATTGTCGCGCACGATGACGCCGGGGAAATTTTCCAGAGCTTTGCGGGCGTCGTCAACGGAAACTTCGTCGGCGAATTCGACGTTGACGCTTTCGGCGTGACTGCGATACACGGGCACGCGAACAGTCGTCGCCGTGACTTTAAGCGCGTCGTCTTCCATGATTTTTTTCGTCTCGTCGACCATCTTCATTTCTTCTTTGGTGTACAGGTTGTCCATGAAGACATCAATTTGCGGCAAAAGGTTCGAGGCGATTTGGTAATGCTTGTCGAGTTTGGCGACGGGCAAAACTTTGGCGGTGACTTCTTCGTCGCGAGCAAGGGCGTCGAGTTGGTTTTTAAGTTCGTCCATGCCTTCGCGACCCGCGCCGCTGACCGCCTGATACGTCGACACGACAACGCGCTTTATCGGCGACAAATTGTAAAGCGGCTTGAGTGCCATGACCATAATTATCGTCGAGCAGTTCGGGTTGGCGATGATGCCTTTGTGGCGACGAATTGCCTGAGGGTTGACTTCGGGCACGACAAGCGGGACTTCGGGATCCATGCGGAAGTTCGACGAATTGTCAATGACGACCGCGCCCGCCTTGACCGCCGCAGGAGCGAACAGCTTGCTTGCCGCGCCGCCCGCGAACAATGCGAACGTCACGCCGTCGAATGAGTTTTCGGTTGTCTCTTCGACGGTGTAAGTCTTGCCCATGAAGTCTATCTGCTTGCCCGCCGAACGCGACGAAGCCAAAAGTTTCAGCTCGCCGAAGGGGAAGTTGCGCTCCTCGATGAGTTTCAAAAATTCCTGACCGACAGCGCCCGTTGCGCCGACGATCGCCGTGTTGAATCGTTTCACAAAAGTTGCCTCCTTGATTGAGTTGTCCGCGAAATCCTATCACAGCACCCGTGCGAAATCAACAGCGGCCGCGCAAGTTCAATTTGCGTTTTCGGGCGACGTTTGATATATTTTTCGTCGGCAAAACTTTTTCGACGGAGGCGACGACGTGGCAAATTCGATTGACATGAACGTAACTGTGCGTGACGGGATAACTTCATGCACAAATAAAAACGGCGTTGAAATCATCTGCAAAATCCCGCGCAAAAGTTTGGCGGCGTGCGGCGACATTGACGAACTCAGGCACGGCGGAATTTATTTTCTGTTCGGCGAACGCGACGGCCGTCAAATGATTTATGTCGGACACAGCGTCGGCGGTCTCTTCGACAAACTTCGCGAACACGAACGCACAGATAAAAATTTCTGGACGGAAGCTCTCGTCTTCACCACGGCGGATGATTCTTTCAGCCTGCGCGAACTTGTTTGGCTCGAAGACAAATTCTGCGACGAACTCAGAAGCGCGGGACGTTTGGTCGACAAAATCAGCAACGACGAACGACCCGACGACATTGGAAGCTGTGCTGAATTCGTCCGCGCTACATTTGACACACTCGGTTACAAAATCTTTGAGCCGTTGACCGCCGTTCAAGACGACGAAGAAATTTTTTATCTGTCGCGCACGATTAAAAAGCTCGGCCGCAAAGTTCACGCGAAGATGAAACGCACGCCGACGGGTTACAGAGTTCTTGCCGGCAGCGAAAT
>CAMUZU010000100.1 GCA_947165295.1 uncultured Selenomonadales bacterium | reverse complement strand
TTGACGGCGGCCGGAATGTCGCTGTTGCCCGCGCTCGACGCCTTGAACGATTGGGCGACGGAACAAATGAACGTCTGACAAAATCAAAAATCCCCGCCGCTCGCAATGAGTGACGGGGTAATTTTTTGTCGTAATGCGCAGATTTTATTTGACGGGCACGCAATGTTTGTCGTTGATGTCGCAAACTTTCTTGACGCGGCGACGATATTTTTCGGCGGTGAGCGGCTCGGTCTTCATCCACGTTTTGACAATCTCCATTGCAATCGCGCTGCCGATAATTTTGCCGCCAATGCAAAGGACGTTCGAGTCGGTGTGTTCGCGGGACAGTTGCGCGCAGAACGGGTCTTGACAAACCGCCGCGTAAATGCCGCAGATTTTGTTGGCAATGAGCGCGCTGCCGTAGCCGACGCCGTCAACGAAAATGCCGCGTTCGCATTCGCCTTTCGCCACGGACAAAGCCGCAGGATAAACGAAATCCGACAGGTCGCAACCTTCCTCGTCGTAGGTGCCGAAATCTTTGACTTCGTGGCCTTGCGCTTCGAGGTAAGCTTTGATTTGATTTTTGAGCGCGGTGCCGGCGTGGTCGTTGGCCATTGCAATTTTCATGTGAATTCCTCCTTCAAGTCGAGCGGTGAAACATTTTGGACAGTTTAACACGTCATCGACAAAAAATAAAGCCCGACACGCAATGGTAACCGGCCGACAGGACGTCGGCCGCCGTCGCCCGTCGCACGATACAGGATGTATCGTAGCGGGCGCGGTTTTCTTTGGTTACTTTCTTTGTCCGCACAAAGAAAGTAACAAGTCGCCGACAAAAAAAAGCCCGACGCTTAATCGGGCTTGTGTTCGTGTTGCTTATAAGACTCGCAGACCGCCGAATCAGAATTGCTGTTGCGCACCACGGGCGGGACGATGCTTGCTGAAACAATCGCGGCAATACACCGGACGATCGTTTTTCGGCTCGAACGGAACTTCGGTTTCCTTGCCGCAGTCGGCGCACGTCACGGTGAACATCTGGCGGTGTTCGCCGTCGCGGTTGCGTCTGCGTTTGTCGCGGCAGTCGCGGCAACGGACGGGTTCGTTCTCGAAACCTTTTTCCGCGTAAAATTCCTGTTCGCCCGCGCTGAAGATGAATTCTTTTCCGCAGTCTTTGCACACGAGGGTTTTGTCTTCGAAAGCCATGTGGATAAATCTCCTTACAAACGAAAAATTCTTTCGGCCGGCAACGGACTTGGAGTTCCTACCGACACGCGCAAATTATATCATGCCTTGCGAAAAAAGCAAGCCGCAAAGCAAAAGAGACACGCGCTTGACGTGTCTCTTGTAATTTCGATTGGAGCGGGCAATGGGAATCGAACCCACCTCTCAAGCTTGGGAAGCTCGCGTTCTACCGATGAACTATGCCCGCAACTTTTAAAAAGTTGACAAACAGTTGTCGCGATTGACGTTGTCGACAGCCGCAACTTGTTCGCCGCGAACCGATTGTTCAGCCGCCGCCAAAAAACTTACTGCAACAGGCTCAGGACGTTGGCGCGATTTTGGTTGAACATTCTTGTTGCGAACATTGCCAGTTGTTCCTGCGTCTGCTGGTTGCGAAGGTTGGTGATTTGCTTTGCCATGTCGGCATCGTCCATGTTGGACAGTGCCGCCGTTTGGTTTTCTTCCATGGTCGTGTAATTGGCTTCTTGGAATTCCATGCGCTGAAGTTGCGCGCCCTGCGTCGTCGCCTGGTCAAGTGCCTCGTTGAGCGAAACGCCTTCGGTAACGTAATCTTGCATGAACTGCGTCGAGTCCAACGAATTCTGCGCCGTGGTTATCGCACGGTCGACAATCGCCAGTGACGCTTCGGGATCGTTGGCGTTGATTGTAACATTGCCTTCCGAGTCCGTCAAGCCCAAAGCCTCTGCGCGCAGGTCGCCGAGATGATAGTTTTCGTAGCCGTCAATGCCCGCAAGTTGAACGTCTTCGGCGGTGCCGTCGAGCAAGCGTTTGCCGTTGTATTCGGTCTGCGCGTTCAAATTGATTTGGCGAACGGTTTGGTCGATGTTTTTCTGCAACGCTTGACGGTCGACGGAATTGTTCGAGTCGTTGGCTGCGTTGATGAGATTTTCTTTAATCGTCGAGAGTGCTTGAATCGTGTTGTTCGTCGCGCCTTCGGCGATTTTGAACATTGAGCTGATGTTCTGCGTGTTTTGAATCGATTGGCTTGTGCCGCGAATGTTGCTTGTGAGTCGTGCGGCAATCGCGTATTCCGAAGCCCCGTAAGCCGCGCTGGGACGATTGGAGCCCGTCGCAAGAATCTGCGAAGTTTTCTGCGTCGCCTGACTGTTGCGGTTGAGTTGATTTAAACCGGGGTTGACCCCGCCGAGTGTCATAGCCATGATAGTTCACCCTTTCATCTTCCATGACTGAAAATCCGCACGTGTTGACGAGAAAAATAATAACACAGCGATTTTCGCGACACAATACGCCGCGACAAAATTTTTTTCGCAACGGGCTTTGATAATTGCGCGAAAATTCGGCGCGTGATAAAATTGCCTCGCATAAAATTTTTAAGAGGTGATAATTATATGGTTCACATAGTCGGAGCAGGGCCGGGCGACCCCGAATTAATCACGCTCAAAGGTCACAGGCTCTTAAGCGAAGCGGACGTTGTGATTTACGCCGGCTCGCTGATTAACGAACAGATTTTGAAGTTCTGTAAGCACGACGCCGAAATTTACAACTCCGCACAAATGATGCTCGAAGAAGTTTTGCACGTCATAACGCTTGCCGAACGGGCGGGCAAAACGACTGTGCGACTTCACACGGGCGACCCGTCGATTTACGGCGCGATACAGGAGCAAATGGACGCGTTGGAAGCACGCGGAATCGAATTCGACATTACCCCTGGCGTAAGTTCGTTCCTGGCGGCGGCGGCGTCACTCAAGCAGGAATACACCTTGCCCGGCGTGACGCAAACCGTCATAATCACGCGGCGCGGCGGCAGGACGCCCGTACCCGATACCGAAACGCTCAAGAAACTTGCCCAACATCAAACGACAATGTGTATCTTCCTGTCAGTCAACTTAATCGCCGACGTGAAGCGCGACTTAATGTCGGCGGGCTTTAAATCGTCGACGCCAATCGCTGTGGTTTACAAAGCGTCGTGGCCGGGCGAAGAAAAAATTCTGCGCGGACGCCTCGACAACATCGTTGAACAGGTCAAAGAAGCAAACATCGACCGCACGGCGTTGATTATCATCGGGCATTGTTTGGACGCCAAGTCAAGCAACTATCAGCCGTCAAAATTATATTCACCGAAATTCGGTCACATGTTCAGGCAGGCGAGATCTTAAATTGAGAACAGCGATAATTTCATTGACGACAAACGGTGCCCGCCTTGCCGAAAAAATTGCCTCGAAAGTCGGCGGGC
>CAMUZU010000099.1 GCA_947165295.1 uncultured Selenomonadales bacterium | reverse complement strand
TTGACAGCCTCGACATGATTCACGGCAAATTCCACGAACTCGACAAGGGCTTTGACTTCTATTCGCCGCAGATTATCGCCAACGAAGCGCGTCACATTTTGATTGGCTGGATTGGTATGCCCGACCTGACCGATACCGTCGAATCCGCAAAAGACGGCTGGCTTTATTGCTTGACAATGCCGCGTGAACTCACGATTCACCAGGGCAAAGTCCGTTCGCAGCCCGTTCAAGAGATGGAAGCTCTTCGCAAAGAACGCACGGATGTTGACGTTTCCAACGCGCAAAACGTTCCGATTAATCTTCCCAAAGACGGCTCCGAATCAATCATCAACCTTACGTTCGGCGCGGCACGGCAAGTTGAAATCGACGTTAAATGGGGCGCGGAAAAATTCGTCATGAAGTACGACCGCAACAAACAAATCATGACGCTCGACCGCAACGGCATGAAACTCGGCGGCAAAGGCATTCGCCCGTTCAACGACGGCAAGAACACCGACGTCAACATCGGCGTGCGCAACTTCAAACTCTTCACGAATTTGGAACTGAACTTCCGCCTGTTCGTCGACAAGTCCGCGATTGAACTTTTCTTGCAGGACGGCGAGGAAGCTTGCAGTCTGCTGATTTACCCCGAAGAAGACGTTGCGCCCGTGCTTGAAATTTTCGGCGACAAACCGCTCCAGAGAGTTTCGGGCAAAGTCTGGGCACTCGACGAAATTAAATACGAATAAACTTCACGCTCGACAAAAAGTTTTCGTCCCCGTCAACTCGGCGGGGATTTTTTTTGTTACCGACACAACCGACGCGAAGACCCGGCCGTCATGGATGACGGCCGCAATCGCTTGTCGCATGACGCAGGATGTATCGTAGCGGGCGCGGCTTTCTTTGGTTACTTTCTTTCGCCGCCGAAAGAAAGTAACGTTCAACGCGAAAATTTTTTCAGCGACGTTGACCGAAAAATTTTGCGTGTGATATTATTTCGTGCACAAACTCACGGCAAAGGGAGGCTCTCCACATGACGATAAGCGATTGCCTGGCGGTTTTGTTCGTGCTTATGTTGTTGCAACTTTTGGGCACGCACCTGCAAGTTAAAAATTATCGCAAGACCGTGCGCAAACTTCACAAGCTCGGCAACTTGGGCGTCGGCTCAAGCAAACAGCGACTCGGCGCGGGCTCCGTCGTGATTATTTCGTGCAAGTCGGACGGCACGATTACCGGCGGCGAAGAAATGCGCGGCTTTACGATTTTCAGCGGCTTCAAGGAAATTCCGAACATCGTCGGGCGCACGATTTACGACTTAAAGGCCGAATACTCGTCACTGCCCGACAAGGAACGCAAAACTTTCAAGGCGCATTTGCAGGCACTTGAGGCACTGGAAATTCGTCTGCACAACGACAAAGCGTCGGCTGAAATATCCGAAGTCAACGATTGAAAATTTTTCGCGGAGGTGACGTGTCATGAAGGCGTTAAAATTTTTCTTGCGCATGTGGGGCTTTATCGTCGGGATGGTTTTGACTTTCGCGGCGTTGCCCGTCGTCGAGTGTCGTGCGCAGGTTGACGACATTCGTTCCGCGTTCATCGAGGAAGTCGGCGAAGTCGACAAGACGACTTACGTTATCGGACACACCTGCCCCGACAGCGACACGGTTTGTTCGGCCATTGCTTACGCGGACTTCAAGCAGAAACTCAACGTCAAATGCGAAGCGCGAATTTCCGGCAAGCTCAACCGCGAAAGTGAATTTATCCTGCGATATTTCGACGTGCCGACTCCGCCCGTCATGGAAAGCGCCGTCGGTTGCAACGTCATTTTGGTTGACCACAACGTCGCGTCGCAGGCGGTTGACGGCATTGCCGAGGCGAACATCGTCGAGATTGTCGACCACCACAATTTGTTCGGCGACATCAAGTCACGTGCGCCCGTCTTTTACCTGCGAATGCCCGTCGGTTGCACGGCGACGATTGTCCACATGTGTTACCAAAAAAATAACGTCGCGATTGACCGAAAAATTGCCGGCTTAATGTTCGCGGCGATTCTGTCCGACACGGATAATTTGCGTTCCGCGACGACGACCAATCTTGACAGGCAGGCGGCGGACGAGTTGCAGAAGCTTGCCGAAGTTGCCGACCGCACGAAATTTTTCCTGGACATGGAACGAGAATTCACCGATTACACGGGCATGACGGCACGCGAAATTCTGTTCACGGACTTCAAGACTTTCGACTCGGGCGGACTCAAATGCGGTTATTCGACGGTTGCGACACTCGACGCCACCTCACGCGACGAAATGACTTCGCGGCTTGAAAACTTCATGGCGGACAACTTCGCGTCGACAGGCGTGGAAATGTTTTTCGTCAAGGTGCACGAGATCGAAAATTACACGGCGAAAATGTTGGCGTTCGGCAACGGAGCGCGTGAAACTTTGTCGGCGGCGTTGAACTTGTCGGACGAATTCTTTTTGCCCGTCAACGTCCCGAACAAAAAAATCGCCCGTGCGATTTCGGCGGTGCTTGACCGTTCGCGGGCGGCGTGAAAAATTTATTTGCGAGGCGATATGTTATGGCAGATTTTATTCAGCTCACAGACGACGAGAAACGAATTCTCGAAAGCGTTTACGGGCGACAATTCTTCGAAGGCAGCGGCTACAACCCCAACAAACTTGAGGCGATTCGCGATTTGTCCGCGCAGGAGAAAAAATTCTTCGCGGGCAAAAACTTCGTGTCGCCGCATTTCTACGTTCAGACGCTCTACAAAGTTTGCGGCTCCGTCATGCCGATAAAGTTCAACGCCGCAATCCATCGAATGCTTACCGACAACGAAAATCTGCGCGTGAATTTTTGCACGGTCGGCACGCGCACGGTCAAAGTCATTCGCTCGCAAAACGTCTTTCGCCCCTTCGTCGTCTTCCGCAACATGACGAACACTGACAAAGACGAGCTCAACGAAACTTTGTCGCAGCTGATGGAGGCGGACATGCGCCGCGAGTTTGACCTTAAGCACGACCTCCTGATTCGGTTTTCGGTCTTCAAGATGAGCGACGAAGATTTCGCCGTGCTGGTGACGCGTGCGCAGTTGATTTCCGACAGCTTCGACGCAAAAAAATTTTTCGCTGCGGTGACCGACAGCGTCGAAGAAATTCCGTCGACAAGTCCCGCCGCGTCGCAACCGAAAGTTTTCGACCACTCGGCCGCCCGCGATTACTGGGCGAAAATTCTCGACAACGCGCCGCCGCTTGCGAAGTTGCCGTTCGAGCGAAATATCAACGGGTCTTACTACCAAAGAGCTTTCCGCGAGAAAGTGCCCGTCGACATTTTGAGCGACCTGCGTTCGCATGCACAGTCCAACCGCATGATGTTGACGGCGATTCTGCAGAGCGCGTGGGGCTTCATGTTGCAGACGGTCAACCGGCGCAAGGATTGCCTGTTCTGTCAAATTCTGTCCGAAAGCAAGCGCGACGAAAAATTTTCGCTCAACATGATTCCCGTGCGTTTAATCGGCGACGACACCTTGACCGTCGAAAAAATTGTCACCAACCAATTCCGTCAACT
>CAMUZU010000098.1 GCA_947165295.1 uncultured Selenomonadales bacterium | reverse complement strand
CGAGACCTTTGCCGAGGACGGTTTTGGAAATTTCGTCGGGGCTTTCCAAAACGTCGGTGTGATTCTCCGCGCTGCCGACGGTGGTAACGATACCTTCGCCGACACGCGCAATAATCGTCGGTTCGCCCGCGCCGCCGACAAGTCGGTCAATGTTTGCGCGAACGGTGACGCGTGCTTTGATTTTGAGTTCGATGCCGTTTTTCGCGACGGCACTTACAAACGGCGTTTCAATGACTTTCGGGTTGACGCTCATTTGAACGGCTTCGAGCACGTCGCGACCCGCAAGGTCAATCGCCGCCGAACGTTCAAACGGCAGGACAATCTGCGCACGTTGAGAGGCAATCAGCGCGTCGACAACTTTATCGACGTTGCCGCCCGCAAGGTAATGCGCTTCAAGTTGGTTGACGTTGACATCAAGCCCGGCTTTGTTCGCCTTGATAAGCGGCATGACGATTTTGTCGGGCGGCACGCGACGCATGCGCATACCAATCAGCGTGAAAATGCCGACATGAACGTCCGCCGCAAGAGCCGAAATCCACAGTCCGATTGGCACGAAATGCAAAAATATCGCCGCGACGACAAGTGCCATGATAATCAGGAATCCCGAACCGATTAAAGCATCCATGAGTTAAGACCTCCTTCAGTTTGGAATCAGGAGTTAAATTTGCCGAACGAGGACGCGGGAGCCGTCCACGTTGATGACTTTGACAATGTCGCCTTTCTTGACGAAGTTGCCTTCGGTCACCACGTCGACGGGCTCGCCTTCGACGGTAATCGTCCCGGCCGGCCGCAAATCCGTGGCGCAAACGCCAATCGCGCCGAGGAATCTGCTTTTGTCGGTGACGCTTGTGTAACCGTCGCGATTCTTCTGCTGTTCGTCCAAGACAAGTTCATCAAGCATACCCGCGTTCTTTTTGGAACCGTTTTTGCTCAGGTACAGCACGACGAAAATTCCCAACAGCGCGATGCAAGTCATTGCGCAATACGTCAGCAACACAATCGCGGAGCTTGTACCCGAAAAAATTTGAACTTCCGACATTATCCTCACCTCTTCGCGAAAAATTTGTAGATTGATTCTGCGCGGCGTTTGCAAAATCCTTTCGTCATTCGGGGATGATAATTTGTTCGCCGACGGCAACTTGTTTGCGTGCCGCCGCCTGTTTTTGAGCAATTCGCGCACGGAATTGAGCGATCTCGTCTTTGAACTTCGGAACAAACTTTTCGACGCGGGCTTGAGCTTCGGCGGTCAATTCGGGCAGGCGCGCCAAAAGTTCACGATACCAGTCAAGCCGCTCCTCGTAATGCTGACTCATCAAGCGTTCGTAGCGCACGTAAGAATACGCGGCCTCGGCAACTTCGCGGCGCATGTTTCGGTTTCTAATCAGCGTGTTCAACTTGTTGGCGAATTCGCGGCCGTCGCGGTAAATGAAACCCGTAATGCCTTCTTCGACGACGTCGGCATAAACGGTCGGCGACGCAAGCACGACACAACCGTTCGCGGCGCACTCGATAAACTTCAGGTCGGATTTTGCACGGTTAAATTCGTTGTCGCGCAGGGGCAACAGAGCAATGTCCGAACTGCGAATCGCCGCTTCGTAAGTGTCATACGAAACAAATTGCCCGTCGAATTGCTTCAGGTCGCCGACGAAACTTTTATTCGGCGTGTCCAGCGCGTCAAACAAATTCTTCCGCGCCAAAATCTTGAACGCGAGCTTGTTGCCGTACTGTTTTGCGAACTTGTTGAGCGTCGGCACCAGTTCCAAAAAATCTCCGTCGCGATTGAGCGCACCGAAGAAAATTGTTATCGGCTTGCGTTGGCGAAACTCCGCGTCAAAATCTCTCGGCGGCGGCAGTCGGCGCAGGTGATTGGCGAAAACCGTCACATGCGGATTGAACTGTCGCAGGAAGTCCGCCAAGTAAGGCGTCGACGTTTGTATCGCGTGCACGGCGCGGAAGTTAATCCACTCCGTGCGCTTGTAATCGTCCTCCCAAAGTATCGGGTGGTCGTCCATCTCCGAAATGAACAGAATTTCTTTTTCGCGCAGGACGTTGAAAAAATCCAGCCCGACGGCGAACGACGGGAAACTCATGCGTTGGTTGATGAAAATTCGCTCCTCGAACTGATCTTTGTCGAAGAGCTTGTACGGCTTGCCGACGGGCGACGACACGATAAAAACATTCGGGTCGGTCATGAAGAACGCGTTCGGCATGTGCACGCGAATCGGCGCGCAAACCGTTGACTCACCGACAAGCGTTTGTATCAGCGTTTTTTTCGGCGGACGACTTTTGCAGGCTGTGAAGATGTACACGAAAACCGCCAGCTCCGTTTTGGCAAGTTCGGCAAGTTGGCGTTTGACTTGAGTGCCTCGTCCCGCGTTGAGCGAACGAAGGACGTTCAAGCCCGCAGCTTCAATTGCGTCTTTGAGTTCGTCGCGGGTCAGCGTGACTTTGAACTTCGGCGGCTTGCCTTCCAAAAGCGCGGTGAGGTTGTCCGCGTTGCCAATGTTGTCGAGCGTGAAAATCAGCGTGCCGCGAGGCTTCAAACGTTCAGCGATTTTTTTCATCAGCGCGACAAGATTTTTTTGATTGAGCGTACCGATAAGCGGGCTTTGAATCAAAATCGCGTCGAATGAACCTTTGACGCCGTCAACTTGAGCCGCGACGGTGTACTTGCAGTCGGGCTGAATCTCCATAAATTTTTCACGGGAAGTCTCGAAGTCTTTCGGCGCGTCGCCCGTCAACTCCAAAACCGCCTTCGACCGTGCGGGGATAAAAGTTTCAAAAGTCATCGCCGTTTCCTCAACGAACCAAGCTGTACATCAAATCTTCCTGCGCCTTCATGCACTTCATAAGCTCGAAGCGTTCAAGAATCGTTTCGCGGGCTTTGGCACCGAGTTTGCGGGCGCGTTCGGGGTCGTCAAGTTGCTCTTCGATTTTGCGGGCAATGTGATACGGCGAACGGAATTCCGCAAGCAGACCGTTGACGCCGTCTTCCATGACTTCCTGCACGGGCGGAGTTTTTGAGCCGACCATCGGGCACGCGAAACTCATTGCCTCCAGAAAAGACCAACTCAACACGAACGGGCGCGTCAAGTAAACGTGGCAGCTCGACGCACGCAAAATTTTCTGGTAGTCGCCGCGGTTGCGCAAGCCGACGAAATGCACGCGGTCAGTCGGGTAACCGCCTTTCTTCTCTTCTTCTTTGAGGTACGTGGTATCTTTGAGTTGCGCGCCGTAACAAATTCTGTCCTTGCCGACAACGACGACATGAGTTTTCGGGCGACGGGCAAGCACGTGACGAATCGCGTCCATGAAGTACGGGAAGCCGCGATAAATCTCGAAGCCGCGGGCAACGTAAGTGATAATTTCCGTGCCTTCGGGCAAGTTGAGTTTAACGTCGTCAAGCACAAGGCCGGGACGTTTGCCGCTCGGGTCGGGCGAACAAAATTGCGTGTCGATGCCTTCGTGTATTATGTTGAGTTTCGGCTTGTACTCTTCGGGGAACTGCGAATACTGCCACTTCGTCGGACAAACACCCGCGTCGCAAAGTTCCAAGTTCATCAAGTGGTGAGCGTTGCGCGTGCGAATCGAAATGCGGTTGCCCATCTGCGGAATTTCGTCCG
>CAMUZU010000097.1 GCA_947165295.1 uncultured Selenomonadales bacterium | reverse complement strand
CCGACTTTCGGCTTGCGAAGATTTTCGTCAATCGGTATCGCGTCGAAGCGGCGGACAATTTCGCGAACGTTGCGGCGGAACGTCAAATAATTTCCGTCAACCAAGTCCGACTTCGCAAGCGTCATGCACTCATCGAAAAGTTTATCGGTCTCGCCGCGTCGAAGTTCGTAAGGTCGCATGCGGTTTGAAACGTTCATGAGCAAATCGCCGTAAACGGAAGCTTTAATCGCGTCCATCAAACAATCGCGGCTCAGCTCGAACGCGTCGGTTTCTTCGGGCAAGCCGTAGCAAGCGAACACGGGCACTTGACCGAAGCCCGCATACTTCAACGCACGCCGAAGCACGCTGATATAATTCGTCGCACGACACGCGCCGCACGTTTGAAACAGGATTATCGACGTGTTGTCGGGGTCGCACATGCCCGATTTCAACGCCGCAAGCATTTGACCGGCAACGACAATCGCGGGATAACACATCTCATTGTTGACGTAGCGAAGTCCCAAGTCGATTGCCGCCTTGTCGGGCAACGCGGGTATCAGCACGCGATAACCGTATTTGTGCAGGACGGCTTGTATCAGCTCGAAATGAATCGGTGCCATTTGCGGCGCAAGGATTGTGTGTTTAGATTTACAGTCGGCGGTGAAGTGCGGCCTGTCGGGAAATTTTTTCGGCGAATAAGCGACGGGCGATTTCCGTTTCAATGCCGCAAGAAGTGAACGCAACCGAATTCGTGCCGCGCCGAGGTTCGACACTTCGTCAAGCTTAATCATCGTGTAAATGCGCCCGTGCGTCTCCAGAATTTCTTTGACTTGCTCAATCGTCAACGCGTCAAGTCCGCAACCGAATGAGCTCAACTGAATCAGCGTAACGTTCGGATGTTCCGCCGCGAATTGTGCCGCGTGATAAAGCCGTGCGTGATAGCTCCACTGATTGACGACGGAAATGTTCGGCGCGTCAACCGGCACGTGATAAATCGAATCCTCCGACAAAATCGGCAGGTTGTACGACTGAATCATTTCCGCGATGCCGTGATTGATTTCGGGGTCGACGTGATACGGTCGCCCGACGAGCAAAATCGCATGTTCGCCCGTTCGTTCAAGCCGCGACAAAAGTTCGTCGCCGAAATTTTTCACGTCGCGCCGATAACGTTCAAGTTCAGCCGACGCCTTGTCCACCGCCGCAGAAATTTCCTTCGACGAAACGCCTTCGGAAGCAAACTCTTCGACGAGGCGTTTTTTTAATTTCGTCATGTCGTGCACGGGCAGAAACGGTTGCATGAACTTGACGCCGCGCTCACGCAGAATGTCCATGTTGTTGCGAATGTTTTCTGCGTAACCCGCGACAATCGGGCAGTTGTAAAAGTTGTCCGATCGCGTGTCGAAGTTGTACGGCGCGCACGGATAAAAAATCTTCGTGAAGCCGCGTTCAACCAAATCCATAACGTGCCCGTGCGCAAGTTTGGCGGGATAACACAGCGAATCCGACGGAATTGTCGCCATGCCCTTGTAAAAAAGTTGCGCGGAAGATTTACTCGACAACTCGACGCGATAGCCCAGCTCCGTCAGGAACGTGAACCAAAACGGATAATCTTCGTACATGTTCAGCGTGCGCGGAATGCCGATTGTGCCCCGCGACGGATTGTCCAGCGGCTGATAATCGAAGACGCGGTTGTACTTGTAAGCGTAAGCGTTCGGGATTTCGGCTTGAGTTTTCGGTTTGCCGCCGACGCCGCGCTCGCACCTGTTGCCCGTGAAATATTTGCCGCCGTCGGGGAACTTTTGCATCGTGATTAAGCAGTTGTTGCCGCAACGTCCGCAACGATAACTTTTCGTGACGACGTTGAAATTTTCCAACGCGTCCGCAGTCAAAAGCGTCGACGTGCCCGAACAATTTTCACGTGCAAGCAAAGCCGCACCGTAAGCACCCATCAAGCCGGCAATGTCGGGGCGAATGACTTCGCGCTTCAAAATTTTTTCAATCGAACGGAGCACGGCGTCATTGTAAAACGTGCCGCCTTGCACGACGATGTTGTCGCCCAGGTCGTCGACGTTGCGAAGTTGCATGACTTTAAACAGCGCGTTTTTGATGACACTTAACGCAATGCCCGCCGAAATGTCGTTGACGGTCGCGCCTTCTTTTTGAGCTTGCTTGACTTTGGAATTCATGAAAACTGTGCAGCGCGTGCCCAAGTCGACGGGAGCCGCCGAAGTCAACGCTTTGCCCGCGAAGTCGCCGACGGTCATATTCAGCCCCTGCGCGAAATTTTGAATGAAACTTCCGCAACCCGCAGAGCAAGCCTCGTTGAGCGTGATGTTGCCGATTGTGCCGTCCTTGACGAAGAAACATTTCATGTCTTGCCCGCCGATGTCAAGCACAAACGAAACTTCGGGGCAAAATTCTTGCGCGGCGGTCAGGTGAGCGAACGTCTCCACTTCGGAGCCGTCCGCGTGCAGTGCAGCCTTGACAATCGCCTCGCCGTAGCCCGTGGTGAAGACGCCCGCAATCTTCGCCGACGACGGAATTTTTTCGTACAGGTCGCGAATCTGATTGACGACGACTTTCAACGGCGCGCCTTCGTTCGAGCCGTAATTCGTGTACAGAATTTGTTTGTCGGAACCAATCGCGCAGATTTTTGTTGTCGTGGAACCCGCGTCAATGCCGACGAAAATATCACCGCCGTAAGTCGAAAGGTCGCCGCGTTTGACTTTGTGTTTCGCGTGACGGTTGCGGAAAGTCTCCAAGTCCGCCGCGTCCTCGAACAAAACGAAGTCCGCCTTGCGTGTTTCGGCACGAGCGGCTTCGTCGGATTTTTTAATCGAGTCTTCAAGTTGCGCAACAGAAATTTCGCGTGCTTCGTCACTTAAGGCGGCACCTTCGGCAACAAAAAAATTTCCGTCGGGAGTTTCGACGACTTCATCTTGTGAAAGTCCGAGCGTCTCGACGAAACGTTTTTTCAGTTCGGGCAGAAAGTGCAGAGGGCCTCCGAGGAACGCGACGTTGCCCGAAATAGGACGCCCTTGCGCAAGGTTGCCGATTGTCTGGTTGACTACCGCCTGAAAAATCGAAAGCGCAATGTCGGCTTTTTTCGCGCCGTCGTTCATCAACGCTTGAATGTCGGTTTTCGCGAAAACGCCGCAACGTGAAGCAATCGTGTAAATCTGTTTGCCTTTCTCCGCCAAAGCGTTCAAGCCGAGCGCGTCGGTCGACAGCAAGCTTGCCATGTGGTCGATAAACGAGCCCGTGCCGCCCGCACAAACGCCGTTCATGCGAACTTCGGGCGCGTTGCCGAGGTAGATAATCTTCGCGTCCTCGCCGCCCAATTCGACGACGGTGTCGGTCTGCGGAATGAATTCTTCGACGGCCTTTTGACAGGCAATGACTTCCTGCACGAAGGGCAACGAAATTTTTTTCGCAATGCCCATGCCCGCC
Organism: uncultured Selenomonadales bacterium; assembly: GCA_947165295.1. Classification (GTDB taxonomy): domain Bacteria; phylum Bacillota; class Negativicutes; order Selenomonadales; family Selenomonadaceae; genus Quinella. The sequence goes on along the minus strand of CAMUZU010000097.1, from coordinate 205 downwards.
GAACCAGCAAGCGCAATCTTGAAAGTTTTTTCGCCGATGATATTTTTCAGCGACGTCAACGAATTTGTCAACGCGGAACCGATCTCCGAAAAGTGCCGCGCATAATTTTTGAAGACAAGCCGTTCTTCGTCCATGACAACGAGCTTGATTGTCGTGGAGCCGATGTCAATTCCGACTTTCATAAAAAAATCACCTCGCCGCCTGC
>CAMUZU010000096.1 GCA_947165295.1 uncultured Selenomonadales bacterium | reverse complement strand
AAAATTTTCTGCTGAATCAACCTGCGCGACGAATCTTTTTCCCAGTGATAATCCAAGCCGATTTCACCGACGGCGATAACTTTTGTGTTCGCGGCAAGCTCGGCAAGACGTGCGCAGGTGTTCGCGTCGAATTCGTCGATCTCTTCGGGGTGAATGCCGACGCCCGCATAAAGCTCCGAAAAATTTTTCGCAAGCTCGGTGACTGCCTCGGAACTTTGCAACGTGCTGCCGAAATTGATAATCCGTTCGACACCCGCAAGTTTTGCGCGTTCGATAACCTCGTTGCGGTCGGCGGAAAAGTTTTCGTCCTCAAGGTGGCAATGCGTGTCGATAAACATCAGAATACCTCCGAAAGTTTTTGCCCGATTATAACACACAGCCGCAAACGAAGTTCCGGCCGTCATGGATGACGGCCGCGTCGCCTGCGCGTGATACAGGATGTATCACAGCAGGCGCGGTTTTCTTTGCTACTTTCTTTTGACGCCAAAAGAAAGTAGATAAACACGAATCAGCCGACTTGAAACGACGCACCGCAACCGTCACGAACACCGCCAAAAGAAAAGTAACACGACACACCTGCGCTGTTGAAAAATTTCCGCCGCTGTTATATCATGAACGAAATTTTTATCGGATTCGGTCGGGGTGATTTTTTTGGTTTACGCTTTGAAGTTCGCCGCAAGCTGGATTTTGCCGCCGGGGCTGTTCGTCATCCTGATGCTCGCGCTGGTCGTCAAACTTTTTCGCGTCGACAGAAAACTGTCAATCCTCGTGTTCGTGTTCACGACGGTGTTTTACCTGCTGTGCACAAGTTTTGTCGCCGAAAAGCTCATGGGCTGGCTCGAAGACGCTTATTCGCCTCCCGCACAAATTGAAACTTCGGGCGCGGACGTGATTGTCATGCTCGGCGGCGGCGCGATTGGTCAAGTGCCCGACGTCGACGGCGTTGGAACTTTATGCGCAAGCCCCGCAAGTCGATTGTTGGCGGCCGTGCGTCTGCAAAAAATCTTAAACGTGCCGATACTCGTAAGCGGCGGGCAAGTTTATTCGGATTCGGGCGCGGAAGCCGAAATTGCCGCACGAATTCTCAAGTCGCTCGGCGTGCCCGAAAACAAAATCTTGACGGAAACCCGAAGCGTCAACACGTCGCAGAACGCCCGATACTCCGCCGCAATTCTGCGCGAAAAAGATTTAAAAAAACCCGTGCTGGTGACAAGTGCTTTCCACATGCGCCGCGCAATGCTCAACTTCCGACTGAATCGTTTTTTGCCCGTGCCGTACCCGACCGATTACACCGTCGCGAAAAACCCGACGTTCCATTACACGAAAATGCGCCCGCAGGCGGAAGCTTTGTTGCTTAACGTGACGGTCATGCAGGAAGTTTTGCGCACGATTGTCACGGAAATTTTTAAGATCTGAGGAGCGATTGAATGCATAAATTTTTCTTGACGCTCGCGCTGATGTTCGCGTTGAGCTGGTCAACTTGTGCGGCCGAAGACTTGCGCTTTATCGACGCAATGGACGACACGGGTTATTATTACGACGCCGACAGCGTTGTCCACGACGAAGACTCCGCCGTCATTTCCGTCAAGATGGCGGTCATCAAAGCCGGGCTGAATCAAATGTACAGCTACGACGTGCGAATTTATTACGCCGACCGTTCGTATGAAATTTTGTCGACGAAGAAACTTTCTTACGACACACGCGCCGAAATTGAATCGAACAACACGCGCCGCCCGTTGCAAAGATATTCCGACAAGTCCGAGATGGGTCAAATGGTTCGCCTGATTCTTTACGGCGATTGACGACAAAAAAATTCCCGCGAGGTTCCAAACCTGCGCGGGTTTTTTGTTGCGTGTGACGAGTTTACTTCTTGCGGACGAGTTCTTCCTTGTGACGGCCGGTGCCGCCGCCGATTTGGTAATTGTAGCGGTCGCCGCGTTCCTTGCGAACTTCTTTCTGTTTCGCCTCGAAAAGCTTGCGGGATTCTTTGTCAAGCTTCTTGGGCGCAACTTCGTCAAAGTGCTTGAAGAAATCCTTCGACGTGTTGAAGTAATCCTTCGCGCTGTGGCCGAGCGTGCGGCTCTGTACGCTGTATTCGTACATGAGCTTCGTCGTTTCGGAGTTGTAGACGTAATAGAACAGCCACGGCTTGTTGGCACTGTTCGCGACGGTCAACACGAGGTAAGCGTCGGCGTAACGCGAAACATTTTTCTTGAAATACTTTTCGGCTTCGGCGGGCTCAAGGGAATTGATGTCGACGCCCGTGTCGCGGCGAATGGCACTTGCAATTTCTTCGTAAGTGACAATTTCGAGCGTGGAGGCCATCTTGCCCGCTTCGGACAGGTCTTTGGTCAGCTCTTCAAGCGTCGGTTCGCGCTCTTCGACTTTGTAGAATTCGGGAATCGCAATGGCCATCCTTTTTACGGCGGCAAGGTCGGCATCGTCTTCGACGTTTTCTTCAAACGCGGCGAACGCACTTGACGAGGCCATAAGCAACACCGTCGCCACGGCGGCAAAAAATTTTTTCATGGGCGGTCACTCCTTTGGTAGAATTACTTGTTGAACGCGTCGGGGTCAACGTCACGGCGTCAACCTTTCAGCAAACCGTGAGCTTTGAGCGCGGCTTTAAGTTGCTGTAAATGCGCGGGTTCAATTTCGCTCAGCGGCATACGAACTTGCCCGACGTTCCAGCCCAAAAGTTTCATCGCGGCTTTGACGGGTATCGGGTTCACTTCGCAAAACAGCGCGTCAATCAAGTCGCACATGTCAATCTGCAGACGCGACGCTTCGTCGACTTTCCCGTCGAAATAATTTTGGCAGATCATGTGCGTTTGACGGGGCGCGACGTTCGACAACACGGAAATGACGCCGCTGCCGCCCAGCGACAGAATCGGGATAATTTGGTCGTCGTTGCCCGAATAAACCGCAAGCTTGTCGCCGCAAAGTTTCCGCGTGCGCAGGACGGAAGTCAAGTCGCCGTTCGCCTCTTTCGTCGCGACAATGCGCGGGTGTTCGGCAAGTTTGGCGTAAGTTTCGGGCTTGATGTTGACGCCCGTGCGCGACGGCACGTTGTAAACAATCACGGGCAAGTTGACGCTGTCGGCAATCTTCGTGTAATGCGCAACGAGGCCGTTTTGTGTGCACTTGTTGTAATACGGCGTCACAAGCAGCAGAGCGTTGACTCCGACACTTTCGGCGAACTTGGACAGCTCGACGGCGTAAGTCGTTTCGTTGGAGCCGGCACCCGCAATCACCGGCACGCGTCCCGCGACATGTTCGACGGCGAATTTAATCGCGGCGCGGTGTTCGGCGTCGCTCATTGTGGCGGATTCGCCCGTCGTGCCCGTAATGCAAATCGCGTCGGTTCCGTTGGCAATTTGGTCGTCGATAATGCGTCCGAGTTCGGCGAAGTTAATGCCCGTTTCGTCAAACGGCGTGACAATCGCCACTGCCGCGCCCTTGAATGGAATTTGTTTCATGCGCTAAAGCCCTCCCAAAAGTTTAATCGTTCGCGGACTTGACGGAGCCGAAGATGTCCGCGTGCTCTTTGATGACTTGTTCGTTGCCGAAGACGCAAAGATTGTTCTGCGCCATGCAGTCGCCGATAAGTTTTGCAAGGCCGCGAATGTCTTCTTGACGTGCGGATAAAATTTCGTCGCGGGACTTCTGTCGGTCGGCAAGCGTGACGTTCTTCAAGCAAAGTTCTGCGGCAACCGTGCCTTTAATCGACGGCGTCAACGGGCGGTCAATCTTGCTCAGCGTGCCGATAAT
>CAMUZU010000095.1 GCA_947165295.1 uncultured Selenomonadales bacterium | reverse complement strand
TTCAGCTGGCCGGGCATGGGCAACATGGCTGTTCGGGCGATAATGATGCGCGATTATCCGCTGATTGAAGGTTTCGTGCTGTGGATTGCCGTCGTTTACATGCTGATAAATTTTCTGGTCGACGTGTCGTATTCGTATCTTGACCCGAAACTTCGCAAAGGCGGTGAGCAACGTTGATTGAAGTCTTCAAGCGCAACAAACTGTTCGCGATTTACTCGGCGGCAGTCGTCGTGATTTTGCTCGTGGCGATTTTCGCGCCTTATCTTGCGCCGCAAGACCCGTTCGATGGCAACATGAGAAACGTTTTGCAACCGCCGTCAGCCGAACATCTTCTCGGCACGGACAAACTCGGACGCGACACGTTGAGCCGAATTATCGCGGGCACGCAAGTTTCGCTGTTCATGACGATTTGCCTCGTCGCGCTGCTTGCGATTGTCGGCGTGATTGTCGGAATTGCGTCGGGTTACTTCGGCGGCAAAGTCGAAATGATTTTAATGCGCCTTGCGGACATGATGCTTGCGTTCCCCGGCGTCGTGCTTGCCATTGCGATTGCGGGCATTTTGGGCGGAAGCGTCGTCAACACGATACTTGCGTTGCTTGTCGTCGGTTGGGCGAAGTACGCAAGGCTCGTGCGAAGTCTCGTCATTAAACTCCGAAACAACGATTTCATTGTCGCCGCGCAGGTCAACGGCACGAAAACCGTCAATATCCTGTGGCGTCACGTCCTGCCGAACATTTTGCCGATGGTCGTCATCACGGGCGCAATGGACATTGGCACGATGATGATGGAAATTGCGGGACTGTCGTTCCTCGGCTTCGGCGCGCAACCGCCAACGCCTGAGTGGGGCTTGATGCTCAACGAAGGTCGCCAATATATCCAAACGGCACCGTGGCTGATGATTTATCCCGGCATGGCGATTTTCATTGTCGTGGCGACGTTCAACCTGTGGGGCGACAGTCTGCGCGATGTTCTTGACCCAAGGCAACAGTAAAGCTTTACGAAATTGCGATTAACGCAGAATTGCCCTCAAGTCGTCGCGAATCAACGCGTACGAAATTAAATTTTCGATGACGGGAATAACTTCGGAATCGTCGAGCGTCCAAAGTCTGTCGTGCGTCAAAGCTCCGAGAAAACACCTGTCGGCGTGGCGAATTTGCGGATACCTTTCGATGACAAATTTATTGACTTCGACCGGACTGACTGCGCCCTTGTTGCCGTTCGTCAATTTCCAGTTGTGGAAAATTTTTATCCGATTGCCAGCAACTTCGACGTTATCGTCAACGACAAGTTCCAACGAATTATGCGTTTGTTCACCCCTGTCGACGGCGACATTTATCGCGGTGAAAGCCGTCGTCAAACTTGACCACCTGACAAGACTTGAAACCGCGATTGAAACAAACGTTGTGTTGCCGTTGTACTCGACGATAAACGACCGATATGCGCTGTCGAAATGTCCGCCGGAAGAATCGCCGACCGAAAGATTTCTTATGCCGTAGTCTTTGACGAGACGAAAAATTTTGTACCGACGCGCAGGCAATTTGTGTTCAACGTCAAGCAGGCACTTACAAAAATTCGTCATGGGAATTTGCAACGTTTCGGGCGTCGCGTCACCGATAATGCCATCGTCGACGTATTTCCGATAAAACGTTTTTAGCTCGTCGAACTCAAGACGCGGCGGCGGTTCCTCAATCGGCGCGGGTGAATATTCGCCCCGCAACATTTCGCGATAAGTCGGAAACGAATCAAGCGCAACGTCATCTTTGCCGTCGAGATGATAGCAAAACAATTCGTCGCCGTTGGTCAACGCGCAGTAATTGCAATTCAACTTGTCCGCATACCTGAACATTTGCTTAAAGGCTTTGTCGTCGAGAGAAACTCCCTGCGCCTTGCACTCAATGACGGCGACGGGATAAAAAGTTTCGTCGTCCGTATCGTAAGCGTTGACGATTATGTCGGCTCGCCCGCGCAGATTTTTTTGGTAATGCGACAGCTGTTCTTCGACGCGGATACGATTTTTCGGAACGCCGAGTTCGTCAATCAGCCACGAAACGAAATGTTGACGAACGGTTTCTTCGGGCGTGACGAGAATTAATTTTTGACGAATCGGGTCAAGGTACGCGTCTTGACGACCTTGCTTGTAAACGGGCGGCAACTTCGACTGCATGAAATTTTGATTCATCGGTATCACCTCAAATTTTTGTCAGCGGTAATTTATCACATAGAAAGGAAGTATTCAAATGCGTTTCAAGTGGAAAAAATTTTTGACGGCGGCAATCTGCGCGGGAACTTTGCTCGTGACGGGTTGCGGCGGCGGCGACTCAGGCGGCTCGTCTTCAAGCGGCGGCAATCCCGAAGTTTTGAAAGTCGGCGTCACCAACTTTGCCGACACGCTCGAACCGACGCAGAATTATTTCGGCTGGGTTGTCATGCGCTACGGTCTCGGCGAATGTCTCACGAAGTTTGATGAGAAGATGAATATTCAACCGTGGCTCGCCGAAAGTTGGTCTGTCAGCGACGATCATTTGACGTGGACATTTAAAATCCGCGACGGCGTCAAATTCAGCAACGGTACCGCGCTCACTGCCGAGGCCGTCAAGAATTCAATCGAACGCGCCTTCGCGAAGAACACCCGCGCCGCGACGTTTTTTGAGTACGAATCAATCACCGCCGACGGTCAAAATCTCATCATCCAAACGAAGAAGCCGTTGCCGGGAATGCCGGGTTACCTTGCCGACCCGCTGTTTATAATCGTCGACACGACCGCCGAACCTGCCCGCGACTTCAGCAAGCAAGGACCCATTTGCACGGGACCTTACGTCGTCGAAAGTTTTGTCAAAGAGCGCGCCGTCATGAAACGCAACGAAAATTATTGGGACGGGCAAGTTCCTTATGCGACCGTCGAAATTCCGTCGATTGACGACCCGAACACTCGCGCAATGGCTCTTCAAAGCGGCGACGTTGATGTTGCGGTCAACATTGCTGCGGGCGACATTGACCTGTTCAAAGGCAACGACAAGTTTCACGTCGACGAAATTTCAAGTCTGCGCGTCGTGTTGGCTCGACTGAATCAAAAGCCCGATCATATTTTGAGCGACCCGAAAGTTCGTGCGGCGTTGATTTGCGGTTGCGACCGCGAAACTTACAATGACGTGTTGCTTAAGAAAACTTTCATACCGGGCAAAGCTCCCGTGCCGCCGTCGCTCGATTACGGTTTCGACCAACTCACCGACCCGAACGCTTACAATCCCGAACGCGCCGCCAAGTTGCTTGACGAGGCGGGCTGGAAAGATTCCGACGGCGACGGTATCCGCGACAAGGACGGCAAAAATCTTTCGCTCGATTTCGTCGTCTACAATTCCCGCGCAGAACTTCCGCTGTACGCCGAGGCAGTTCAAAGCGACTTGAAGAAATTGGGCTTCGACATCAAGATTAACACCGTCGATTACAACTTGATTGACGGCATGGGTATCAAGGGCGAATACGACTTGCTCATCTCCAACATCACGACGGCGAACACGGGCGACCCCGAAATTTTCTTGAGCTGGTATTGGAAGACGAACAACGACGGCTCCAATCCGCAAAACGGCAGCGGTTACAGCAACCCCGCTTACGACGCGAAACTTGACGCGCTTGCTTCCGAATTCGACAAGGACAAACGCCGTCAACTGATTATCGACCTGCAACAAATTCTGCTCGACGACGGCGCGGCGTTATTCTTCGGTTACCCGCAGACGAACATCGTCAACGCAAAATATGTCGACGGCGTTGTTATGTATCCGTCCGACTACTACTGGATTACAAAGTTGATTCGTCCCGCGAAGTGAGCTGATAACATGTTGCTTGAAGTTTCAAAGCTCGATATTTCATACGCCAAAAGTTCCGCGCC
>CAMUZU010000094.1 GCA_947165295.1 uncultured Selenomonadales bacterium | reverse complement strand
GAGTGGTTCCACCCGTTCCCATTCCGAACACGGCAGTTAAGCACTCATACGCCGAAAGTACTTGGGTGGCGACGCCCCGGGAGGATAGGTATTCGCCGGTAAAAATTTCAGCCTTGGATCTGAAAGATTCAGGGCTGATTTTGAAAATGGCGGCTCTGGTGAAGTGGTTAACACGTCGGATTGTGGCTCCGATATGCGTGGGTTCGATTCCCACGAGTCGCCCCACAGGGGTATAGCTCAATTGGTAGAGCAACGGTCTCCAAAACCGTAGGCTGAGGGTTCAAGTCCTTCTGCCCCTGCCACAGAAAATCCGAGCCGTGTTCAACCGAACGCGGCTTTTCGTTTGCGGAGGTGTTTGTCATGAATTTGTTGATGCGCTGGGGAATTCGGGCAATAATCGCGGTCGCGGCGGCTCACCTAATCTTCTGCTTGTTCATGCTGGTCAAAGTGATGACTGCATGACGCGACGATTCTTGATTCGCGAAGTGACAATCGTCAACAATATCGTCGTTGCGGCGGCGAGGTCGGTTGTCGCGAAAACTCTTGTCATATCGAAATCAAAAAAGCGCGGGAGCAACTCTCCTGCGCTTTTAAATTTGCCCGCGTCGAACGTCAAGCGAAATTATCTGCGACCTTTGGCTTCGTAAGCAACCTGCATGTTTTGAATTGCGGGCTGAAAGTTTTGATTCACCGACAAGGCGCGAGTGTAACAATCAATGGCCGCGTCATAATCGCCGAGTTTATAGTAGCACAAACCGAGATTCGTATAAGCGGCGTCCAAACTGCTGCCGAGCGAAATTGCCTTTTGGAAATCGGCAATTGCCTGCTGATATTGCGCTTGAACGTAGTAAATTCGACCGCGATTGTTGTAAATGTTGCCGTCGTTGGCGTCGAGTGTCAACGCTTTGTCGAAGTCGGCCAGAGCTTTGCCGTATTCTTTCAGCGCGTCGTAGCAACAGCCGCGAGTCGAAAAAATCGTTGCGGTGTTTACGCCCAGCTCAATGGCGCGAGTCAAGTCCCGTGTCGCCAATTCGTATTTGTTTGACATCCACGAATAAACGACGCCTCGATTTTGGTAAGCGACGGCGAAATTCGGATTGAGTTCAATGGCGCGTGACAGATCGTCAATTGCACGAGCGTAAAGCGCATTGCTGTCCCGCCCGGATTTTTGCATGTAGTCGGCGCGTTTGCCCGTGAGCAAGCCGCGATTGTTGTAGGCTACGGCGTCATTGGGATTGAGTTCGACGGCGCGATTGTAGTCGTTGAAGGCGTCGTCGAAGCGGTTGAGCAGTTCATAAACCGTGCCGCGATTGTTGTAAGCGTCCGCGTAATTCGGATTGAGTTCGATTGCGCGATTGAAGTCGGCAAGAGCTTTGTCGTATTCTTTTTTGAGCTTGTAAGCGTAGCCGCGATTTTGGTAAGCAACGGCGTTGGTCGGGTCGGATTGAATTTTTTGCGTGTATTGAGCGATTGCGTTGTCGGGGTCGAAATTCAGCGGCGCGGCACTTGCGGAGCTTGTCAACAAACACGTCGCCAAAAATCCGCCGACGATTAACCGCGAAAATTTTTTCAACATGTCAATCACCTCAGTACAAGAAGACGACGGCCGTGTTGTTGAGGAATTTTGTTGCGCCGTTTTCAATGAGCAAACGATTGCCGTCCGCCACGGAGATGACGGGATTCGCGTTGTGGTCGTCGAGGCGCACGGCTTTAAAAATCAGCGGCTTGGCACCTGCGCGGGAAGCTTGATTCATGTCTTTTGCATAGCTTGCCATGCCGTCGCGGACAACAAGGTCGTAATTCAAGTTTTCGTGACCGTAGAGTTTGACGCCGTCGGCATTTTTGAGCACGGGACTCATGACGGGATTAAGATTGAACCCGCGACAGTCAATGACAATACCCGTGTAGCCGCCGATAGCCGCCATTGGTGAATTCTCGCCGCCTTGAAGCGTGCCGAAATTGACCGTGCCGCCTGTGTTGCCGTCTGCGGGCAACGACGGAATGACTTCGGGCACCGGCTCAGGGAACGTTTCAATGACGGGCGGGCGTTCGATGACTGCTTGCGCAAGCCCGGTCGCGCCGAACATTGGCATTTGCATTGTGACGGAGTAGCCGCCGCCGGCAAGTTCGCCTTCGGAGACGATTTGCGCGCCTTTGATGACGGCTGAAACTCTTGTCTTGACGATGTCACTGGTGAGCATCATTTGTTCGACGGTCGTTTCGGCGTCAACCTGCACGCCTTGAACCATTTCGGCAAGCTGACGATAAGCGTCGGCAATGGCCGCACGTTTGGCCATTACCACGGCTTGCGCGGGAACTCTTACCAACGCGGGGTTTGCAACGCCGGTACCCGTGACGGTGATGACTTGACCGTTCCAATCGACGCCGGGAGCCGCGTGAACCTGCGCGAACAAAAACAGCGTTGCGAACAGCACGGTCAAACACGAGAACAATTTTTTCACTGCAACCATCTCCTTAAAAAATTTTGTTTGTTCGCGGCGTTTATTTCGCAGAGCTTGCGATATTCCTGCGCGTTGAAGTTAAAGTTGCGTTAATTCTTCGTATCAAAGCGCGTCGCATGAAAAATTTTTTGACGGCGTGCTTAATTGTCGCGAGCTTGCGGTTACGGCGATTGAAACTTCGCGGTAAAATTTCTTCGGGGACTGCGGTCTCCGATTTTTTTTATGCAGGAAAAGTTTCTTACGCGCAGAAATTTCGTCGCGGGAGGTGGTTCACATGAAAAACTTTTTCCGACGAACGCGACAAACTTGCAACGCAGTGATTGATTTCTGCCGTCGAAACGTCGCGGGTCAAACAAATTGTTCCGCCGCTTTTAAAGCGGCACGACGAACTTTGACGGCGATTTTAATCGTCGCAGGTGTGTTGACGGCTTCACTTGTCGGCGCAACCGTCAAAATGTACACCGCGACGGGCGAAGGTTACGCTTGGGAAGACGAACCGCAGGACATTGCCAAACTTCGCGCCCGTGACAAGGCGATTAAAAACGCGACGAAGCAAGCCGGCGTTTATTTGAAGACTTATTCGCGCTCCGTCAACAACGAATTGACCGACGACGAAGTTACCGCGATAACGTCAAACAGCTGGCAACTTGTCGGCGAACCGAAGTACACGCGCAAAATCATCAATCACTCCGGCGACACGCAAATTATCGTTTGGACGGCGACGGTTGAAGTCAACGTTGACGACGCGGAACTTCAAAGTTGGCTCAACCGCGACGACAAAGACAAGTCAACGATAATCACGCAGACCCGCGAGGCGCAAAAGTCTTCCGACGAAAACGACCGCAAAGTTGAAGACCTTCGCGAACGTTACAATCATGCAACGTCGCAGGCGGAACGCGACAAAATCCGTCAACAGATGAATCAGGCCGACCGCTACTTTTTGGCGAACCAAAAGAACGAAGAAGGCAACAAGCTTGCTTACGCCAAAGATTACAATGGCGCGGCAAAACTTTTCAACGAAGCGATTCAACTCAACCCGAACAATGCAAATGCTTGGGTTGGGCGCGGCGCGGCTTACGGAGAACTCAAACAATACGAGCGAGCGATTCAAGACTTCGACAAGGCGATTCAACTCAATCCGAATTTGGCGGAGGCGTACAACAATCGCGGCGTTGCTTATATGGACGGCTTGAAGCAATACGAGCGGGCGATTCAGGACTACAACAAGGCGATTCAACTCAATCCGAATTTGGTGGAGGCGTACTGCGGTCGCGGCGTTGCTTATATGGACGGCTTGAAGCAATACGAGCGAGCGATTCAAGATTATGACAAGGCGATTCAACTCAATCCGAATTATGCTTATGCGTACATTGGTCGCGGCAACACTTATGTCAATCTCAAGCAATACGAGCGGGCTATTGCTGACTTCGACAAGGCGATTCAACTCGATCCGAATTATGCGAAGGCGTACTACAATCGCGGC
>CAMUZU010000093.1 GCA_947165295.1 uncultured Selenomonadales bacterium | reverse complement strand
GCGACCAAAGCGTTGCGCATGAATTCGTATTCAAACAATGTCATCACCGCGGCGAATTTTAGCAACGTTGCAAAACATTTTCAAGCCCGAAGGAGTTTGACCGCCATGAAGAAAATTTTGTTCGCCGTCGCAATGTCGGCGATTTTGTTTTGCTTGACGAGCACGCCGAAAATTTTTGTCGGGACGGAAGACGAAACCGTTGCCGTCGTCAACGCCCGCGAAGGTTTGCCGTTGACCGTCGAGTTCGTTCACTCCGTGCAGAAAACGCCCGTCGTCGAGGAGATTGTCTTCAGCGGCGGCGAATTCGTCCTGCGTCGCACGAAATATCAATCGCAAGGCGTCGGCTTACCCTTCGACGCGTCGGACGGCAAATTTCGTCGCGAAGGCACGCAATTCATTATGGAGTACATGAATCGCCGCTTCAAAAGTTTGGAATTCCGCACGGGCAAGGGCACGCGCTTTACGTTGACCGTCGACGGGCGCAAGTTTGAGTTGCACAAAAAATTTCCCGTCGGCACGAAAATCATTGTCAAGACGTTTTGACTGCTGTAAAATTTTTCGAGCAACGTTGGGACGCGGCGACAACGTTTGATTAATCGGGCGGTTGCGGCGCGAAATTGTTCCCCCGCTTTTAAAGCGGGTTGTCAAGGCGTTTTGACTGCTGTAAAATTTTTCGAGCAACGTTGGGACGCGTCAACTTCAATTCGGTTTGTTTGAATCTACTTTCTTTCGGCGGCGAAAGAAAGTAGCAAAGAAAGCCGCGCCCGCTATGATGCATCCTGCATCATGCGACGGGCGGAGGCGGCCGACATCCATGTCGGCCGGTGTTTCCGTTGCACACGACCAATTAATCACTAACGGAGGTGACGACATGAATCGAAGAACTTTCATCAAGGGCACGCTGGCGTTGACGGCCGTCGCGCTCGTTGACCCGATTAACATTGTCGAAGGCAAAAACGTCCACGCCGCCGACAAGCTCAAGTGGTGGCAAACGAAGCCCGTTTATCAGATTTACCCGAAAAGTTTTCTCGACACCAACGGCGACGGTATCGGCGACATTCGCGGCGTCACGCGGCAACTTGACTACATCAAAAATCTTGGCGCGGGCACAATTTGGTTGACGCCGATTTACTCTTCGCCAATGGTCGACAACGGCTACGACATTTCCGATTACACCGCGATTAATCCGCTGTTCGGCACGCTTGACGACTTCGACGAACTTGTTTCTGAGGCGAACAAGCGCGACATCAAAATCGTCATGGATCTGGTGTACAATCATTCGTCGGATCAACATCCGTGGTTTCTTGAATCGAAGTCAAGCCGCGACAATCCGAAGGCCGATTGGTACATTTGGCGCGACGGTGAGCCCGACAAGCCTCCGACGAATTGGCGCGGGATTTTCGGCGGAAGTGCGTGGCAGTGGTGCGCGGAACGTCAACAATATTATCTGCACACGTTCGCGGTTCAACAGCCCGATTTGAATTGGGAAAATCCCGACGTGCGACATGCGCTTTACGACGCGGCGAACTTTTGGATTGCACGCGGTGTCGGCGGCTTTCGTATTGACGCGATTGTTTACATCAAGAAGCCGAAAGATTTTGTCGACGGCAAACCCGATTCCGACGGTACCTGCTCCGTGCACAACATGACGGCCGCCACGCCGGGAATTTTGGACTTCCTGCGCGAATTCAAGCGTGAGGTCTTCGACGGGCACGACATTTTCACCGTCGCCGAAGCCAACAGCGTCAAGCCCGCGGACTTGCCCAAGTGGGTTGGCAAAAACGGCGTCTTCGATATGCTGTTCGAGTTCAGCCACGTCAACATCATGTTCCCGCACGGCGAAGTTTGGCATCGGTCGGAGCTGTTCAAGCTCAGCGAACTTAAGGCGGCTCTGTCGGCAAGTCAGCAGGCGACGCGGGACAGCTGGTACCCCGTTTACTTCGAGAATCACGACAAGCCGCGTTCGAGCGAAGTTTTCTTCACGGCGGGCACGGACAAAATTCTTGCGGCGAAAGCTTTGGCGACGATTCTGTTCACACTGCGCGGGACGCCGTTTGTTTATCAAGGCGAAGAACTCGGCTACACTAACGCGAAGTTTGATTCGATTGACGACTTCGACGACATTTCTTCACGCGGGCAATACGACCTTGCGCGGGCGGACGGTTTGTCGGACAAGCAGGCCTTGCGTTTCGTGCAGAAGTTCAGCCGCGACAATGCGCGCACGCCAATGCAGTGGAATTCGTCGGCGAACGCGGGTTTCACGTCGGGCAAACCGTGGCTGCCCGTGCATGACGACTTCGCGAAGTGCAACGCGGCGGTCGAGGAGCGCGACGAAAATTCCGTGCTGAATTTTTATCGCAAGCTCAACGAACTGCGGGCGTCGTCGGAAGTTTTGTTAAGCGGCGAGTATCGCGAACTGTTGCCCAAGGACGAAGACTTGTACATCTTCACGCGCACGTTGGGCGACAAAAAACTTTGCACGGCGGTCAACTTCAGCACGCGCAATGTCCCCAAGCCCGAAAAGATTTTTGACGGCGCAACGAAAATTTTCGGCAACTATCCCGACGAGAAAAGTTACTTCAGACCGACGGAGGCTGTGATTTATGAGTTTTAAAGTAGCGGCAAGCGATTTCGACGGCACGATTTATCGCGGCGAAAAAATTTCCGACGACGACATTGCGGCTGTTCGTGCGTGGCGTGCGGCGGGCAACAAGTTTGGCATCGTGACGGGGCGGCCGATTATCATGTTGGCACCGCAGCTGAAAACTTTGGGGCTTGACGTGGATTTTTTCATCTGTTGCAACGGCGCGGTGATTTACGACATCGACGGGCGAACTGTCTTCGAGACCGCGTTGACGAAAAATGTTTCGCGCGACGTGATTAACGAGCCTTGCGCGTCGAAGAGTTATCATTTTGCGTTCGAGGCGGCAGATGAAATTTTTTGCGTCATTCAAAGCGACAAGTCGTGGATTCTGCGCGAGGAGTCACGTTGGAAATTCCCCGTCGAATTCATTGACGTCGCGCAGGTTCCGACAATCCCGAAGCCGATTAATCAGCTTGCGTTGGGTTTCGATACTCCCGACGAAGCGCAGGCGGCGGCGGACGTGCTCAATCAAAAGTTCGGCAATGAGCTTTTCGCGCAGAAGAACACGCACAGCCTTGACATTGTGCCCGCAGGCGTCAACAAAGGTTCGGGCGTCGAAAATCTTTTGCGGTTCATGAATTGGCGCGGCGCGAAAGTTTTTGTCGTCGGCGACGAGTCGAACGATTTGCCCATGATAAAAAAATTCGGCGGGTACACGGTCGCCACGGCAAAAGATTTCGTCAAGCGTGAGGCGTCGGCGGTTTTCGATTCGGTCAGCGACATGTTAAACAATTTTCGCGACAGCTGAAAGTCGAACACGTCAAACAGTTCCCGCGACGAATAATTTCCGCGACGGTCGGCAGGAAAAATTTTTCGTTGCCCGAATAAGTTCAGCAACAAATTTTCGGAGGAGATCAATCATGACCAAGGTAAGCATTCGCAACATGATGTTTTACGGCTTTCACGGGCGTTACGAGTACGAGCGCGAACAGGGACAGAAATTTTACTTCGACGTCGAGCTGATGACCTACGAGGACAAGTCGCTTGACACCGACAACATCGACGAGACCACCGACACCGCGCACATTTACGACGTGATTAAGGAAGTCAACGAAAACAAGCGCTTCCAAGTTTTGGCGGCACTTTGCGCGACAATCGGCGACAAGATTCTTGCCAAGTTCCCCAAAGTCGACGAAGTTTTGGTTCGCATTCGCAAGCCGAACGTCCCGATTCCCGGTCCGATGGATTACGTCGAAGTCGAAGTCAACCGCAAGCGCAAATAAGTTTCGCGGTCGAAAAATTTTTCCTTGACAAAACGAAAACCGGTGCTTATAATGCGTTTCGTTAGTCAATCGGCTGACGCAAGCGGAAGTAGCTCAGTGGTAGAGCACCACCTTGCCAAGGTGGGGGTCGCGAGTTC
>CAMUZU010000092.1 GCA_947165295.1 uncultured Selenomonadales bacterium | reverse complement strand
CGTTTCGGAATCATCGTCGGGTTGCCGCAGTAAACGCATTCGGTCGCCATTGTGTTTTCGTCGCAGACAAGTTCCGCGCCGCAACTCGAACAGGTGAACGCGTGAAAATTTTTGAACTCGTCGTCCGTCCAAACGGCGGCTCGTGCGTTCTTGTCGCGAAAAAATTTGTCAATCGTCGCGGCTTCAAACTCCGTGTTGCAGAATTGACACGTGACGGTTGACTTGCCCGCCATGAAAGTCAACGGCGCGCCGCATTTCGGACACTTGTAACTTACGGATGTTTCGGGCACGTCGACACCTCCGAAAAATTTTCAGTTCGCGGCGAAACGTTGCCGCAGATAATCAAACGTCGTTTCGGGAACAAGATTTTTTATTCGGTCGAAGTCGCCGCGCTTGAGCAATTCGCGAACGGTGCTTGCGCTTATGACTTCGTCGCCGAAAGTTTTTCGCGGAATTTCGCGGAACTCGACGCCGTGACGCGGAAGAATTCTTCGCATCGTCTCGTTGTATTGGCGCGTGACGCCGTCGGTCGGCTCTTCGCCCGCGAATCGAATCGTAATGCCAAGCGTCGGCGCAATTTCCGTCGCGAAAATCTCAACGTCCAAACTCGAATCAACAGCCGCGTCCTGAAGTTGAGTTTTGTTGAAGTAGCCCGAAAAAGTTTGTTGCGAAATGATGAACTTTCCGCTCGGCAAGACTTCGACGTTGCGGAAATTTTTGACGCCGCGCTTGACAAGTTCAAACCTGTCCGCGAACGGGAATTCGCTTTTGTCCTCTTCGACGACGAAAATGTACAGCCGCGCAACTTGAGCCGCCGCGTACTCGACAAGATGCAAATGTCCCAGCGTGAACGGATTGCAGTTCATGACCAGCGCGCCGACTTGCAACTTGTGCGCACGAAGTTTTTGCTTGAAGGCCTCCAAGTCCGCGTTGACGAAAGTTTTTGCGCCCGACTCGAATTGCGGCGGAATTCCGTAACGGTGACACGGCGGCGGCGCGGGCGGATATTTCAGCTCGACGTTGCGGAAGAAATTGTTCGCCGTCAACAGCTTGAAATATTTCTCCGCCAAAATTTTGTAACCGAGTTCGTTCACGTGACCGCGCATGCAAAAAATTTCGCGATAATCATTCGGCGGGTCGAAGGCGTCGGCAACGTCGACAAAGGGCAGATTTTTCGCGGACAGGTCGTCAGCCCAAACGAAAACGATATCGCCGGGCGCGGGCGTCAACTTGTTCAGGTTATAAAAAATGTCTTGATAACGGTTGAAGTAACGTTGGCTTTCGTTCTCGACGCGGTAAGGCAAATTGTGCTCATTCAACATTTGTTGCAGGTAACTTTCAATCGTCTTGTCGGATGGCGCGTTCACTCCGTAATGATGACACGAGCCGACGAAATAAATTTTGTTTCGCCAATGCGCGGGCTGATTGACCGTCGCACGTTTGCCGCCGTGAATTCGTCGCAAAGAATTTTCGTCCGTGTCGCGCATTGCGGTTGAGCCGTCGGGATTGGCGATTACGTCGGGAGCCCCGATGAGTTCAAGCACTTGTGCGTTCGTGTAACCGAATTTGTCAAGCGGCGTTTGAACTTGTCCGTCGGCGGAACGAAGCATTGCCATTGTCTGCGCAAAATTTTTCAGCTGAGCGTTGAATTCGCGGCCGTCTTTGTATCGATTGATGTTCGGGAAATTCGTCAAGAACAGTTTGACTTGCGGATTGCGTTGCAAAAAGTTCAGTAGCGGAACTTCGACGTAAGTTTTTCGGATGAAGTAATTTGTCAGTGCGTCGAGATACAGCACCTTGCCGCCCGAAAAAATTTTCTTTGCCGTGAGCGCAATGACTGCGTCGAAGTCGGCGGGATTCACTTCGGAAACATTTTTGACTTTCAGCGGCGAAAAGATATTGTGCACGGAAAAATTAATTTCACACGTCGGCGCATCAACGAAGCTGAACCGGGCGGTCAATCTTTTGTCGCAACGAAACTGCACGTAAACTTCCCAAACGAACTGCCAAAATTTTTTCTCGGCGACGAACAGCGACTTTCGGATGTTGTTGTCGAAACAAAACTGCGGCAAGGTGTAACCGCCCGTGAAGCAGTCGCGAAGAATAATCAAAAGTTTATCGTCGTTCATTGCGTAACCTCCTTCGCGCAGATTATAACACAAAATAAATCCCCGCCGAAGTGACGGGGAAGTTTTCAGCGTTGTTCTTGATTGTAACCTTGCGTCGGGTCGTATTGTTGCGGATAAGGTTGCTGTTGACCTTGGTCGTACTGCTGCGGGTAAGGTTGCTGTTGACTTTGGTCGTAAGCTTGCTGATTGTACTGCTGTTGTTGCTGTTGGTCGTACTGTTGTTGTTGCGCGTAAATCTGCTGTTGAGCCGCGCCGTAGCTTTGTGCGTAAGCTTGTTGCGCCGCCTGCTGATTCATGCTGAGCTTTGCCTGCTGAAGGACTTGCCTTGCGCTTTCCAAACCGGCTTGAGCTTGTTGCACGCCTTGGAACGTGTTGGTGACGAAACTTATCAGCTGGTCGAAAACTTGGTTGGCGTAACGATCGGCGTCGTCCTGAAGTTGTCGGGCGTTTTGCCGCGTGCGCTCCATAATTTCGGCTTCCTGCTGTTGCGCCTGATTTAAAACCATGCGTGACTTTTCGCGGGCTTTGACGACGATGTCGTTTTCGTCAACGAGCTGTTCAACTTGAAGTTTCGCCTGCTTAAGCATGTTGTCTGCTTCGATTTGCGCGTTCTTTATGATGTTGTCGCGTTCGTTCATGATTTCATCGGCGCGTTCAAGTTCCTGCGGCAGATCTTTGCGCAGCTCCTCGACGAGGTGAACCAGTTCGTCTTCGGAGATGACCGCCTTGTTCGTCAGCGGCAGGTGTGACGCGCTCGCCACGAGGTTTTCAATTTTGCTCAACGTGTCGCGTACTGCCATAATCATACCTTCTTGCGTGTTGGTGTCGGGAGTTTAAGATTTCTTTTTTGCCTGAAGTGCGAACTCAACGCATTCGGGAACGAGACCGTGCACGTCGCCGCCGAACTGCGCCAATTCGCGAACTCCCGAAGAACTTATAAACAAAAATTCGGGGGCTGTCAACAGAAAAATCGTGTCGACGGTCGGCACCAGGTGACGCATCATTTGCGCCTTGTTGACTTCGTACTCAAAATCCGCCGCCGAACGAAGCCCGCGGATTATGATGTTGATGTCGTTGGCCTTGATGTAATCGGAAGCCAGCCCGTTGAACGAGTCGACGGTCAAGTTGTCGATGTGAACTGTCGCCTCGCGCAGAAGGTCAACGCGTTCTTCCATGTCGAAAAGATATTTCTTCCGATTGTTGATGAACACGCCGACAATCAGCTCGTCGACAAGGCGCGACGCCCGCTCGAAAATGTTTATGTGGCCGTTGGTGACGGGGTCGAAGCTGCCCGTACAAATTGCTTTCTTCATGGTGATGCCGTCCTTTCAAAAAGTTCAAGTGACGTTGTGCGCCCGTAAGTTGTTCGCCGAACAAGTCGCAAGTTGGGTGGTGCCGACAAAGTTTCGTTCGCGCCGTGTTCGACGACGATAAATCCGCCGACGTTAAGCAAGTTCAGCTGTGCGACGAAGTCCGACGCGTCACGGCGGAGTTGCCTTTTCAAAAAGTTCAAGTGACGTTGTGCGCCCGTAAGTTGTCCGCCGAACAAGTCGCAAGCTTGACGGTGCCGACAAAGTTTCGTTCGCGCCGTGTTCGACGACGATTAATCCGCCGACGTTGAGCAAGTTCAGTTCCGCGACGAGCGTCAACGATTTTTGCGCGAAGTCCGTTGCATACGGCGGGTCGCTGAAGATTAAATCGAACGCAAGCTTTTGTTCGCCGAGCCGTCGAAGAATTTTATCGAAGTCGCCGCGCAGGATTGTGCAGTCGGTGAACTTTGTCCGCCGAACGTTTTCGCGAAGAATTTCGGTCGTTGCCGCGTCGACGAACGTTGCAGACTTTGCGCCGCGTGAAATTGATTCGAGACCGAGTGCGCCCGTGCCCGCGAAGATGTCGAGTACCGCGTTGA
>CAMUZU010000091.1 GCA_947165295.1 uncultured Selenomonadales bacterium | reverse complement strand
TGTCGCCCGAATGATTTTTCCCGAACGCGTCGGGTTTGATGAGTACCAAAGTTTTCTGCATGAGTTAAACCTCCCGTGAATTAAGTTTTTCCAACAGTCGACACAGTTCACCGCCGTCGAAGATGACGTAATCGGCAACGGCAAGCGCCGCGTCAACGGGTTTGTGCACGCCGCCGTAAGCAATCGCCACGTCCGCCGCGTTGAACATCGGGACATCGTTAAAACTTTCGCCGACCGCAACAATTTTGTCGCCCGTTCGTTTGAGTTGACGAATTACCGCGCCCTTGTCAAGGATTTTGGTCAGCACGGGTAAGTTGCCGTCGAGTTCACTCGTCGACGAAAAAATTTCGCAGTCCAAACGTGCGGCAAGCGGTTCAATCCAACAATCCAAGTTGCCCGTGACGACGGTGCAATTTTTTTTGTGCGCGGCAATGAAGTCGACAATCCGCCCGTCAAGTTCAACAGTCGACATGACGGCTTGAATTTTTTTGAGCGGGACGTTGCGCAAGATCAGGTAACGCAGCTTGAACGACTTGTCGAAGGGAATTTGTCCGCTTAAGGTCAAGTCCGTCAGCAACTTCATTTCGTCGGACAGACCAAGCTCCGCGGCCAAAAGCGGCAACGTTTCAACTTTGGTTATCGTGCCGTCCAAGTCGAAAACGAATTTCGTCATGACATCTGCGCGATTGATTCACAGGACGCCTTTGGTCGACGGGACGCCCGAAATTTTTTCGTCGCGGTTGACGGCAATTCGCAGCGCGTGACCCAACGCTTTGAAAATCGCCTCAACTTTGTGGTGAGAATTTTTGCCGTAAAGAATTTTGACGTGAAGCGTCAAGCCGGCGTTGAAGGCGAACGCACGCAAAAATTCTTCGACAAGCTCGGTGTCAAACGTGCCGATTGTCGGGGCAAGAAAGCCCGTGTCGCACACCAAAAAAGGCCGCCCGCTTATGTCCAGGCTGACCAAGGCAAGCGTCTCGTCCATTGGCAGGAAGAACGTCCCGTAGCGCGTGATTGATTGTTTGTCGCCCAAAGCAGACTTCACCGCCGCGCCCAACGAAATGCCGATGTCTTCGATGCTGTGATGAGCGTCGATGTTCAAATCGCCCGCGCAGGAAACTTTCAAGTCAAACAGCCCGTGCGCCGCGAACAAGTTCAACATGTGGTCAAAGAAGCCGACGCCCGTCGAAACGTCCGCCGTGCCCGTGCCGTCAAGATTTATTTCAACGTCAATTTTCGTCTCGTTCGTCGTGCGATTGATTTTGCCGATTCGCATTGTGTCGCCTCCGTAATCTGCGTTGTGTTACTTTTCTTTGTGCGGACAAAGAAAAGTAACCAAAAGAAAGCCGCGCCCGCTATGATGCATCCTGCATCATGCGACGGGCGGTTGCGGCCGTCATCCATGACGGCCGGTTACCGTGTCTCCGTGAAATGTTTTATTGCGGCGAAGACTTCGTCGTTTTCGATTCGCGTGCCGATTGAAACTCGCAGACAGTTTTTCAGCCCGAACGAATTCGGCGCGAAATATCGAATGCCGATGTCCAGCGACTCCAGATAATCTTTCAGCTCGGCGGCGCGTGACGTGCGGAACAAGATGAAGTTCGTTTCCGACGGGAAGACTTCCACGCCCGAAAGTTCTTTCAACCGCTCGGACATGCGTTTACGCTCGGCAACAATCATTTGAATTCGCGGGACAAATTCGTCGCGCATTTGATAGACGATGTCCGCCGTCGCAAGGCTCAGCGTGTTCAGGTGATACGGCATGAAAGTTTTGTTAACCATGCGCGTGACTTCGGCTTGAGCGACCATGTAGCCGACGCGTGCGCCCGCCAGCCCGTAAGCTTTCGAGAACGTGCGGGCGACAAGCAAGTTCGGGTACTTTGCGACCAAGTTGATCGCCGACCGACCGTAGAATTCAACGTAAGCTTCGTCCAACAAAAAAGCGCAGTCAATCGCCGCGGCAAGCTTTTCGACCTGCGCGGGAGTAAGTGCGTTGCCTGTGGGATTGTTCGGGTTGCACACGACCGCCAAACTTGCGTTGACTTCGTGAACTTTTTCGATAAAGGCGTCGACGTCCAAATTAAAATTCGCGTCCAAGTCAAACGGCACGCCTTCGGACTCGGCGGCTTTGGCGTAAATCTTGTACATTGAAAAGCTCGGTTGCGGGAAAACGACACGTCGACCGTTGCCGCCGAACGCGTGAAAAACTTTTTCGATAATCTCGCTTGACCCGCCGCCCAACAAAACTTGCGCGTCGCCGACGGAAAAATTCTTCGCGATCTGTTCGACCAGCGAATAATATTCTTCGTTCGGGTAACGGTTGAACGCCACGTGCGAAAGCCGATTCATCACGCGTTCTTCAACCAACGGCGGCAAGTTGAGCGTGCATTCGTTTGCGTTGACCTTGACGCGATAATTTTTTTCGACGCCGTCATACGAAGGCATCTTGTCGAGTTCGTCACGGTAATTGAGCATTGGCAACACCTCGCAAAAAAATTTCCACGCATTATATCAGCACTGCGCCGCGTTGTTAAGCGTGAATTTTGCCGCCGACGCTTTACCGGCCGTCATGGATGACGGCCGCAATCGCTTGCGCGTGATGCCGGAAGCATCACAGCAAGCGCGGTTTTCTTTGGTTACTTTCTTTGTCCGCACAAAGAAAGTAACGTTCAGCGACACCGAAACACAGTCAAACAAGTGCCGCAATCGTCACAAGTCACGGGCATTTTTCTTGCGCAAAACATTTGACATATCAGTTGACAATCTATAAAATACTTTGGTATTCGATTAAAATTTTTGGGGGGTGAGTGTTATCGCTATTACAATCGCAGCAGTTATCGTCGCAATTATTCTCGGAGCTTTGGGCGGTTACACGGCGCGCAAAAGAACAGCCGAAGCACAAATCGGTTCGGCCGAAGACGAAGCCCGCCGCATCCTCGACGAAGCCCGCGAAAAAAGCAACGCAGAAAAAAAAGAAGCCATCATGGAAGCCAAAGAAGAAATTCATAAAATGCGCCAAGATCTCGACCGCGACACCAAAGAGCGACGCAACGAAATTTCCCGCCAAGAACGCCGCGTGGTGCAAAAGGAAGAGAATCTCGACAAGAAACTCGATTCACTCGAAAAGAAAGAAATTCTTCTGAGTAAAAAGGAGGCACGACTCAACGAGTCACAGGCACACCTCGACGCAATGCAGGAAAAAGAAGACGCCGAACTTGAACGCATTGCCCAGCTGTCCAAAGACGAAGCGCGAAACATCTTGATGAGCGAAGTCGAAGAAAGTTTGAATCACGACAAGGCACTCAAAATCAAAGAAGTCGAAACGCAAATCAAAGACGAGGCCGACAAGAAAGCCCGCGACATTTTAAGCACGGCAATTCAACGTTGCGCGGCTGACCACGTCGCCGAAACAACCGTTTCCGTCGTAAGCTTGCCCAGCGACGACATGAAAGGTCGCATTATCGGGCGCGAAGGCCGAAACATCCGTGCGCTTGAAACGCTGACGGGCATTGACTTGATTATCGACGACACGCCCGAAGCCGTCATTCTGTCCGGCTTTGACCCCGTTCGTCGCGAAGTCGCCCGCGTCGCACTCGAAAAGCTCATTTCCGACGGACGAATTCATCCCGCACGCATTGAAGAGATGGTCGAAAAAGCCAAGCGCGAAGTCGATAATCGCATGAAGGAAGCCGGCGAACAGGCGACGTTTAAAGTCGGCGTGCACGGAATTCACCCCGATTTGATTAAGCTTTTGGGACGCCTCAAATACCGCACAAGCTACGGGCAAAACGTTTTGAATCACTCAATCGAAGTGGCGACGCTGGCGGGTATCATGGCAAGCGAACTCGGCGTTGACGTCAACTTAGCCAAACGTGCGGGACTTCTTCACGACATCGGCAAGGCCGTTGATCACGAAGTCGAAGGACCTCACGTGACAATCGGCGCGGATTTAGCCAAACGTTACCGCGAAAACAAATTCGTCATAAACGCCATTGCCTCACATCACGGCGACGTTGAAGCCACTTCCGTCGAAGCGGTTCTCGTTGCGGCGGCGGACGCTGTTTCGGCGGCACGACCCGGCGCACGTCGCGAAAGTTTGGAAATGTATCTCAAACGCCTCAAGATGCTCGAAGAAATTGCCGAAGGTTTCGACGGCGTCGAACGCTGTTTCGCCATTC
>CAMUZU010000090.1 GCA_947165295.1 uncultured Selenomonadales bacterium | reverse complement strand
ATGTCTTCGGAACGTTGGCTGTCCCCGATAAAAATTTTCTTGCCGATTCGCGAGCCGAAATTTTGAAATTCATTGCCGATGCTTATTGGCTGTTCGCAGTTGCCGACGTTGACGATTTGGAAATTGCCGCGCAAGTCGCCGCGTGTATCGAACAACCAAATTACAAGTTGAAAACTTTTTTGATTTTGTGCCCGACGGCCGACGATGTTCGACTTGCCGATATTCCCGACAATTTCGGCACGTGGGTAATTTTGCCGAAAGATAAAATCGCCGCGCTTGGTTTGACGCCCGCTGAAACAATTCGTCGCACCGTGAACATGGCGACAAGCATCGCTCCGGGCGCGAAAAAACGCCCCCAACTGAGAGGCAGTAAAAAAATCGGCTACCTTGTCGGTCGGGATCTTGTCGATGTCGCAACGGTAACAGGTAACTGCGGCAGGGCGTGTATCGGCTTCGGCGAAAGTCTTGACGCCGAAAACAATTCACTTCAAGCCGTGAAAAACGCGTTGAAATCGCCGCTGTTTATCGAAGACATTCGGCGCGCAAAAAAAATTTTGATTGTCTTCGTCGTGCGATATGAATTTCTTAGTGGAAGGGAGGCAGCTGAAGCGAGCATTTTTTTACGTGAACTTTCCAACATTGACCCCGAAGAAGCCTTTGCGAGTATGTGGCAAGCAGATGTTTACGAAACTGCCGCTGACGGCGTGGCGGCTTTTGTGCTTGCGACAAAGTTTGACGATTGAAGTCACCGCCAATCCAAATGAGCGACACGTTTTCCGTCGCTTTTTTTTGTTCGGCTGAATTTATCACGTGAAGGAGATTTTGTAATGCGAAGTAATTCTTGCCCGATTGTCGACGCAATGAAAAATTATTCGGCGGACGACGTGACGCCTTTTCACACGCCCGGCCACAAACACGGTCGCGGCGCACACGAACTTTTACGCGAAATGTTGACGCCCGAAGGTTTGCGCGTCGAAGTTTCATTGATGGACGAACTCGACGACCTTCACGCGCCGCACGCTTGCATTCGTGACGCTCAAAAGTTGGCGGCTCAACTGTGGCACGCGGACGAAACAATTTTTTTCGTCAACGGGACGACTTCGGCGATTCAAGCAATGATTTTCGGCACGCTCAACGCGGGCGATTTAATCTTCGTGCCGCGCAACGCTCACCGCTCGGTTATTTCGGGCTTGATTCTGTCGGGCGCAGTACCGATATTTTTACCCGTCGAGTTTGACGCCGAATTTAACTTGCCGCTCAACGTCACAGTCGAAACCGTCGAACGCGCAATAAAAAAATTCCCGCAGGCCAAAGCGTTGCTGCTCGTGTCGCCGAATTATTACGGCGTCGCGGCGAACGTGTCGAAAATCGCGCAGATTGTTCACGCGGCGGGAATGCTCCTGCTCGTCGACGAAGCTCACGGCGCGCATTTGACGTTCAGCGAAAAACTTCCGCCGTCGGCAATCGAAGCGGGCGCAGACGTGTCCGCACAGTCCACGCACAAAATCTTGGGCTCGTTGACTCAAACGTCGATGTTGCAGATGAAACGCTCGGCTCCCGTCGAACGAATCAAACTTGCGGCAAGCCTGTTGCAGACGACAAGCCCGAATCAAATTTTGTTGGCGTCGCTGGACATTGCGCGCTTGCAACTTGAACAAAATCCGCAACTCGTCACGCGGGCGGTTGACTTGTCGCTGAAACTTCGCGGGCAACTTACGCGTCACGGATTGAAAATTTTCGCGCCGAAAGCTTTTGACTTCGACCCGACGAAAATCACCGTCAACGTTTCGACACGCGGCTTGACGGGTTCGCAGGCGGAAGAATTTTTGCGTCGACAAAAAATCCAATGCGAACTTTCGGACTCGGACAACGTTTTGTTCTTGATGACTTTCGCGGACGACGAATCGACCGCCGTTAAGCTTGTCGACGGTTTGAAATTGTTGCCCGCACGCGACGCGATAAAACTTCCGCCGCCGACCGTGACGACTTCAATCACTCGTGCGAAATTGAGTCCGCGAGAAACTTTTTACGCGCCGACAACGACCGTCAAACTTCGTGACGCCGTCGGAAAAATCTGCGCGGAAGAAGTGACGTTTTATCCGCCGGGAATTCCGCTTTTGATGTTCGGCGAAGAAATTTCCGCTGAAGTTGTCGACCTTATCGAACGCGAAAAACTTTCGGGCTGTCGAGTTATCGGCGCGAGTGACCCGACGTTGTCGACAATAAAAATTGTTCGTTGACTGCAACGGCAACGGTGACCGGCCGTCATGGATGACGGCCGCCGCCCGGCGTACGACGCGTGATGCGTCGTCCGTCGGGCTGTTTTCTTTTGGTTACTTTTCTTTTGCGCCAAAAGAAAAGTAACGTTCACCCGACGCTGTCGACGGTAAAAATTGTTTGCATGAAAGTTTCGTGATATAATCACCGAAAAACTTTCGAGGTAACCTGTCGAATGCTTAAACTCAAGCGAAACATAAATCTGATTTTAATTTGCATCGGCGCGACAATCGTGAACCTTATCGGCTCGACCGTCGCGAAAACTTTCAACCTGCCGTTGTACCTGGACACGGGCGGCACGATTTTTATTTCGGCACTCGGCGGCATTGCGCCGGGAATAATCGTCGGCTTCATGACCAACATATTCGACGCGATTATCGACAACGGGCGAAAAATGTTGAGCGGCGAAACCACGGCGATAACGGCCTTCGACTTCACCGAAGTTTACTTCAGCTCGGTAAGCGTGATTCTTGCGCTGTTCACGGCGTTTCTTGCTCAACGCGGGCATTACAAAAATTTCACGAAAGCTTTCATGACGATACCCGCGACGGCTTTTTTGACAACGGCATTCGCGCTGTCGATTAACTTCTTCTTGAGCTTGACGGGCGACGCGACAATCACGCGCAACCTTGAGCTGAACTTCGTCGAAAAATTTTTCGTGGAGATCTGCGACAAGGGCGCAATGATTCTGCTTGCGTACGGCGCGATTAAACACGTTCCGCCCGACGTAAGCAAAAAGTTCCACACGCTCGGACAAAGGCAGGCCTTGACGAACTCGGACATGCTTCGCGACATCTGCGCAAGAAATTTGAGTTTGTCGTCACTGCGCACGAAAATGTTGTTGACGTTGATGGCGTTGATGTTTTTCACAGCCGCCGCAATTTCCGCCGTCAGTTACGTGCTGTACAAAGATTCGGCCGTGCGCGAACGAATCAAAATCGCCGACGGGATAACTTCAATGGTCGTCAGCTCGATAAATCCCAATCGCGTGGACGATTATCTCACGCTCGGACGCGCCGCCGAAGGTTACAACGACGTCGAACGCGAACTGTACCGAATTCGCGCCAGCAATTCCGACATAAGATTTCTTTACGTCTACAAAATCGAAGAGGACGGCTGTCACGTTGTCTTCGACTTGGACACGGCGGACATTGAGGCTTTCGCGCCCGGCGAAATTCAGGAGTTCGACGAAAGTTTTTACGAATATTTGCCCGCGTTGCTTGCCGGCAAACCGATTCCGCCGATTGTCAACGACGACACTTACGGCTACTTGTTGACGGTGTACAAGCCCGTTTACAATCACAACGGCCAATGCGTTTGCTATGCGGCGATTGATTTTTCGATGGACTTGATTTCCGAATACGGCCGCAGTTTCGTCATAAAAATTATCTCGTTGCTTGCGGGAAGTTTCGCGTTCATCTTCATACTTGGGCTTGTGTTTATCGAAAACAACATTATCCTGCCCGTCAACTCGATGGCTTGGTGTGCGGAAAAATTTTCGTACAAGGACGTTAATTCCCGTCAACGAAACGTCGCGCTCATAAAAAGCTTGGACATCCGCACGGGCGACGAAATTGAACACCTGTACGATTCGCTCACGCATTCGATTGAAGACAGCATGACGACTTTCGACGACCTGCGCAAGACCGAAGTCAAAGTTGCCGTCATGAACGAACTTGCGCACACGGATTCTTTGACGGGCATCAAGAACAAAACCGCTTACGACGAATTGACCGCACGACTTGACAAACAAATTTCCGACGGCACGGCGAACTTTGCTGTCGTCATGATCGACGTCAACTATCTCAAGAAAGTCAACGACACCTACGGGCACGAACGCGGCAACGAATACTTGATTAACGCGTGCAACTTGGCTTGCGAAATTTTCGGGCGGGACAATGTTTTTCGCATCGGCGGCGACGAATTTGTTGCGGTGCTTGTCGGCGACGACGCGGGCAGGTACAAAGCT
>CAMUZU010000089.1 GCA_947165295.1 uncultured Selenomonadales bacterium | reverse complement strand
AGGAGATGCCTTGACATGTTGACGATTGACGAGATTAAAGCGGCCGTTGCCCCGATATGCGAACGCTACGGCGTCAAGCGCATGACTTTGTTCGGCAGCTACGCACGCGGCGAGGCCGACGACAAAAGCGACGTTGATTTGATGGTCGACAAGTACGACGAAAAAAAACTTCGCGGCTTTGTTTGGGGCGGGCTTTACGGCGACTTGGAACGCGCTTTGGGCTTGGAAGTCGACGTATTGAATCGCGAAAGCACGCGACAAAAATTTTTGGACAAAATCGCGAAAGACGAGGTGTTAATTTATGCGCGGTAAACAAGCGGATTTGCATCGGCTCTTCCACATGGTGAAATACTGCCGAAAGTTGCAAGCAGTCGGCGACACGATTCAGACTTACGAGAATTTCATTGACGCCAAAAATTATCGGTTGGTTGACGTGAGCGCGTTTTACATCGGGCAACTTGGCGAACTTGCACGCGGGCTGTCCGACGAAATAAAGTCGACGCTCTCCGATATTCCGTGGAAACGAATTGTCGACATGCGCAACAGATTGATTCACCATTACGGCGAACGCAGTACAAAAATGATTTGGCAAGTTGTGTCGGAGGACGCGACTTTGTTGGCGGCGCGTTGCCTTGAAGTGTTGCGTTCGGAAAATCCCGACATTGACGCGGAGCTGAACGAAGAACTTGCCGAAGAAGGCGTTATCACGACGGAGGTTTAACATGTTTGCGAAGATACGGGCGGTGACAAGTTACCTGCCGCCGACGATTGAAGACAACGCGCCACTTGTCGACAAGCGTTTCATTAAGAAAATCGGCGTGACAAGTCGGCACGTCGTCACGAGCGAAACTGCGGGCGACTTGGCTTTGAGCGCGGCGGAAAAACTTTTCGACACTTACGACCTTGACCGACACGCGACGGATTTTATTTTGCTGTGCACGCAACACCCCGATTATCAAATGCCGCACACGTCGGCTTACCTGCAGGACGCGTTGGGCTTGTCAAAGCACGTCGGCACGCTGGACGTCGGGCTTGGCTGTTCGGGTTACGTTTACGGGCTTGCCGTCGCGAAAGGTTTAATCGAAGCCGGGCTTGCGAAAAATATTCTGTTCGTCACGTCGAGCGTTTACACGAAGTACATCAACGTCAAAGACAAATCGACGCGTCCGCTGTTCGGCGACGGGGCAACCGCGACGTGGATTGAGGCCGTCGACGAAGAATTTCCGAGCTTGAACGCGTTTGTTTTCGGCACGGACGGTTCACGTTACGACAAGCTGATAATTCCCGTCGGAGGCAGTAAAAATCCGCCGCGAGAGACGCCCGAAGTTTTCGCCGAGGACGACAATCACAATTACAGATCGAACTACGAAGTTTTTATGGACGGCATGGCGATAACTTACTTCACGTTGCGCGAGGTGCCCAAACTTGTCGACGACGTGTTGACTGCGGCGAACTTGACGCGTGCGGACTTGGATTATTGCATCTTTCACCAGGCGAACAAATTCATGATGACTTATCTGCGCGACAAGGCGAACTTAAACGACGTGCCGTTTCACAACGAGATATCGACGACGGGCAACATCGTTTCGGGCTCCGTGGCATTGGGCATTGAGCAAGTCACGCAAACCGTCGGCGCGGCGAACTTGAAACGCGTCATGCTTGCGGGCTTCGGCGTCGGCTTGAGCTGGGCGGGCTGTATCGCGGACTTGTCGGGCTTGTTACAAACGAAGGAGGCTTCACATGGCGAAAAGTAAAAAATCACGGCGCGAGGCACGACCGCCCGCCGAAAAATTTCCGACCGTCAGCGTGATATTGACCAGTTACAATCACGCATCGTATGTGTCGGCGGCGATTGAAAGCGTGTTGAATCAAACGTTCTCGGACTTCGAGCTGTTGATTGTCGACGACGGCTCCACCGACGAAAGCCGCGAAATCATCAAGGCGTTCAACGATCCGCGAATAAAATTCTTCCTGTACGAGACCAACCGAGGCCCCGTCACGGCGATAAGCGACGCGGTCAAGTCTGCGCGAGGCAAATACGTCGCGGTTCACCATTCGGACGACCTGTGGACGCTTGACAAACTTGCGCGGCAGGTTGAGTACCTTGACGCCAACGAAGATGTTGCCGCCTGTTTCACGCGGGTTGACTTCATCGACGAGCGCGGCGAAATTCGGGCTTTGGCGGACGGCGACCCTTACAAAGACGTTTTCGAGCAGGCGAATCGCACGCGGGCGGAGTGGCTGAATTATTTTTTCCACAACGCAAACTGCTTGTGTCACCCGTCGGCAATGCTCAGGCGCGAAGTGTACGACAAATATCGCCTGCTGGACGTGCACGGCTTTTGGCAGTTGCCCGATTACTTGATGTGGATTCGGCTGTGCTTTCACGCGGACATTTTCATCTTGCCCGAACGGTTGACGAAGTTTCGACTGCGGCGCACGCGGCAGGAAAACACTTCGGCGACGACGTTCGACAAGCTTGTTCGTGCGGACACGGAATTTTATTTCATCGCGCAGGAGTTCGCCGACAACTTCACCGACAACGAATTTATGTTGGAAGTTTTCCCCGAAGCGCAGGAGTTTCTGGTTGACGGCAAGATCAATCGTCGATTTGCGTTCGCGAAAATCTGTCTGCGAAAAGAAATTGCCGCGTGGCAAATGGCGGGCTTGTCGCTCTTGAAAGAGTTGCTCAACAACCCGACTGACGCCGCGCAGATTGAAAAACTTTACGGCTACGGCGACAAAAGTTTTCTTGTCGACAGCGGCGCTTACGACGTGTTCAACCTGTCGCAGAAACTTCACACGTTGCGCGCCGAGATGTTCGTCGATTACGGCAAAGGCTTCGAACTTGTCGCGACGAAAATCATTTACGTTGCGTCGAACAAATTCTACGGGCGATTTGACTTCGACATTGCCCGACCCGCCAAGTCGTTCCGCTTCGACCCGGACGACAATTTGATTTCGCTTGCCGTGCGCAAAGTTTTGATTAACGGCAAGGAGCGCGAAAGTATTTACGACAACTCTTACGAAACTGTCGGCGGCTTCCGCAGGTTTTTCAACAACGACCCGCAATTTTGTTTCGCCACGGAAAAGTTGTCGGGGCACGTGACGTTTGAGATTTTCGCCGAGATTGAGCCGAACTGCGCGCAAATCATGGTTGACAAGATGAAGTCGCTGACGAGCAAGATGACCGCCTTGCACGCCGCCAACGAACAGCTGCGCGACGTAAACGCCGTGCTTGTCGCGAAGACTCAAAGTCTCGAATCGAAGAACGAGCGACTCACCGCCAAGGCGAAGAAACTCGACGCGAAAGTCAACGTCCTCGACGCGAAAAACCGCGTGCTTGCCGAGCGAAACCGCGTGCTTGCCGAAAAGAATCGTGCGTTGACCGCGCAGAACAAAATTCTCGACGCGCAGATAAACGAACTCAATCACCAAAACTCCAGCTCAAACCTACAGAACGCGAATCTTGCCGCCGAAAATCAACGACTGACCGCTCTGGTTGACGCGCTGATGAATTCGACTTCGTGGAAAGTCACCGAGCCGTTCCGCGATATCGGGCAGTGGTTGCGTTACGACAGCAAGGAAAAACTTCTTTCGGCGACGCGGCTTCTGTATCGCGCTATGCCAATCGACGACGAAAAGAAAACCGAGCTCAAAGACCGATTTTATACGCGCTTCGCCCCGATTTTGCGCAACACGCATCAATACAAAGTTTGGCAGGACGCGAAACTTTGGGCGAAGAAACAGCCGCTGGGCAAGTCAATTCCAATGCCGATTTACGATACACCGTTCAACGGCGAACTCAAAGAACAGCCGGGCAAGATTGCAATTCAGGCGCACATCTTTTACCTTGACTTGCTTGACGAGATGGTTAATTACTGCGCGAATATGCCGTACAAATTCGACGCGCTTGTCACCGTGGTTGACGAAACCGCCGCCGAGAAAGTTTCCGCCGCGTTTGAGGCGTTGACGAACACGGAAAATGTTTTCGTGCGCGTGGTACCAAATCGCGGGCGTGACGTTGCGCCGTTTATCGTCGGCTTCGGTGACCTGTTGCCGAAGTATGACTTCGTCGCGCATGTTCACTCGAAAAAATCTTTGTACACGGGCGAAGAGCAGCTCAACTGGCGAAATTATTTGTTCGACGCGCTGTTAGGCTCACCGTCGCGAATCGGCAAGATTTTCAAGGCGTTCACGGATGATGCGTTCGTCGGCGTGATTTATCCGCGACCCGCCGACAACGTGCCTTACGCGGCGTTTACGTGGCTGTCCAATCGCGAAATCGGGCGGCAACTTTTGACTCGTGCGAAGATTGAGCCGAACATTACGGATTATTTCGACTTCCCCGCCGGCACAATGTTTTGGGCACGCACGCGGGCTTTGA
>CAMUZU010000088.1 GCA_947165295.1 uncultured Selenomonadales bacterium | reverse complement strand
TTGAAACGCGAACTTGAACATTTTTACGTTGGCGACAGCTACGGCGGGCAACAGGAGTGGTACCCGCGCTTGACCGAATTCGGCATGTACATTGGCGGCTGTGCGGCAATAACCGCCTGCGATTGTTCGATTTACTTCACGAAATATTTCGGGCGACATTTGTATCCGTTCGACGTGCAAAACATTTCGCGGACGGAGTACCTTGAATTCGGGCGAATCATGGAGCCGTACTTGTATCCGCGCTGGTCGGGCGTCGACAAGTTGGAAATTTATCTTGACGGCTACGGCAGATTTTTGCGTGACCATAAAGAAACTTCGTTGACGTTGGCACCTTGGGCGGGCGAAAATTCTTACGACGACACACGCGAAGTTGTCCGCCGACAAATTGACGCGGGCTTTCCGTTGCCGTGCTTGACGCTGAATCACCGTGCGCCTGAGCTGGAAGATTATAATTGGCATTGGTTTATCTTGAATGCTTACGACGAGCGCGACGGGAAATTTTTCGTCAAGGCGGTCACTTACGGCGTCGGACGCTGGTTTGACTTGGCGACGCTGTGGGACACGGGCTATCAACGTCGCGGCGGTTTGATTCTGTTTGGAGGGAACTTGCATGAAGATTGAGCTTTGGTCGGATTACGCGTGCCCGTTCTGCTACATCGGCGAGACGCGTCTAAAAAAGGCGTTGCGTCAACTGCCCGCGTCTGTCGAAGTCGAATTCAAAAGTTTTGAGCTTGCCCCGACGGCTCCGCGTGAAGTCGTTTCGTCGACGCAAGATCGTTTCGCCGAAAAGTACGGCTTGACAGTCGAAGACGCCCGCGCACGAATCGACGAAATTTCCGAGATGGGTCGCGCCGAAGGTTTGGACTTCAAATATTTGACGACGCGCAACACAAACACTTTCGACGCGTTGCGGCTGACGAAATTCGCGCACGTTCGCGGACACGATGAAATTGTCGATAAACTTTTCGACGCTTACTTCACGAAAAATCTTGAACTTGTTAATCTTGACGTCCTGAAAAAAATTGCCGTCGAGTGCGGGCTTGACGCTGCCGAAGTCGAAAATTTTTTGGCGGGCGACGAATTTGCCGCCGAAGTTCGCGCCGACGAACAACAGGCGACGGCTTACGGAATTCACAGCGTGCCTTACTTCGTCATCAACGGCAAGTATGCAATGAGCGGCGCGCAACCGACTGAATTTATCACTGCGACGTTGCGAAAGATTCTTGCCGAGGAGCTTGACGAAAAATTTTTCGACGGCATGGTCTGCGACGCGGACGGCTGTCACTGACGAGGTGCCGAAATGATTTTGCTTGCCGAAGTCAACGGGATTTTCCCCGTCAACGCGTATTTTTTTGTCGACGACTCAAGCGGTCGCGGATTTTTGATTGACCCCGGCGCGCAAGCCGACAAGTTGCTGAAAATCGTCGACGAACGCGGCTGGACGATTGAAAAAATTTTGTTGACGCACGGACACTTCGATCACATCGGCGCGGTTGAAAAAATTTGTCGCGAGCTGAAAGTTCCCGTCTTCATGCACAAAAACGGCGTTCAATACGTCAAGA
This sequence comes from uncultured Selenomonadales bacterium, assembly GCA_947165295.1. Taxonomy (GTDB): domain Bacteria; phylum Bacillota; class Negativicutes; order Selenomonadales; family Selenomonadaceae; genus Quinella. Next base: position 2,852 of record CAMUZU010000088.1, on the reverse strand, counting down.
GTCCGCGTTGGAATTTGTCCGACCAATTCGGCTTGGACATCGTGCTTGACGACGTGAACTTTTTGGACGACGGCGCGAAACTCACCTTGAGCGACGATTTTTCGTTGACGCTGATTGCCGCGCCGGGTCACACGACCGACGGAGCGATTTATTACAGCGCGAAAAATTCTGCGGCGTTCGTCGGCGACACGATTTTTCGAGCGTCAATCGGGCGCACGGATTTTTACGGCGGCAATGCGGCACAGCTTCACGACACGATAACCGAAAAAGTTTTCGCCCTGCCCGACGACACTGTTTTGTTGAGCGGACACAGCGAACCGACGACCGTTGCCGACGAAAAATATTTTTTCACACGCGTGAACTTCTTCGACTGACTCGCGACGAAAATCCGGCCGTCATGGATGACGGCGCGAAAGCTTGCCAGCGCGCTTCCGCCCGCTTGCGCGTGATGCCGGAAGCATCACAGCAAGCGCGGTTTCTTTTGGTTACTTTTCTTTGCCGCCAAAGAAAAGTAACACAAACGCGACATTTGACAGCGCACGGCAATGGTGTTATCTTTTATCGCGAAACTTGGGGCGGAGTGAAATTCTCCACCGGCGGTGACAGTCCGCGAGCGAAAGCTGATTCGGTGAAATTCCGAAACCGACGGTTAAAGTCCGGATACGAAAGTTTTGCGCGAATCAATTTGAATTTATCCGCCCGAAGTGTCACAACTTCGAGGCGGTTTTTGATTGGAGGTTTGTCCGTGAAAAAATTTTTTGTCGCCGTCGTTTTGATCGTGCTTTTCGTTGCGCAAACCGCTTTGGCAATGACGTTTCAATCGCCCGTCAAAATCGGCGAAATCGGCTTTCCCGCGCAGGCTCCGTACCACGGCTTCATAATCGACGGCGCGACTTCAAACGACGGCACGCCTTACCGCGAAGAAGTCGGCGACGTCACGACTTACAAAATCGGCACGGCGCGTTTCGGCGAACTGTTTTGCCGCTACGACTTCGACGCGGATTATCTTGACGTGATGGACTTCGGCGGCGCGAACGACTTTGTTCTGTCGCACAACGCTTCGTTCAAGGAAATTTTCCGAATCGACGGCGACGGCTTGACTTTGTACGCGCTGTATCACAATTACGAAACGACCGATTTAAAAATTCTCGGTCAACGCGGCGGCAAGTGGTTTGTCTTCGTCGACAGCAAGAAGTTGAGCGAAAAATACTTCGGCGGCAATGACGGCTACAAACTCGACGGCAGTGTCATTTACGACATGCCAACCTGCGCGGGCGACACGATTATTGTTACTTATCGACAGTGGCATTGGGACGGTGCTTCGGACGTTCAAGGCGAATTCCGTTTCACTTGGGACGACGCGGCGCAAAATTTTAACGTCGCGCAGATTGTTTACTGAGGTGATCAAATGTTCACGGGCATTGTCGAGGAAGTCGGGCAGCTCAAAAGTTTCGACGGCGGGCGAATCGAAATTTCTTGCGCGAAAGTTCTTGCGGACATTCATGTCGGCGACAGCATCAACACCAACGGAATTTGCTTAACGGTTGTTGACTTCGGCGCGGATTTTTTTGCGGCGGACGTCATGCCCGAAACTTTTCGCAGGACTTCGCTTGCCGAACTCAAACGCGGCAGAGCTGTCAACCTTGAACGCGCTTTGCAAGTCGGCGGCAGATTCGGCGGGCACATCGTCAGCGGACACATTGACGGCGTCGGAAAAATTTTGAACATCCGCCCCGAAGGCAACGCGCTTGTCGTCGAAGTGTCGGCGGAAAATTTTTTGCTCAAACAAATCGCGCCGAAAGGTTCCGTTGCTCTCGACGGGATAAGCTTGACGGTCGTCGACGCGGGCAACGAAAACTTTTCCGTGTCAATGATTCCGCACACGCGAACGGTCACGAACTTTCAAAGCAAGCGCGCAGGTTCACCCGTCAACATCGAAACGGACGTTCTTGCGAAGTATGTCGAACGCTTGATGACTTTCAAAACTTCAGCCGACGTGACGACGGATTTTCTTGCCGCGAACGGCTTCATGTGACACAACAAGTTGCGGCTGTCGAAACGTCGCGGGTCACACCAATTTGTTCCGTCGCTTTTAAAGCGACCAGCCGACGTGACGAAAAATTTTTTGGAGGCGAACGGATTTTTATGAGCGAATTTGCTACGATTGAGCAGGCGATTGACGACATTAAGCGCGGCAAGATGATTGTCGTTGTCGACGACGAAGACCGCGAAAACGAAGGCGACTTGATTGTTGCCGCCGAAACCGTCACGCCCGCCGACATAAATTTTATGGCGACGCACGCCAAAGGTTTGATTTGCACGCCCATTGACGGCAAGCGACTCGACGAACTCGAAATCGGGCAGATGGTTGCCAACAACACCGATAACCACGAGACGGCGTTCACGGTGTCGATTGACGCCTTCGACACGGACACGGGCATTTCGGCTTACGAACGTTGCCGCACGATTAAACTGTTGCTCGACCCGTCGGCGAAGTCGTCAAGCTTCCGCAGACCCGGTCACGTCTTCCCGTTGCGTTCCGTTGAAGGCGGCGTGCTTCGTCGTGCGGGTCACACGGAGACGACAACCGACCTTGCGCGACTGGCGGGCTTTTATCCTGCTGCGGGACTGTGCTGCGAAATTATGGACGACGACGGTCACATGATGCGCACGGAAAATCTTAAAAAGTTCGCGTCAAAGCACGGCTTAAACATCATCACTGTTCGCGGGCTGATTGAATATCGCAAGCGCACGGAAAAATTCGTCAAGCAAATTGCCGACGTGGACTTTCCCAGCAAGTACGGACGCTTCAGGCTCAAAGCTTACGAAAGCACGCTTGACGGCAAATGTCA
>CAMUZU010000087.1 GCA_947165295.1 uncultured Selenomonadales bacterium | reverse complement strand
TGAACAAAATCGCGTCGCCCGTCCAGTCCATCAAAAGTTTGTAGCGGTCAACTTTGGCGGGCTGTTGACTGAACACGGGATCCATGACGTAAATGTCGCCGTCGCGAATCGTGGTAATGACGACACTGCGTCCCGAATGCAACTTAATCAGCACGGGATAAACGAGCTTGTCCAAGTCCGCTTCAGTCAAACCTTCGTACTTGCGGGCTTTGAGTTTTAAATCTTTCGCGGCACGAACCAAAGTCGTGAAATCGACGCTACCTTCTTGAAGGACGTAAGCGCGTTCGAGCTGTCGATAATCGGCGGGAATGTTGTAATACTTCGCAATGGCGATAAGGCACGCGATACCGGTATCAATGCCGTTGACAATGCCGCCGTCTTCGGGCTTGACTTCGGTATCGAGCTGACCGCCTTTGACTTGGTCTGCGGGAACTTTCTTCGGCGTGATTTTGCCGAGAGCTTGACCGCTTGACTTCTGCGGAACTTGACCTTGCGAAGGCACCAAACTTTTATCGTCGGGAGTTCGATTGTTGTTATCCGCCATAAATCAACGCTCCCTCAAGGCTTCGGACGTGTAGCGGCGGAACGGGTCGAGGAAAAAGTCGATGATGCGTTTCTCCTTGATTTTGATTTCCGCGCTGACGTTCATGCCGACTTCGATTTTCGCGGGCTTGCCGTAAACGCTGATGTCGTTGCTTGTCGGGTCGAGAATAAGCTTGAACTTCATGTTGCGCAACTGGTCGTTGGGGTCGTTGACGGCGTCCGCGCTGATTTCCTGAACTTCAGCTTTGTACATGCCGAACTTTTGGAAGTTGAACGTCTCAACTTTAACTTCGGCCTCTTGCCCGACTTTGATAAAGCCGATGTCCTTGTTGTCCGCGTAAACTTCAAACTCAAGTTTGGCGTCTTCGGGGACGATTTGCATGAGCGACTGTGCGTCGGTGACGATACCGCCGAGCGTGTGCACGTTCAGATTGTAAACACGTCCCGAAATTGGCGCGTAAATAACCGACAGGCGCGAATCTTCTTCGGCTTTTTTGATGGCTTCGGTGACGGAATAATATTCTTTTTTCGCTTCGACAAGCGCGGTCATGATGTCTTTGTGATAAGCCGCGTCGACGTTGGCAAGGTTCTGCTGAGCTTCGGCGATTTCCGCACGAATGCTGTTAATCGAGTCGAGTTCCGCCTGCGCATTTTTGGCGTACTCAATCGTTTCGCGCTGTTGCTCCAAAAGTTGGAACTGCGAAATTGCGTTCTGTTCGCTCAAAGCTTCGAGACGGGCTTCCTTCTCCTGCGCGATAGCCAAAACTTCCGCGTACTTTTCGTAAGATGCCTGCGTCGCCTGAAGTTTCGCCACGCGCTGAGCGATAACGTCTTCGCGGCTTTGGCGTTGCGTGTGATAATCGGACGTGCGGCTTTGATACAAGGCCATTTCCGCCGCAAGGTCATGCGCTTCCAAGTCGGGATCTTCTTCGGGCTGGAACGGTTGCTGAGTCAACTCCGCCGTCAAACGCTGAATGTCGAGTTTGTAATAAGCGGCGCGTTTCTTCAAGCTGTCGTAGTCCGCCGTGGTCGTCGTCGGGTCGAGCACAACGAGCGTGTCGCCTTCCTGAACGAGCTGACCTTCTTCGACGTTGATTTCCTTGATGATGCCCTTGTTTTTGACTTGAATGGTTTTGATTTGACCGGACGGAATGACTTTGCCCGCCGCAACCGCGACTTCGTTGATGTGCCCGACGAATGACCAAACGAGCGCGACGACAACCAACGCCAAAATTGACCACATGACAAGTCTGCCCGTGGGTGAAGGCGGAGTTTCGGTCACTTCGAGTATCGCCGGCAGGAATTCGGTTTCTTTTTCGCGCTCCTCGCCGTGGACGAGCCACTTCCAAAATTTGCCCATTGATGTAACCTCCGTTCAGGGAATTAACCCCTGCTTGACTGCTGGTCGTACAAATAACGATACAAGCCGCCGAGCAGAAGTAATTCTTCGTGCGTGCCGCTTTCGACGATTTCGCCTTTGTCGACGACGATAATTTTGTCGCAACGACGCACGGCACTCAAGCGGTGAGCGATAATGAGCATCGTCCGTTGCGCGCCGATAGCTCCCATGTTGTTCAAAATGATTCGTTCGCTTTCGTAGTCGAGCGCGGAAGTTGCTTCGTCGAAAATCAAAATCGGCGGATTGGCAAGCAATGCACGGGCAATCGCGACGCGTTGACGTTGACCGCCCGAAAGACTGTCGCCGCGTTCGCCGACTTTCGTGTCGTAACCTTCCTTGAGTTCCAGAATAAAATCGTGAGCACCGGCAAGACGCGCCGCACGAATAATTTCGTCCATTGTCGCGGTCGGTCGGCTGATTGCAATGTTGTCGCGCACGCTGGAGTTGAACAGGTAATTTTCCTGCATGACGACGCCGATTTGTCCGCGCAACCACGAAAGGTTCGCTTCGCGGGTGTTGATTCCGCCGATAACGATTGAGCCGGCTTCGGGTATGTAAAGATTTTGCACGAGGTTTGTCAACGTCGATTTACCGCTGCCCGAACGTCCGACGATACCGATTTTTTGACCGGGCAGGACTTTCAAGTTGATGTTCTTCAACACGAGCGGCAGGTCGACGCGGTATCGAAATGAAACGTCGGTGAATTCAATCGCGCCGTCAATTCGGGGAGCACCGCGTTTGCCCATCTCCTGAACAATCGGTTCCATCGGCGTGTTCAAAATGTCGCCGATACGTTCAAGCGCAAGACCGACTTGCTGAACTTCCGGCCACATAGTCAAAAGTTTCGTCATCGGGCTCAAAGCTTGCCGCGAAATCATTTGGAACGCGATTAATTGACCGAGCGTGAATTCGCCGTTCATGACCATATGGCCGCCGTACCAAAGAATGCCCATCGTTATGCCCGCTTGCACGACGCCGCTGAAGCCGCTGATAACCAGACGGAATTTCGCGTTTTCAAATGTCGTGCGAACGTAGCGCGCCAAAAGATTTTCCCAACGGTTGACGAACTGCGGCTCAACCGCCAACGCTTTAATCGTCTCAATGTTGGTGATTGCTTCGACCATGAAGGCGTTGTTCATTGCGCCCGTGCGCCAAACTGCCTCGATTTTGCGCTTGATAATCGGGACTGCCCAAATGTTTTGCGCCATGTACAGCGGGACGGTCACCAGCGCGATTAACGTCAGCGGCACGGAGTACCAGAACATGAACGCGACGAACACGACCGAAAAGAACACGTCCAGAACCGTCATCAAGCCCGAACCGGTCAAAAAGCCGCGAATTTGGCTCAGCGCGCCGACACGCATCAACGTATCGCCGACGCGTCGACGTTCGTAATACGGCAACGGCAACGATATCAGGTGACGGAAAAGTCGCGTGCCCAATATCGCGTCGAGCTTGTTTGTCGTGTGGTTGAGGACGTAAGTTTTCAGCGCGGTCAAAAGTGCCTGCATGAAAAAAAACAGAATCATGCTGCAACCGATAACCGTCAGCGTCGAGTAGCCCGCGTTACCGATAACTTTGTCGATGATAACCTGCGTGATAAGCGGGAAGCCGATACCCATCAACTGCAGGAAAAACGACGCCGCAAGCACTTCAAACAGCGGTTTTTTGTATCGTTTCAGAACGCGCAGGAACCAATCGACGTTGTAGCGTTTCTTGAAATACGTCCAACTGAACGCCGCCGAAAAAATTAAAAGTTCGTTCGACCAGCTTTCGAGGAAGTCTTTGACCGGAATGGCACGCGGTTTGTTTTCACGCGGGTCAATCGCCAAAATGACTTCGTCGTTGGCCGAACCGAGCGCAATGTAAGCTCCGTCGTTCATCTTTGCCACGGCGGGATATTCGATTTCGCGCAGTTCTTCGACGGTCGGGCGAATCAACGTACTGCTGATGTTGTATTTTTTCGCAATGGACTGCAACTTTTTCCAGTCGACGCGGTCGTCGGTTTCGGGATTTTTGTCGTAGACGGCCTGCAGGTCTTTAACGCCGAAGTGTTGCAAAACCTTTATGATTGAGATGACCCCGGTGCGATCTTTGGGCGGCGAGGACTTATTTTCAGGCATGTTGCATGCAAGTCTCCCTTCGTTAATCTGCGCGCATTATGTAGCAGTATTGTTAGACGCGCATTAAGAATTTTTCTTTTCACGAAAAAAGCCGCCGTCAACCCGCAGGAAGACAGCGGCCTTTTTTATTTGTCGACTGAGGATTAACGATACTTCCGCTTGCGAGCCGCTTCGGATTTCTTTTTGCGGCGAACGCTGGGCTTCTCGTAATGTTCACGCTTGCGAACCTCTGCGAGCGTGCCCGCCTTTTGACAGGTACGCTTAAAGCGGCGGAGAGCACTGTCTATGGATTCGTTTTTCCCAACTTTGACTTCATTGGCCATTCAATATCCCTCCCTCCGCGTTGTCGTTGAATT
>CAMUZU010000086.1 GCA_947165295.1 uncultured Selenomonadales bacterium | reverse complement strand
ACTTCGACGCCCTGCAGAATTCTGCGGACGAATATTTTTTCGTCGTCGACCTGAACAACGGGCAAGTCATGCTGTCGAAAAATTTTATTCGCGACTTCAACTTTCACGACAGCCTTGTCGACGACCTTGCCGCGCTGTTGACGCCGTTCATCTATTATGAAGATCGCGAAGTTTTGGAGTCGGCACTCGGCGAAATTGATTCGGCGTCGCCCGGCGTCGAAGTCACGGGCGAATTCCGTCTGCTCAACAGAAACGGCGAATACGGCTGGGTTACTTTGCGCATGGCTACCGGCGTCGACGAATTCGGTCAACCCGAACTTGTCGCGGGCGTCATTGCGCGCATGGACTTGAAACAAAAGGCCGACCACGTGACGGGCTTGCTTAACCGAAACGCTTTTCACGTCGCGCTTATGAAGGAGCTTAATTCGTCGCCCGACGTGCACGGCGCGGTTATCTTTATCGGCTTGGACAACTTCCAAATTATCAACGAAACTTACGGACACCAATTCGGCGACACGACGCTACGGCAAATTGCGCAGGACATCACGAACATTTTGCCGCCCGACATTCGCCTGTACAAACTTGATAACGACATGTTCGCGTTCTTCGTGTCGGACGTGTACCCCGAAGAGATCGAAATTATCTTTTCGAGTATTCAGCTTTGTATGCGCGAGATTCGCAACGTCGAAGATACAATTTACTGCACGGCGTCTGCGGGCGCGACGTTTTATCCGACCGACGCAGATGACGTCATGAACTTGATGCGTTACGCTGAAGTTGCGCTGGAATTCGCACGTCAAAAAGGACGCGACCAAATTGCGTTTTTCGACAGAGCGTCTTACGACCGCTGGCGTTACGATTTGGGCATGCAAAACCTCATGCAGAATTCAATCGCCCGCGGTTGCGAAGATTTCTTCCTGTGCTATCAACCGCAAGTCAACGCGAAGACCGGCGAACTTGTCGGCGCGGAGGCACTCTTGCGTTGGTATGACCGCGACGGTTCTGTCGTTGCGCCAATGCAGTTTATCCCGATGCTTGAAAAATCGCGCATGATTATTCCCGTCGGGCATTGGATTATCGAGCAAGTCGTTCGCCGTTTGACGGAGTGGCACAAAATCATGCCGACGTTGCAGGTGAGCATAAACATTTCGCTTTACCAACTTGAAGAGCACATGTTTTATGACTTCGTCAAGGACTGCATTGACCGCTACCAAATTGACCCGACGCGCCTTACCTTCGAGTTGACGGAGAGCCACAACGTTTACGATTGGGATTTCGTCAACAAGCAGTTCCAGGCGTTCCACAAGCTGGGCATTAAAATTTCGATGGACGATTTCGGCATGGGCTATTCAAACCTGGGCTTCCTGAAAAATTTCCAGTGCAACGAAATTAAAATCGACCGCGTCTTTGTCGAAGACATTTTGCACAGCGATTACGACAAAAATCTTGTCAAGTACGTCGTCATGCTTTGCCACGCCGTCGGCATGGAAGTTTGCATTGAAGGCGTCGAGGACGAGGCGACTTACGTTTTCTTGCGCGACGATTGCGGCGCGGACGTTATTCAAGGCTTCTACTTCGGCTACCCCGAAACCGAAGACGTTTTCGCCAAGCGGCTCACGAAGTAACACACGGAGGGACTTGTCATGAACTTCAAAACTTTGGCGGCGTTCATCTGCGGCGCGCTTATGTTGACTTCGTCGCTGTGCTTCGCGGCTGTCGACGGCGGCAAAATTTCAATCGGCGGTATTTACCCCGGCATGAGCGAATCGGCTGTGATTGACGCCTTCGGGCAACCGGTTTACCGCGACGGCGACGATTGGACTTATCAAACGTTCAAGGTCGAAATTGAACGCGGCGTTGTCGAAAAAGTTTCCACGACTTCCGACACGTTGACGACACCCGACGGCGTGCGCGTCGGGCTTGCGGCGGAAAGTCTCAATTCGACGTTCGGCAAGGCGGACAAGGTTGACCGCGAACGCGACGGCGACGAATACGAATACTTCAGCACCGACGGCACGAAGAAAATCGAGTTTAAGGTCGTCAACGGCATTATCGCGAAAATCACTTGCTCACTTAGAGATTAAACGTCGTAAAATAAACGCTCAGTCCTCGTCGACATTCGGCGGGGATTTTTTAGTTGAGCGACAACCTCTTTGCCGCGTATTAAGGAAAGATTCACATGTTCAAACGCGAACTGATTGACGTCGCCGCGCAGATTAATTTGCCCGCGCACATTGAAGAGAGCAGCTCAATTTGCGTCAACGCCAAACTTTTCGCCGAAATCGTCAACAAGGCGGCTGAAGACGTAATCCGGCTTGAGACCGTCGACAATAAGCTGAAGATTGAATCGGGCGCGTCGAAGTTTGAACTGCTCACGTACAGCTCCGACGAGTTCCCGACGACGAATTTTGATACCGACTTCAACGTTAAAGTTCGCGCCGCAATGTTGAAAAAGTTGATTCGCCGCACAGTTTTTGCCGTCACAAGAGAAAACGACCGCCCGATTTTCAAAGGCGTCAACTTCATCTTCGACGACGACGAATTGACTGCCGTCGCCACGAACGCTCAGCGCATCGCAATCGACAAAATTCACGCTGAAACTTTCGGCTACGACGCGTTTAGTGCCGTCGTGCCCGCCGACGCGCTCAAAACGCTTGACGACGCGCTCAGTGACGATATCGGTGCGGTTGAAACAGATCACTTGCGTTTCAAGCTCGCAGGCAAAATTGACCCGGCCGTTATCGTTGACGACAATTCGGACTTCGTTTATGTCGTCACGCCGGTGCGGATATGAACCCCGTCAAGTTCGGAAAATCAATTATCAGAGGTGACCGCGCATGAAAATCATCGAACCGACCGTTGAGCTGATTGACGACATCGACGGCGCACAAATCCTTCGCAAGCTCGAACGTTGCGGTAAAGTTTCGCGCAAGTCAAAGCTCGGTGACGCTGAAAGTTTCGTCCGTTCAATCATTAAGCGCGGGCACGAAAGCGTTCTGGAGCACGTCAGCTTGACGTTTCACATTGTCTGCGACCGTGCGATTATGGCTGAACTCACGCGTCACCGTCACGCAAGTTTCACCGTCGAATCTACGCGCTACGTCAAATACGACGAATTGACCGTTATCGGCGGTGCGCTTTGACCGTGTCGGCGAAGATGTGCGCGTTGATTGTCGCCGACAAAAAAACTGCCGTCGCCGTTTGCGAAAGCAGTTGAATTCGTTGCGCATCGAAGTAAATCGCGGGTCGCACGCGTGACGGCTTGAACGTGTCGCCGAAATTCGACGTGCCGATTGTCACCGCTTCGGAAAAATTTTTCGTCGTCAAAACAATTTGCGGGTAACTGCCGTCGATAAGTTCCGCGTCCGCAGGTGCCTTGCGGTAGAAAACGGCGGGCTCCGTCGCGAACGTGGCAAGCTTTTCGCACAACTCGCCGCACGAACAGAGCCGCCGCCGAATTAGCCGAAAATAACTTCAATCGACTTTGGCACGACCTCGAACACGCCGTTGAATTCGTTAATTTTGAGCTTGACGATTCGGCGCAGCGAATTGACTTTCGCGCCAATTTCGTCGAAGGTTGCCGGTATCGGGCGCGGGCGGCTGACCCGGACTTGACGCGACATGACCGTTGCGATAGCGTCGACCCGTGACGCGCACGAATCGCGCCCAATCGCTGAACGATTTTGTGCGTGACCGTGTGTTTCAAGCCGTGCCATTTTTCGACCTCGTGCGGCTCGACCGTCGAAATCACGCCGCTTCAAACTAGACGCGTGAGTTGCCGACTTCGTCAAGGCGCGTGCGGCGCTCTTCGACCAAAAATTTCTCGAAAAGCTGTCGCGGTCTCAGGTACACGGTCGTGACCTCCAATCGTGCTGACCAATCCAAAACGCGAGCGGGCGACCGTTGTCGTTTCGACGGATGTCAATCATTCGCGAATCGATGAAACTCACCAGGTCAGTCGTCGCGTCCACTGATTCGACCAAACGCCCTTGTTGAAAAAGTTCTTCGCGAACTCAAGTTCCTGATGAAGCGCCATTTGCTCGGTGATTGTTTTGACGCGTGCGCGTGCCAAGTCCGCCTTGCTGAACATGTAATAATGGGCGCTCGGAAGTTGCACAGGGCACAGCGGAAACAAGCTTTTGCTTGCGTACGTCGGCTCCTCGAAATATGAAATGCACAGGTTCGATAAGTACTGATTCGGTTTCCGGTTGCCCAGCTGTTCGCGGATGAAGTTGCCAGCAGTTGACTTGACCGCCAAGCCGTTCGCGTCCGAAGACAAAAAGTCACCCGCTTTGGTTGATGATTGAGCCGTTAAACATGTTCGTGCCTCCTCGTTGAAGTTCGGGATGTTGAAGATACGCCGCGTCCAACGCTTGACGTTTCGTCAAGTTCAGATTCGACTTCTGAATTTCAGCCGCGAATGCGTGAATGTCGTCGGGCTTGAGTCCGTCGCCGCGTTTGCAGACTTCCTCAAACGTGCCGGCTTTTTCGATGTGCGCGTTGAGTTTGTCAGTCAAACTTTTAAGCGTTGCGGTCAACTCGTCGAAACCGTCAGCTTTGGCAACGTCGTCTAACTGCGGCGTCTCGGAAATTTTTTGTTCGTCCATGTCGGGAACCTCCTTGCGTTTGAAAATCGTCACGTGAGCTTCAGGATTCGCGCCCGCGTCCAC
>CAMUZU010000085.1 GCA_947165295.1 uncultured Selenomonadales bacterium | reverse complement strand
AATTTCTTCGGCGCGTTTCATGACGGATTTCGGCAAGCCCGCAAGTTTGGCGACTTGAATGCCGTAAGATTTGTCCGCACCGCCCGGTTTGATTCGCCGCAGGAAGATGACTTCGTTGCCGCGTTCTTTGACCGCGACGGAAAAATTTTCAATACGCGACGAAGTGTCCGCCAAGTCCGTCAACTCGTGGTAATGCGTGGCGAACAAAGTTTTCGCACGGATTTTTTTGTCGATGTACTCAATCACCGCACGGGCAATGCTCATGCCGTCGAAGGTTGAAGTTCCGCGCCCGACCTCGTCAAGGACAATCAAGCTGCGATTCGTGGCGAACTTCAAAATCTGCGCGACTTCGTTCATTTCGACCATAAACGTCGACTGCCCGCTGACAATGTCGTCGCCCGCGCCGATTCGCGTAAAAATCCTGTCGACGGGACAAATGTTCGCGCTTGCCGCAGGAACGAAACTGCCCGCCTGCGTCATCAAAGTTATCAGCGCAACTTGCCGCATGTACGTCGACTTGCCCGCCATGTTCGGCCCCGTGATAATCATCAGCGAACAGCGTTTCGGCGAAAGCGAAGTGTCGTTCGGGACGAAAAGTCCGCCGTTCAAAATTCGCTCAACCAGCGGGTGACGCCCGTCGCGAATTTCGATAACGTCGTCGATGTTCAATTCGGGGCGCGTGTAGTTGTTCGACTGCGCAACTTCCGCCATTGAAGCCAGCACGTCAATCAATGCGATGCGTTTGGCGGTGTCTTGAATTTGCGGCAACTTCGCTTTGATTCTGTCGCGCACTTCGCAGAACAGGTGATATTCCAGGTTGACGATTTTTTCTTGCGCGCCGAGAATTTTTGTCTCGAAGTCTTTCAGCTCAGGCGTAACGTAGCGTTCGGCGTTCGTCAAAGTTTGTCGGCGGGTGTAGTTGTCGGGAACCTTGCTTGCGCCGCTGTGCCGAACTTCGATGTAGTAGCCGAAGACGCGATTGTAGCCGACCTTCAGCGCACGAATGCCCGTGCGTTGTTTCTCGCGGTCTTCAAACTCCTGCAGAAAAGCGCGGCTGTCGATTGAAATGCGGCGAAGTTCGTCAAGCTCCTCGTTGTAGCCGCCGTTGATAATCCCGCCGTCGCGCACGGACAGGGACGCGTTTTCGCTTATGGCGTCGTCAATCAGTTGCGCTTCGTCGGTGAAGTCGCCGATACCGTCGCGGCAGGCAACCGCCAAGTCACTTGTCACGTCGGTCAACACTTCGCGAATCGTCGGCAACATGCGCAGGGAAATTTTCAACGCGGTCAAGTCGCGGGCGTTTGCGGAACCGACTTCGATTTTCGTCATGAGCCGTTCAAAGTCGCTGATGTTCTTCAACGCCTCGCGCAGACTTTGACGCGTCGAAAAATTTTTAAACAGTTCGTCCACCGCGTCGAGCCGACGATTAATCGCCGTGACGTCGACGAGCGGGCTTTCAAGCCAACGTTTCAAAAGCCGCGTACCGAGCGCGGTTTTCGTCATGTCCAGCACGGCAAACAATGTGTCGCGTTTCGAGCCGTCGCGCAGGTTTCGCACGACTTCCAAGTTGCGCAAAGCCGTCGCGTCAAGAATCAAATGACTGCTCAAGTCCAGCCGCGTGAGCTTCGACAGGTGATTTAAGTCCGTGCGAACAGTCGCGTGCAGGTAACGCAACAGATCTTCGACGGCTTGAGTTGCAAGTTCGGCGGCGGGCAATTCGTCTTCGGTGAAGTGTTGCGCGAAAAAGTTTTCGTTCGACGGCGCGGGCTCAATTCGCGTGAACGTGCAACTGTCAAGCTTCGCGTCGACGAAAGTTTTCAGCCGCTTGAAGAACGTCGGCTCCGTGCCAATCAAAATTTCGTGCGGGTTGAGGCGATACAGTTCGTCGAAAAGATTTTGTTCGCGTTGAGTGCCGTCGAAGAGCGCGTAAAAAATTTCGCCCGTGGAAATGTCCGCGCCCGCAAGTGCAATTTCGTCGCCGCCTTCGACGACAAGCGCGAGATAATTGTTCGCGGCCTGCGTCAAGGCGTCGTCGGTCAAAATCGTGCCGGGCGTGACGATTTTCGTAAGAGCACGTTCGGTCAAACCTTTCGCCTTCGGGTCGCCGACTTGGTCGACGAGTGCGACGCGGTAACCTTTGGCAACGAGCCGCTGAAGGTAACTTTCCACCGCGTGAGCCGGCACGCCGCACATGGGAACTTTCTGCCTGTGCGTGAGCGTCAAGCCGAGTTCCGCCGACGCGACGCGGGCATCTTCGTGGAACATCTCGAAGAAGTCGCCGAGCCGAAAGAACAAAAGTTCATTCGGGTGCGCGGACTTTGCCGCGTGGTACTGCTCCATCATCGGCGTCAAAGTTTTGTCGTTCAAGTCATCACTTCCGTAAAAATTATTCAGCGGGCAGTTTAACAACTTGACTTTGGCGCGTCAATCGCAACTTGTCCGACCGCGAAACGTCGCCTGTCGTGCGACAAATTTTCCGCCGCATTTGCTAGACTTCACAGCGTTGATAAAAGTTTCGTCGGCAAAAAAATTGATTCTGTAGGCGTTAGTTTTCATCCGCACGAAACAACACGGATTTTTCAAATGTGCGATAATACTTCAAGGGGGGTGATGACATGCCGACTTCGCCGGACGAACGACGAATTCTTATCGGGTTGAACATTCATTATTGCAGGCGTGCGCGGCGGCTCACACAAGTTGAACTGGCGGAAGCTGTCGGCATCAGCAGTAATTATTTGTCGCAGGTTGAGCGCGGTTGCAAGTCCATTTCGTTGGACAAGCTGTTAAGAATTTCCGACGAGCTGGGCGTCGACGTGAAGATTTTTTTTGACTTCAGCAAGTTACTAGACAAAAATTGATTTTGTCGCCCGTCAAGCGACCGTGCCGAAAAGTTTTCCGTTAAAATCATTTCGACACGAAAGGAGGTTCAACTTCGGCAAGTTGCTCGATAAAAATTAATTTTGTCACCCGACAAGCGACCGTGCCGAAAAGTTTTCGCGCTACAATCCACCCGATACGAAAGGAGGTTCGACTTCGGCAGGTTGCACGACGGAAATTGATTTTGTCGCCCGACGAGTGACCGTGCCAAAAATTTTCGCGGTAAACTGATCGCAACACATTAAGAGGAGGAATTACCTTGGTAACTGTAACGAACGAAAATGAATTGGCGCGGGCAATGGAGAACAATGAGCCGTCGATTGAAATTGTCGGCGACTTGGCCAACAAGACCATCAAACTCAAAGCCAGCGGCTCGGTTGCGTGGGCAATTGCATTTGCGGCGTTGGGCGCGGCGGTTGCGTTGGCTATGACGGGCGTTGGTGCTCCTGCGGCTTTGGGAGTTGCCACGGCGTCGGTTGCGGCTATCGGGACGGGTGCCACGACCACGGCAATAGCTCTCGGCGTAGCGGCGGGCGGCACGGCGATTCTGTCTGCTCTGCGCGACGACTACGAAGTTGTTGAGAAAAAATCCAATCGCGTCGTCTTGAAGCGTCGCTGAAAGTTTTTCGGCGGCGCGAACAAAAATTTTACGGAGGATGATTTCATGGCAGAAAAATTTGCTTGTCCGAAGTGCGGTTCGAGCGACATTCAAAAGTGTTCCGTGATTTATCAATCGGGCACGGTCGATCACTCCTACACGTCCAGAAGCGGCGATAATACAGTCGAAACGTCGGGCACGGAAAGTACGGCTCTTGCGCAGTCCGTCGCGCCGCCCGCCAAAAAAGATGACTCTTGGGGCTCAACGATTGCTTGCTTCGTTATCGGGGCGATTTTGTTTGCTTGCGAATTTCACATAGTGGCACTTATTTTCGGTGTGGCGGGGATAGGAAATTTCATGTCGGCGCAAGAGGCCGGCAAATACAATTCCGAACGGTGGCCGCAAGAATATAAGGCTTGGCAACACAGCTGGTTTTGCCGCAGATGTGGGCATTGCTTCATCATGGATTAAACTGTTGCGAGGAGGTCACGGCATGAAAAAATTGTTGCTTGCGGCGTTTGTCGGCTTGACAATTATTTTCGCGGCGACGCAGGCTGAGGCGGCTTATCCCGCGCAGGACACTTACGTTTTGACTTGGGACGGTTACGATTATTTCGTCAAGGCGGGCAGTTTGGATTATCGCAACGCCAATGTCGACGCCGCGCCCGAATTCAGCTGTCGCGTGGCGCACAACGGCAAAGTTCGTCATTACGAGTTCAGAGCCAGAGGTTACGCGGTTTTGTATGTTGACGGCGAACTTTACGGCGATTCGCATTCGCGGCACGCTCGTTTCGTCAAAGCAATGTACAACGCCATTTGCGACAAGCTGATTTATCGCAGGTAAGTTGCGGCTAACGTCACGCAAAATCAAAAGCGGCTCCGAGTTTGTCGGAACCGCTGATTTTTTTTGAGCAAGGCAGCAGTCGAAAACTGCAGTCACAACGCAAAAACTGTTTGTTGAATCCGTCGACGCCGCGCAGTAAAATTTCATCAAGCGAAGGAGGTTGATAGCCTTGAAGAAATTTTTACTCGCGCTGATTGTCTTGACGGCTTTTATCGTCGTCGGTTGCGGAGGCGGCGAATCGTCGGGTGACAACGAGCAGGTGTACTTTCGTACTTCGTCTGTCGACAACGAGATAAAAGTCACCGCGAATGACGCGAGCGACAGCGGTACTAACGGCTTCATAAAAGTTCCCGACGGCTCCGCAATCCACGTCAACGCGAAAATTTCTGCGGG
>CAMUZU010000084.1 GCA_947165295.1 uncultured Selenomonadales bacterium | reverse complement strand
GACGCGTCCATCAGCGGCGAATTTTTAATCATGTCGCGCAAGTTCCGTCGAAGCAACGTCAACAACTCCCAATCGTTGGCCAACATGACGGCACGCGAAATGTATTCGTCGACAGCTCCGACTTGTCACTGAGCCGCAAGCAAAATTTGCGCGAAAACTTTTTCCACGTTGAGCACGTAAGCTGACGCGTCCATCAGCGGCGAATTTTTAATCATGTCGCGCAGGTTTCGTCGAAGCAACGTCAACAACTCCCAATCGTCCGCAAGCATAACGGCACGCGAAATGTATTCGTCAACGGTCGAAGCGGCAAGTTCGGGCAAGCCGACGTTTGTCAACATGCTCAGCCCGAAGCGCGTTCCGTGGCGGTCGCCGTAAAGACTCACGACGGGCACGCCCATCCAAAGTGCCTCGCAGGTCGTCACGCCGCCGACGTAAGGAAACGTGTCAAGCGCAACGTCCATGTCCGCGTATTCGGCGGCATGTTTGGCAGTGTAGCCGCGCATTTCCACGCGTTCAAGGTTGAAGCCGAAACGTTTCAAGCGTTCGCCGACGAAAATCCGCCCGTCTTCCGTCGAAAAAACTTTGTGTTTAAGCAGAAGTCGGCTCTTTGGCACGCGGTCGAGAATTTTTTTCCACGCGGCAAGAATCGTGTCGGTGACTTTCGCGTAATTGTTGAAACTGCCAAAGGTGACAAAACCGTTGCGCGTGCAGGGCGGCTTGTCGGCGGGTTCAATTTTGGTCAACTGCGAATTGTAACAAATGTGCGTCTGCGGCAGGCGAATCAACTTTTCGGCGAAATAACTTTCGTCGCCCGCGCAGTGAACGTCCGACAGAAAATAGTCGAAGCAGTCCAGCCCCGTCGAATTCATGTAACCGATGCCCGAAACTTGCACGGTCGCGGGACGATACGCCGCAACTCGCAACCGATTGCCCGACGTGTGACCCGACAAGTCAACCAGAATGTCAATTTCGTCTTCGCGAATCAATTTGGCCGCCTCAAAGTCCGTCAAGTCGCCGATGTTGCGCCAAACGTCCGCCGCCTTGTGAAAGTGTTCGGTGACGTCGTCGGGTGTCGGCACGGAAGAATAAAAGTACGTCGCGAAAAAATTTTTGTCCAGGTCGCTCAGCAAGTCCCAACTCCACGCCATGACCGCGTGCCAATGAAAGTCCGCCGACAGGAAGCCGACGCGGATTTTTTTGTGCGCGTAAGTCTTCGGCGCAAAAGGCGTCACGTCCGACAGATAAGTTTTGTATTCGGCGTACAGCGCGTTGAAGTCTTCGCGGGAAAAATTTTCCGACGCGTTCGCCGCAAAAAGTGCATTGCTGATTTCGACGCAGGATTGTCGAGCGTTGTCTTCCAGCCGCGCCGACAAGCGAAACTTTTCAACTGCAGCATCGATAAAGCCCAGTTCGCGACAAACCGAGCCGAACAAACTTAACGCGTCCGCCGCCAAAACTTTTTCGGAAGTCACGTCCAAGTTGAACTGCGGCAACAAATTGTTCAGCGCGACAAATTCCTTGAGCCACTCGCCGCGTTCGCGAAGAACGTAACACTCAAGCAGCAACGGTTTCTTCCACGCAGGCGCAACGGTTTTAAGTTCGTCGACCAAAGTCAAAGCCGCGTCGAAATTTCGTGCGTTGAATTCGTCGAGAGCCGCCGCGTAAAGTTCCAAAGTGTCCATGTCGAATCACCGTCAAACAGTCGGCGCATTGACGACTCGTTGTGCAAAGGCGGGTTTGTCGCCCCTGTCGAATTGACTGCCCTTGTCGACGATTTTGACTTGCAACGCCTCCATGCGAAGTGCCGCGCCCGCCGTGCCCGCAGGTTCGCCGTTTTTCGCCCAACCGAGCCAGCCGATATTCTGCACATGCGCACGATAATAAACGTCGTAATATTGCTCCGTGCGCCCGACAAGCTGAATGCGAATCGCCTCCATGCGCAGGTTTTTGCCGACGGTGCCGGCAGTGTCGCCCGCGTGCGCCCAATCTTGCCAACCGATATTTTCGACGTGCGCGCTGTACTTGATGCCGCCGTTGAAGTTGATGATCAACGCTTCAAGTCGACGCGCCTGACCGGTTGTGCCGATAATTTCGCCGTCGCCGACGGGTTGCAGCC
The DNA here is from genome assembly GCA_947165295.1 of uncultured Selenomonadales bacterium. Taxonomy (GTDB): domain Bacteria; phylum Bacillota; class Negativicutes; order Selenomonadales; family Selenomonadaceae; genus Quinella. The sequence goes on along the minus strand of CAMUZU010000084.1, from coordinate 2,714 downwards.
AGCCGAGTCCTTCGACGTTCGCTTGAAAGTTAATGTGTTCGTTCGCCGACGCCTGCGACGCGGCAAAAAAAATAACCGCACAAATCAGCGCGGCGAAAGTTTTGCGAATCATTTCGACCTCTCCTTAAGTGTGCGTTCGACTTCGCGTTGGGCGGATTTTTCGTGCAGTGCGGCGCGTTTGTCGTAAGTGTGTTTGCCGCTTGCAAGTGCCAGCTCCATCTTTGCGCGACCTTTTTTGAAGTAAACTTTCAGCGGAACAAGCGTGAAACCTTTTTCGCGGGTCTTGCCGAAGAGCTTGAGAATTTCGCGCTTGTGAAGCAGCAACTTCTTTCGGCGCAACGGCTCATGGTTGAAGATGTTGCCTTGCTCGTACGGGCTGATGTGCATGTGTTCGACGAAAATCTCGCCGTCTTTAACTTCGGCGTAACTGTCGCGCAGATTCGCCTTGCCCGCTCGCAAGCTTTTGACTTCGGTGCCTTTAAGTTCAATGCCCGCCTCGTAAGTCTCGTGAATGAAATAATCGTGACGCGCCTTGCGGTTGTCGCACACGACATGCACGTCGCCTTTGGCAGTGGTTTTCGCCATACAAATCACCTCCGCGCAATGATAGCAACCGCGAAAACTTTTGGCAACTTAAAAATCGTTTAGCCCGCGTCAATGGTGATTCTTCAGGAAATGTTCAATGCGGTTGAGTGCCTCGGAAATTTTGTCGACGCTCGTTGCATACGAACAGCGCACGTGACCGGCTCCGCTCGTGCCGAAAGCCGTTCCCGGGACAAGCGCGACGTGTTCGGATTGAATCAAACGTTCGGCGAATTCTTCTGCCGTCAAGCCGCTCGAAGAAATGTTCGGGAAGATGTAAAACGCGCCACGCGGCTCGAAGCAGTCAAGCCCCATCGTTTTGAAGCCGTCGTAAATCAGTCGGCGTCGACGGTCGTAATCGGCAACCATCTTGAGCATGTATTTTTCGCCGCGTTTGAGAGCCTCGACGGCGGCAACCTGCGCGGTTATCGGCGCACAAAGAATCGTGTATTGGTGAATCTTCGTCATTGCCGCGATAAAGTCGGGATTCGACAGCGCGTAACCGATACGCCAGCCCGTCATTGCGTAAGCCTTGCTGAAACCGTTGAGCAGAATCGTTCGGTCGCGCATGTTCGGCAGAGCTGAAAAACATTCGTGAACTCCGCCGTAAGTCAAGTCGCCGTAAATTTCGTCGCTGATGACAATCAAGTCGTGCGCCTCGGCAAAGTCGGCGATTTTAAGCAGGTCGTCGCGTTCCATAATCGCGCCCGTCGGGTTGTTCGGGTAACCGATTAAAATCGCTTTGGTCTTCGGCGTGACGAACGGCTCCAACTCTTCGGGCGTGATTCGGAATTCGTTTTCAATCTTCGCGGGCACGTTGACGGGTACGCCGTTTGCCATTGACGTGCAAGCCTGATACGACACGTAACACGGTTCGGGAATCAAAACTTCGTCGCCCGGATTTATAATCGCACGCAACGCAAGGTCAAGTGCTTCACTTACGCCGACGGTCACAAGAATTTCCGTGTCCACGTCATAAGCCACGTTGAACTTTTCGCGGTAATGTCGGGCAATTTCTTCGCGCAACTTCAACATGCCGCGATTGGCGGTGTAACTGGTGTAACCGCGTTCCAAACCGTACACGCAACTTTCGCGAATCGGCCACGGCGTCACGAAATCGGGTTCGCCGACGCCAAGTGAAATTACGTCCTGCATCTTCGCCGCGATGTCAAAAAATTTTCGTATACCGCTCGGCGCGACGGACTTGACTGAATTGGCAAGCTTGTCATTGAAGTTCATGGAGTCACCACCCTCGCCACGCTTTAAATTCGTCGGTCGTGCCATAATAAACGCCTTTGCCCGCAGCAATCATTTCGTCGGCGAACTTTTTGCCGCACCTGCGAAGTTTGTCGCCGTCCTGCACAATGTAATAGGTGATATCCCAGTTGTCGTGCTTTTCGATGTTGAGATAATTGTCTTCCTTAACGAAGATGAATTTGCCCGCGTTGAGTTTGGCACCGTTCAACCAACGAATAACTTGCTCGGCGTCGTAATTTTTGCCCGCGTAATCAAGCTTGTTGGCGAAATCAACTGCCGCCTCATAAGTGTTAATCAAAATAACCACCTCCGACAATCACGGCGCGACGACAAGCCTGCGATCGCTCTCTTCGTCTTCCATGATGACGCCGTCTTTTTTGTACGCCTTGAGCATGAAGTGACTGCGCGTCTGCGTCACGCCTTCGATTGGTGCCAGCCGCGTCGCCACGAAATTTGCCACGTCTTTGAGCGATTTGCCTTCGATGATGACCAAAAGGTCGAAATTGCCGCTCATCAGGTAGACCGTGCGCACCTCGTCGAAGCGGAAAATTCGTTCGGCAATGGCGTCGAAGCCGACTTCGCGTTGTGGCGTCAAATTGATTTCGATTACCGCAGTGACAACGTCGTCGCCGAATTTTTCCCAATTAATCAGCGCGCCGTATGACAGGATGATTTTTTCTTTTTCGAGGACGGCGATCTCGCGTTCGATTTCGTACTCGGATTTTTGCAACATGCTCGCCAGCTCACCTGTCGTCAAGCGGGCGTTGTGTTCAAGCAGTTCAAGTATTTCTTTCATGGCAATCACCTCTTTTGTAGGAACTAGGGGTTGTTGGTAAATTAAAAGTGAATAACACAAGCAGCAAGTAAAACGAAAT
>CAMUZU010000083.1 GCA_947165295.1 uncultured Selenomonadales bacterium | reverse complement strand
GTTGCGGCGGCTGTCAACTGCAACACATGAGTTATCCCGCGCAGTTGAAGTGGAAACGTCAACAGGTCGTCGACGCGATTGAACGAATCGGCAAGCTCGCGGGCGTCGAAGTTTTCGACACGCTCGGCATGGAAGACCCGTTGCGTTACCGAAACAAAATGCAGTTCCCCGTCGGCAAAGGTTTGCGAATCGGCTGTTATGAACGCTCCAGTCACAAAATCATCGACACGCAAAGTTGTTTGATTCAAAACGCAGGCAACGACAGGATTCTTGCCGCCGTCCGAAAAGTCGCCGAAAAGTTCAAGTTGACGCCTTACGACGAAGACACGCACAAAGGTTTTCTTCGGCACGTCATGGGGCGCGTCGGTCGTGACGGCGAATTGATGGTTGTGCTTGTCACCGCGACGGACAAGTTCCCCGCCGCGAAAAGTTTTGTCCGTGCACTGCGAAACGAATTGCCCGACGTGACGACGATTCAGCAGAACGTGCAGACTTTCCGCAACAACGTCATCTTAGGCCGCGACACGAAAATTTTGTTCGGCAAGCCGACGATTCGCGACACGATTGGCGGGCTGAATTTCAACATTTCGGCGCGCTCGTTCTTTCAAGTCAACACCGCGCAGGCCGAAGTTCTTTACCGAACCGCGTTGGACTTTTGCGAACTGCACGGCCGCGAAACGGTTATCGACGCTTACTGCGGCACGGGCACGATTTCGCTGTTTCTCGCTCGGAAGGCGCGAAAAGTTTTCGGCGTCGAAGTCGTCAGCTCCGCCGTCGCCGACGCCAAACGCAACGCTCGCGAAAACAATGTTCGCAACGCCGAATTCATCTTCGGGGACGCCGTGAAAGTTTTGCCGCGCATGTTTGACGACGGAGTTGTTGCCGACGTTGTGGTTGTCGACCCGCCGCGTGCAGGTTGCGACAAAAAAGTTCTGGAAGTCTTCGCCGCAATGCATCCCGAAAAAATTGTTTACGTCTCGTGCAACCCCGCGACGCTTGCCCGCGACTTGAACGTTTTGGACGCGCTCGGTTATCGCACGACGAAGATTCAGCCCGTGGACATGTTCCCGTTCACCGCGCACGTTGAAGCCGTCGCACAAGTCGTTCGCAAGTCGGAGGTTGATTGACATGAAAAAAATTTTGCTCGTCGACGGCACGGAAGTTTCGCGCAACTTCACGGAAATAATTTTGTCGACGATGTACGAAACAATCTGCGCGTCGACGGGTGCTGAGGCGATTGAACTTTTCCGCGACGAACGCCCCGACGTCGTGCTGTCGAAAACTTTGTTGTCGGACATGACGGGCGAACAACTTCTGCGCGAACTGCAAGCTCAATTCGGCGAAGTGATTCCGTTCGTGTTGACGGGTATCGACAACGCAAGCGACACCGAACGTCAAGCTTTGCAAAGCGGCGCGTGGGACTTCATTCGCATACCTTTTGCGCCCGAAATTTTGTTGTGCCGCCTGGAAAAAGTTTTATGGTTCGCCGACAAACTCAAAGCCCTGTAACGAACACACCGAACGAAAAGACCGCTTCCAACTTCGGAGGCGGTCTTTGACGTTCGCGGACAAAAACTTGTTTGCAACGTCGGAAGGTCGAGCGGTTGACCAAATTGGATGCAACGTCACGTTACCGGTCTTTGACGTTCGCGGACAAAAACTTCTTTCAATCAACGCGACAAAGACTTATAATGCGCTCAAGAACTTATTCATTTCGACAGCGGGGTTTTGACGATGAAAAAAATTTTGATTGTTGACGATATGGAAGTCGGCCGCGAAATGACGGCGTTTGTCTTGCAACAAAACGATTACATGACGGTCGGCGCGGGTTCCGCCAAAGAGGCAATGGACGTTTACCGCCGCGAACTGCCCGACATGATCATTTCGGATTTCCGCCTGCCGGACATGACGGGCTTTGACTTGCAAATCGCCCTGCAGAGCGAATATCACAAGAAAATCCCGTTCATCTTTTTGTCGGGCGACACAACCGACGAAACCGAAAGTCTCGGCTTCGACAACGGCGCGCTCGACTTCCTGCACAAACCGTTCAAGCCCGAAATTATGTTGCGGCGAATTGCTAACACGTTGCAGACCGTCGGGCAGATTCAAGACCTCAAGAAGACTTCGACGACGGACGCGCTCACGGGACTTTTCAACAAGGCGGCCTCCGAAGAAGAGCTTGCCAAAATCTGCAAACGCGCCGTCGGCTCGCTGATGATGATTGACCTTGACAGTTTCAAGCTCGTCAACGACATCCACGGCCACGCAATGGGCGACAAAATTTTGATTGCCTTCGCGGACATCTTGCGTGCGGCGTTTCGTTCGTCGGATTTAATCGGGCGCATGGGCGGCGACGAATTTGTTGCTTTCTGCGACGGCGTGCAGGAAGAAACCGCCATTTCGCTCAAGACGCAGTTTATCAACGAAAAAATCACCGAAGCCGCCAAACGCTTGATGGGCGAAGACATGAACATTCCGCTCGGCGCGTCAATCGGCTGCGTGCTCGTCCCGAACAGCGGTACAAACTTCGCCGAACTGTACAAGATGGCGGACAAGGCGCTTTACACCGTCAAGCAGAACGGCAAGCACGGTTACAGCATTTTCAGCGAAGACGCCGCCGAAGACGAAGTTGAAACCGTCGTGACGCTCGCGCAGATTGAAATGATTTTGGGCGAACGCAACAAAGAGCCCGGCGCATACGTGTTGCCCGTCGAAAGTTTCCGCGTCGTTTACAGATTCTTGAAGCGCACACGCGGCGGCTACGGCAAGACGATTTGTATCCTGCTGTTTTCGCTTAAGCACAAGGGCGACGACGAAAGTTTTTCGCTCAAAGACGCAAGCGACAAGTTTCTTGAATGCCTGCACAAAACTTTAAGGCGCGGCGACGTCGTCACGAAGAACGGGCGCAACCAATTTCTCGCGCTGTTGACGAACACCGACGGTCACCGCGACGTTACGGGTGCGGTCGGGCGACTTGCCGAAGCTTGGAACGATTTTTCCGCAAGCAAAAGTTTTTACTTCACGCACGAGTGGGAAGTCATGGATAACTGATTTTTAGGGACAAGTGATATGGGACAAGGGACAAGTCAATTCAAAAACACTTCTCCCTTGTCCCTTTTCCCGTGTCCCTTTCAAAGGAGGCAACGCAATGATAATTTTGGCATCGGGCTCGCCGCGCAGACAGGAACTCCTTCGCAAGCTCTGCGACGAATTCACCGTCGAAGTCAGCGACGCGAAAGAAGTTCAACGCGCCGACGCGCCCAGAATTTTGGCTATCGAAAACGCAAAGCTCAAAGCTCAATCCGTCGCCGCACGTCACCCCGAAGCGGTCGTTATCGGCGCGGACACAATCGTCACGCTCGACAGAAAAATTTTCGGTAAACCCGACGGCGTCGACGGCGCGGAAAAAATGTTGCGACAACTGTCGGGCAGGCGTCACGAAGTCGTTACGGGTCTTGCCGTGATTGTCGACGGAAAAGTTTTCACGGCGGCGGAAGTCACGGCAGTTTTCTTCGGCGAAATGTCCGCGCAAGAAATTCGCGATTACGTTGCCACGGGCGAACCGCTCGACAAGTCCGGCTCATATGCTTTGCAGGGCGGCGCGGCGAAGTTCATCGAAAAAATTCACGGCGATTGGTCGAACGTCGTCGGATTGCCGATTCACCGCTTGAAAAAGTTGTTTGAACAAGCGGGCGTCAAACTCGAAAAGTCTTCGTCGAACGTGCGCGAAATAAAAAACCCGCTCGTCGCGCACAAGTTGGCGCAACTGCGGGACAAGTCCACTCCGACGAAATTTTTCCGCGAACTGGTCGGCGAACTGGCAATGCTTTTGACGTGCGAAGTCGCCAAAGAATTCCCGACGCACTCAGTTGACATTGAAACGCCGATTGCAACTTGTCGCGCCGAAATGTTGGACGAAGAAAATTTCGTTGTCGTGCCGATTCTTCGCGCAGGTTTGGGCATGGCTGAAGGCGTGCTGAAACTTTTGCCCGGCGCACCAATCGGACATATCGGCATGTATCGCGACGAAAAGACTTTTGAGCCCGTCGAATACTTCTTCAAGATGCCGCCGAACTTCGCGGAAAAAACTTTGCTCGTCGTCGACCCGATGCTTGCAACCGGCGGCAGTGCCTGCGACGCGCTTGAACTGCTCAAAGCTCGCGGGGCACAAAAAATTGTTTTCATGTGCATTGTCGCCGCGCCCGAAGGCATCAAAAAACTTTCGGACGCGCACCCCGACGTTGAAATTTTCACGGCAGCCGTCGACGAACGCTTGAACGAAAACTGTTACATTGTCCCCGGTCTCGGCGACGCGGGCGACAGAATTTTTGGCACGCTGTAACGATTACAAACCATAAAGATTTTTCGCGTTGGCGGAAGTGTACGCACCGACCTCGTCGAGAGTTTCGTTGCGAAGCTCCGCCAATTTTTTTGCGACTTCGACGACATAAGCCGGCTCGTTTCGTTTGCCGCGATAAGGCACGGGCGCAAGATACGGCGCGTCGGTTTCGATTAAAATTCTGTCACGCGGCGCGGCCTTGACGATTTCGGGCAACTTCGCGGAATTCTTGAACGTCAAAGGGCCGTCGACGCCGATAAACCAATCGAGTTTGAAAACTTCCCGCGCAGTCTCCAAACTGCCCGAATAACAATGCAACACGCCGCGAAGTCCGCGTGCCTCCGTCTGCAAAATCTTCAACGTGTCAGCGTGCGCGTCGCGGTCGTGAACACACACGGGCAAGTTCAGTTGACGGGCAAGGTCAAGCTGCGCGACGAAAATTTTCTGCTGAATCAACCTGCGCGACGAATCTTTTTCCCAGTGATAATCCA
>CAMUZU010000082.1 GCA_947165295.1 uncultured Selenomonadales bacterium | reverse complement strand
TGTCCTTTTTGTCGGGGAGAATTTCGCCTTTGAAAATCCAAACTTTGATGCCGATGCGACCGTAAGTCGTGTTGGCCTCCGCGAAGCCGTAATCGATGTCGGCGCGCAGTGTGTGAAGCGGAATTGAACCTTCGCGATAAGATTCGCTGCGGGCAATTTCCGCGCCGCCGAGACGACCGCTGCAGGCAATTTTAATTCCTTTGGCACCGAGGCGCATTGTGCGACCGACCGCCTGTTTCATTGCGCGGCGGAAAGCTATGCGGCGTTCCAGTTGCGAAGCGATGTTTTCGGCCACGAGCAAAGCGTCCAAATCGGGCTGACGAATCTCCATGATGTTAATGTCGACGCGTTTGTCGGTGAGCTTTTTGAGTTTGTTTTTGATGTCCTCGATGCCCGCGCCGCCGCGTCCGATAACCATACCGGGTTTCGCGGTGTGAATTGTGAGCTTAAGGCGTTTTTCGGAGCGTTCAATTTCAATGCGCGAAACGCCCGCAGACGCCAACTGCTTGTCGGTTTTGATGGCCTTGCGGATTTTGATGTCTTCGTGAAGATTCGTCGCGAAATCTTTGTCGGCGTACCATTTCGCGTCCCAAGTCTTGACGATGCCGAGGCGAATTCCGTGCGGATGTACCTTCTGACCCAAACCGTTTCCCTCCTTCTATTATTTGGTCTCGTCGATGTCTTCGCCGGCTTTTTCGCTGACGACAACCGTGATGTGCGAGGTGTGTTTCAAAATGCCGAACGCCTGTCCGCGTGAACGGGGATGATACCGCTTGATTGTCGGACCCTGGTCAACGAAACATGTCGAAACGAAAAGTTTTTCGGCGTCCATGTCGAAGTTGTTTTCGGCGTTGGCAACGGCGGACTTAAGAACTTTTTGCAGGAGCGTCGCGCCGCGTTTGGGCGTGAACTTCAAAATCGCGAAGGCGTCGGAAACGTCTTTGCCGCGAATCAAATCCATGACGATGCGAACTTTGCGCGGAGCAATGCGCACATATTTGGCAATGGCTTTGGCTTGCTTGACTTCTGCCACGAGATAACCTCCTTTCGTGTGATAAACGTCGAGAAAAACTAGTTCCTAGTTCCTACTTCAGCGACATTTTGCGTTCTTCGCCGGCGTGACCTTTGAATGTGCGCGTCGGGGCGAATTCGCCGAGCTTGTGCCCGACCATGTCTTCTGTTACGTAAACGGGGACGTGCTTGCGGCCGTCGTGAACGGCGATTGTGTGTCCGACGAACGCAGGAAGAATCGTTGAGCTGCGCGACCACGTGCGAATAACTTTCTTGTCGTTGGCGGCGTTGAGAGCTTCAATCTTCGCCAAAAGTTTTTCTTGCACGAACGGCCCTTTCTTGACAGATCTGGACAAAATAATTTCCTCCCTTCGTCGAGATTATTTGCGACGACGAACGATGAGTTTGTCGGACGCTTTCTTCTTGCGGGTCTTGGCACCCATAGCGCATTTGCCCCACTTGGTGACGGGGTGTTTGCGGCCGACGGGTGAGCGACCTTCGCCGCCGCCGTGCGGATGATCGACCGGGTTCATTGCGACGCCGCGATTTTCGGGACGTTTGCCGAGCCAACGATTGCGACCTGCTTTACCAATCGTGATGTTTTCGTGGTCAAGGTTGCCGACCTGTCCGATTGTCGCACGGCAGTTGATGTGAACTTTGCGAACTTCGCCCGAAGGCATACGAATCGTCGCGTAATTGCCTTCTTTGGCCATGAGCTGAGCCGCGACGCCTGCCGAGCGAACGAGTTGTCCGCCTTTGCCGATTTTCAATTCGATATTGTGAATCAGCGTGCCGACGGGAATATTTTTCAGAGGCAGAGCGTTGCCCGTCTTGATGTCGGCTTCCGCACCCGATTCAACTTTATCGCCGACTTTGAGGCCGTTGGGCGCAAGGATGTAACGCTTTTCGCCGTCGACGTAATGGAGCAGAGCAATTCGCGCAGAGCGATTCGGGTCGTATTCAATCGTGGCGACTTTGGCGGGAATGCCGTCTTTGTTGCGCTTGAAGTCGATGATACGGTAGCGACGTTTGTGTCCGCCGCCTTGGTGACGAACCGTCAAACGTCCCTGCTGATTGCGACCGCCGTGTTTTTTGAGCGGAGCGAGCAAAGATTTTTCGGGCTTGTCGGTCGTGATTTCGTCGAACGTCGAAACGGTCATGTGACGGCGTCCGGGCGTGTACGGCTTGAAAGATTTGATACCCACTGTTTAACCTCCTTCGTGAAAAATTTTTCAGGGCGTGAAGAATTCAATCGTCTGACCGGCTTCAAGCTTGACAATCGCTTTTTTGTAAGCGGCAGTCGTGCCTACCGTGCGTCCGCGACGTTTGGTCTTGCCCTTGACGTTGATTGTGTTGACCGCCACGACGTTGACTTTAAAAATTTCTTCGACGGCGTCGGCGATTTGAATCTTGTTGGCGCGCTTGTCGACGACGAAAACAAATTTGCCGTCCTGCATAAGGTCGGTTGAATGTTCCGTGACGAGCGGGCGAATCAAAATGTCTCTGGCATCCATCAGATATACACCTCCTCGATTTTCGCAACCGCGTCTTTAGTGAGGAAGAGTTTATCGCTGTTGAGAATGTCATAGACGTTGAGTTGAAGCGCGGCGATTGCCTTGGCGTTTTGCAGGTTGTTCGACGAGCGCATAACGTTTTCGATGAGTTCGGCGGTAATGAACAGCGACTTGCAACCGTCGACGCCGAAAGTTTTTTGGAACTCGACGAATTTTTTCGTCTTCGGTTCGTCGAAGTTGAGCTTGTCCAAAACAATCAAGTTGCCTTCGTTGAGCTTGTCGGTAAGGACGCACTTCAACGCAAGACGACGCTGTTTGCGAGGCATGGTGAAAGCGTATTTGCGCGGGTGAGGACCAAAAATCGTACCGCCGCCGCGCCAAAGCGGACTTCTGCGCGAACCTGCGCGTGCACGACCTGTGCCTTTTTGACGCCAGGGTTTTTTGCCGCCGCCGCGAACGTCGCCGCGAGTTTTAGTCGAATGCGTGCCCAAACGCCACGACGCCATTTGCATGACAACGGCTTGATGAACGAGGCCTTCGTTAATCTCGACGCCGAAAATGTCTTCGCTGAGATCAATGTCGCCGACTTTCGTGTTGGTCATATCGTAAACTGCTGCTTTTGGCATGTCGAATCCTCCTTTCGATAATTATTTGTGCTTGCGGGTCGGTTTGACGGTTTCGCGAACGACGACAAGACCTTTTTTCGGACCGGGAATTGCGCCTTTGATGAGGAGCAAATTTCTGTCCGCGTCGACTTTGACAACAGTCAAGCGCTGAATCGTCGTGCGAACGCCGCCCATGCGACCGGGAAGTTTTTTGCCTTTGAGGACGCGACCGCCGGGGCCGGACAACATTGCGCCCGTGGAGCCGGGTTCGCGGTGAGACTTGGAGCCGTGACCCATCGGGCCGCGTGCGAAGTTGTGGCGTTTGATGCCGCCCGCGAAGCCTTTGCCCTTCGACGTGCCGATAACGTCAACCAGTTCGCCCGCCGCGAAAATGTCCACGCCGATAACGTCGCCGACTTTGTGTTCGGACTCCGCAGTCAAACGCACTTCGCGAATAAATTTCACGGGCTTGACTTCAGCCTTCTTGAATTGACCGGCGTCGGGTTTGTTGACTTTGTTTTCTTTGACTTCGCCGAAGCCGAGTTGCATGCCGAAATAGCCGTCGGTGTCGACCGTCTTGTTGCGAATGACGACGTTGTTGCCGCTCTCGACGACGGTCACGGGGATAACTTTGCCTTCTTCGGTGAAGATCTGCGTCATACCGAGCTTAATGCCCAAAATAGTTTTTGCCAATGTTGCCGCCTCCTCAGACCTTAATCTCGATGTCAACACCGGCGGGCAAATCCAGCCGCATAAGCGCATCAACGGTTTTGTGCGTCGGCTGAAGGATGTCAATCAACCGTTTGTGCGTGCGCATCTCGAACTGTTCACGCGAATCCTTGTTCACGTGCGGCGAACGCAAGATTGTGTAGATGTTTTTCTCCGTCGGCAACGGGATTGGGCCCGAAACCGACGCGCCCGTCTTCTTGGCGGTCTCGACAATCTTGGCAGCGCTCTGGTCAAGCGACTTGTGGTCGTAGGCCTTGAGGCGAATGCGAATCTTTTGTTGCTTTGCCAAAATAATTCCTCCTTCGTCGGAAGTCTTTGCTTCCAACCGTATGGCGACAGTTCCCTTGACCGAACGGAGTTTTTCGGCCTAGCAATCTGCCGCGGTAAATTTCCTGCAACGTCAAGCAAAAATTATAGCAAGCGTCGCGGCGCGTTTCAAGAAAAATTTTCACATGTTCAGGCGGTTCAAGCAGTGGAGCAAAATTTTTTCGGCGTTGGTGCCCGTCAAGACTTCGGCGGTGTATCGCTTGCCGTCGGGATAAACAATTTCGTAAACCCAATTCGCAAGTCTGCCGCCGTCGGATTTTGTCTGCGTGAATTGCCACGAAACAAGTTGACAACTGCCGTCCGCGTCGACAAGTTTGGCGTCAACGTTCGTCCAGCGGAACTTGCCCGTGCCGTCGCCTTCGACAGTTTCGTCGACGATGTACCACTCGGAGCCGTTGCCGGCGGAAGAAATCCAAACGTCTTGCGCGTCAACCGAATTTGTCAAACAAGCGAACGTCACCAAAAGCGCGAAGAAAATTTTTCTCACGGCGCAACCTCCCAATCAGCAAGTGGCGGTCGACAATCAGTTTTCGGGCTGACTGCCGACCGCCTCACCGATTTATTGACGTGTGGTCAAAAATTTTTTACGCTTCGAGAATCTCAATGACACGTCCCGAGCCGACCGTGTGGCCGCCTTCACGGATAGCGAAGAGCAAACCTTTTTCGATAGCGATCGGGGTGATGAGTTCAACGGTCATTTCGATGTGGTCGCCGGGCATGCACATTTCGGCGGCGGCACCGTTGGTGTCTTTCAAGTCGCTGACAACGCCCGTGACGTCGGTCGTGCGGAAGTAGAACTGCGGGCGATAATTCGCGAAGAACGGAGTATGACGGCCGCCCTCGTCTTTGGTCAGGACGTAAACTT
>CAMUZU010000081.1 GCA_947165295.1 uncultured Selenomonadales bacterium | reverse complement strand
CCCGAAAAAATTCCCGTCGGCGAACTTGACGCGACGATTCCCGTCAATCCGTACGGCGACACGAAATTAATTATGGAAATGATGATGCGGCGGGTCAGCGCGGCTCACGGCGTCAAATTCGTCAGCCTGCGATATTTCAACGCTTGCGGCGCGATTGAAGACGCCACGCTCGGCGAAGATCATCACCCCGAAAGTCATTTGATTCCGCTGGTGTTGCAGGTTCCTTTGGGCAAGCGCGAACACATTACGGTTTTCGGCGACGATTATCCGACGCCCGACGGCACATGCATTCGCGATTACATTCACGTCGTCGACTTGGCGGCGGCTCACGTCTGCGCGCTGAATTATCTTCGCAACGGCGGCGAGTCGGACTTTTTCAACTTGGGCAGCGGGCACGGCTTTTCCGTCAAAGAAATTATTTCGACCGCCGAAAAAGTCACCGCGCAGAAAATCAACGTCGAAGTCGGTTCACGGCGTGCGGGCGACCCGGCGCGTTTGATTGCGTCGAGCGACAAGGCGAAAAAGTTTTTGCACTGGACGCCGCGCTTCGACGACATCGAAAAAATCATTTCGACCGCGTGGAATTGGCACCGAACTCACCCGAACGGTTTCGCCGACAATTAACGACACTCCGGCCGTCATGGATGACGGCCGCCGTCGCCCGTCGCACGATACAGGATGTATCGTAGCGGGCGCAGTTTCTTTTGGTTACTTTTCTTTGCTGCCAAAGAAAAGTAACGAACTTCACACTTGCGGGCTTGAATCGCAGATATTTGCAAAATCGCCGTCAGTCGCTCAAATGTGACAATCGAGCGGCGATTTTTTGTTTTTCGGCTTGAAAACGCCCGCAAACGTCACAAAATGCTTGTCGCGCCACAAAAAATTTCCTACAATCGCGCCAACATAGGACAAACGAATTCGGAAGGAGGCCACGCAGATGACACCGGTTGAGCGCAGAATTCTGATTAAAGTCTCGACAATGTACTACCTTGAACACATGAAGCAAACCGAAATTGCCAAACGTCTCGGCGTCGAGCGCACGACCGTCAGCAAACATCTGAAGCGCGCACTTGAACAAGGCATCGTCACAATCACCGTCGCCAACGAAAACTTCGAGGACATCGAGTCGGCAATGGAAAAACGTTTCGGACTGAAAGAATGTTTCATCGTCCCGCGAAGCCTTGACCTTCTTGCCGTCAAGCAGGCAATGGGTCGCGCAGGTTTGCAACTTCTTCGCCGAATTGTCGCGGACAAACAAGTTATCGGGCTTGCTTGGGGCACGTCGATTCGCGAACTTACTCGTCATGCGCAGAATTCCAAAGTGCCGCAGATTGATTCGGACTTCGTTCCGCTTGACGGCGGTCCCGAAAACATCGACAGCGAGCTTCACGTCAACACGCTGTGCTACGAACTTGCCCGCGCTTTCGGCGGACGTTGCCATTACATTTATGCGCCCGTCATCACGCGCACGGCGGAGATTCGCAACGCCATTGTGCAGGACGCCAACTACGAAAAAATTTCCGCCTTCTGGAAGCAGCTTGACATTGCGCTCGTCGGTATCGGCGCGCCCGTCAAGTCGTCGAACTTGGTTTGGATGGGCGAATTCGGTCGGCAGGCGATTGAAAGTCTTTCACGCACAGGCACGGTCGGCGAAATTTGTTCGGTCTTTTACGACAAGAACGGCCGCGAAGTCAAAACCGATTTCAGCGACAGAATTATCGGCGTCGACTTGGACACGCTCAGAAATTTAAATTACTCAATCGGTATGGCGGCGTCCCGCGAAAAAGTTCCCGCGATTATGGGCGCGTGCAAAGGTCAAGCGATTAACGTTTTGATAACCGACGAACAAACCGCCAAAATCATGCTCAACGAGTAGGGATTAGTGCCAGGTACTAGAACCGGTTTTAACCTGCTCCCTCGTTCTAAGGAGTTGACCGTCATGTTGGGATACTTCGTAGCCGCCGCCGTCGTCGTGTGGATAGCGCAGACGCTTTTGGGCTTGCGGCAGTTCAAAAAGTTCAACAATCACATCCGCGACATGCGCCGCGAAGGTCGAGTTGCAATCGGTCGCGAAGTCAAAACTGATTTTTCCGTCGGTGTTCGTAAAAGCATTGCCGTGAACAAAATTTTTGCGTGCGGCGAACCTGCGCGGAAAATTCTTTGCCGCAGTGAAGGCACGTTCGCATTTCGCGTCGTCGCAAAGCTTCGGCGGCACATTCGGGCGAACAATGCTTGCGTCGTTTGCTCACGACATCCGAAAAAATTTTTCCGCAGACGGGACAAGTCTTGACTTCCTGACATTTGAGAACTTCGCCAATACATTTGCGCGAACAAAATCTTGCGTCGTCGCTCGTCGAAAACTGTTTACCGCAGACTGCGCACGTTTTAATTTCGACGACGCGGGCACGTTCGGCAACTTTTTTGCACGTCGCCGAACAATAAGCGTTGTTGCCGCGATTGACCGCTTGAAATTCTTTGCCGCAGACCGCGCAGACAAATGTTGACTTTTTGCCGGGTTTTCGCGTCGACTTGATTGCCGCGTGAATTCGTTTGTGCTCGTCTTTGGTGACAAGCTCAAGGTTGGCAATGTCGTTGTTGTCGTGATTGAAGTCGCGGTGGTGAATTTCGCAACCGTCGGGAATTTCGCCGTTGAAATACGTCCAAACGAAACGGTGGATGCTGATTGTGCAACAGAAATTTTTGCCCGCGTTCTTGTAAAACTTCAAGCCGCCGAATTTTTTCTGAGTTTCGCTGACGGTTTCAATCGGCAACATGTCGCCGCTGACCTTGCGAATCATCTCTTCGACGGCAAACGATTCTTGCGGAGTCTCGACGCACTCGCGCAGGAGTTTGAATAATTTTTCGCGATGTTTCATGGTAACGCCTCCGAATTTTTGACAAACAGCCGCCGAAACGTTACAATGAAAACGCAAAGACGCCCCGACGGTTTTGGTTGACTTAACATCACCATTGTAGCTTGTCGAAGCGTCTTTTGCAATATTTGGCGAAACTTTCAAGCCGGCTGTTGACGCGGTCGGCTTTTCGTTTGTTACGTGCAGAAACAGCAGGGCATTTCGCTCAGCAAACAGCTCAAGACGGCTTAAGGAGGCAGTGACATGGCTGAATACAGATCGGTTGTCGTCAAGGCAGGCAGCGGCGGCTTCGGAGGTCCTTTGACTCTCGTGCCCGACGCGAAGAAAAACAAAGTCGTCAACATCACGGGCGGCGTCATATCGCAGGTTGCGCAGAAGTTGGCGGAGATGACGGGTTGCGAACTCGTCGACGGATTTAAAACACGCGTGCCCGACGATGAAATTCTCGTTGTCGTCATTGACTGCGGCGGAACTCGGTTGAGCATTTGTGACAGCAAAACTTTTGATGACCGTATCTGTACGCGACGAACTGCGCGCCGCAATTTTGGCACGTTCGGGTTTCGCCGTACAAAACGTGTTTCTTGTAGTCTTCGAGACACTTGCGAGAGCAGTACATATTTTGCCCGTTGTCGTCGGCTTCGTATTCGCGCCCGCAGTTCACGCAGATAAACTTGCCGCGATTCTTGCGGGTCTTCAAGCCGTTTCGTCGTGCGTGAATTCGCATGTGCACGGCTTTTGGCAATGCCTCCAAGTTCGATATGTCGTTGTTGTTCTTGTCGAAGTCTTTGTGGTGAATATCGTAGCCGTCGGGGATTTCGCCGTTGTAGCACATCCAAACCATGCGGTGAAGACTGAGCAACTTGAAGTAGCGGCCTTTCATTCGCGGCGCACGGCTCGTGCAGTATGTCACGCCGTTGAATTTTTGATGCGTTTCGTCGACAACTTCAACGGTTGGAAGGTTGCCTTCGACCTTGCGAATCATTTCTTCGACGGCAAGCGTTTCCTGCGGCGTTTCCGCACAGGCGCGCAACAGCTCGAAAAGTTTTTCTTTGTGTTTCATGATAACGCCTCCGAATTTTTGACAAACAGCCGACGAGACGTTACAATAAACAAAAGAAAACGCCTCGACAGCTTTGGTTGATTCGACATCACCATTGTAACTTGTCGAAGCGTTTTCTGCAATAGTCGGCCGTTAATCGGTCTTTTTTTGTTGGCGGTATCGTCAGCGTCTTCTATCAAGCCGGCCGCGACTCAATCAATACGATTATCCGCACGATTCTGCCGTTCATGGCGTTCGTGTCGATGCTTATCGGCGTCATTCTCGGCACGGGCATTGGCGACGTTATCGCGAACTTGCTTTCGCCGCTTGCGGGCAACATTGTCGGGCTGGTGATTCTGGCGTGCATATGTTCGTTCCCGTTCCTGTCGCCGTTCTTGGGACCGGGCGCGGTTATCGCTCAAGTTATCGGCGTTTTGATGCGGCGTAACATTCACGCGAGCAATAAATTCGTTCGTTTGAAGGATACGCAGTGAAAACTTTGCCGCAGATGGGACAAACTTTATTTTCGCGCTTACGGCGACTGTTGTAAAAACATTCTCGCGAACAAAATTTTTGCGAGCCGTTGATAAAAGTCGAGAATTCTTTGCCGCAGTGAAGACATTGCCGAGTTTCACTTTTGCGGATAGATTCGGAGAAGCATTGCATGGAGCAAAATTTGCGGACGCCTGAGGCACACGTCGAAAACTCCTTGCCGCACGTCGGACAAATTCGCCTTTCTTGCTTTTCGAGAAGTTTGCCCGCGCATTTTCTTGAACAGCATTTTGTGTCTTTGTGCTTGTCTGCCGAAAAATTTTGACCGCATACCAAACAAATACGCTCAACTTTATCATGTTCGTGGTTTGCTGTTCTTTTGCATTCCGCCGAACAATAAGCGTTGTTGCCGCGATTGACCGCTTGAAATTCTTTGCCGCAGACCGCGCAGACAAATGTTGACTTTTTGCCGGGTTTTCGCGTCGACTTGATTGCCGCGTGAATTCGTTTGTGCTCGTCTTTGGTGACAAGCTCAAGGTTGGCAATGTCGTTGTTGTCTTTGTCGAAGTCGCGGTGATGAATTTCGTAACCGTCGGGAATTTCGCCGTTGAAGTACGTCCAAACGAAGCGGTGAAGTCCGATTGAGCCGACAAAACGCCCGTGATTGTTTTTGTGAAACGTGAAGCCGTTGCATTTTGTTCGC
>CAMUZU010000080.1 GCA_947165295.1 uncultured Selenomonadales bacterium | reverse complement strand
ATTGTCGTCGCATTCAAGCGCGGATTATCACAAGCCGTATCGTGACTGCGGCGTTTGAGGCTTATGCGCGGCTGTCCTACATCAACGAGAGATTTTTGCTTGCACGAGAATTAAGCGTATGAACACTTTTGACTTGGACGCGCTCGACAAGCTGATTCGCAAGGCACTCAAACTTCAATCGCTGATTGCCGAACTGCGACCGTTTCTTGAACTTGTGCGGCAACTTGACGGCAAAGACTTCGCCACGTTGCCGACGGACAGATTGACTCGGATTCACGAGGCGGCTCAAGTTTTGGGCGGCGGCACGGCGACAATCGCCGAATTCGTTAAGACGGGTTTGCTCACGCCGCTTTACGTCAATTCCGACCAACGCCGTTTCTGGTTAAGCGAAGTCATGAAGTTGCCGCGCTCGAAGCCGTGGCGTTTGGAGGCTGAACGCCGTGATTAAATTTTTCGTTACGACCGCGCCAAAGAACAACGCAAGGCGTCTCGCAAGCGGCATCGCGGTGACAATTTGGGCATGTCGGGCGGCATGAGTTTATCGTCATTGATTCGACGGACAACTGTTCAATGGCCGAAACCGTGCCCGTCAATGAAAACTCCATCGCACAACTTATCGACGTCGATCGCGACGGCCGAGAGGTTTACGAAGAAGTCATTCGCGTTGCCGACAGCAAGCCGTTTCCGACCGAAGCGACCTTCGCCGACTTCAGCGTGATTCGCGACGAAGAAGTCGTTTTGGTGCCGTCATGAAGCACACGTGTGACCGTTGCAGGCTTGAATTCGACGGGTATCAGACCGCGAAGTACCGCCCGACGTGCCGCGCTCAAGTCAACCGCGAACGTTGCGCACGGTATCTCAACGCGCACCGCAACGAAATCAACGCGAAAAGGCGTTGCATGCGGCTCACGAAGCGGGCATGTCGGTTTTGTTTTACGGCGGACAAAGTTTCTTGACCGAAGAACAACTTGCCGCCGTAGAAGCCAAATATCCCGACCACAAGCAGACGTTGCGCTCTCAGCGCGAATAGAAATTTTTCGACGCGGTTGATGAATTCGTCGCGATCTATCGGCAGTTCAAAAGAGTTCACCATGATTAATACCTGCGCCCGTTGCGGCTGTGAATTTGAAGCGAATCACGGCTTGACGAAATATTGCGCGCCCTGCCGACATGACGTTGACTGCGAATCGGACGCTCGTTATCGGGCGAAACATACCAAGCCGTCAAAGCCGACGAACTTCAGCGGCACTTTCAAGCGCAAAATTCGCACGTGCACAAGTTGCGGCAGGCAAGACTTTCGAGCAACTTAAAGCCGACCGTCAAAGAGCGAGCGCAAATTCATTCGCATTGCCGCGTTCACAAGACGTTTTGAGGTGATTGACTTACTAATTGTAAACGACCCGTTGCGCGGAACCGTCAACCTTGACGCCGTGACTTACTTCAACGTTGCCTTGACACGACCTTAAATCGAATTCGGGAGGTGTTCGACGATGCGTCAAGTCAAGCCGGAGCGCACGGGCTGGCGGGATGAAGCACTGTCTCAGCGGCACAGAACGTGGGGCCGGAATTGTCCCGCCGTCGACATTGATTTTCTGATGGTGGAATACGACTGCGGCAAGGCGTCCGCTCTGGTCGAGTACAAGCACGAACGAGCCGCACCGCAATACGCAAGCCACTCGTCGTATCGGACTTTGGTTGACTTGGGCGACCGTGCGCGACTGCCGATTTTCGCCTGCCGATATTCCGACGACTTCACTTCGTGGCGCGTGACGCCGCTAAACGACCTTGCGAAGAGCTTTTGTCCCGAACGGCGCGACATGACCGAAGCTCAATGGGTTGCGCTGTTGTACAAAACTCGCGGCAGAGGTGATTGACAACGGCAGAACAAAATTTTGGCAGGCACATTTGCCGTGAGCGAAACCTTCAGCAGCAATAAAAAAAACCGCCCGAAGGCGGCAGATTCGTCATTGGGCGGGAGGTTGCGGTAACTTCTGCATTGCTTCTTGCCAAGCGTCACGAAACGCAAAGGCTTCTTTGACTTCACGCTCATCGAAATTCGTCGGGTGTGGCGTTTCGCTCCGACCGAGCAGATAATCCGTCGATACATCGTAGGCTTGATATGACTGTTGCGACATGCCTATCGCGGTTGCCACGTCTTTTTGAGAAAGGCGAAACTCCTTGCGAAACCTTTTAAGTGATTCGGCAATCGTCATGGCAAACACATTCTTTTTTGTGAATATAACAAATCAAACAGTGCTTTTCAAGCGTCAAGCGTATTCTCGTCGAGTTTTTCGACAAGACGACGCAGGCCGAAATTTACGCGGCGATTGAACGCGACGGGTACGCCGAATGCGAAATCACAGCTTGGCACAACAAACCGTCAACTGCACTCAGGCGCGCCAACAAGCAAATTGCGGCTTTCGAAGCCGAAGTCGGGCGGCTCACCTCCAAAACATCTGCCAACGCTTATGAAAGAAGATCGCCATGAAGACGAAATTTGAAGTCGACAAGACATATGCCGCGAAAAAGACCGTGCTGTTTGACAGCCAATGCACCATTGACCGTCCTCAACCGCACGAACTGCTACGTGACTTTCCAATTCAACGAGGACGAAGACGACATCCGCAAGCGCAAAGTCGTCGACGAGTACGGCGTTGAAAAAATCTACTTCCACGAGAGCAACGCAATTGACGGCGATTATGAGTTCAGCGCGAAAGACGAAGTCGCCGACACCGACGAAGTCACCGACAGTCGCTCCGATATTGAAAAAGTTCTTGACGAATTCGCCGCCGTGTATACCGACCGCGACGCTCGTTTCAATCACGGTGAACGCCACGCCGCCAAACTCGAAAAGCAGTTGCGCGAACTTGACCCGACTCGACAGCCGCAAGGCGGGCAGTTACTCAATCGCAAGGCAACTTCCGCCCGTGAGTTTTGCGCTTGCCGACGTTAAGACGACGGTCGAACAAATTCAATCGCTGTTTGCGGTCAAGCGCGGAATTGCGCTGAGTCAAGCACTCGACATCGTCGGGAAGAGACACGACGTTAAACTCGATTCGCTTAAGCAACTTTTGCCGCCGACCGAACACGAAACGGGTTACCTGAACGCGACGCAAATCGGCGAACGTCTCGGCGGACTTTCCGCAAAAGTCGTGGAGTTCGTCAACGGGCTCTGAGCAGCAACAAAAATCCACACGAAAGGAGGCGACAACGCATGAGTTTTATTGCCTGTATTGCAAGCTTCATGCCGACAAGATTCAACAGAAGTTCCCCCACGCGGGGCAACGTGACGTTGAATCCAATTTGGCTGACGTTTGAGCACCACCGACGTTCGCGAACGTTTTAAGCGTCAATCCCCCACGCGGGCTTAAAAATTTTCGGCGGGCGAATTACAATCTGCGCGAACAAACTTTCGGAGGCTCGTCGTGAAAAAATATTTTTTGGCGCGGATAATTCAGCTCGTGCCGATTCTGTTCGGGATAACTTTTTTGACGTTCGGCATGATGCAATTCGCTGCGGGCGACGCCGTCGACATAATTTATGAGCAGTCGGGCTCCGTCGACGAATCAATCAAAGCCGCCAAACGCGCAGAACTCGGACTCGATCAACCGTTCGCGATTCAGTACGTGCGTTGGCTCGGCGGAGTTTTGTCGGGCGACCTCGGCAATTCGTTCATAAGCGGCAAGCCCGTCTTCGACACGTTCGCCGACAAGTTGCCCGCAACCGTCGAATTAATGTTCGTGTCGCTCGCGCTGACAATTTTAATCGCGACGCCGCTCGGAATAATTTCCGCCGTCAAGCAAAATCGCCCGCTCGATTGGTTGATTCGCACGCTGACGTTCGTCGGGAATTCGTTGCCGAATTTTTTCGTCGGGCTGCTGCTGATTTACTTTTTGGCGTTGAAGCTCAACCTGCTGCCGATAATCGGTCAAAGTGTCGTCATGCCCGCGTTGACGCTCGCAATCGCAATGGGCGCAAAGTACACGCGTCAAATTCGCGCCGTCGTCCTCGAAGAACTCGAAAAACCTTACGTGACAGGCGCACGAAGCCGCGGCGTCGACGAATTCACAATCCTAACGCGAAGTGTCCTGCCGTCGACGCTGATTGTGATTGTCACGCTGGTTGCGCTGTCGACGGGTTCACTGCTCGGCGGCACGGCGATTGTCGAAACAATTTTCATGTGGGACGGCGTCGGCAAAATGGCTGTCGACGCGATTTTGATGCGCGATTATCCGCTGATACAAGCTTACGTCGTGTGGATGTCGGCGATTTATGTGCTTGTGAATTTGGCGGCGGACTTGCTGTATCGTCGGCTCGACCCGCGTGTTCGTCTCGGTGACGCGTCATGAAAAGTTTTCGACCGTTGACGCCTTACGTGACTGCGGCGGGGCTGATAATTTTCGTGGCGGTCTTCGCGAACTTCTTGACGCCGTTCGACCCGTACGCTCAAGACTTGGAAGGCGCGTTGACTCCGCCGAATTCGCAAAATCTTTTGGGCACGGACAGATACGGGCGCGACGTGTTGTCCCGCGTGATTGTCGGTTCGCAAACGACTTTGTGCGCGTCGTTGATTCTGCTCGCGACAATTTCAATCGTCGGAAGTTTAATCGGCGCGGTGTGCGGCTACAAAGGCGGCAAGCTCGACACGATTTTAATGCGGCTGTCGGACGTGTTCCTCGCGTTCCCGCAAATGGTCTTCGCAATCGCGGCGGCGGGAGCTCTCGGCGGCGGACTTGTCAACGCGGCGGCGGCACTGGCGATAATCGGTTGGCCGAAGTACGCACGAATTGCCCGCGGACTTGTGCTGTCGATTCGGTCAATGCCGTGGCTCGCTGCGGCGAAGATGTCCGGCTCAAGTTCGACGGCGATTCTGTTCGTGCACGTCCTGCCGAATATCGCGGGAACAATCTTCGTCACCGCCGCGCTTGACTTGGGCACAATCATCATGGAACTTGCGGGCTTGTCGTTTCTCGGACTCGGTGCAATGCCGCCGACCGCCGAATGGGGCGCAATGATGAGCAACGGGCGTTCGATGTTGCAAACCGCGCCATGGGTTATTCTTGCGCCCGGCACGGCGATTTTCGTCACGGTGGCGACGTTCAACTTGCTCGGCGACAAACTGCG
>CAMUZU010000079.1 GCA_947165295.1 uncultured Selenomonadales bacterium | reverse complement strand
ACGCCGACCGCACAAAAGCTCAAAAATTTGTCGTGGAACAAAATTTGCGGCGGGATAATTTCTCCGCAGTAACGGCAACTTGCCTCGCGAATAGTCAAGCCGTTGTCGCTGCAAAAAGGTTTTCTGCAGACGGGCAGACGATTTTTGAATCTGTCGACGAAAGATAAACTTACTTCGTGGCGATGATCTTCGTCGGGCACGCAAAAAAATTTCAGGTTTTTTAATTTGAGCCTTCGCATACAGTGCGGACAAATGGCAGTCGAGTTACTGAACTTAAACATTTACAAGCCTCCGTGTAGGCGGTGCAGGTGCCAGTTGCCCCTAAATCCTGACACCTAAATCCTGACACCTAATCTCACTTTTTCGGAACGGTCAAACTGTCGGGGAGCGACGCTTTCAAATCGAAATGTCCTTCGTCGTCTTTGGACGTGAGGAGCTTGACGACCGTGCCCGACGAAATATCTTTCCACGTGTCGTTGGGCAAATCAATTTCGAGTCGCCCGCCGCTGTAACCTTTGGGATATTCGCGAATCGTGCCGAGAATTTTTGTTGACGAATCGCCGAGTTCGATATTTAAATGCCCGTCGCGTCGACAGACCAAAAACATTTTCGGCGTGGGGTGCGCGTTGCTCTCGATAATCAGCTTGCAATCTTTGGCGTGCGCGGTTTTCGTGATAAATCCCGTCGTGCCCCACTCAAGATGATACGAAATAATTTCCTTCGGGCGATTGTTTATCGTGAGCGTGCTCGGCGCGCAGTAAGCGGCAGTTCCGTCGGCAAATTTGTATTCGCCGATAACCGTGATAAAAATTTCTTTCTGCGGCAGACGCGCTTGCGAAATGAAAGTATCCTGCACGTACTTTGTGGCGGGAATGCGATTCATCTGGCGCGCTTTGGCAGTTTCAATCGTCGCGTAGAGTTCGTCGGCGTCGCGGGTGTTGATTTTGTAATGAATCAAGTAAAGATTTTCGGGCACGGATTTTAAAACGAGTTTCAAGCCGCCCGCGTCGATTTTGGTTTTCGTCGCGTCGATTTCGCACGGCTCCACGTTCGCGCAGGTGAAAATTTCGTTGACGATGCACAAATCGCGTGTCGCGCTGATTACGGCAATTTTCACGCTTTCGCCGCTCAAGGCAAACTCGCAAGCTTCGTCGACGCTCTCGGCTTTTTTGTAAACGACGCCGCTGCCCAAAAGTTCGTCGACTTTGTCCGCCGCGAAAGTTTTGCCGATGTCAATCTGCGCGGGATCTTTCTTGTCGGGAATTTCTTTAAACCAGATGTCGAAATCGCCCGTGGACTTCCACTCGAATTTTACGCGACCTTCGCGCACGTCGCAAGTCAAATTCTCGACGACTTTGGGCGGCAACTCAGGCGTCAGCGTCACCGTCAAACCGTGGCTGTATTTATAAGTGCGGTCAATCTTCCAAACTTTGGTATCAATCTCGGCGTTCTGCCGCATGAAATATTTCTCGTTGTTGGCGGCGTTGTCTTCGGCGGAATAGTAGACGCATTGCAGGCGGTACTGATACTGCTTGCGATTTTTGACAAGCTTGTCGACGAAAGAATTCTGTTCGCATTCGGCGACGATAACGGACTTGCCCGCGCTGTCGATACGCAGAATTCGCACGCCCAAACAATTTTCCGACGGGAGCCGCCAAACGAATTTGCAGGTGCCGTCCTCGGTTTTGGCGATTAATTTCTTTTCGTCAAGGTCGCTGTAATGAACGGCGGTGGCAACGGTCGGCGACGAAAAAGTTCCCAGCCGCGTGGCGAAAACCGCGTAACCGTAAAGCACGCCGGGCTTGACGTCCGTGTCGACGAATTCAAGTTTGTCGGTGTTCTCAATCAAAAGTTCGCCGTCGCGAAAAGTTTGCGGTATGCCGTCAAGCTTGCGAATCAGCGTGTACGTGACGCCAAGGTCGTTCGGCGACTGCCATGACAAGTTGCAGATTAAATTGCCGTCGCCGCCCGTCGCGCCCGTGGACTTCGCCTTGACGGAAATCTTGCTGATTGTCGGCGTCGCGGGTTTTGCAACGGGCGAATAATTTTCGCGCAACGTGGCAATCAGCACGGGCGGACTTTTAGGCGTGATTAAACGCAACCTGTCCTGCGCGGGCTTGAAGTCTTTAATCTTGCGCAGAATCTCGATGCAATCGCTGACGGCCTTTGCGGGCGCAATCGACAGGCTCGGCAACTTTTTTTCAGCCCACGAATAAAGTTCGCGCTTCTTGAGTTCGGCGGAAGTCTTGTTGATTCGCCACTCGATTTTTTTCAGCTCATGAGCTTCGGGCTTGAGAATTCGCGCTTGAGCCAAAATCTCGATGATTCGCGCCGTGACAAGATGAACGTCTTCGTCGGCGGAGCGCGCCTGTTCGACAAGGTCAAGCATAGAATTCATTTCGGCGATATACTTGGAAAAATTCTTCAGCTCGACGAACGAAAATTCACACGCCGTGCAATGTTCTGCCGTCGCGGGAATTTTCTTGCCGCATTTCGGGCACTCGACGAAGAAACTTTCGCCGCAGATTTTGCAGTGAGCACGTTCGGCCTCTTCGCGGGTTCGGAAATCTTCAAACGCGCCGCAGTTGGCACACGTCACCCAAAAAGCACTTTCGCCCGCCGCGCTTGCCGACTCGTAAGGATTTTTCAGCAGACCGGCGGCCTTGTTGTAAAGCGCGGCACTGAGGTCGTAGTTTAAAAAGTTCGGGAACGTGCGCCGAATTCGATTGATACAGTTATCCGCAAAATAATTGTCGCGTTTGAAAAGTTCGGGCGCGGCTTTAATCTTCGCGAAGAAATCCGCAAGCGTTTCAATCTTTAGCGAATGGTCGTACTTGAAGCGGTTATCGTCCGTGCTGAAAACCTGCGCTTGAGCCAAGTTGAGCAAAGCTTTAATCGACTGCCACTGCGGTATCGGCGCGGAAACTTTCTTCGCCTCGTCGCGGAAAATTTCGCGCAAATCGTCGGTTGAACGTCGGCGATAAAAATCGGGCGACGGCTCAATTTGCCCCTCGATGTAAAAAGCCAATTCGTACAGGTCGTGCACGTCGGCTGACCACGGAAAATTTTTCGCGTCGGGAATTTTGTTGAACGCGGCGAAATTCTTGCGCAGTTCTTCCATGACCGAATCCGCCAAAAAGAAGCCGTTAAGCAGCGACAAAAGTTTTTGCGTGGACTTGACGGGTTTTATCTCGAAACCTTGTTCGCGATACGTCGTCTCGATTGTCGACAGGCTGAGCCGCAATTTGTCGCGCACCTGCCGAATTTGCGATTGGTTGACCTGAAGCGTGCCCGACGTGTCGCCGCGCTGAATGTCGATGTAAAGCCGCAATTCTTCCGTGCGCTGTCGTTTGAGTGATTCGGCCTCCTGCTGACGGAAACGCGGATTGTCAATCGTCAAGGCAATGTACGAATCCATTTGCAGTTCGGCGCGAATTTCCGCCAAACGTGCGGGGTCGACGGTCGTGTTCTGCTCGGACGTCAAACGTTTTTTCCACGCCTCGTAAGCGGCGCGAATCTTTTTGACGTTGTCGGGAGGATCAAATTCCAAGCCGAGCATTTCAAAGATATTTCGTTTAGCCAAACTCAATCCTCCTTCGCGGGCGGTCAATTAAAGTGTTCGTTCCACTTGTTCACGACGAAATCTTTGTTCGCCGCAAGCCACTGCATGATTCGATTTAAATCTTTGGCGGGGATGCGGCTTTTGTTGTGTTCAAGACGCGGTTCGTCCTCAAGCCAAATTTTCGTCGCGTCGGCGGACGGCTTGCCTTTGCAAACGTGGACGTGCACGGGTTCGTTGTTTTCGTTCGACCAAAAGAAAACCAGGTAACCGAGCAGTCTACACACTTGCGGCAAGTTCGTCGTCTCCTTCGCGGGCAATGTCCCAAAGTAAGAACG
Organism: uncultured Selenomonadales bacterium; assembly: GCA_947165295.1. GTDB lineage: Bacteria > Bacillota > Negativicutes > Selenomonadales > Selenomonadaceae > Quinella. The sequence continues at coordinate 1,454 of CAMUZU010000079.1, read as the reverse complement.
AATTTGTTCGTGCGTAATTCAGCAACCGCGCAATTTCCGCTTTGGTGAAGCCGGCGGATTTAATCACGGTCAACGCGGGCAACGTCGACTCCAGAAAATCAAAGCCGATTGAATTCGGCCGCTCGAAGTAAATCCGCAAGTACTCCATGCCGTCGCGGGTCGTGCGGACGTCGCTGAAAGTCAACGTGACTTCGTCAATCTCCGAGAAAAAATGTTTCATGACGTTTCCTCAACTTCAGTCGGACGGCCGCTTTAAAAGCGGCGGAACAGTTTGTGCAAGCCGTTCACCGCTCAAGCGTCGTCACCGACGAAAATTTTTCAGTCGGAAGAAATCCTAAGTTGGTGAACTGCACTGCGCTCAACGTCGATGTCGGACTCCGTGCGCAGGAACGTTTCAAAAGTTTCGTTGGTCTTCGTGTTGACGGCCTCGACGTGCACGCCCGACGCGTCGACTTTGAACGTGACTTTAATCGGCGTGTCGCGGCTCGTGTTCGGCGGCAGATTAACAACCAGTTCGCCCAAAAGTTTGACGTAATGCGCGGGGTCGGTCGCCTGCGGGTTGCCGTCTTCGTCGACGCAGGGAATCAACGTGTCGTCGGTCGAACGATTTTCAAACGCACGCAAAAGGACGCGTTCTTGATTGTCTTCAAGCGGATAATAAGTCTTCGTGAAAACTGCGGGCATCTTCTCGCCAATCTTGATGAAGTTCTCCAAAACGTATTTGTGCTTCGCGCCCGTGGTATCGACGACGCCGGGGCCGAACGAACGCGGAGTTTGATCTTCGACGGTGAATTTCGACGTGAGCTGTTCGGCGTGAGTTGATTGACCGCCCGAAGTTTCTTCGCCGTCGGAAAGCGCGCCGACTTCCTCAACCAACATGCTCGCATAAATCGCCGCACCTTTCGCAACCGCCTGGTCGGGGTCGTGTTGCTGAACTTTGCCGGGGAACTTCGCTTCAACCGCGTTTTTAATCATCGGCATGTAAGTTGAGCCGCCGACAAGTAACACGGTGTCAATCGCCTCTGCGGGAACTTTTTCAAGCGTGGCGTCAACAAAATTCATCGCCTTGGCAACAATGTCGCCCGTCATGTTCTCGAAGTCTTTGCGGGTGACGGTAATTTCCGTGCGCGAACCGTTGACGTCGATTCGGACTTTGGCGGATTGTTTCTTGCTGAGTTTGCGTTTGGCCTCTTCGACTTTGGAGCGAATGTCTTGACGGGTTTCAGCTTCGATTTCTTCGGGCGTCAAACCGTTTTCGTCGCAGCAAGCGTGCAAGATGTGGTTGTAAAGTCGGTCGTCCCAATCTTTGCCGCCGAGTCGGTCGTCGCCGCCGGTTGCAAGCACGGTGATTTTCTGAACGTCGTTGCCCGCTTCGTTCTGCGCCATGGACATTTTAACAACAGTCACGTCGAAAGTGCCGCCGCCGAGGTCGTAAACCAAAATCGTGCGGTCTT
>CAMUZU010000078.1 GCA_947165295.1 uncultured Selenomonadales bacterium | reverse complement strand
CAATCGCGTTTGCGGACGCTGTCTTGCGCTGAAAGATACGGTCGTCGGTCACACGAACGAGGTCGGCGTTCAACTGCCGCCGTTTCACCCGCGCTGTCGCTGCACGATTCAATATCGCGAAGTCTCAAAGCCGTTGCCTGCGCCCGCGACAAATGCTAATGTTGGCGGCAGAGGACTTCGGTCGGTAACGAAATGTTCAGACCAAAGCCGACGCCGCCAATCACCTACAAGCCTGTTTCGGAAAAACGTTATCAGCAATGAATAATCCCGCTCGAAAAGATGGTTGTGACAATAATACGCGGTACCGAAGAAGCGGAACGACATTTAGATTTCATGAATGCTGAGGCGTCAAATTTTGGAACTGACATTGTGTTCTTTCGCAAAAACGTTTCGATTAGTTCAATATTGGAAGAAAATCATCACATCAAGCAAAATCGTCGCGGGATGAATAATGACAAAAAAACTTTGCGCTCGTGGCTCAATGAGATTGACGCCAAGGAATATCTATTACAAGTGGCAACAAAATATAGCATACCGCGAGAGGAAATAGAAGCGACAAAAATTCAACTTGAACAATACAGAAAATTGGTTGAGGAGAGCAGTCGGTTAAAATGAACAAAATAATTAAAAAATAGTCGCCACAGAAAAATGACAGGTACATACTGTATCTGGACGAAGAATTGCCACGAAACAAACTCTACCGCAATTTTTCGATTGACGGCAAAATCTACAAACCAATACCAATGTCGCACGCGGGCAACAAATGCATTGCCGTACAAGGTGAAGGCGATTTCGTCGGCAAGGAAGTCGAACTTGTCGATTGAGTAGAACGACCAAAACTGAATACGCGGATGCCTTCGGGCGTCTTTTTGATTGGAGCGATTGATTTTGAATTGGGACAGGCAACCGGGCGAAAGTTACCTGGCGTTCGAGGCGTTCCAAACATATTTGACGCACAGAAGTTATTGCAAGGTTACCGCCGAGTTGTCAAAGTCAACGACGCTGATAAAACGTTGGGCGAAGCGACACAGGTGGCGAGAACGCGCCGATGCGTGGGATTCGGAAATCGATCGGCAGGCAAAGGAGCGTGCGTCGCAGGACTTCGCGGCAATGGTCGAACGACAAATAAACATCGGGCGAATGTTGCAGAGCCGAGCTGCCAACGCGATTCAGCAGATGAACTTGACTGAACTGCCGCCGAAATTTTTATTCGCACTCATTGAAGCAGTCAAAGTCGGCACGAACCTCGAACGCACGGCGCGAGACCTCAAGCAGTCGAAGCCGCACGCCGCTCCGGTTACTCAAAACAGACGGCGGACACGCAGGAGCATTTGACTTTGATCGTGCGCGGCGAACTCACCGAAGAAGTCGTGACGAATTTGGGCAAAAAAATCACCGCGAAAGTCAATCAGGGCGACAGACTTCGTGCTGCGGAGTTGCTTTTGAAAGTTCACGGTGCGTTCAAAGAGCGGCTTGACGTCAAAGTTGATTCGTCGACGCTGTTCACCGAGACGCTCGAAAAAATCTGGTCGAACGATGTTGGAGCAAGTCCTTAAAAAATTTCGCGATGAACCGGTTGAATTCGTTCGCTGAATTCTTCGTGTCGAGCCCGACGAGTGACAGAAGACGAAAATTTGTTTCCGCGCACAGCCCGAACGTTGTGCGCGTGTTGGGCGAATTCCCGAAGATCGAGGCGGACGGCTTGATTGCGCTTAAACTTGTCGAGGAGGCGGCGAACCGCGAACTTCAACCGACGGGCGAGCTTGTCATTGGCGTCGACGTGACGCGCTTCGGCACGACGAAACTGTCATTCAGCCGCGAATTGGAAATTGTGCGTTGAAGTTCGACAGCTATAGACGGACGGATTTAATGACGACGTGCGGGCGAATTGTCGCGAAGACTGCTGAACTTATGACGCGCCACAAACCAATCGAGCGACGGTCAACGTTGATGACGACGGAGTCGGCGGCGGTGTCACGGACAGGTTGCGCAAAGTCTTCGCCGAGAAAAATCTTCGCGTCGAGGTCAACGGCTGTCACAATGGCGGCAAATCACGCGACCCGCATTATGCGAACCAGGCGACCGAAAGTTGGTTTGCGCTTCGTGACAGATTTGTTTCGGGCGACATTTCAATTCCGAACGACGAAGTCTTGACGGCGCAACTTGCCACGCGAAAATACGCGCTCACATCTTCGGACAAGCTGATTCTCGAAGACAAGTCGTCGTACAAAAAACGAGCCGGCAGAAGTCCCGACCGCGCCGATGCGTTGGTTTTGGCGTTCGCGCCGTGCGCGTTTACGAAGAAATGTCCGAATATCCCGACTAAGGCGGAGACGGTCACCGTTGCCAATTCGGTTTGGGTGAACGGCGGCGACGACAAACTTCACCCGATGGCAATTGACCAACTCGCAAGTCAACTTTTGGGCGGCGACGCAAGCAATATCCCGCGCATGAATTCACGATTGACGCAAGCCGAAGTCAATCTGTCGAACTTGTTCACACAGCTCAAAGCGGAGCGCGAACTCGGCATTCAAGGCAACTTGATGATGATTGAGCCGTTCAGCGACGGCGGCGACTGCGTCGACAAATATTCGTGCGACGTGATGACGGCGGTTGCGGGCATTTCAAACATTCAGATTGAGAGCGACCGCAACGTTCAAGTCGGCAGTTGGTACACGATTACCGACGGCACGCGTTCAGAATATGTTCAGGTTAAATCCGTTGCCCGAAACGGCGCGGCGGTGATTGTGATTCTTAATCAAATAATCGCGAACACTTACGACCTTACACGCACGCAACTTTTGAGGACATCTGCGTTGGTCACCGACGGTCAAGCGACGGGCGCAGGCGATATCAGGACGACGACTTTCAACGTCAACGAAACTTTTACGGGCACGGGCGGCAACGTCGAAACGATTCTTCAGCTCGACACGTCACAATCGAACGCGGGCAACTTCGCGCTCAGCGGCGACGGAACTTTCAGCGAAGACGGTTATTTCACGATCAGCGCGTAAATTTAAAAGCCGCCCGGCTTGACGTTGCAAACGCGAACGGCTAAAATTTTGGCGACAGTTATTCAACGCTCGGCATCCAAAGTCAAGCCAACGTTAAATCAGTTGGACTTGCGGTATCGCAAAATGTTGACGATTAAGTTGGCTCCGCCGAAAATCGCAGAAAGCACGGTGCACGCTGTTTTCAGAAAATCGGTATCGCCCAATTGAAGCGTAAGTGTAATTGTCAACCGCTCACCCCCTTTCAGCACAAGGAGGTTGAGACCGCCGCCGTCGCAATTGTAACAGACGGCTTTTATTTTTGCAATTAACGCGCCTTCGGGCGTTTTTTTATTGGAGGATTTCACATGGCTTACAAGGCGAATTTCGGCAACGGCGCGCTCGGCGACGTTGAGAATCCCGACACCACGATTAACAGTTATGCGCGTGTCACCGCCGTGACGCCGACGACAATCACAATCAACAACACGACGAAAATCACGGGCGACGCGACGTTTGAAGCGGGCGCAAAAATTTTGATTCACGTCAGCGCGTGCGCGTCGACCGAAGTAACTTATCTCGGCAACTGGTTGATTGCGAACATCACGGCAGTCAATTCAAACGTTTTCACGCTCGACGTTGACCCGACCGCGTGCATTCCGTCGGAGGACTTGGCGAAATATTACGTTCAAGCGATTGCCATTGCTCAGTACAAAAACTTGACGCTCGAAACGGGTTGCGTGATTACTCCGCCTGTTTACAGCGTGTCGAATTATCACGGCGGCATTGTCGCGATCATGTGCAGTGAAACGTTGACTTTCGACGGCGGCAACATCGCTTTGAACGAGCGCGGCATTCCCGTCACGTCAAAAGCACTTCGCCCCGTCACTCAAAACGACGTCGAGGCGGACACGGCAAATTACGCGGGCTGGGAGAACTCCGACACGCACATTCACTTCATGCTCAACGCGGGCGACGGCGCGGCTTTCATCGTCGCGAAAAAAATGGTCTGCAGTGCGGACTCGCGCATTGGTAACCCCGCGACCAAAGGCGTGCAATTCTATCGCGGTTCGTCGACATCAGTAACTTATAACGAAACGGCTCCGTCGGGTGTGACGAACGTCGGCGGCTCCACGATTTTAATCGCCGCTGAAACGATTGAAAACTTTTCGTGCGCAATGATTGCCAAGTATCGAAATTCGGCGTCGACGGCAGGGCAAGGCATTTGTCGCTGTTATATCGCGTCTGAAACGAAACTTCGCAACGACGAAGGTTTGTACGCGTATGACTGCTTGTCGAATCCGGCGCGAATCAAAACCATGAACATCAAGAACTTTGGCAACGGCAGTTTCGGCGACGTCGCGGGCACGAACATTCAGCTGAACAATTACGCGACAATCACCGCTGTCAACGGGCGAAAAGTCACGTACAAAAGTCAAACGACGGCGGGACTCGCGCAGATTGGCGCGGGCGCATTGGTCATGATTCATTTCAATCACAAAGGCAACACGAACGTTGAGCATGCGGGACGATTCATTTTGGCGAACGTCCTCGGCGACAACGGCTCCGTTTTGACGCTCGACACCGATGTTCCGAACATTTCGGTGACCGATTACGCCGCGCAAGTTATCGCGATTCCGCAGTTCGGCAACTTCACGCTCAGCGTCGAAAACAAGTCAACTCCCGTATTCAACGGTGAACAAGGCGGCATTTGCGCGATTGCGTGTAAAGGCACTTGCGACCTTTCGGGCGGCAAGCTTTACGTCAACGCGGCGTCGACGGGTTACGCTTACGCTCGCGAAGGACTTGGGGTCATCGGCAACGCTCAAGATTCGGACAAGTTGCCAATCGGGCAAGGTTTCGGCTCGGTTTTCATTCTCGCCAACAAGCTCACCGTCGACACAACTTCGCGAATTGGCGGCGATAAATACAATCGTCAAGCACGCGACAGTTTCATTTACGGCGAATATTATTCAGGTTCGGGTGCTTGGAGTGGCTCGCATCCTCAATATGGCGGACTTTACACCGGCGGTTACGGCAGTAACGGTATTGGTGTGCATCACGATTTGGGTTTCATATCTGAACAAGGCTTACATGCAATGATTGTTGCCGACACAATCAACAATTTTAGTCAACTGCTTCTGCTAACCGGTGGAAACGGACGAAGTCGCGGCGGTGCGGGTTACGGCGGTTCATCCATGTACGACCATGCAAACGCTTACAACGCGGGTGGTTTTGGTACAACTGACGCAAATCATCAATCAGGCGGCAGTTCGGGCTGGGCGTTTATTTACTGCAAAACGGCGATTAATCAGGACACGACCGGCACCGTGCTTGCCAACTGAATCAATCGAAGTCAATCAC
>CAMUZU010000077.1 GCA_947165295.1 uncultured Selenomonadales bacterium | reverse complement strand
CCTTTCGCCGTGGCACGCGCCAAAGCTTTTTCGGCGTTCATGTGGACGGAGCCGTTGCCCGTGCCCGCGTAAACAATGCCTTTGACACCCGCGTTAATCGCCGCGTCAACAAAAAGTTCGTCGTCGCCCGCGTGCCCGTAAATAATCTTCACGTGCGGAAGTTTCGTCAAGCCGTCAACGCTGAATTCGGAATTGCTTGTGTGACGGCGCGTCGACGTGCGGTAGAATTCGGGCGTGCCTGCGTTGACGTAACCGAGGAAGCCGAGTTCGGGACTCTTGAACGTCGAAACGGTTATCGTGTTGGTTTTGGTGACTTCGCGTGCGGCGTTGATTTCGTCGTTGAGCGCGACGAGGACGCCTTTGCCGACGGATTCGGGACTTGTCGCGACACGAACGGCGTTAAGCAAATTCATTGAACCGTCAGCACTTATCGCCGTCGCGGGACGCATTGCGCCTGTCAAGACGACGGGCTTTGAACTGTGCACGGTCAAGTTCAGGAAGTAAGCCGTTTCTTCGAGCGTGTCGGTGCCGTGCGTGATTACAATTCCGTCAACGTCGCCGCGAGCGAAAAGTTGATTGATTCGCGTCGCCAACTTGAGCCAAACGTCGTCGGTCATGTCTTTGCTGTCGATTGAGCAAATTTGTTCGCCCGTGACGTCGGCATAATCTTTGACTTGCGGGACGGCGTTGAGCAACACGTCAATTCCGAGTGCGCCCGCTTTGTAGCCCGTCGTCGCCGTCGAAAGTTGAGCACTGCCCGCGATTGTGCCGCCCGTCGCAAGAATTTTTATGTTGAGCAAAATTTATCACCCGCGCTATTGATTGTACTTCCAAAATTGCCGCTTGCCGACTTTGAAAAAAAACTTGTCCCTTGTCCCTTGCCACTTGTCCCTTACAACAACATGTTGCCCAACATCATGCCGATTGCGACGGAGACGACGCAGGTGATTATGCCGGGTATCTGGAAGCTGTGATTGAAAACGAACTTGCCGATACGAGTCGTGCCCGTGCGGTCAAACGCAATGCCCGCAAGAATTGTCGCGTAAATCGGCACGAGGAAATAGCCGTTGACTGCGGGGAACATCCCAATCATCGTCGGCGGCGTTATGCCCAACGTGATTCCCAGCGGAGCAAGCGCACCGATTGTTCCCGCCTGGCTCAAAATCATTGCCGACAGGAAAAACAGAATCAGCGCGAAGACCCACGGATTTTCAGCGACAATGTCAGCCGCGCCGGATTTAATGAATTCGATATTGTTGCGCGTCAAGGTGTCGCCCGCCCACGTCAAGCCGAAAATGCAGTAGACGCCCATCAAGCCGTTTTTGAAAACCGACTGCTCGATAATCGACGAAACTTTGACGTTGCACGCGACGATAATCACGCCCGCCATAACCATCATGACCATTTCGATACACATCGTCATTGAGAACTTGACAAGCTTGCCGCCAAGTTCCGCAGCAGGACGCAATTCGGGGAAGATGCCGAACGTGACGACAATCGCCGTCGCCAACAGGTACAGCCACACGGCGCGTTTCGTCGACGCGGAAAACTCTCTGTCCGTGGCAATGTCGGCTTTCTCGTTAATCGGAGCCGACTCGCCGCGCTCGACACGTGCCAAGTATTCGGGATCTTCGGCCAACTCTTTGCCGACACGTGACGCCCAAAGACAGCCGCATACGACGCCAATCAACGTCGACGGAATGCAGACAATCAACACGTCAATCAACGTGACGCCTGCAGGTGCAAGCAATCCGACCAAAGCGACGGTTGCCGCAGAAATCGGACAAGCGGTTATTGCTTGCTGTGACGCAATGACCGACATTGAAATCGGACGTTCGGGACGAACACCCGCCTCGCGTGCAACTTCGGCGATAACGGGCAGGATACCGAACGCAATGTTGCCCGTGCCGCACATGAACGTGAAAACCCAGCTGATAATCGGGGCATAATAGCTGATTCGGTTCGGATTTTTGCGCAGGAGATTGACGGCGATTTGAATCAAGTAGTCCATGCCGCCCGACGCCTGCAACGTCGCCGCAATGACAACGACCGTCATGATAATCATGATGACATCAATCGCGGGGTTGCCCGGTGCCAACCCGAAGCCGAAAACCAAAATCGCAATGGCGACACCGCTCGACATGCCGAGGAAAATGCCGCCGTAGCGTGCGCCGACAATCAACATCGCCAGCACAACCAGAAGCTCAGCCCAAAACATAAAACCACTCCTTCCCGTGAAAAAACCGATTAGCGACGACCCGCCGACAGTGAAACGTTCGCAACGATTCGCCGACAATGAAGCGTTCGCGACGACCCGCCGCTTGACAACGACCTTGCGCGCCTGTACGATTTTGTATACAAAATATAGCACGATTCTGATTCTAGCACGCGGATAATAATTGTCAATCCAAATATATTTTATGGTTATTTTCGCATCGATAAACTTTGACAATACGCAACATGTTTGTTAACGGTGCATAACAACGATTAATACGAAGGGAGTTTCATACATGAACATCTTTGAAGTTTTGGACACGCTCGGCATTGAGTTTCAACTGCTCGACCACGAAGCGGTTTTTACCGTCGACCAATCGCGGCAACTGCGAATCTTCGACAAGCTCGGCGGTCAACCGTGCAAAAATTTGTTCCTGCGCAACAAACGCGGCGAATTTTTCCTGCTGACTTTGCCCGCCGACAAACACGCCGACTTGAAGTCCGTCGCGAAAAGTTTGCAACTGTCGCGGCTGTCATTCGCCTCCGAAGACGAACTGTCGACGATTTTGAACTTACATGCGGGCTCCGTCACGCCGCTCGGAATTGTCAACGACACTCAACGCAAAGTCCGACTGATAATCGACGCGGAACTCGCGGGCAAAAAACTTTTGCTTCATCCGAACACGAACACGGCGACAATTTCAATCGCGTTCGACGACTTAATCAAGTTGATTCGGCACACGCGGCACGAATTTTCAACCGTCAACTTGCAAACAAACTTGCCGACATCAACGACGCTCAACGCAAAGTCCGACTGATAATCGACGCGGAACTTGCGGGCAAGAAACTTTTGCTTCACCCGAACACGAACACGGCGACAATTTCAATCGCGTTCGACGACCTGGTTAAGCTGATTCGGCACACGCGGCACGAATTTTCAATCGTCAACTTGCAAACAAACTTGCCGACGGTGTAAAATCGACGAAAACTTTCACGGGAGGTTTTCACATGACCGATTGTATCTTCTGCAAAATCGCGGCGGGCGAAGTTCCTTCGCAAAAAGTTTTCGAGGACGACAGCGTTGTTGCGTTCCGCGACCTTAGTCCGAAGGCTCCGCAACACGTGCTGATTGTCCCGAAAAAACACATCGCCAACGTCGCGCAGTTCCAAGCCGAAGACAAAGATCTTGCCGCGCACATTTTCGTTGACGTGGTGCCCAAACTTGCCAAAGAACTCAAACTTGACGGCGGCTTTCGGCTCGTTATCAACACGGGCGACGACGGCGGACAAACCGTCAATCACCTGCATGTTCACCTGCTCGGCGGACGAAAGATGACGTGGCCGCCCGGCTGACGACGAACTTGCCGCACAAATGACGACGCGCTTTATCAACGCTTTGCGGTTGAAATGTTACCTTTCAAGTAACCAATCGCCCAAATATTTTCTGTACAATTCGCGTACACTGAAAATCTTTCGGGCAGGCAACTTGAAAGGAGTTTTTTTTATGGCGGAACCGACCTCAACGGACGCAATACTCGAAAATCGCAACGAATCTTTCTCGGAATTGTTGTTCGCGTTGATTGACGAAAGAAATTTGACTGACCCCGAAGTTTACAAGGCCGCCAACGTCGGGCGAAAAACTTTTTCGGATATTCGCCATGGAAAAATTCCGACCAAAAAGACCATCATCAAAATCATCTTCGCGCTGGAAGTTTCGTCGGACGAAGCGTGCATTTTGTTGGAGCGGGCGGGTTACGCCCTGTCGACAAGCATCGACGCCGATTTAATCGTCAAGCACTTCATCGAACAAAAAAATTTCGACAAGTTCGCGCTCGACGACGCGCTTGCCGAAAAAAATTTGCCGAAGATCTTCACGTGAAAAGTTACTTTGCGAGTAACCAATCGCCCGAACGTTTTCTGTACAATGCAAGAAAACTTACGTGCGACTTGAAAGGAGCCGGCAACATGAAAGTTTTGCTTGTGTTGGCGGCGGTTGCAGTCGTCGCGGCAGTTTTGCTGACGAATTCTTTTGCGGAGGCGACGAACAATCTTTGGCGGTGCACGCGTTGCAACGGACAAATTCAGACGAGCGACACTGCAAAACCTAATGCGGGCACTTGTCCTCGCGGCGGCGGGCACGATTGGTTTTTGGTCAGATAAGCGGAGGTGCAACATGAAAGATTTTGCGGATAACTTGAAGGCGTTCGCGGCGTTCGTCGTGACTTTGTTCAAAAGCGGCGACGACGAAACCACAATCACCGCGGGAGAATTCGCTCGCGCACATGCGAAAAAAATTCTTGCGGCGGCGACGGTTTGCGTGATGTTTCTGGCGGTGAGCTGCGGCACGAACGAAAAATTTTTCGGCGTCACGGGTGAAGAGTTCATGCAACGATACAACGCCAATCTCGACATGTACGTTTCCGCTTCAAAATACGCGGACTTGGTTGCCGGGTTGAAAGTCGACGGCGTGCGGCAATTCAAAATCGCCGATATGACTGTTGTCTCGTTGCAGACGCGCCAAAATTATCTGGCGATGGAACTTTCCGCCAATCCCGACATTGTGAACGTTCACTGGAGTTTGGACGACAGGAACGACGCGCATGCCGTTGCTTTTAAGATTATGGCGTGTGTTGCCGCGTATTCGATTGATGCCGACAACGACAGTCAACGTTTTGATGAAACTGCCAAAGCGATTGACGCGCTGTTTACTCAGTTCGACAGAGGCAATTTGTCGCCGACGATAACGCACGGAGGTATAACTTACAGCCTCGGTGCCGGCATGGGCGATTTCGGCAAAACGCTTAAAGGCGAATCGATTTGGTTCACCGCGAAGAAGTCGAACAAGTGAGGCGTGCGACATGCGGAAAATTTTCTTGAGTGCTTTAATCTGCGCGGCGGTGATTCTCTCGGTGAATTCTGTTGCGACGGCGGCAAATAACCTTTGGCGGTGCACGCGTTGCAACGGACAAATTCAAACGAGCGACACTTCCAAACCGAAACCGGGCAGTTGTCCGCACGGCGGCGGTCACGATTGGATTTTGGTCAAGTGAACGTCGACATACACTTACAAAAAAAAATCCCCGACGTTGTGTCGAGGAATTTTTTTTACGCCGTCCAACTTTCGGCAAGCTTGAGTATCGTGTCGGCAATTTCTTGATGTTTCTGCTGATACGTGTGACCCGTGCGTTCGATGAAAATTAATTCGTTGTCCGAAGCCGTCGGCATGTG
>CAMUZU010000076.1 GCA_947165295.1 uncultured Selenomonadales bacterium | reverse complement strand
ATGTGATTGACCGTGCCGCGTGAGCCGTAAATTTCTTCGATGCGCGCCATGATGTCTTTGACCTTGCTGATGTCGTCAAGCCGCGTGTTAATTTCGCCGCTGACGGGATATTTCGCGATTCTGTCCGCCATGAGTTGCGACAAAGTTTTATCGCTGTGGCACAAAAGTTCCACGACGAGCAACCAGGGAATCATACCGCTGTCGCACAGGTAGAAGTCGCGGAAGTAGTGGTGAGCAGACATTTCGCCGCCGTAAATCGCATTGTGTTCGCGCATGAGTTCTTTGATATAAACGTGCCCCGACCGACACATAATCGGTGTGCCGCCGTGAGCTTCGACAATGTCAATCGTGTTCCAAATCGCCCGCGGGTCGTAAATAATTTTTTCGCCGCCGTGTTTCTGCAAAAAAGCTTCGGCGAGAAAACCGACCATGTAATAACCTTCGATAAAGCCGCCCGTTTCGTCGAACAAAAAACAACGGTCAAAGTCCCCGTCAAAAGCAATGCCGCAAGCCGCGCCGCTCTCGACGACTGCACGGGAAGTTTCCGCACGTGCGTCCTGCAGCAACGGATTGGGCACGCCGTTGGGGAAGAAACCGTTGGCGTTGTTGTGAACTTTGACGATGTCGAACGGCAGAAATTTTTCCAGCTCGTTGATGACGGGACCCGCCGCGCCGTTTCCGGTGTTGACGACGATTTTCAGCGGACGAAGATTTTTCGCGTCGACGTAACTCAAAAGACATTTGACGTAATCGGGCATGATGTCGATTCGGCGGACGGTGCCCGTCGCTTTGCGGAACGACCAATCGCGGCTTTCGTCGGATACAGCCGCCTTGATGTCAAGCAAACCGGTCTTCGGCGAAATGGGACGCACGCCCTTGCCGACAAACTTCATGCCGTTGTACTCTTTGGGATTGTGCGACGCGGTGATCATAATGCCGCCGTCAAAATCGTTGAAGCCCGTCGCGAAGTAAATCATTTCGGTGCCGACCTGCCCGACGTCAAAAACGTCACAGCCCGCCTCGGTGAGTCCGCGAACAAGCGCGTCGCTCAACGTGGGACCCGAAAGTCGAATGTCATGCCCGACGGCAACTTTATGCGCTCCGAACAGTTCGGGAAAAACTCTGCCGACGCGATATGCCAGCTCCTGATTGATGCTTTCGGGATAAACTCCGCGAATGTCGTAGGCTCCGAAGCCCGAAACGTTGACCGCCATGCCTGCACGCTCCTTTCGTGATTCGGATATGTTTTCGGTACGACAGCCGCTTTTCCTGCCGAGTTTGCAGAAAATTTTTTCGCACGAGTCGAAGTTTTCAGCGCAACAAAAAATCCCTCGCCAAACGACGGGGAATTTTTTATTCGTCGAAGTCCAGCACGCGCCCGAAAGTTTCGGCATGTTCGCGAAGGAAAATTTTCGCCGACTCGTGCACGACGACTTGATTGATGAAGTCCGACAAATATTCGTCGAAGATGCCTTCGCGTTCGCACAGTTCCATAAGCCGCGAAAAGTTTTCGTCAACGTCGATGTCGTATTCGATTCGGTGAAGCAGGCGCGACAGTTCGGCACGTGTTTCGTCGGTGAACAGTTCTTTCAACGCGGCGACTTCGGCGGTACATTTGCGCGCTTTGACCAGCCAGAATTCACCGTCGGGCATGAAGCGAATTTCTTTGTAAATCGCGTCGTCAAGCAATTTGACAAGCCGCGCCTTCGTCCACGTCGATTCGGTGAAACGCGTCAACATTGCGCCCGAATCCGTCAGCAGGTGATTCAAGGCAAGAAGCGTCGGATACAGCGTGTCGCCCGCCGACAAGATGTCCTGCGCCAAAATCAACTCGAAGAGTTTCGGCTCCGTCGGCAGTTGTCCTTGCAAATAATTCCCGACAAGTAAATCTGCGCGTGTTTCGTCGCAAAGCTTTTCGATTGGCGGCGTGCGTGTCGGCGACATGAAGGCGATTCTTGCGGCGGGCAACAGTTTTCGCACGTCGGGCAAAAGTTCTGTTGATTCAAGCACAAGCACCGTCACGGGCAAAAAATTCGGCGGCACGAACTTTAACAGCCCGCGCCGCTCAATGTCGTAATTCAAGTTATCAACTCCGGTCGTGTCAACAAAGAGTTCCGCCGCTTTCAAAGCGTCCGCCGCTCTTCGGTTTCGGTGAACATTTCAACGATAGCCCCACTTGAAGATAAAGTTCAGCGGAATTTTCAGCCCGTCGAGAATTGTCACGGGCACCTCGTGTTTGACTTCGGCTTTCTCGTTGTCGTCAAGCAAAGCCAAATCTTTTTCGTCGAACAGTGTATAAACGTCACTGAGAAAATATTTGCCGTCGCGCAGAAGATAAACGTCAATGCTTTTCGCCCAAGGATCGACAATCCAATATTCGCGCACGCCGTTGACCTCGTAGGTGTCTTTCTTGACGGTGATGTCTTTCTTGCGCGTGGACTTCGACAGCACTTCGACGACCATGTCGGGCGCACCGTCGATATATACGCGGTTGGCAAGAATCTGTTCGTGCTCCTTGAGGACAACGCAAAAGTCGGGCATAAAAATATTTTCGTCGTCGAAGCGGACATAAACGTTGCCGAAAAAATATCCGCGCTTGTTTTCAATCAAATGCTTGCCGACAGCCATCAAGATGTTACCTTTAATTTGGCAGTGCGCAAGCGGTATTGACGGGAGACGAACTTTTTCGCCGCGAACAGTTTCGTAAGTGTCATCGGACATTTAAATCACCTCCGAAAGTTTGGCGTAGAAGTCGGCGACAAAAGCGTTCGTGTCGGTCATTTTATCAACGGAAATTTTTTCGGTCAAGGCGGTCAACTTAGCGCGATGTTCGGCAAGGTCAACTGCCTTCGCGACGAAAGAATCAACGTCCGAAACAATCAGCTCGTCGACGCCCGCAATGCGAAGAATGTCCGCGCCCGTCCGTGAACTTGCAAGATCGCCGCGCAGGTTGAGCACGGGAACTTTCATGTACAGCGCAAGAGCCGTCATCAAGCCGCCGGGGTACGGGAACGCGTCAAGAATCAAATCAACTTCGCTGTAGTCGGTGAAGAAATTGTCCGCCCCGCGACGAACCTGCGCACGTTCAATGCCGAAAGTTTTCAGCCGTTCGACAAGCGCACGTTGACGGCTCGCAAGCGGCGTTGTGTCTCGGAAGATAATCTGCGCGTCGGGCACGGCGTCAAGAATTTTTTTGACGGCGGTCAAGTACTCGTCGCTGAGTTTCATGAAGTTGTTCAGACAGCCGAAAGTAAACGCGTGCGGAAACGGTCGGCGTTGACTGCGTTCGCGAATCATGCGCTCGTTCGGTCGGAAAGCGAAGGCGTTTTCAAGCGACAAAATTTTTTCGGTGAAGTGTGCACCCGCCGTCAAGAATTCGTCGCCGACAAAATAATCAATCGCGTCAAGCCCCGTCGAGTCGAAGTAGCCCACGGTCGTCACCTGCACGCGACACGGCCTGTAAGCGGCAACCTGCAACGTCGCGCCGCCTTCGGTGTGCCCGCCCAAGTCAACCAGCACGTCGCTGCCCGCGTCACGGATTTTAATCGCGGCTTCCTCGAAGCTCGTTTCGGAAATGTCGGTGTACGCGTCGACACTGCGGCGAATTTTGCGCGTGAAGGCGTCTTCTTCGGCGGACAAACTCCACGCGGTGACGGTGAACTTGTCGCGGTCAAAGTCGGTCAACAGCGGCTCATAAAATCTCGCGGCAGACGAGTCGCAAAAATGCGGAGACACGAACGCCACGGAAATTTTTTCACCGCGACGGGCGACGGTGTCAAGCGGCTCGGTGTCGACGTAAAGCGAATTGTAAATCGCAAGCTCGTTGTCCAAAGTCTGCGCGTCGACGTGCGGCAGGTAATGCAAAGCGAAAATCCAGTTCGAGAAATGCGCCCGTTGACTGCGTAAAAATTTGTCCGTGCGCGCCGCGTTGAAGTAAGCTTGTGCGGCACCCGCGGGATTCGCCAAGTCGTGAAACGCCGCGCCGATTAATTCATGCACGCGCCACTCGTCGGAAGCGTCCACCGTCGGCAAAAGTTGTTTCAGTCGGTCAAGTGCCTCAAGCGGTCGCCCGTCGTCAAGAAGTTGCTTAGCCGTGTCCATAAATCACACCTCGAAAATTTCTCACGTCAAACACGCGGCGATAACGTTTGAACGGTGACATCACTGCGGCGTGAAAATTGTTCCGCCACTTTTAAAGTGGCCGCCACTCGTCCGAAGCGTCCACCGTCGACAAAAGTTGTTTCAGTCGGTCAAGTGCCTCAAGCGGTCGTCCGTCGTCAAGAAGTTGCTTAGCCGTGTCCATGTCAAACCTCCGCAATCAAGTTGTTGTCGACAAGCTCGAACGTCAACTGCCGCAACTTCGTGTTCGCCGAAATCAACTTCACGCGCACGCCGTCGCCGACATGAAAACTTCTGCCCGTCGCCTGACCAATCAACGCGAATTCACCTTCGACGAAGACATAATAATCGTCGTTAATCGAAGCGGCGCGGACAAGCCCGTCGACACCGTTTGCAAGCTCGACGAAAAATCCGAAGTTCGTCACGCTGTCAATCACACCGTCGAAAGTTTTGCCGACGTAGCGCGACATGAATTCGACGGCCTTCAAGTCCAAAGTTTCGCGCTCAATGTCAATCGCCCGACGTTCGCGCTCGGAACTGTGTTTCGCCGCCTCGTCAAGCCGTTTGGCAAGCGCGGGAATTTTTTCGGGCGACTCGAAGCTTGCGCGTAACATGCGGTGAACAATCAAGTCGGGGTAACGGCGAATCGGCGACGTGAAATGCGTGTAAAACTTCGCCGCAATGCCGAAGTGCCCCAAATTCTCCGACGCGTAACGTGCCTGTTGCATCGTGCGAAGCGTGTAACCCGTGATGACTTTTTCGGCGGGACGACCTTTGACCTGCGACAAAATTTTTTGAAAGTCACGCGGCTCCGAAGCTTTCGACACGTGCAAGCTGAAATGCGCCAACAGTTGATTGAGCGTCTGAACTTTGTCGGGCGACGGCAGTTCGTGCACGCGGTACAGGCTCGGAATTTTTTTCGTGACGGTGTGGCGGGCGACGGTCTCATTGGCAAGCAACATGCATTCCTCGATAATCGATTCGGCGACGGTCTGCACGCGTTTGGTTATCGCAGTCGGGCGACCCTGCGCGTCAAGCAGAATTTTCATTTCGGGCAAGTCGAAATCGATTGAGCCGCGTGCGTCGCGAATTTTTTTCCGCAAGCCGTGAATTTTTTTGAGCGCATTTAAGTTGTCGGCACAGTCGGCAAGTTCACCGTCACCGTCAAGAAATTTGTTGACCTGCGTGTAACTTAAGCGTCGGTGAACGCGAATCACCGTCGGAAAAATTTCGTGGCGCGTGACGTTGCCGCTCGCGTCCAAAATCATTTCGCACGCCATTGCAAGCCGGTTGACGCCCGCATTCAAACTGCAAATGCCGTTCGACAGCTCGACGGGCAACATCGGTACGACGCGGTCAACGGGATAAATACTCGTGCCGCGCTCGAACGCCTCACCGTCCAAGAAAGTTTTCGGGCGCACGTAAAAGCTCACGTCGGCAATGTACACGCCCAAAAAAAATCCGCCGTCGCGAACTTCGGCGAAAACTCCGTCGTCCAA
>CAMUZU010000075.1 GCA_947165295.1 uncultured Selenomonadales bacterium | reverse complement strand
ACGTTCAGCTCATGGGCGGCATGTGTCTGCACGAAGGCAAAATCGCCGAAATGAAAACCGGCGAAGGCAAAACTTTGGTTGCGACGTTGCCCGTGTATTTGAACGCGCTCGGCGGCAAAGGCGTCCACATGGTCACCGTCAACGATTATCTTGCCAAACGCGACTCGGAGTGGATGGGGCGGCTTTATCATTTCTTGGGCTTGAGCGTCGGTTTGATTCTGCACGACATGGATTTTCCCGAAAGAAAATTCGCGTACAGTTGCGACGTCACCTTCGGCACGAACAACGAATTCGGTTTCGATTACCTGCGCGACAACATGGTCGTTCACGAAGAGCAGATGGTTCAACGCCCGCTGAACTTCGCCATTGTCGACGAAGTTGACTCGATTTTGATTGACGAAGCGCGCACGCCGTTGATTATTTCGGGCCCCGGCGCGAAGTCAACCGAAATTTACGCGGTCATGGCTCGTGCCGTCGCTAACCTCAAAGAAGGCGAAGACTACAAAGTCGACGAAAAACAAAAGACCGTCGCGCCCAACGACGAAGTTGTTCCGAAGATTGAACGCATACTCGGCATCAAAAATCTTTACGCGCCCGAAAACATCGAGTACAGTCACTGTTTCACCGCCGCACTTCGCGCCAAAGCTTTAATGAAACGTGACCGCGATTATGTTGTCCGCGACGACGAAATTATTATCGTCGACGAATTCACGGGACGCTTGATGACGGGGCGACGTTATTCCGACGGACTTCACCAGGCCATTGAAGCAAAAGAAGGCGTCCGAATTCAGCGCGAATCGCAAACTTTGGCGACGATAACTTTCCAGAACTATTTCCGCATGTACACGAAGCTCGCGGGCATGACCGGTACCGCGAAGACCGAAGAAGACGAATTCTTGAAGATTTACAAGTTGCCCGTCGTCGTCATTCCGACGAACAAGCCCGTCTGCCGCGTCGATCACCCCGACGTTGTTTACAAGAACAAACGCGCCAAATATCGCGCCGTGGCGAACACCGTCGAAGCAATTCACGCCAAAGGTCAGCCGGTTTTGATTGGCACCACGTCGATTGAACAGTCCGAAGAACTCAGCGGTTACCTCAAGAAGCGCGGCATTCCGCACAGTGTTTTGAACGCGAAGTTTCACGAAAAAGAAGCGCAGATTGTTGCCGACGCGGGTCAGCGTGACGCCGTCACAATCGCGACGAACATGGCGGGGCGCGGCACGGACATCAAACTCGGCGAAGGCGTCCCCGAACTCGGCGGGCTGTTCATTATCGGCACGGAGCGGCACGAATCGCGGCGAATCGATAACCAGTTGCGCGGACGTTCGGGGCGTCAAGGTGACCCCGGCGAATCGCGCTTTTACATTTCGCTTGAAGATGACTTGATGCGCCTGTTCGCCTCCGAAGCCATTGCCAAAGTTATGGACAAGCTCGGCATGGAGGAAGACGAACCGATTGAGCACACGCTGATAACCCGCTCGATTGAACACGCGCAGAAGAAAGTTGAAGCGCGCAACTTCGACATCCGCAAGCACGTCCTTGAATATGATGACGTCATGAATCAGCAGCGCGAAATTATGTACGGCGAACGTCGCAAAATTCTGCGCGGCGAAAATCTTCGCGACAACATTTCGGGCATGGTCAACCACATTATCAAGCAGGAACTCAATCAGTACGCGAACGAAAAGCTTTATCCCGAAGAGTGGCAACTCGACGAACTTGTCAAGGACGCCGAAAAAATTTACGCGCCGCCCGGCAGTCTGCAAGTTTCGGAACTTGAAAAACTCAGCCGCGACGAACTCAAAGAACGCCTTGAAACTTTGGCTGCCGACGTTTACAAACAGCGCGAAGAAATTTTCACGCCGACGGTCATGCGCGAACTTGAAAAAGTCGTCATGCTGCGAATCGTCGACAACAAGTGGATGGAACATCTTGACCACATGGACATGTTGCGCGAAGGCATCAATCTGCGTGCTTACGGGCAACGTTCGCCGCTCGTCGAATACAAAATCGAAGCGCTTGCAATGTTCGAGGAGATGGAAGGCGCAATTCAAGACCAAATTGCCTCGACAATGTATCACGTGGCAGTTGTTCAAAACGAAGCTCCGCCGCCTGCTGAACAAACCGTTGACGCTCAAGCCGACGTGCAGTCCGACGACGCGCAAGAAACGTCACAGCCCGCCGAAACTCAACAGCCGCCGCAAATTCGTTCACGTGAAGCCGAAGCCGCCGTTCGCCGCGAACAGGCCAAAGTCACCGACAGATTGCAAACTGCCCGCACGTCACACGGTGGCGAAACCGCGCCCGCCGAAAGTCAAAAGCGCGCCAAGACCGCCGACGGCAAAAAAATCGGACGAAACGACCCGTGTCCGTGCGGCAGCGGCAAGAAATACAAAAACTGTTGCGGACGCAATAAATAATCGGAGATCTTAATCATGTCAAATCAACCGAAACTCAACTTGCCGACGGAATATCAAGTGGCGCGTATCAGCGGATTTCCCAAGCCGATTTTCTTTCGCCCGATAGAGGAAGACATTTACATAATCCGTTCGATTTTCGAGCAGGGCGAATACACAATGCCGCTTAAAAACTTCAGCCCGAAGTTGATTCTTGACTGCGGCGGCAACATCGGCTGTGCGGCGGTTTACTTCGCGAACAAATTCCCCGATGCGCAGATTTATTCCGTCGAGCCGGAGAAGAAAACTTCCAGTTGCTCACGTTCAACACGGCGTTTTACGAAAACATTCACCCGCTGAAGTCCGCGCTGTGGGACAAGGAAACTTTCTTGAACGTTAGCGGTGAAGCGGCCGGTGCAATGGTTAAACCGACTGACACGGAAAATAATGATTCCGCTCTTGTCAAAACGACGACCGTTGCGAAACTTTTGGCGGATTCGGGCTTCGACGAAATTGACTGGCTTAAAGTCGACATCGAAGGTGCCGAGAAAGAAGTTTTCGCCGCGCCCGACGTCGACGAGTGGCTCCCGAAAGTCCGCGTGCTGACGATTGAACTGCACGACCAATCAAAACGCGGCTGTTCATATGAATTTTTCAAGGCGATTTCAAAGTATAATTGGTTCTTCGCGTTTCGCGGCGAAAATTTGATTTTTATCCGCGAAGATTAAAGCTCGACGTCCCGCAACTTCGCAAAAAAAATTCGCCGCGAACATTAAGCTCGTCGACGACGAAATTTGAACTGTCGAAACGTTGTCATTGTGCATTGCGCATTAAAGCTTGATGCCCAAGTCCCATGACGACGGCCAATATCTTTCCGCAATGTCGAGGATTGGCGGAACCAACTCCTCGACGTTTTTTATTTTGCGCAGACGCCACGTCGAATTAGGTTGACGCTTGCCGCCCAAAGTTTTGACCGCGTCGTCGGCTTTGACGAATTCCAAAACGAAATTCAGCGTGCCAATCATTCTGCCGTATTCGGAGCCGTCGCCGACCATTTTAACTTCAAGCGTCGCAGTGTCGCCCGAAATGTTTTCGTCGCCGAAGTCCGCGTGAATTGCGTCCAGCAGATTTTTCAGCTCGGCGGCAAGGAATTTAATCGGCGTCGAAGAAAAACTTTTCGCGTCACGAAAACTGCCGTCGAAGTACGCGGCGATAACTTTTTCAATCAAGCCCAGGTGCACGCCGCGAAACTTGTCGTTGTAAAAGCGCAAGACCGTCGCGCCGAACTTGAAGAACAGATCTTTCGGGTACAGCTCGTGAAACTTCGCGCAGTTTTTGGCAAGCACGTCCGTCGCTTCGTCGTAGCCGACATTCATAAGCGGCTTAAGGTCGACGCGGGCATAAAAAGTTTCGGCGTCACGCGAATCAATCGCCGACAAAATTTTTTTCAATTCGGCAGTCAGGCTGTTCAAAGTCAATCAACTCCTCAAAAAATTTCCCGCGCCTTGACGACGGGCAACAGTGATTTTAAAATTGTTCGCGAGTAAGGGGGCGGTTTTATGAACGACGACGATTACTTCAAAAAAAATTCCGCGCCGACGCACAACGAAGGCGACGCACGCTTTGACGTGTCTTCGCTCGACGAAGTTCGCGACGAAAACGGCAACGGGATTTTTCACATGACGCCGCGTTTCAAGTGGATTTTGATTCTGTCGCTGCTTTTGCTGATTGCGGTCGGCGTGCTGATTTGGCTGGTGTATAACGACAAGCTTTGGGTTGAGCTGTGGCAACTGGTGCTGTGGTGCGTGTGCGCGGTACTGGCGTTTTATTCCGTCGCGAAAAAATCTTTGGCGGCGGTGATTCTCAACTACGTTTTGTTTTTGGGCGTGTCGCTGATACCGGTTTGGCTGTCGGCGCACGCGAACGTTCAATCGGTCATCAAAATGTTTTCGGAATAAGCGTCTGTGTTACTTTCTTTGTGCGGACAAAGAAAGTAACCAAAGAAAACCGCGCCCGCTACGATACATCCTGTATCGTGCGACGGGCGACGGCGGCCGTCATCCATGACGGCCGGAACTTCGATTGCGTTGCGGTTGCGTTGCGCAAAAAAATTTCCCCGTCGTTCGTGGCGGGGATTTTTTTACGGCTCGTAAATTTCTTCGGCCTCGGTGACAAGGCGTCGGATGATTTCTTTGGCGGGCAAAATTTCTTCGATACGCGGCATGAATTCGCCCGTGAAGACCAAGCCCGTTTCAAGGTCGCCCTGCTGTGCACGCGTCAAGGCACGAATGATGCAGAAGTTGCGCTTGCAAGACTTCAAGCACGAATCGCAAACTTTCGGCGGCACTTTGCCTTCCATGACGCGCTTTGAAAACGGCGTTCGCACGGCACGACCGGGAAGTCCCACGGGGCTGTTAATGACAACCACGTCTTCGGGGCGGGCTTTGAGGTAATACTCTTTGAGCGACGGCGCGCCGTTTGCTTCGACGCTTGCCGCAAAACGAGAGCCCATCTGAACGCCGTTTGCGCCCATTTTGAGCACGTCGACAATGTCTTTGCCCGTGAGCACGCCGCCGGCCGCAATGACGGGAATTTTCACCGCCGCACGAATCGGTTCGATAAGTTCGCGAACGGAAGTGTCCGTGCCAAGGTGACCGCCGGCTTCTTTGCCTTCGACGACGATTGCGGACGCGCCGAGCTTTTCGGAGATTTTTGCCAACTTAACGGAGGAAACAATCGGGACAATCGGCGTGCCTGATTCTCTGCCGAGACCGAAAATATCGCGTGAAAATCCCGCGCCCGCCACAATTAAATCGATGCCCGCGTCAATGGCCGTGCGCACGATGCCGAAAAAGTCACTGGCCGCGACCATGATGTTGATTCCGATTATGCCGTCGGTGAGCGAACGCGCCAACTTTATTTCGTAACGCAATTCGTCATGAGCCATGCCCGAAGCCGCGATTAGACCGATGCCGCCTTCATTGGCGACCGAAGCCGCAAGCCGAGCCGTCGACAGACGAATTGCCATGCCGCCCTGCACGATTGGAATTTTGGCTGTTTTGGTACCTATTTTAAGTTCCGGAAGTTTCACGGATAATCCTCTCCTAATGCCGCCGCCGAAAAAGTTTAAGGTCTTGAAGCGACGGATATGCGACTTTTGCGTCCGTCAAGCGCCGAAATTTAACTGTTAAAACTCGTCTTCAAAAAATCCCGCGAAGAA
>CAMUZU010000074.1 GCA_947165295.1 uncultured Selenomonadales bacterium | reverse complement strand
GTGAAACCTTCCGGGTTTCAACGCGGGCGATTGCGGCCGTCATCCATGACGGCCGATGTTTCGCTTATCGGTGACGGTCGGTGACTTTTGCGCGAAGTTGACCGCAGGCCGCGTTGACGTCCGAGCCCATCTCTTTGCGAACGGTCGCGCCGATACCGTGCGTGTTCAGGAAGTGGAAAAATTTTTGTACAGCGGCTTTTGTCGGCGGGCGGAAACTTCTTTCGTCGACGGGATTGAACGGAATCAAATTGACGTTGGCGAGCTGTCCGCTCAAAATCTTCGCGAGGCGTCGGGCGTGTTCTTCGGTGTCGTTGACGCCGCCGAGCAAAATGTATTCGTAAGTGACGCGCCGCCCCGTCGATTGAGCGTAATCGTCGCCCGCGGCAAGCAAAGTCTTGAGCCCGAACGCGGAATTAATCGGCATGAGTTCCGAGCGTAACCTGTCGTCGGGCGCGTGAAGTGAAATTGACAGTGTGACGGGAATTTTTTCGTCGCGCAACTTTTTTATTGCGGGCACGACGCCGCACGTCGAGATTGTGACTTTGCGATAACTCATGCCCAGGCAATAATCTTCGTGCAACAGGCGAAGCATCTTAATCAGCGCGTCGAAGTTCATCAGCGGTTCGCCCGTACTCATGACGACGATTGAGTCGAGCTTTTGTCCCGCACGGCGCAGGAAGTCGACGACGAAGAAAATTTCGCCGAGCATCTCCGCCGCCGTCAAGTTTCGTTCAAGACCTTTGAGCGTTGAGGCGCAGAACTTGCAACCCATTTGGCAACCGACTTGGCTTGAAATGCAAATGCCGTTGCCGTAATCGTGGCGCATCAAAACGACTTCAACCGCCGCGCCGTCGTCGAAGGCAAGCAGAAACTTCGTCGTCAAGCCGTCGCGTGAATCGAGTTGCGTCACGAGTTCGGCAGACTTAATTTCAAAGCGAGTCGCCAGCTCCGCCCGCAAAGTTTTGGGCAAGTCGTTCATGTCGTCGAAAGTTTTCACGCCGTGCTTGTAAATGTGTGCGGCGATTTGTTTTGCGCGAAACTTCGGCAACGGGTCAAGTTCGGCGGCAAGTTCGTCGAGCGTCAAACCGAATAAATTTTTCATGTCAAGCAGTCAACCTCCGTGGATAAAATTTTGTCGCGGCGATTGTAAAGTTCGCACGCGGATTTTGCAATTGCTTCGTGTACATGATACAATCGGCGGAAAGTTTTTTGCGGAGGGCTTGCAATGATTAAGATTATTTTTTCCGACATGGACGGCACGCTTTTGACGAGCGAAAACAAATTGCCCGCGGGTTTCGACGAGATGATTGCCGAGCTGAAACGTCGCGGCGTTCTTTTCGCGCCGGCAAGCGGTCGACAATACGCGGCACTGCTTCGTTCGTTCGAGAAGTATCGCGACGAATTTTTGTTCGTTGCCGAAGGCGGCACGCTGGTCAGGTATCGCGGCAAAGAAATTTTCAGTCACCCCATGGACGTTGCAACCGTCAAGCAACTTTTGGCGGCGGGCGCGGCTATGGAAAACATCATGTGCGTTTGGTGCGGCAAAAACGATTCGTACATCCTGCGCGAATTCGACAAGCCCGAATTCACCGACGACATGGAAAAATATTACACTCACCGCACGGCCGTCGACAGCTGGGACGACGTTGACGACACGCCGATTAAAGTCGCCTTCTTCGACAGGTCGGGTCACGCGGACAAAAACATCTACGACAAACTTGCGGCGTTTCATTCGACGTTGCAGGTCGCGCAAACTATTGACTGGTGGGTTGACGTGTCAAGTCCCGGTGCCAACAAAGGCGAGGCGATTGAAAACGTTTGCCGAATCATGAACGTCAAGCCCGATGAGTGCGCGGCGTTCGGCGATTACCTCAACGATTGCGAAATGCTTCAAGCCGTCGGTTATGGTTTCGCGGTTGCCAACGCTCACCCCGACGTTAAAAAAATTGCACGCTTCCAAACCGAAAGCAACGACGACGCGGGCGTTTTGAAGGCGATTCGTCGGCTCATTGACGACGGCTTGATTTAAAGGAGATGCCATGGCGGTAAATTTCATTACTTTTGATGTGCTCAACAAGTTGCTGATTCAAAATTTGCACAGAATACCGCACGATATTGACGTCGTTGTCGGCGTGCCCAGGAGCGGTTTGATTTTGGCTAACATGATTTCCTGTTACCTGAACAAACCTTTGACGGACGTCGCGGGCGTTGTGGCGGGCAAATTGTTCGACGCGGGTAACAGCAAAAACAAAACCGATTGGGCAAGAGATTTTTCAACCGTGAAAAAAATTTTGGTCGTCGAAGACAGCGTCGCTTCGGGAGCATCAATCCTTCAAGTGAAAAAACGTCTTGCGCTGATTAACGTCGACAAAATTTACCTTGCCGCTTTTGTTGAATCACGCGCAATCAACATGGTCGATTTATTTTTTGCCGTCGTTCCTCAACCGCGAATGTTCGAGTGGAATTTCATGCACCACAGCTTATTGAATTTTTGTTGTTGCGATTTGGACGGAGTTCTTTGCGCGGATCCAACGCAAGAACAAAACGACGACGGCGAAAATTATCGGAAGTTTATTTTAAACGCCGCACCGAAATTCATTCCCTCACAACTGATCGGCTGGATTGTGACTGCGCGTTTAAAAAAATATTTCGAGGAAACCCGTTTTTGGTTGAAAAAGAACCATATTCCCTTCGCAAATTTGGTCATGCTGAACATGGATTCGGCCGAACAACGGCGGGCTTTAAACATTCACGCAACGTTCAAAGCTCAAATTTACGGCGCGATAAAAGAATCCGTTTTGTTTATCGAAAGCAATCCGTCTCAAGCGCAAGACATAGCGCGGCTCTCGAATAAATTTGTCTTTTGCGTTGAAAACGGCATGATGTATCGGGGGGGGTTAAATTATATTTCGGATCACGTCGATTTTCGTCGGGCAATTTTAATTTTTGCCGCCAACGTGATGTTGCATAAAATTTGGGCAAGCGTTCGGCAAGTTGAACGTGTTCGCCTCAAATAATTTTTCGGAGGACAGCAAATGACTACAGCAGTTTTCCCCGCCGCCGGAGCAAGCACGCGCATGAACAATTTCGGCGGCACGAACAAAAATCTCCTGAAACTTGCGGGCGAAATGGTCTTGCTTCGCAGCGTGAAAACTTTTTCGCAAGTCGAGCGCGTGAACTTTTTGATTGTCGTCGTCGGTGCAAAAGAAGTCGAGACGGTCGAAAATCTTTTGCGCGCCGAAAAAGATCTCAAGCCCTGGGTCGTGACGGTCGGCGGCAGTGAACGTCAATTTTCAATCGCAAACGGTTTGAAACTCGTTCCGCCCGACGCCGACACAGTTTTGGTTCACGACGCGGCGCGCCCGCTCGTCACCGCAAAGACCGTCAATGCCGTTATCGACGCGGCTGAACAATTCGGAGGAGCCATTGCCGCCGTGCCCGCGAAAGACACGATTAAACTTGTCGATGCAGACGGTTTTGTTCGCTTCACGCCGCCGCGCAGAGAACTTGTCGCCGTGCAGACGCCGCAAGGTTTCAAACGCGAAATTATCATGCGCGCTTATGCCAAGGCCAAAGAAGACAGCTTCCTCGGCACGGACGATTCAAGTTTGGTCGAACGGCTCGGCGTGCGCATTAAAGTCGTCGAGAGCGAATACAGCAATTTGAAAATCACCACGCCCGAAGACATTTGGGTCGCGGAAACTTTCTTGAGAGGCGAAAACAAATGACGCGTTTTGGTATCGGCTACGACGTTCACAAACTTGCGACGGGCAGGAAGTTGATTCTCGGCGGCGTCGAAATCGCGCACGAACTCGGCCTTGAGGCGCATTCCGACGGCGACGTTTTGATTCACGCAATTATTGATGCAATGTTGGGCGCGGCGGCCTTGAACGACATCGGCACGCATTTTCCAATGACGCCCGAATTTAAAGATATTTCCAGCGTCGAACTGTTGAAACGCACCTGTAAACTCGTCGCGGACAAAGGTTATCGTGTCGGCAATATTGATTCGATTGTCGTCGCGCAACGCCCGAAACTTTCGCCTTACGTCATGCGGATTCGCGAAAGTCTCGCGCAGATTTTGAACGTCGACGTTGACGCGGTCAGTGTCAAAGCCAAAACCGAAGAAGGTCTCGGCTTCACGGGTACGGAGCAAGGCATTTCCGCTTACGCCGTCGCGGGTCTGTGTTACTTTTCTTTTGGCGCAAAAGACCCGCTTTAAAAGCGGGGGAACAGTTTGGTTGACTGCCTCGCCAATCGAAGCGAACACGTCAAACTAAATTGGATGCAACGTCCACGTTGCCCAAAAGAAAACAGCCCGCAGGTGATACATCCTGTATCAACTGCGGGCGGCGGCCGTCATCCATGACGGCCGGGTTTCGGTTGCGGTGTCTGTCTGCAAAATCCAATCGTCAAGGTAAAGTCCATGAAATTTTTTGAACGCATCAAGAAAGATATTCGCGTCATCTTTGAGCGCGACCCCGCCGCAAAAAGCGTGCTTGAAGTCGTGCTGTGTTATTCGGGTCTTCACGCAATCTGGTTGCACAGAATTTCGCACGCGCTTTTCACACGCGGCTGGATTGTTTCGGCGCGGCTCGTGTCGAACTTCTGCCGATTTTTGACGGGCATTGAGATTCACCCCGGCGCGACGATTGGCGACGGGCTTTTTATTGACCACGGCACGGGTATCGTCATCGGCGAAACGGCGGAACTCGGCAAAAACGTCACACTGTATCAAGGCGTCACGCTCGGCGGCACCGGCAAGGAGAAAGGCAAACGTCACCCGACAATCGGCAACAATGTCGTCGTCGCGACGGGCGCAAAAGTCCTCGGCTCGTTCAAAGTCGGCGACCATGCGAAAATCGGCGCAGGTTCCGTCGTGTTGAAGGAAGTTCCGCCGCACGCAACGGTTGTCGGCATTCCGGGACGAATCGTCGTCCTGCACGGTCACCGCATCCGCAACGAAGACGATTATCGCAAGGCTTTGCTCGACATCTGCAATGAACGCGGCTACGACGCCAACAATCCGCAAATCTGCGCGGAGATTATCGAAGAGCTTGACGTTGACTTGAATCATGACATGTTGCCCGACCCCGAACGCGAAATGATGGAAGTTGCCCTGCGACAAATTCAGCGGCTTGAACGGCGCGTAAACGAACTTGAAAAGCAACTTGCCGAAGCTCGCGCTGAAATTTCCGCCGAAGCTTTGCGAACCTCGACGCTTGAAGTTTCGTTGACGGAGCGCAAAGTCAACCTGAAGAAATCTTGAGGAGTGATTTACTTGATCAAAGTTTTTAATACGATGAGCCGCTCGAAAGAAATTTTCAAGCCGCTCAAGAAAGGCGAAGTCAGCATCTACTGCTGCGGTGTAACGCCGTACAATCCGCCGCACGTCGGCAACGCCCGCCCGTTCGTCACCTGGGACGTGATTCGACGTTTCTTCGCCAAAAGCGGCTACAAAGTCCGTTACGTGCAGAACTTCACCGACGTTGACGACAAAATCATCAACCGCGCAAACGAACTCGGCGTGAGTTGGAGCGACGTTGCCGAAAAAAATATCGCCGCGTACTTCAAAAGCATGGACGCGCTTAATGTTCGCCGTGCCGACATTTACCCGAAAGTTTCGGAGACGATTGACGACATTGTCAAACTTGTTGCCACGCTCGTTGATAAAGGTTTCGCTTACGTGACCGACGGCGGCGACGTGTTTTACAGCGTCGAAAAAGATTCGAGTTACGGCAAG
>CAMUZU010000073.1 GCA_947165295.1 uncultured Selenomonadales bacterium | reverse complement strand
TCGGCGACGACACCTTGACCGTCGAAAAAATTGTCACCAACCAATTCCGTCAACTGGTCGTGTCGCAACCGTACAGCCGCGTCGATTGGGACGACCTGCAGAATTTGTCGGCGGGCAAGTTGTTCGACCACTTCTTGAGTTTCCGCGACTTTCGGGCTGACGAATTCGATTACGTCGGCGCACAGGCGGAGTCTTTTGGACGTGTCGTCGCGCAAAATTCGTGGGACGCTCAAGGCATGAAACTCGGCGCGTACTTCCGCTATTCCGAACGAAACTTGACGCTGACTTTCCTGTACGACAACAAATGCTTCGTTGCGGGCGGCGTCGAGCGGCTGTGCGAGCTGTACAATTTGGTTTTGCAACAAATTCTTGTCGACTGGAACGCGAAGTTCCCCGACTTCAAAAACAATCTCAAGTATCGCATTGAAATGTTGCAGTCCAAAAAAACTTCGTCCGAAGACGCACGCAAAAAAACCCGCGATTTCTTGTCGCAGTTGCCGATTCTGCAGGGACGTTTCGAGGGCACGATTGACCTTTTCGACGAGCTGTCGACGCTTGAAACTTTTTACGAAGGCGACAGAATTTCGGGTGACGTGTTGGCGCAGAAATTTATTTTCGTCGTCGAAGGCAAGTTGGTGCGCAGTGTCGACACGGGCGACGGCTGGTACAACCCGCTTGATGTCGTGCGCCGCAACGCGTTTATCAACCCGACGAGTTTCCTTGACAAGCCGAAACTTTCATTAAGCGCGGAAGTTTTGACCGATCAAGCGCAACTGCTGATGGTTCCGCGAAACGTCCTGCTTAAGGCGTTCACCGAAAATCCCGAAATTGCGCGAGCGTTGTTTAGGTACGCCTTGACGCAAATGGAACGCTATCAAGCGCTGTGGTTGCAGTCGTGAGGTGACCAATCATGAGCGATACTTTGACTTGCGAAATTTGTCCGCGTCACTGTCGGCTTGCGACGGGCGAAGTCGGAGCTTGTCGGGCACGCGTCAACGACGGCGAAAAAATTACCGCACTCAATTACGGGGCGGTTACTTCGATTGCGCTTGACCCGATTGAAAAGAAGCCGCTGTACAGATTTTTTCCCGGCAGTCGCATTTTGTCGGTCGGCAGTTACGGTTGCAACTTGAATTGCCCGTTCTGCCAGAATCACGAAATTTCGATGGCGGATTCGACGTTCCCGACGCGCCAAATTTCGCCCGAACAGTTGACCGCGCTTGCGATTGAACTTATGCCGCAAAAAAATATCGGCGTCGCGTTCACGTACAACGAGCCGTTCATAAGTTATGAATTTGTTCGCGACACCGCCGAGCTGCTCAAGTCAAACGGGTTGAAAGTCGTCCTCGTCACCAACGGCACGGTCGCGCCCGCCGCGTTGAAAAAAATTCTGCCGCTGATTGACGCGCTAAACATTGATTTGAAGGGTTTCAGTCAAGAAATTTATTCGCTGCTCGGAGGAGACTTAGAGACCGTCCGCCGCACGATTGAAGTTGCCGCGCAGGTTTGTCACGTCGAAGTTACGTCGCTGATTGTGCCGACAATGAACGATTCGCCCGCCGACATGAATTCGGAAGCCGCGTGGCTTGCGTCGCTGTCGAAGGACATTCCGTTGCACATCAGCCGATTTTTCCCGCGCTACAAGGTGACGAACTTGCCGCCCACGCCCGTGCAAACGATTTACGAACTTGTCGACGTTGCCAAACGACATTTGAACTTCGTTTACGCGGGCAACTGCTGACGACAACAACCGCAAACGAAACTCCGGCCGTCACGGATGACGGCCGCAACCGCTTGCGCGTGATGCCGGAAGCATCACAGCAAGCGCAGTTTCTTTTGATTACTTTTCTTTGCTGCCAAAGAAAAGTAACACAACGAACGATTTACGAACTTGTCGACGTTGCCAAACGACATTTGAACTTCGTTTACGCGGGCAACTGTTGAACTGCAATTTGGAATTTGAAATGTCGACGCGATTTAATTCCTAATTGCTTTGGCGGTGAAGTACATGTACTTGCCGCGCCACTGAACGTTCATGTAAAGTTGACCGTACCAGCCGCGGTTCGTCAGTTGGTTGAGCGTGTAATTAATCGCGTTGTCCACGTTGGCATAAGTCGCGTTGTACGGAGCCTCAACCCACGAGAGCGCGTAACCTTGATTTGCGATTCGATACGCAATGTGACCGAGCGCGTCTTCGGCGGTTTTTGACCAGGCACCGAAATATCTGCCGTCGGAATTTTGGTAAGCCTGCGAGTGATAGAAGTTTCGTCCGTCGGGCGCACCCTGAAGATTTTTCGGCACGTGCGCAATGTACCACTGATGATCCGAGCCGATAACGTTCGTCGGCGCGTTGAAGTAAATGTAGTAAGTGTACGCCGTGTTGTCGAATTTGCATGTCCCGTCGTTCCACGTCACGTCGACGAAATAGCTGCCGTTGTTGAACGAAACCGAATTCCACACGTGCGAACCGTTTGCGTCGCCGCAAACTTTGTCCGCGCTAATCCCGCACATCGTCGCCAACATGTAAAACGCGTCGGAGTAGCCTTGACAGTTCGCCTTGCCGTCAATCAAAGCACCCGTCGCCGTCTGGAAGCGCGCAAGTTTCGGTTGCGGATTTTGCGTGTAATAAGTCGCCTTGTCGGTTATCCTGTCGTGAATGTAAAGTTCTTGATACAGCAGGTCGGACGAAAAACTTTTCGCGTCGTTGACGATTTTGACCGCCGTGTTGTAAAGCCGTTTCTCCTCCGCGCTGAGAAAACTCGTGTCGCCGTGCGTGTAAGCGTAAGCCACGCGTTCGCCGGGATAATTCGTGATCTGATAGAGAATGTGCCCGTTGCCGTAATCCGTCCAGCTGAGTTGCCATATCGGGCGAATGTTCGGGATTTTGTTGCTGTCGGGCTTGAAGCCGTTGACGCAAACCACGGGCTGCCACGTCTGCAGATTTTTTTTGCAGTTGTTGAGGTACTCGACCAGCGCGTCAAAGTTGTCGAAGCGCGGCGCACGGCTCCAATCGATTTGAGCTTTGGTGACTTTGGAATTTTCTTCGCGTGTGACTTCCTCCGACTGCGCGCAGACCGAAAACGTTTCAACGGCGGGAGTTTCCGTAGCTTGCAAGTCAAGTGACTCCGATTCAACCGAATTGTTTCCGCAAGCCGTCAACAGCAGGCAAGCCGTCAACGCGAACGTCAAGAAAATTTTCGTCATGATGTCGACACCTCCGCAAGCGAGCTTTTGCCACGATTATAAATTAAAACCTGCGCGGCACAAGAATCACTTTTGAACGCGACGCTGTCACTTTTTCCGTTCAAAGAAAGTAACGCTCAACGATTCGGCGTGCCTTTCGCGACGAAGTACAAACGCTTGCCGCAACGCGTGACGGTCATGCTGACATTGCCGTACCAGCCGTAATCAGTCAAGTTGTCGAGCACGTAATCGAGTGACTTGTTAACGTCGGCATACTTCGCGTTGTACGGAGCTTCAATCCACGAAACTTTGTAGCCCTGCTTGGCAATTCGATAAGCAATGTGACCGAGCGCGTCTTCGGGCGTGCGTGACCAGCCGCCGAAATATCGTCCGCCCGAATCATGGTAAGCTTGCGAGTGATAAAAGTTCCGTCCGTCGGGCGTGCGCTGAAGATTGTTCGGCACGTGCGCGGTGTACCACTTGTGATCGGAGCCGATAACGTCGGTCGGCGCGTTGAAGTAAATGTAATTGTTGTACTCCACGTTGTTGAGGACGCATTTGCCGTCGTCCCACGTCACGTCAACGAAATAACTCACGTCGCCGAAATTGACCGTATTCCAAACGTGAATTTCGTTATTCGCAATGCCGCTGACCTTGTCCGTTTCAAGCCCGCACATCGTCGCCAACATGTAAAAAGCGTCGGCGTAACCTTGGCAGTTCGCCTTGCCGTCAATCAAAGCACCCGCCGCAGTCTGAAAGCGCGCAAGTTTCGGCTGCGGATTTTTGTTGTAATACTTCGCACGCTTGGCAATTTCGTCGTGAAGGTACAACTCTTGATACAGCAAGTCGTCGGAAAAATTTTTCGCGTCGTTGACGATTTGAACTGCCACGTCGTAAAGCCGGCGTTCCTCGTCTGTCAAAAAGCTCGTGTCGCCGTGCGTGTAAGCGTAAGCCACGCGTTCGCCGGGATAATTCGTCATCTCGTACAGAATGCGCCCGTTGCCGTAATCCGTCCAGCTGAGCCAATGCATGGGGCGAATGTCCACGATCTTTTTGCTGTCGGGCTTGAAACCGTCAACACAAACCACGGGCTGCCACGTCTGCAGAGCGTTCTTGCAGTTGTTGAGATATTCGACCAGTGCTTTAAAGTTGTCGAAACGCGGCGCGCTGTCCCAGTCAATCTGTTGCTTGTTGAGCGCGGGTTTTTCTTTGAGCGTGACGACATGCGACTGCGCGTCGACCGAATGTGTTTCGACGGCGGGCTTTTCTTTGGCGTGGAAGTCAACCGACTCCGATTCGGCCGAACCGTCGCCGCAACCGTTAAAGAGCAGGCACGCAGTCAACGCGCCCGTCAAGAAAATTTTCGTCATGATGTCGACCTCCTTCGCGTGACTGAATTTGTCGCCCGCAAAAAAAAATCCTGCGCGGTGCAGGATTAAATGTTTATGTGACCCGCCGACTTCAATCACTTGAAGAAGACGCGCATAATGTCGTTCTTCGTCGCGAAAAGCATCAACATCAGCAAAAGCGCAATGCCGACGCGTTGAGTGTACGCCACGGCTTTTGAGCCAAGCGGTTTGCCGCGCACGGCCTCGATAAACAGGTTGACGAAGTGTCCGCCGTCAAGCACGGGCACGGGCAACAGGTTGACGATGCCCAGGTTGATTGACAGCAACGCCGCGAAGTTCAGCAACGGGACGAAGCCGCGTTCGGCGACCTGCCCCGACATTTGCACGATACCGATTGGCCCCGCGAGATTTGCGGTTTGTTCGGGTTCACGGAACAGCCGCGCAATCGAATCAATCATGAATACGGTAATGTCTTTCGTGTGATTAATCGCCAGCGTGAACGATTCGGGGATTGACTTCGGTTCGTAAGTGATTGAACTTTGCACGCCGACGAGAACGCGCTTTTCTTGTTCGTCGAACGTCGGTTCCACGGTGACTTCAGCCGTGACGCCGCCGCGTTCGTATGCAAGCACAATGTCTTTGCCCGCCGTGACGTTTTTAAGTTTGTCGGTGAACTCCACCCACGTCGCTACGGGTTGCCCGTCGACGGAAAGAATTTTGTCGCCTTCACGAAGCCCGGCTTTCTCCGCAGACATGCCCGCAATGACGCCGCCGAGTATCGGTTCGGTTGCAGGTTTGCCCGCGCCCATCGTCGCATAAATCGCGAAAAACAGCACAATCGGCAACAGGAAGTTGAAGCCCGCGCCCGCAAGAATCACAATCATGCGCGACAGCACGGGTTTTGCACAGAAGCCGCGTTCGCCCGCCGTGTTGTTGTCGGGATCCATGCCCGCAATGTCGTTGAAGCCGCCGAGCGGAATTGCCCGCAGTGAATAAACCGTTTCGCCGCGCTTGCGACTGATTAATTTGGGGCCGAAGCCGATTGCGAATTCGTCGACGCGCATGCCCGTCATTTTCGCGGTGATAAAGTGCCCGAACTCATGCACGAGCACCAACATACCGAAGACGAAGACCGCCGCCGCTATCGTCAAAATCAAAATTCGTCGCCTCCAAACTCAAGCAATGCCCGACAAGATGACGAAGTAATAAAACGTCGGCGCGGTGTAAAAAATGCTGTCGAAGCGGTCGAGCGCACCGCCGTGCCCCGGCAGGAAGATGCCCGAATCTTTGATGCCCGCGAAACGTTTCATGACCGATTCAACCAAATCGCCCAACGTCGC
>CAMUZU010000072.1 GCA_947165295.1 uncultured Selenomonadales bacterium | reverse complement strand
ACCAATCGTTGACGCCCGAAGCTTTCCGCGAATTGATGGGCACGCTCGGTTCAATCGCGCAAGTCATGGGGCGCACGCTGTGACTTGTGACGGTTGCGCGGCGTCGACTGCGATTCGGTTTGTTTGCGTGAATCTACTTTCTTTGACCGAGCAAAGAAAGTAGCAAAGAAACTCGCGCCCGCTACGATACATCCTGTATCGTGCGACGGGCGACGGCGGCCGTCATCCGTGACGGCCGGTTTTACGCGTGCATTAATCATCAAGGAGACATTCAATGAAACTTGCGATTATCGGCGTCGGCTTAATCGGCGGCTCGTTGGGACTTTGTTTAAAAGACAAGCTCGGCGACGGAATTTTTATCACGGGTCTTTGTCGCACGGAACAATCGATGCGTCGCGCAATGGAACTCGGCGCGGTTGACGTGGCGACTTCCGACCTTAAACAAGTCGTCGAAGGCGCGGACATAATCTTTTTAAGCCCGCCCGTGTTGCAGATTGTCCCGACCGTCAAAAAAATTCTGCCGTACCTCAAACCCGGCGCGATTCTGACGGACGCGGGCAGCACGAAGCAATTCATTTGGCAGGAACTCAAGAAGATTCTGCCGCCCGAAGTTTATTACGTCGCGGGGCACCCAATGGCAGGCCGTGAAAAATCGGGCGTCGAAGCGGCGGACAAAAATCTTTTCCGTGGCAAAGCTTACGTTATCGCCGAAAACACGGGCGCGCCCGACGACGTTCGCGAAAAGTTGATGAGCGTCCTGCGTTTGACTGAAGCAAACTTCCTGACGATTGACATTGCAAAGCACGACCGCTGCGCCTCGATTATCAGCCACGTTCCTCACATTACGGCGGCGGCTCTGGTCACGTTGCTCAACGACGCGGGCGACGACCTCGACTCGTGCTTGAAATTAATCGGCGGCGGATTCAAAGACACAACGCGAATTGCCAGCTCCAACGCGGACATGTGGGCGGATATTTGCATGACCAACGGCGAAGCGATTTCGACACACCTGCGCGACCTGCAAAACATTTTGGGCGAAGTCATCACGGCTATTGAAAGCCGCGACCGTCAAGCAGTGCACGATTATTTTGCCAAATCCAAAGCTCGCCGCGACAAAATTCTTGAAACTGTCACTTTCGACCCGAACTGAGGAAACTTCATGCTCACCGAAAAAAATTTCTCCGCCGCGCTCAAGGCAATGAACTTTGTCGAGTGTGGCAATTTTTTTGAAAAGACTTTTGCCGACGACGTCACCATGAAAGCCGACCTCAAGGCGAAGAAACTTTTTTATCCCGCGCAGATTCAAGGCGGCGACCGAAACGACTCTTACGACAAGTCCCGCCGCGAAAATCTGGTTGTCTTCGAGTGCGTCAATCGTCTGCTTGACAAAGGTTACAAGCCCGAAGACATTGAACTTGAACGTCAATGGCAACTCGGTCACACGCCCAAAGGCGGACGCGCCGACATTTGCGTTTCGTCCGGCGGAAAAGTTTTGTTTATCGTCGAGTGCAAGACTTTCGGCGACGAATTCAATCACGAAATCGACAACATGCTTGCCGACGGCGGACAACTTTTTTCGTATTGGCAACAGGAACAAAGCTGTCGCTGGCTCATACTGTACGCGTCCAACTTTGCCGACAATGCGCTCACGTTTAATGCTCGTTGTGTGTCCTGCGACCCGAAATTTTACGGCGAGGCGGACACCGTCCCCGAACGTTTCAAAATTTGGAGCGAACGTTTCGACAAGTTTTTCTTCGACGACGTCATCTTTCACGCCGAAACCGTCGCGTACAAAATCGGCTCAAGGCCTCTTCGCAAACGTTATCTGCACGACATCAAAGACTGCGACGAAAATCAATCCGTCGTCAATCAGTTTGAAGAAATTCTGCGGCACAATCAAGTTTCCGACAAAGAAAACGCTTTCAATCGCCTGACCGCGCTTTTCATCTGCAAGCTTGTCGACGAAGCCCGCACGTCCGACGACGGCGAAGTTTCGTTTCAGTTCAAATTCGGTGCCGATACCCGCGAAACTTTTCAAGACAGACTGCAAAAACTTTACGCCGACGGCATGAAAAAATTCATGGGCGAAGATATTTTCTATCTGCCCGAAGATTATCCCGACAAGCTGTTTAAAAACTTCGCCGACGACGAAAACCACGACAAGCAGATTCAAGACCTGCGCGAAAATTTTCGTCGACTCAAGTTCTTCACGAACAACGAATTCGCGTTCGTCGAAGTGAGCAACGAAAAACTTTTCCGCCTCAACTCAAAAATTCTCGTCGAAGTCGTGCGCATGTTCCAAGATTATCGAATCATCGGCTCGCGGGAACTTCAGTTGCTCGGCGACCTGTTTGAACAGCTTCTAAGCAAAGGTTTCAAGCAGGACGAAGGGCAATTCTTCACGCCGACGCCGATTGCACAATTCATTTGGGACAGCCTGCCGCTCGACGAAATTGTCGCCCGACTTAAAGAACCGCCCAAAGTCATCGATTACGCTTGCGGCGCGGGACATTTCTTGACCGAAGGTTTCAAGGCAGTCAACGATTGCTTTGCGCGCAACAACTTGACGTTGCCCGTGCTGTGGGAGCGCGATAAACTTTTCGGCGTCGAAAAAGATTACCGACTTGCCCGCGTCTCGAAAGTTTCGCTGTTCATGCACGGTGCCGGCGAAGGCAAAATCAAATTCGGCGACGGACTGGAAAATTATCCCGACGAAAACATTTCGCCCACGACTTTCGACGTGCTTGTTGCCAATCCGCCGTACTCGGTCAAAGGTTTCAAGGCGCATCTTAAGCTTGCCAACGAATTCGACGTGCTCGACAAAATTTCCAACAGCGGCTCGGAGATCGAAACGCTCTTCGCCGAAAGAATTTCGCAACTCGTCAATCCAAAAGGTGTCGCCGCCGTCATCCTGCCAAGCTCGATACTCAACAAGGACAGCAAAAGTTTCGTCGCCGCCCGTGAATCGCTGTTGAAAAAATTTTACGTCCGTGCGATTGTCGAACTCAAAAGCAAAACTTTCGGCGCGACGGGCACGTCAACCGTCGTCATGTTCCTGGAACGCTTCGACGAACCGCCGCGTGTCACCGCCGAATTTGAAGACATTGCCGAAACGATTTTAAGCGGCAAGACTTTGGAGCGACGAATCACCCGCGAAGTTTTTGCCGCGTACACGAAAAGAATCGGCGTCGCTCCCGACGATTACCGAAAATTCATCGCCCGCGCCGTCGATTTCGACAATTGGGACGTGCCGTATTTCGCAGGTTACGCCGACAAGTTCAAGCCCGTCACCGCAAAAAATCTTTCCGACGACGAACGACGCGAACGCAACAATCAAAAGTTTTACGACGAAGTCACCGCCGCCGAACGCGAAAAAATTGTTTACTTCGCGCTGACTTTCCGTCAAACGACGCTGATTGTCACCGCGCCCGACAAAATCGACGAGCAGGAAACTTTTCTCGGCTACAAATGGAGCAACGCCAAAGGTCGCGAAGGCATCGTTCACACAAATCGCGGCGGATTGCTCTTCGACAACTCAAATCACGTCGCCGACGACAAAATTGCCGCTGTGATTCGCGCTGCCTTCTGCGGCGAACAGGTAAATTTGCCCGCGCTGAAAAAGTATTTCCGCTACGCTACACTTTCCGACATGCTCGACTTTGACGCCATAAAGTTCACGAAGACAATCACGCTCGGCGAAGTCAAGCAAGCCGAATACGGCGGCGATTTCCCGACAGTCAAGCTCGGCGAAGTTGCGCCCTTCGTCACGGAACGCACGACCGTTGACGCGATTGACCTTGCCGACTTCGTCACGACCGACAACATGCTCAAGGACAAGCGTGGCATCAAACCTTACGACGGCACGCCGCAAATTTCCGGGCTCGTGAAGTTCGCGGCGGGTGACGTGCTTGTCTCGAACATTCGCCCGTATCTCAAAAAAATTTGGCTCGCCGACCGTGCAGGCGGTTGTTCGCCCGACGTGCTGGTCTTTCGTGCCCGCGACGACGTGCGCCCCGATTATCTGTTTGAAGTTCTGCGGCAAGATGACTTCTTCGACTTCGCGACGGCGACGGCGGGCGGCATGAAGATGCCACGCGGCGACAAAGACAAAATTTTGACGTACACGTTACCGTTGCCGCCCGTTGACGTGCAGAAAAAAATCGCCGCCGACTTCCAAATTCTCGACGTGCAGATTGATTCGCTCGACGATGAAATTCAGAAGCTCGACGCCGACGTTCAAGAAAAATTCAACGCGCTGTTTGCCGACTTGACGGAGCAAGTTTCGTTGGAAAAGCTGTCTGAATCAATCGAAACGGGTTCCCGTCCAAAAGGCGGCGTGTCAGATTTTACCGACGGCGTATTAAGTTTGGGCGGCGAACACATAAACAATTCGACAGGATACTTAAATTTGGCGAATCCCAAATTCGTGCCGAAAGATTTTTTCGACGCGACCGTTTCGGGAAGAATTGCACGAAATGACATCCTGATTTGCAAAGACGGCGCGTTGAGCGGAAAAGTTGCGCTTGTCCGTGACGAGTTGGATAATTTGAACGCCTTGGCGAACGAACACGTCTTCGTTTTGAAAAATTCCAACGAGACGTTACAGCGGTACTTGTTCCATTACCTGTTTTTCGACGCCGGACAGCGACAACTCAAGTCGAAAGTCACGGGGATGGCTCAAGGCGGAATCAACCGAACAAATTTGTTGCGAATATCCGTCCCGTTGCCGCCGCTTGACTTGCAAAAAGAATTCGCGTCTTTCGTCGAAAGTTGCGATTTGCGCAAGAAATCTTTGCATGTCCGCCGCGAAGAACTGCTTGGCGAACGTGAACGGCTCGTGACGAAATATTTCCGTTGAAACTCAAAAGACCGTCCCCGAAAACGGAGGCGGTCTTTTAATCCGAAAAAACTTGAGCCCAGGTAACCAGCCGAGGCTACTACTTATGAAAAATTAGCGTCACTCTCTAGCAACATTATAGAGTGGTGATAGAAATTTGGCAAGAAATATTTTTCGTTGTCAAAATCTGCGGCGTGTTGTAAACTTGCGCTGTTGCTTCCCAATACCGGCAACGGAAGGGAGGTGACAATATGTCACTCTCTGTCTTCTTAGCCACAATCGCAGCCAATGTTGTATCTTATTACATCATTAAATGGCTCGATCGTCGCTGAGGAGTTTTGTCCACTGTAGTTAGCGTTATTCTCTAAAACGCGCAAGGAGTCCCGTCTCACCAGCGGGGCTTCTTTTATTTGTCGAGCTTGACGGGCGTGGTTGCGTCGAAGGTGAACTGCTTGCCGTCGAAGTTGATTTCAACGGTGTCGCCGTCTTTGACCGCGCCCGAAATGATTTTCTTGCTGAGTTCAGTCTCGACGGTGTATGTCAACAGTCGACGGAGCGGTCGTGCGCCAAAGTTCAAGCCGCCGTCGGCGTGACAGGAAAAGTTTTCGTCGGGTGAAGTTTATTTGTCGAGCTTGACGGGCGTGGTTGCGTCGAAGGTGAACTGCTTGCCGTCGAAGTTGATTTCAACGGTGTCGCCGTCTTTGACCGCGCCCGAAATGATTTTCTTGCTGAGTTCAGTCTCGACGGTGTGCGTCAACAGTCGACGGAGCGGACGTGCGCCGAAGTTCGCGTCGAAACCTTTTTCGCTGAGCGCGTCGACGGCGGCTTGAGTCCAGGTAAGTTTGACGTTGATTTGTTTTTCGAGGCGTTCGCTGAGCGTCTTGAGCAAAATCTCCGCAATAGCTTTGACTTGATCTTTCGCCAACGACTTGAAAACAACGATGTCGTCGATTCGGTTCAAAAATTCGGGTCGGAAGTAATTTTTCAGCAAGTCTTTGATGATCGATTCGGCTTCCGCGAAAGCCTGATTCGTGATGAAACCGATTTTCGCACGCT
>CAMUZU010000071.1 GCA_947165295.1 uncultured Selenomonadales bacterium | reverse complement strand
TACTTGACGGGCTTCACGGGCGACGCGTCACACGTCATAACCAACGGGCACAATCTTTACGTCAACAATCAGCTTTACGGCGGGACGACCGACACAACGTCTTCGACGGGCGGCTTGACGTTCAGCTCGGACGGTTTGACGTTGACGGTTGATTCGACTTACGCGGGCGGCGGCATTGACCTGCGCGACGTGCCGACGGTTGTCAACGTCGACGCTTCAAATGCGGGAGATTTCTCAAGCGGCTTCACGCTTTACGGCAACTCGCAAAACAATAATCTCGTCGGCTCGCTGAACACCTCGAACACCATTTGGGGCGGCACGGGCAACAACACCATGTCGGCGGGCGCGTTTCTCGACACGTTCTTTTACACGGGCGGCGGCAATGACGTGGTTTACTTCACGCCGAACGCCGACCGACTTTATCTGCTCACGGACATCACAAGCGTCGTAAGCAGCGGCGGGAATTACGAACTCCGCACGCCGACGGGCAACACGCTCACTTTGGTGACGGGCAGCAATAGCGATTACGACCAAATTTTTTACACCACCGACGGCAACTTGAAAACCGCGCAGATTGGCGACATGAATTCGACGGCGATTCCGTACATGGGCGCGGACTTTACGGCTTTGGGTCAACCGGGCACGTTGGTTGTCTGGGGCAGCGCGGACGAAACTTTCACGCTCGAAGACGGCTCGACTTACACATTTGAAGGCAGCAACTACGACATTCGACTTGACGGCTCGACGGGAAAAACTTACCTCAACGTCTACAATGTCGACGCGTCGAACTCGTTCGGCAACGATATAATTTTCGGCGACGCGAACCCGAACATAATCATCGAAGGCGCGGGCAACAATCAACTTTGGGGCGGCGCGGGCTCTGCGGCGGATTATCTTTCGGGCGGCACGGGCACGGACATTTTCCTCTGCGGCAAGGGCGACGGAAACGACACAATCATTTCTTCCGTCACCGACGTGATTAATCTTTACGACGTGACTTTGGCGGACATTGTTTCGGCGACGGGCACCGAAGGCAACAGCGGCACGATTTCGCTGACGTTCAACACGGGCAACACGCTCACCGTTCAAGGCGATTACTCAATGAGTTCGGCGTTCCACTTGGCTGACGGCTCAAGTTGGACGTTCAATCACGTTTCCGGCTCGTGGCAGTCGGCGTGAACATTTGACTGCACGCTGAACGTTTGAAAAAAATTTGTCGATTACCTTCGTTGATAGTATAATGCGGGAAAAATTTTCTCGACTGTCAACGGAGGTTTTTATTTTGGACATCGTGCCCATATTACTGCACACGCTTTTGGTCGCATTCCTTATCGCAATGAACGGCTTCTTCGTCGCGGCGGAATTCTGTTGCGTGAAAATGCGCCCGTCGCGGCTCGAAACTTTGATTTTGGAAGGCAACACCCGCGCCAAATACGCGAAGAAATTAATCGACGAACTTGACGAGGCGTTAAGCGTCACACAGCTTGGAATAACTTTGGCGTCGCTCGGACTCGGCTGGGTCGGCGAACCGTTCGTTGCCGCGCTGATATCGCCGTTCATATTCGCGGCGGGCTTCGGCGAAACAGTCACGCACACAATTTCGTTCGCGCTGGGCTTTTCGCTGATAACCGCAATGCACATCATCCTTGGCGAACTGACACCAAAGTCAATGGCAATCGCGGCGGCGGAAAAAATCTTGCTCAACATTGCGCTGCCGATGATTATCTTCTGGAAAGTCATGTACCCGTTCGTCTGGCTGCTCAACAAAATGGCGGGCTTCGTCACACATCACCTGGGCTTGTCGGTGACTGAAGGCGAAATCGCGCACAATCCCGAAGAAATTCGCCTGCTCATGAAGGAGAGCCGCAAACAAGGTCTCGTCGACGACACGGAAGTTGACTTCGTCGACAACGTCTTTGACTTTACCGAACGCCACGTGCGCGAAATCATGGTGCCGCGTCCCGACATGGTTTGCCTGTACCTGAACAAAACTTACGAAGAAAATCTTGCCACGATTCTCGAAGAAGAAATGACGCGTTATCCGCTGTGCGACGAAGACAAAGATCATATCGTCGGCTTCGTGCACATGAAGGACTTGACCAAACTCATGCTTCAAGGCAAAAAGAAACCGAGCTTCAAACGTCTTGCGCGCAAAGTTTTCTTCGTGCCCGAAAGCATGGACGTAAGTTTGTTGCTCAAGACGATGCAAAAAAATCGTTCGCAGTTGGCAATCGTCGTCGACGAATACGGCGGCACGGCGGGCATGGTCACGATTGAAGACATTGTTGAAGAGATTGTCGGCGAA
Source organism: uncultured Selenomonadales bacterium (assembly GCA_947165295.1). Classification (GTDB taxonomy): domain Bacteria; phylum Bacillota; class Negativicutes; order Selenomonadales; family Selenomonadaceae; genus Quinella. The sequence goes on along the minus strand of CAMUZU010000071.1, from coordinate 3,640 downwards.
ATTCAAGACGAGTTTGACGAAGAACGCCCCGACGCAGAACAGCGCGGCGAAAATCTTTTTTCCGTCGATGCGAAAATGTTGCTTGAAGAACTCGAAGACGAATTCGCCATCAAAATCGACGAAGAGGACGTTGACACGGTCGGCGGCTGGCTCAACGACAAAATCGGCGGTGAACCGCGTGTCGGGCAATCGGCGGCGTTCGACGGCAACACTTTTTACGTCGAAGAAGTCGAAGGTCTGCGCATTACCCGCGTGTTGATTCGTCTTGCGAAAGTTTCTGCGCCTGAAGATTGAACACGAAAAAAGCCGTCGACGTTGAATCGGCGGCCGTATTTTTTTGTTGGTCGGGGTGACAGGATTCGAACCTGCGACATCAAGTTCCCAAAACTTGCGATCTACCCCTGATCTACACCCCGGCAAGATACTTCTTATCATCTGGTAAAAATTTGAAGTCGTGATAAGTCAATGCGCCCGCATGAAATTCTCTGTGACAATTTGAACAAAGCAAAAGACAGTCGCTAAGCTCAACCTTTAGCCTTTCCCAAGACCAAAATCTATGCGTCTTAAATGTTTCACTTTTTTTCGACGGATCAATGTGATGAACATCGAAAACATCATTACAGCGACCGGTATATCCGCAACATGCACACTTGCCTCCGAGATATTGAACGTAGCGAGCTTTACGTTCGTGCATATTCCTCATGTTGTACCTGGTTCTGCAACGCTTGCACTCGGTATATCTGCCCTTGGTGAAATTTTTAGGATCTGTGTCACCACATCGTGAACATTTGTAATCGTTTCGTTCCAACTGGCAAGTGTTATGAGAATTGAAAGGGGAACACTCCAAGCAGTACCTGCGCCCATGCAAATTACGAGTTTTGCCGTCAATCTTCACCCGGTTTGGAAAAAATTGACCGCAAAGTTGACAGATCAGGTTTCATCACCTTACATAAAAAGTATATATTGCGTTACAACGCATGTCAATAAAATTTCAACGCCATAAAGTTTACCTCGTCAAAGCAAAAACCGACAAGTCGCGCTGACCTGTCGGTTTTATTGTTCGGCTGAATTGCCGCATCTCACTTGAAGTAGCTGTAAGCTCTGGAGGCCGCCGCGATTTGTTCTTGCTTTTCGACGGAAACGTTGTTGCTCTCCATGACATCGGTCGGACTGAGCATCGGTTGTGTGCCGGAACTGGAACGTTCGGTGTATTTGTCGTCCTGCTCCATGATTTCGGCCATCTTCTCGACGGTGACTTCGACGGCTTGATTGTTGGTCTTTTGGAATTCGCTTGTACCGATGTTGGTCGCGTCGCCGTTTTTGGGTGACTCGGGTCTGGAAGCGTGCATTCTTACCGCCATTGCGCTGTCGCCGAGCTGAGCCGCCTGCGCGTTGAGTTGTCTGAACGTAACGGGGATGCCAGTACCCGCGCCGCTCACGCCGTTAATCGCCATGATAAATCCCTCACTTCCCTGAAAATAAATTCATCCTGTTGACAGTTTTGTTGCAGTATAGCACGCGGCAAATTGTTTGACAACCGTGCGCAAAAAATTTTTGTCGGCAACCGCAACGTCGCCCGTGCGTGATATAATCGTCGCGACAAAAACTTTCGGGGAGTGATCTTATGTCGGAGATGATTTTGGTTTTGGACTTCGGCGGGCAATACAATCAGCTGATTGCGCGCCGCGTCCGCGAAAACAACGTTTACTGCGAAGTGCACACGGGGCTTGACCTTGAACGGATTCGCGCTCTGCAACCCGTCGGCATTATCTTGACGGGCGGCCCCAGAAGTGTTTACGGCGAAGACGCTTTGCTTCCGCCGACGGAAATTTTTGAGCTGAACGTGCCCGTGCTCGGCATTTGTTACGGCGCGCAGGCAATGGCGAAACTTTTGGGCGGCACAGTCAAACCCGCGCAAGTCAGCGAATACGGCAAGACGCAAGTTGAACTTGTCGGCGCGTCGAAACTGTTTGCGGGCGTCGAAAAAAAATCCGTCGCGTGGATGAGCCACACCGACAGAATTTTTGACGTGCCTGAAAACTTTTCGGTGACCGCGTCAACCGTCAACTGTCCCGTCGCCGCAATGGAGGACGCCGCGAAGAATTTGTACGCCGTGCAGTTTCACCCCGAAGTTCTTCACACCGTCGAAGGCAAAAAGATTTTCGCAAACTTCGTCGACATCTGCGGCTGCAAACGCGATTGGCGCATGAGTTCATTCGTCGCGGAGAGCGTCAACCGTCTGCGCGAAAAAATCGGCGGCGGCAAAGGTCTCTGCGCGTTGTCGGGCGGCGTCGATTCGTCTGTCGCGGCTGTCATGTTGAGCCATGCCGTCGGGAAGAATTTGACGTGCGTGTTCGTTGACCACGGACTTTTGCGCAAAAACGAAGCCGCCGAAGTCGAAGCCGCCTTCAGCAAGTTCGATTTGAATTTCGTCAAGATTGACGCGGGCGAACGTTTCCTGACCAAACTGCGCGGCGTCACCGAACCCGAACGCAAACGCAAGATTATCGGCGAAGAATTTATCCGCGTGTTCGAGGACGTTGCCAAAAAAATCGGCGCGGTTGATTATCTCGTTCAAGGCACGATTTATCCCGACGTTATCGAGAGCGGGCTCGGCAAGTCGGCGGTCATCAAGTCACATCACAACGTTGGCGGTCTGCCTGACTTCGTCGACTTCAAGGAAATTGTCGAGCCGTTAAGGTTGCTGTTCAAAGACGAAGTTCGTCAAGCCGGACGCGAATTGGGTTTGCCCGAAACTTTGGTGAGCCGTCAACCGTTCCCCGGCCCCGGTCTCGGAATTCGGATTATCGGCGAAGTCACCGCGCAGAAAGTTTCGATTGTGCAGGAAGCCGACGCAATTTATCGCGAAGAAATTTCCCGTGCGGGCGTCGACAAAAATCTGTCGCAATACTTCGCCGCGTTGACGAACATGCGCTCGGTCGGCGTCATGGGCGACGGGCGGACTTACGACTTCGCCATTGCCTTGCGCGCCGTGTTGACAGATGATTTCATGACCGCCGAAGCCGCGCAACTTCCGTGGGACGTGTTGAGCCGCGCCGCGAATCGAATCGTCAACGAAGTCAAAGGCGTCAACCGCGTGTTGTACGACTGCACGACGAAGCCGCCCGCGACAATCGAATTCGAGTGACGGGGGCGAACGCATGAAAGTCGGCCACATTGATTTTCTGAACGTCCTGCCGCTGAGTTTCGGTTATGCGCACGTCGAACGCAACTTTGACATTGTGCGCGGCGTGCCGACGTTTCTCAACGGCGAACTCAAGGCGGGGCGACTGGACATCAGCAACGTGTCTTCGATTGAATATGCCCGTCAAAGCCGCGACCTGTTGATTCTGCCGAAAATTTGCGTCCGCGCAGATTGCGACGTCACGAGCATTGTTTTGGTTTCGCGGCGACCGATTGACGATCTGCGCGACGACAAAGTTGTCTTGACGGAGAAGTCGGCGACCGCTCAACGTCTGCTGAAAATAATTTTGCACGCGCACGGAGCCAAACCGCTTTACGTGACGCGAGCCGTCAAAGTCGACAAGCCCGTCGACGACGACGCGACCGCCGCGCTGTTGATTGGCGACGACGCGTTGAGCGTGTACCTGCACCCGCCCGAAAATTTTTTCGTGTACGA
>CAMUZU010000070.1 GCA_947165295.1 uncultured Selenomonadales bacterium | reverse complement strand
TGTTGGTGGAGACGGAGGGATTCGAACCCTTGACCTCACGGATGCGAACCGTACGCTCTCCCAGCTGAGCTACGTCCCCAACGCGTGCGATTATAAACCTGCGCACAATCAAAGTCAAGCGGAAATTTTCCTGCGGCACGAAAAAAATCTTTGCAATTCCGCACGTCACTCTTTATAATGAAAACCTGCGTGAAAGCAAAACTTCACCTATCACGAACGGAAGGAGACACTTGCGTATGAATTCGATAACGTTGCAGGAAGTCAAAAGTTGGATTCTGTCAATCGGCGGAGCGGTTATTGTCGCGCTTTTGATTCGACACTTTATCGTTGAGCTTTACGTCGTGGACGGCCCCAGTATGCAACCGACGCTGATAAACGGTGAACGCCTCGTCGTCAACAAGTTTATTTATCATTGGCGCGACCCAATGCGCGGCGAAGTCGTCATCTTCAAGTACCCGCGTGACCACGAACGCGATTTTATCAAGCGCGTGATTGCAACCGGCGGCGACACGATTGAGATTAAGGACGGGCATGTTTTCGTAAACGACGCGCTCGTCAACGAAGATTACATTTCCGAAAAGACACGCACCGAATATCCCAAGCAGACCGTGCCCGAAGGAACGCTTTTCGTGTGCGGCGACAATCGCAAGAACTCGCTCGATTCGCGTTTCCCCGACGTGGGATTCGTGCCGCTTGAACTGGTCAAAGGCAAGGCCGCGTTGATTTTCTGGCCGATTGATTACGTCGCGGCTCTCCCGTGAACGCAAATTTTTACGCGGCAGTCACGATAATTTTGTGGGGAGCAATGCCCGCGCTTACGAAGGACTTGCTTAACTCCTTGCCAAGTTTCGAGACACTCGCGTTAAGTTCGTCGTTCGCGGCGTTATTTTTATTCGCGGTCAATCGACGGTCAAGCACGTTGACAACCGACGCGGGCAAAATCTTCACGGCGGCAAGTTTGGGCTTTCTCGGACTGTTCATGTATTCGGCGTTCCTGTACTTCGGGCTTGAACGGCTCACGTCGCAGGAAGCGTGCGTGCTGAATTACCTGTGGCCGCTGATGATCGTCTTGTTTTCGTGTCCCGTGCTCGGCGAAAAACTCACGCGTCGAAAACTTTTGGCGGTCGGCATGTCGTTTGCGGGCGTCGTCGTGATAATGCTCGGCAACGCGTCAACCGAAAACTTTTCGTCGGACAAATTCGCGGGCGCGGTGAGTTGCGTAATTGCGGCGGCTTGTTACGGATTGTTTTCAGTGCTGAACAAAAAGATTCGCCTCGAACAAAAATTCGCAATGACGGTTATTTGGGCGACGACGGCAATTTGTGCGTTCGTTGCAGGTTTCGCAACGGAAAGCTGGTCGTTGCCGACGGTCGGACAACTTTTCGGACTGCTGTGGCTCGGCGTCATGATAAACGCGGTCGCTTACCTGACGTGGGCACTCGCGCTTGAAAATTCGGCGGACACGGCGCGCACGGCGAACCTTGCGTACCTCGTGCCGATACTTGCGGTTTTTGTCTCGACGCTCGTTTTCGGCGAAGAACTTTCGGCGACGGTAATTCCCGCGCTGATTTTAATTTTGGGCGGAATTCTCGTCGGCAGAAAATAATTTTTTGCGAAGGGGTGAACGGTTTGGAATCAAATTCTCTTTCGGGCAGAAGCGTCACGTGCATGGAAAATTTTTCGGCGGACGACATTCGCCTCGTGCTCAACACGGCGCGCAAGTTCAAGCAGGTCATTCGTCGCGGCGGCGACAAGAAGTTGTCGAACCTGCGCGGCAAGGCGATTGTCAATCTCTTTTACGAACCGTCGACGCGCACGCGAACTTCATTTGAGTTGGCGGGCAAATATCTCGGCGCGGACGTCGTAAGCATCACCAGCGGCACAAGTTCAATCGTCAAGGGCGAAAGTCTTCGCGATACGTTGCGCACGATTGAAGCAATGGGCACCGACGCGATTGTCATGCGGCACAAATCCGAAGGCGCGGCGGACTTCGCAACGCGGGTCGTCAAACCAATAATCATCAACGCGGGCGACGGCGCACACGCTCACCCGTCGCAGGCACTTTTGGACTTGTTCACCATTGAGCAGGCGAAAGGTCGGCTCGCGGGCTTGAAAGTCGTCATTGTCGGCGACATTTTGCACAGCCGCGTTGCCCGTTCGGACGTGTACGCAATGACGCGCATGGGCATGGAAGTTCACTTCGCGGGCTTCAAGACGATGTTGCCGCGATTCTTCGACTTTGACGGCGTGACGATTCACGAATCACTTGACGACGCGTTGAAAAATGCCGATGTCGTCAACGTCCTGCGAATTCAGCTCGAACGTCAGCAGGCGGGACTTTTTCCGTCGACGCGTGAATATGCGCGGGTCTTCGGCATCAACGAAGATCGTTTGCGCCTTGTCAAAGACGACGCGTTGATTCTGCACCCCGGTCCGCAGAACAAGGGACTCGAAATTTCGTCGGAAGCAACTTACTGCGAACGTTCCGCGATACACGACCAAGTTCAAAACGGCGTGGCGATTCGTATGGCTCTGCTTAACTTGACGTTGGGAGGCGCGGCATGAAGTTCATCTTTAACCACGACGCAACCGAAGCGATTAACTGCACGGCGGTCAGAAAATTTTCCATCATCCTCGACGATTATCAAATGCAGGCGGACGGCAAAGTTTCTTCCGTCGCCTGGGTTGTCGCCGAACTGGACAATTCGCCCGTCAACGAACTCGGCGAAGTCGAAGGCGTCAAGCTCAAAGAATTCAAAATCGGTGACGCGGGCGAAAATCTCACGGCGGCTCAAAAATATTTGGCGGAACTCGTCAACGAACTCAACGACGGCGCGCAGTGAACGTCTTCAATCACGGCGACTTAATTCACATTGACTGCGACGCTTGCCGACACGCCCGACGTTGCCGCTGAACTTTTTGATTCGACGGGCGCGACGATTTAAATTTACATTGCCGAATTTGTCAACGAACTGAACGGAGGCACATCATGAAATTCATCATCAGCCAAGACGGCACGATTATTGTCAACAGCGAACTTTTGCGCACGGTTTACGTCGAAGAAGGTTACTACGACACCGATCACAAACTCGTTCACGTCGAAGCCACAATCCGCAACGACGCCAATGACCCCGAAAGCCACTTCCGCGACGAAACTGTCACGCTTGCCACATTCGACACCGGCTCGAAGGATGCAAACTTCGCCGCCGCCAAAACTTACCTGAAGAAATTGTTCGCCGAATTGAACGGAGGCATGTAATGAAAAAATTTATCCTCGGCAAAGGCGGCAAGTCGATTGTCAACGCCGAACATGTGCAGGCCGTTTATATTTACGAAGACGCCGAAATTGACGAACACGGCGACCTTGTGTCCACGGGTGTATTCAAGGTAAATGTCATGCTCTGCGACCAAGAAGACCGCATTTCTTTGGCGAAATTTGACGGCGACGACGCGGACGAAAATCTCACGGCGGCTCAAAAATATTTGGCGGAACTTGTCGACGAATTGAACGGAGGCGCACAATGAAAAATCAACTCTGGCAGATTCGCAAGCGTGAGGCGACGCTTTCGGATTCGCTTTTGATTCGCGGCGGACGCGTCATTGACCCCGCAAACAATTTCGACGCCATCGCGGACGTTTTGGTTGTCGACGGGAAAATCGCCGCCGTCAAGCCCGATATAAATTTCGAGGCGCATTACGAATACAACGCGGCGGGCAAGATTGTCACGCCCGGCTTGATTGATATGCATGTCCACCTGCGCGAACCCGGTCAAGAGGCCAAAGAAGATTTTGTGAGCGGCTCGAAAGCTGCCGTCGCGGGCGGATACACGACCGTTGCCACAATGCCGAACACGTCCCCGACCGTCGACAACGCGGCTCTCGTTCGCTCAATGGTCAAGCGTGCCGAAGACGTCGGCATCGTCAACATAAAAATTATCGGCGCGGTCACCAAAGGCCAACACGGTCAGGAACTTGCCGAAATGCGCGATATGATTGCGGCGGGCGCGGTTGCCTTCAGCGACGACGGACACTTCGACGACAACGCGAAAATTTTTTTGAACGCGCTTGATTACTTGCACGACACTGGCAAAGTCATTATCTGCCACGAAGAAGAAACTTCGCTCGTTAAAGAAGGCGTCATGAACGAAGGCAAACGCAGTGCTCTGCTCGGCTTGAAAGGCCGCCCGACCGTCGCGGAAGACATTGCCGTTGCCCGCGACGTTTTGCTTGCCGAATACACCGGCGGACGCGTTCACATTGCGCACATCAGTTCAGCCCGCGCCGTCGACATTGTCCGCGACGCGAAGAAACGCGGAGTCAAAGTCACCGCCGAAGTCACGCCTCAACATTTGACAATGACCGACGAACTTGTTGACCCTGCCGACGCGTCGACGAAAATTAATCCGCCGCTCCGCACGCAGAAAGACTGTGACGCTTGCTTGACGGGCTTGCTTGACGGGACGATTGACATGATTGTCACCGACCATTCGCCGCACGCGCCCGAAGAAAAAGACCGCGAATACATTTACGCGCCGTCGGGTTTTCCGGGACTTGAAACGAGCGTCGGCGTTTTGTTCACCGAACTTTATCACACGGGCAAAATTGACTTGAAGACGTTAATCGGCAAGATGACTTGCAATCCCGCGCAGATTTTCGGTTTGGACGCGGGGACTTTGTCGATTGACGCGCCCGCCGACATCACGATTATCGACCCCGAACTTGCCTGGACTGTCGACGCGAAAAATTTTTACACGAAAGGCAGTCACTCGCCGTTTGTCGGACGCGAATTCAAAGGACGCGTTGTCGCAACGATTGTTCGCGGCAACCTCATGAAACTCAATCAATGGTGATCTCATGTTACTTTCTTTGTGCGGACAAAGAAAGTAACCAAAGAAAACCGGCTTGCTACGATACATCCTGTATCGTGCGCAAGCGAGCGGCCGTCATCCGTGACGGCCGTTTTTTTGTTGCGCGGCAAAAAATCTTGACACGTTCAAACGTCGAAACTAAAATGTTTTGCGACATTCAAAGGAGATGACTTTTATGGCAGACATCAAAATCGTCGAAACCAAAAACCTCAAGACCAAGCCCGACGTTTCAAAAATCGGCTTCGGAACGCATTTTACCGATTACATGTTCGTCATGGACTACGACGCCGCGCAGGGTTGGCACGATGCCCGAATCGTTCCGCACGAAAAAATTTTGCTTGACCCCGCCAACGCGACACTTCATTACGGGCAGGCGATTTTCGAGGGACTCAAAGCTTACCGTCAAGGCAACAAAGCCGTCGTCTTTCGCGCAAAAGATCATCTGCAACGCCTCAACCGTTCCGCGAAGATTTTGGACATCCCCGAAATTCCGTTCGACGTGGCGCACGAAGGTTTGTTGAAACTCGTCGACATGGACAAAGACTGGATTCCGCACGACAAAGGTCAGAGCCTGTACATTCGCCCGTTTGTTTTCGCGACCGATGAAGTTCTCGGCGTCAGCGTCAGCAAGAAGTACAAGTTCATGATTATCATGTCGCCCGTTGCCGCATATTACGCGCACGGCTTCGCGCCCGTGAAAATTCTCGTCGAGGACAAATACGTTCGTGCGGTTCGCGGCGGACTCGGTGCGGCGAAAACTCCCGCCAATTACGCGGCGAGTCTTCACGCGGGACTTGTCGCACACGAAATCGGCTTCGATCAGGTGCTTTGGCTTGACGGTGTCGAACGCAAATACATCGAAGAAGTCGGCTCAATGAACATTTTGTTCAAAATCAACGGCGAAGTCGTTTCGCCAAATCCGCAGATTCAAACGTCGATTCTTGACGGCATTACGCGTCGCACGGTCAATCAAGTCGCCAAGTCGTGGAATGTGCCTGTCGTCGAACGCAGAATTTCAATCGACGAAATTATTGCCGCGCACGAAGACGGTCGGCTCGAAGAAGTTTTCGGCAGCGGCACGGCGGCGGTCATTTCGCCCGTCGGCGTCCTGCGCTACAAGGAGCACGATTACGTTATCGGAGACGGCAAAATCGGTCCGTTTGCGCAGAAAATGTACGACTTTATCGAAGGTCTGCACGTCGGCGAAGTCGAAGACACTTTCGGCTTTATCGAGGTTGTCGGCGAATA
>CAMUZU010000069.1 GCA_947165295.1 uncultured Selenomonadales bacterium | reverse complement strand
TGCCTTTAATCGACGGCGTCAACGGGCGGTCAATCTTGCTCAGCGTGCCGATAATGTACTTGTCCATTTCGCGATCGCTCACGTCGAAAGTCTTCAGGAAGTCGGCGGTCGCGTCAAACGTCGAAATTGTTTCGGTCAAGCGCGGGTCACGGTACGAGCCGAAGAACAAACTGCCGCTGCGGTCGAAGTTTGCGAACGCGCCGTAAGCTCCGCCCTGTACGCGAATTTTCGTCCAAAGATATTCGTAGCGCAAAATCGTTTCAAGCACGCTTAAATAGCCCGTGTATTCGTGTCCGAGGTCGATGAAGTTTGCGCCCTTGCCGACGTATTGCACGCGGCTTTGACTGTAAATGCCTTCGTTGAGCGGCTTGCACGGGAACGAGTAATGTTCGCGCTTGAATTCTTCGACGGTCATGCTTTTGAGCAGACGGCTCAGGTGCGGCACGAATTTTTTGTACAAAGCTTCAGACGCGGTCACGCTGACGATAATTCCGTTGCGATTAACGAGCCGTTCGTAAACGTCGCGCAAGTCGTCGACAAGTTCGTCAAAGCGTTCGTCGAAATTCGCCAGCAAGTCTTTCAGGAACTTGTTGTACGGCAGATAAGCGGCGGCATTGTACGCGCCGACTTTGCTTCGATACGATGCAAGCGTCGCAGAAACAATCGATATCGCCATGCCCTGCAGGTTAAGTTCAAAGTTGAGCTGTTCTTGTTCGACGAGTTCGCGCAGACGTTTCTTGTTCGTGAAGACGGTTTCGTTGAAAATTTCGCCGAGGAAGTCGACGGTTTCGGCAAGCTTTGATTCGAGCGTCTTGGCTGAAACTCTCATGCGCGGCGCAAACGAATTCGGTTTGCCGGCTTCCATGTCGGCGCGCAGGTTCACCGCGAATCCGCCGAGCGTCAAGTTGTTCAAAATCGCCAGCTCCGAATACGTGTGTCGCTTCGTGTCGACGTTGCCCAGAAGGTCGGTCAACAGTAGCGCGTGAAACATTTTGTCCTGCGGAACTTTTTCTGCGTCGAAGAAGAACGTCAGGTAAACAATCCCGTGCGTGTCAAGCGGGCTTAACAGAATTCGCGTGCCGTCGATGTCGCGGAAGTTGAGCGGGAATATTTCTGCGTCCTTGCGAAGGTCGGCGCGTTGCAAAATCGGAATCGTCGCCAAAGCTTCGGGCGTTTCGGGTGACTGTTGACGGGCTTTGAGTTTCGCCGCCGTGTCGACGACGTTTTGAATTTGCGCGGGCGACATTTTTGCTTTGACTTCGGCCAACTTCGCGGCTTGAGCTTCGTCGCGGCGTTTGGAAAAGTTTTTGTCGGGCGACAGCGTCAACAAAACTTTGTGCGTGTTGTCAATCAAATATTTCTTGATGAGCCCCTCGAAATAATTTTCGTCAAGCCCGCGTTTGTAAGCCGAAAGGTCGTCTTCGTAGCGCAGTTGACGGGTCGGGTCGCCGCCGTAAAGCCACGTCTTCAACATTGCCAAACCGTAAATCAAACCTTTGGGCGCGAAACCGAAATCAGCTTCGCGCAGGCGGAATTCCATGACGTTCAACGAGGCGCGCAACAAAGTTTTGTCGATGCCGCCGTCGACGAGCTTTTGCAATTCCGACATGACGAGCGAATAAAATTTTTCGACGCGGTCTTTCTCCGAGCCGGTCAGAGCTATCGTCAAGGTCGGTTGACGCAGGTCGCCTTCAATTGCCGCGTCGACGTCCTTGCCCAAGCCCGAATCAATCAACGCTTTGCGAACGGGCGCGGCGGGACTGGTGAACAGCGCGTGATTCAAAATTCCCAACGCGCCGGTCGTGCGCACGTCAAACGAGTCGCCGAGCATGATGTTCAGCGCAAGGAAAGTTTTCGCGTCGGCGGACTCTTCGTCGCCAATCGGATAAACGTCGTCGACGCGTTTCATTTCGGCGAACGTCGGTTGAAGCGCAATTTCCGAATCAACGTCGAGCTTGTCGAACTTGCAAAGATATTCGCGGTCGAGGTAAGCGAGCTGTTCGGCAATATCCACGTCGCCATAAAGGTAGATGAAGCTGTTCGACGGGTGATAAAATTTTTGATGGAACGCGGCGAAATCTTCCTGCGTCAAATTCGGGATGACTTCGGGGTCACCGCCCGATTCAAAGGCGTAACAGTTCTGCGGAAAAGTTTCGTGTTGAAGTTTGCTGCCCAAGATGTCGTCGGGCGACGAGAGCGCGCCTTTCATTTCGTTGTAAACGACGCCGCTGTAAGTCAATTTGTCGTCCGCGTCAAGTTCAAAGTGCCAGCCTTCCTGCATGAGAATTTCGGGCACGGTCAACATATTGGGATAAAACACCGCGTCAAGATAAACGTCCTGCAGGTTGCGGAAGTCTTTGGCGTTGCGGCTTGCCACGGGATAAACCGTCTTGTCGGGGTAAGTCATTGCGTTCAAGAACGTGTTGAGCGAACCTTTCGCCAGCTCGACGAACGGCTCCTTGAGCGGGTACTTGCGCGAACCGCAAAGCACGCTGTGTTCGACGATGTGCGCCACGCCGGTCGAATCTTTCGGCGGTGTGCGGAAGCCGATGTAAAAAACTTTGTTGTCGTCGTCGGCGGCAAGGTAAAGAAGTTTCGCGCCGGTTTTGACGTGCTCGAATTCGTAAGTCTTCGCGTTGACTTCCGCCACGTCGGAAATTTTTTGCACACGAAAGCCGTTGAGTTCGTCGCCAATCTTCAAGTCCATAAAATCGCTCCTTTGATTGAAATGTTCGCGGGAATTATAACACATTTCATTTGCGTTTCATTAGCCGACGTTCGACGGCGGCGGAAAAATTTTTTGACGTGACCGTCGCCCGTGTCGCGAAGTGTTGAGCCGCACGTTCAGACGCAGAAATATTTTATCAGCGGCTTTTGACCGAATTGCTTTGCCACGAACAGCGGAACAAACGTCGCGGCAATCAACGTCGGCACGAAGATTGTCGGGCTTGTCATCATTTGCCCGTATTCCAAGCCCGTCGCCGCACGCAACAATTCGTAGATGCAGTCGATAACCAAAACGTGCGCCGTCAAGACAATCATCGTTTGCTTGCCGCAATACTTCATCACGTCCGCGAACGCGCCGCCGAATTCGGTTGCCACGATTGACAGCTTGACAAGCAGGAGAGTTTCGGCAACGCAAGCCGCGTAAAACAGCACGGGGCGACTGCCGTAGCCGCGCATGTTCATATCGATTGACCCGCTGTAATTAATCGCAAGCCACACCACGCCGACAAGTGCCGCGCACACGAAGACGTTCAATCGTTCGGCAACGGCGAAACGATTTATCAGGTTGCCCGCAAGCAATAAAATTTGCGCCGTCAAAGCAATGTCAAGATTCAACGGGAGCTGTCCGACTTTGCCAAGTTCAAGTCCCAGGTACGAACACAAAATTATCGCCGCGACGAACGGCAATTCACGTCGACGCAACAAACGCCAAAGTGCAAGAAAAATTATTTCCGCCAAAAACAAACTCGGCAGGAACCACAGCGGCGACAGCGGCAACAACGCGCCGTTGCCAAGCAAGATGCCTTTCAAGGCCTCCTGCGCGGGCAACAGCGGATTTAGCACGGGATACATCTGCCCCGGCAGTGCGTTGCGCAACAGCCACAGCGGATACCAAAGCAACTCCGCCAGATAAAACGGCACAATCAACCGCTTGACCAGCTTGACGACAAACGGCACGAACTGTCCGACTTGCCCCCACTTCGACAAGTTCAGCAGGAAGCCCGAAATCACGAAGAACGCGGGAACCGACCCGAAGCTCAAGTAAGCGTTCAGTTGCGTCGCCGAAGCGTGCGAGATTATCACAAAGACCAACGCCGCGCCTTTGGCGAAATCGATCCATTGAATTCGTTGCATAACTCAGCCTCTCAATCTGCGTTCGACCGCGTCGGAAAATTTTTTGAACTGCGCGCTCAACAACACCGTCGTCAGCGTTATCAGGAAGAAGACAAACAGCCGCCCGAACGAGTGCAACCGCCCGAACTCGATATTCATTGCGAACAAAAAGATTATCTGGTGTTGCAAAAGCATGCACATGTACGACACGTCGTTGAAGCCGTTGAACCAATTCAAAAGCGCGCCGCTGTGTTCGTTAAGTTTCTCCGCCGCCACGAAAGTCAAGTACACCGCCGGAAACAGCAACATGAAGCACGTCGGGTCAAGCGGCAGAAACATCTTTCCTTCGGGCGGATAATTCAAGGCGAAGTTGACCAAAGCCGCCGCCAAAACGACGCATGAAGCCGTTGTCAGCCGACGCCGCCAAAGCAAAAGTTTTTCACGGCAGCGGAACATCACAATGCCCAACATAAACGACGGCAACTGCACGGGAAAGAGCATCCAAGACTCGACGGCGGGCACGAACAATTCGACGGCGCAATAAACCGCAAAAGACAATACAACCGAAGCCGCCAGCGACAATACGGGCGCTTTGGCAGCACACTTGTTCAACAGCGGGCTGAAAATGTACAGCCAAAGAATCGTGCCCATGAACCATTCGCCGACGAACCAAGAAAATTTCACGTCGAAAAAAAGCATGACGCTTATGTCCAACGGGAACATGCCCGCCAGCAATTCGGCGTATCGGCTTTTTTCGGCGTAAAGCAAGTAGGTTATCGGCGACAGGTTTCCAATCGGCGGATCCAACAAGCCCAACAAGACAAAGAACGTGCCCAGTGCCCACCAGCTCACCGTGAAAGGTATGACGACGCGCAACAGTTTTCGCTTGCAAAAACTCCACGCGCTCGAAGCCCGTTCAAGCGAAGCAGGTATCAACCAACCGCTGAGCGCGAAGAACAACGCCACGCCGAAGCGCGAAACGTCGGCAATGCAACTTTGAAGTCTTGTCAACTCCTGAAAACCCGGGCACATGAAGTAATGCACGAAAATTATTGACAGCGACGCCAGCACGCGCAAGGTGTCAAGCCAGGCGATTTTCTTCGTGCTCAATTCGAGTCGCGCCTCCGCAAGAACCACTTTTCTATCGGGTCGGACATTGCCTGCATGCGTCGGCTTATGAACACGATTACCAACGTTATCAAAAGCAGGATGTACACCCGCCCGAAGGAGTGCAACTCCCCGAAGTTTATCGACGACTCGAACGCGTATATCACCATGTGCTGTGACAGCATTGCCATGTACGACACGCCGCTGAAGCCGTTGAACCAATCAAGCCACGCGCCGGCGTGTTCGTTGAGCCACTCCGCCAACGTGAACAGCAGGTACACCACCGGCAAAGTTTTCACAAACGAACTCGGTCCCAGCTCGAAAAGCGTTGCGCCCAATTCGGAGCCGAACGGATATGTCGCCACGAACAGCCCGATTAAAGCCGTCAAGTAAACAACCGTGCCGCCGACAAGGTATCGCCTTATGCGCAAGAGTTTTTCGCGGTGTATGCAAAGTATCATGCCGAACAAAAATTCCGGGATTCGCACGACAAACAGCGTGATGTTCGAGTAGATTTTACCTTCGGCAACCAATTGCTCCGTGCCGTAAAAGGCCGCGAACGACAACGCCATTGCCGCCGCCATTGTCAATATCGGGGCACGCACGGCACCTTTGTCCAAAATCGGCGCAGCCAAAAACAACAGAAGTATCACGCCCATGAACCATTCGCCCGTGAACCAGTCAGGCTCCCAGCCCAAAAATTTCATCAAGTTTAAATCCACGGGGAACATGCCAAGTAGCACCATGAAATATCTTGCCCCGAAGGCGGCGTGATACAGCGGAACTTTTTCCATGAAGTGTTCGTTGAGCAAGCTTAGCAACGTCATGCCCACCGACATGACCAAATAGCACACCGTGAACGGAACCGTCAGCCGCACGATTTTTTTCTTGTAGAACTCCGTCAAGCTCGGCGTGCGCTCCAACGACGGGTGTATCAGGTAACCGCTTATCGCAAAAAAAAGCGGGATGCATACCGCCGCAAATTCGTAAAGCCGCACGCCCATTCGTGCTTGATGTGTAAACGACTCGCACATAAAAAAATGCGCGAAAATCACGATGAACGACGCCAACACCCGTATCGTGTCGACCCACGCCGTCTTTCGTCTCATTCGCCTCGCTCCTTTCACGTCGCCGATTCTATTAAATTTGCCGCAGACCGTCAAGCGACGGGTGAAGCGGTCAATCGGTTGTCGCAAAAAAAATACGCCGAACGTCGCCGCGAATTCGTACATGCGCACGTTTTCAAGCAGTGCCGCTCACGCGATATGTTTCAACGCTCAAACCTGCGTGTCGTCGTCCAAAGTCTTAAGAACCTTCGCGAGCGAAGCGGTCAATCGGTTGTCGCAAAAAAAATACGCCGAACGTCGCCGCGAATTCGTACATGCGCACGTTTTCAAGCAGTGCCGCTCACGCGATATGTTTCAACGCTCAAGCCTGCGTGTTGTCGTCCAAAGTCTTAAGCAACTTCGCGGGCGAACCGCCGATTAACGAATTATCGGGCACGTCTTTGGTGACGGTTGAACCGAGAGCAATGACGACGTTGTTGCCAATCGTCACGCCGGGCAAAATCGTCACGTTCGCGCCAATCC
>CAMUZU010000068.1 GCA_947165295.1 uncultured Selenomonadales bacterium | reverse complement strand
TGCGGAGTTTCTTTTCTTTCATTTCGACTTCGGTAGCCGCGCCGATTTCGATAACGGCAACGCCGCCCGCGAGTTTGGCAAGACGTTCCTGGAGTTTCTCTTTGTCGAAGTCGCTGGTCGTGGTCTCGATAAGTTTGCGAATCTGCGCGACGCGTGCGCTGATTTCGTTCTTGTCGCCGCTGCCTTCGACGATTGTGGTTTCTTCCTTGGTCGCACGAATTTGACGCG
The DNA here is from genome assembly GCA_947165295.1 of uncultured Selenomonadales bacterium. GTDB lineage: Bacteria > Bacillota > Negativicutes > Selenomonadales > Selenomonadaceae > Quinella. Next base: position 6,344 of record CAMUZU010000068.1, on the reverse strand, counting down.
CATGACCGAGGTCGGCGAAAGTGACGCTGTCAAGTTTACGTCCGAGTTCTTCGCTGATAACCGTGCCGCCCGTCAAAATCGCGATATCTTCAAGCATTGCCTTGCGACGGTCGCCGAAACCGGGAGCTTTGACCGCGAGAGCTTTAAACGTGCCACGCAGTTTGTTGACGACGATTGTCGCGAGAGCTTCGCCGTCTACGTCTTCGGCAATGATAACGAGCGATTTGCCCTGTTTGACAACTTGCTCAAGAATCGGAAGGATGTCCTGAATCGACGAAATTTTTCTGTCGGTGATGAGGATGTACGGGTCGTCCATGACGGCTTCCATTTTGTCGGCGTCGGTGACCATGTACGGCGAAATGTAGCCGCGGTCGAATTGCATGCCTTCGACAACCTTCAAGTTGGTCGTCATGGTTTTGGACTCTTCAACGGTGATGACGCCGTCGTTGCCGACTTTCTCCATTGCGTCGGCGATAAGTTGACCGATTTCGCTGTCGCCCGACGAGATTGACGCAACCTGCGCGATAGCTTCTTTGCCGGCGACTTTCTTGGCGTTGTTTTTAATTTCGTCGACGAGTTTGGCAACGGCAAGTTCGATGCCTTTTTTGATGATCATGGGGTTTGCGCCCGCCACGACGTTTTTTAAACCTTCGCGAACAATCGCCTGTGCAAGGAGCGTCGCGGTCGTGGTGCCGTCGCCTGCAACGTCGTTGGTTTTCGTCGCAACTTCTTTGACGAGCTGTGCGCCCATGTTCTCGAAGTGGTCTTCAAGTTCGATGTCGCGGGCGATTGTCACGCCGTCATTGGTGATTGTGGGAGCGCCGAATTTTTTCTCAAGGACAACGTTGCGGCCTTTGGGGCCGAGAGTCACTTTAACTGCGTTTGCCAATGCGTCAACGCCGCGGCTGAGTGCGCGACGGGCTTCTTCGTCGAACAAAATTTCTTTTGCCATAAATGAATTACCTCCGAAAACTTCGCTTGCAATCTTGGATTAAAGAATTGCCAAAATGTCACTCTCGCGAATCACGAGATAGTCTTTGTCGTCCACTTTGACTTCGCTGCCCGCGTATTTGTTGAAGATGACTTCGTCGCCTGCTTTGACTTCCATAGCCGCACGCTGGCCGTTGTCGAGGAGTTTGCCCGTGCCGACCGCGACGACTTTGCCTTTTTGCGGCTTCTCTTTGGACGTTTCGGGCATGATGATGCCGCTTTTGGTCTTGAGTTCGACCTCGGCAACTTCAACGACAACTCTGTCTCCAAGTGGCTTTATCATAAATATCTGCCTCCCAATGTTGGAAATTCGTTTTCACTCGACGGGCTTCCGCCGAATCACAAGCGGTATGATAATCCCGATTCAACAAAATGTCAAGGGGTAAATTTCGACGTTTTGATTGACGGTTGCGTGTGTTGTGTTACTTTTCTTTTGGCGCAAAAGAAAAGTAAGCAAAAGAAAACAGCCCGCAGGTGAAACATCCTGTTTCAACCGCGGGCGCGGCCGTCATCCATGACGGCCTCATTTCGGTTACGTGACGGCCGGTTTTGTTGCGCGGCGATTACTTTTCGACTTCGATGCGCGGGAAAAGTTGTTCGGGCTTGCCGACTTCGTGGTTCGCTTCAAGCAGACCGAATGTCTCCGCGTCGGAAAGTTTGAATTCCGCCGCAACGTTGAGCTGGTCGAAAATTTTCTGCGCAGTGACGGGCATGAACGGCGAAATTAAAATCGCGACGATTCGCAACGCTTCGGTCAAGTTGTACAGCACGTTCGCCAAAACTTGACGCTGCGTTTCGTCTTTGGCGAGCTTCCACGGCATTGTTTCATCAATGTACTTGTTCGCCCGCCCGATAAATTTCCACACAACTTTGACGGCGTCGGACAGCTGAACGTTATCCATGAGCCGCCGATATTCAGCTGTAGTCGAAAGAGCTTCTGCGCGAAAACTTTTGTCAAGGTCAGTCAAGTCGTCCGCCGCAAGCAAAATTCGCTTTTGGAACTTGCCCAGCATGTTCAACGTGCGGTGCAACAAATTGCCCAGGTCGTTTGCAAGGTCGGCGTTGATTCGTTGAATCAAGGCGTCGCGGCTGAAGTTGCCGTCGAGTCCCAAAGTTATTTCGCGCAGTAAAAAATAACGAATTGCGTCCGCGCCGAACTCTTCGACGAGTAACACGGGGTCGACGACGTTGCCTTTTGACTTGGACATTTTGTCGCCGTCGGTGACAAGCCAGCCGTGCCCGTAAATTTGCTTCGGCAGTTCCATACCCGCCGCCATGAGCATTGCAGGCCAAATGATTGAGTGGAAGCGCACGATTTCTTTGCCGACAAGGTGAATGTCCGCCGGCCAAAAGCGTTGCATGTCGGGCTTGTGAATCAGCGGCGTAATATAATTGATAACCGCGTCGAACCAAACGTAAATGACGTGGCGCGGGTCGTCGGGCACGGGAATGCCCCAGTCAAACGACGTGCGCGAAATGCACAGGTCTTCGAGCCCCTGCTTGATGAAATTAATCATTTCGTTGCGGCGCGACGTGGGCACGATAAATTCGGGATGTTCGTCGATGTGCTTCAGAAGTTTGTCGGCGTACTTCGACAGGCGGAAGAAGTAAGCTTCCTCCGAAACTTTTTCAACCGGGCGGTGACAGTCGGGGCAACAACCGTTTTCGTCAAGCTGCAGTTCCGTCCAATACGATTCGCACGGCGTGCAATAAAGTCCCGTGTATTCGCCTTTGTAAATGTCGCCGTTCGCCTGAATTCGGCGGAAGATTTCCTGCACAACTTTTTCGTGACGCGGCTCACTCGTGCGGATAAAATCGTCGTTTGAGATGTGAAACTTGCGCCACAAGTCTTTGAATCCGTCAACAATCGGGTCAACATATTCAAGCGGCGTCTTGCCCTGAGCCTGCGCGGTGCGTTGAATTTTTTGACCGTGTTCGTCGCTGCCCGTCAAGAAAAAAACTTCGTAACCGTCAAGGCGTTTGTAGCGGGCGATTGCGTCGGCGATTGTCGTGCAGTAAGCGTGGCCGATGTGCAATTTTGCGCTAGGATAATAAATCGGCGTGGTGATGTAAAAAGTTTTCATGTGTCCTCCTCAAGCAGTGAGTTATAAATTTCGCGGCGGCTGACGTTGAAAATTTTTGCCGCCTCGCGCATGGCAGATTTTTTGTCGTGACCCGCGTCAATGAACTTTTGCACGACCTGCGCGACGGTTTCATTGACGGGCGGGCTGACGGCTTGCGACGTTTGACCTTCGACGACAACGACGAATTCACCTCGCGGCTCGTCAAGCGTTGCAATTAATTCGTCGAGTGTCCCGCGCAGAAATTCTTCGTGAACTTTGGTGAGTTCGCGGGCAAGCGTCGCGTGTCGATTGCCGAAGACTTCAAGCAGTTCCGTCAAGAAAGTTTTCAGTCGGTGCGGTGCCTCGTAAAAAATTATCGTCGCGTCAACGGCGGCAAGTTTCTGCAAAAACTCGCGGCGATTCTTTTGCGTCTTCGGTGCAAAGCCCGCGAACAAAAATTTCGTCGTGTCCAAGCCCGAACAGATTAGCGCGCTCAATGCGGCGTTGGCTCCCGGCACAGGCGAAACCGTTATGCCCGCGTCGACGGCAAGTTTTACCAAATCCGCGCCGGGGTCGCTTATCGCAGGTAAGCCCGCGTCGCTGACAACTGCAACATCTTCGCCCGCTTGAAGTCGCGCAAGAATTTTTTCGGCGACGGTTGACTTGCAGTTTTCGTCGAAGCGAATCAGCGGCGTGTGAATGTCGAAGTGCGTCAAAAGTTTTCGCGTGCGGCGCGTGTCTTCGGCGGCAATTAAGTTGACTTCGCGCAGGATTCGCACGGCACGAAACGTCATGTCTTCAAGGTTGCCGATTGGCGTCGCGCACAGGTACAGCAAATTCATCGCCTCCAAAAATTTCGCCCGCAATTATAGCACAGTTCGCGGCAATGTGATATAGTTTCGCCGAAACGGAGGAGTTTGAATGACTGTGACAACGATTGAGCGCGTGAAGTTTTTCGACACGGACGTTATGGGCGTCGTGCACCACGCGAATTATATCCGCATGTTCGAGACGGGACGCGTTGAATTTTTGCGTGCGTTGGGGCTGTCCTTGAACGAAATGATGTCCGACGGAATTTTGTTCCCGATAATCGAAGTCGACGCAAAGTTTCACGCGCCCGCACACTTCGACGACGAACTTGAGCTGCGGACGATTGCGCTTGAACTGACGCGTGCGAAGATGCATTTTCGTTACGAGATACGTCTTCGCGGCGACGAAAAAATTTTGGCGGAAGGCACCTCGACGAACGTTTTCACGCACGACGGGAAAATTTGTCGTCTGCCCGAAAAATTCTTCACGCGACTTGCCGAAGGTTTGAAATGAGTCGGCGGCTGTTCGTGAAACTTTTGCTTGCGTTGGGCTTGGGAAATTTTTTCCCGAAGCTTGCCGAAGCGTCGCGGCTTGACGAACTTCACACGCCGCAGGACGGTTGCGATCCGTTGACTTCGGTGAAATTTTTGCGACAGGTCGTCACGCGTGACAGTCGCACGTCGCGAATGTTGATGTGGCAGTCGGACGCGCAAGAAAGTTTCCGCGTCGAATACAAGCTTGTCGGCGACGAAGCCGCGCATTTCGCCGAGGTCACTCAACGCGAACAAATTTATTTCTGCGCGCCGGAAAATCTCAAGCCCGAAAGTCTTTACGAATTCCGAATCACGGCGGACACGCGGGCAACTTCGTGGCAGGATTTGCGCACGTCGGGCGACGGAAAGTTTCGCATGATAATTTTCGCGGATTCGCAGTGTGAGCATTACGAAGTTTGGCAACGCACGGCGGACGCGGCTTGCGAAGACTTCCCCGACGCGGAGCTTGTGACGGTTTGCGGCGACTTGGTCGACAACGGGCAGGCGGATTATCAGTGGCGGGCGTGGCACCTTGCGGCGACGAAAATTCTTGCGGGTCGGACTTTCGCGCCGGTCATGGGCAACCACGAATGTTACGGCGTCGATTGGTTTAACGCGTTGCCCGAAGGTTATCTCAATCAATTCATTTTGCCGCCGAATGACGCGAAGGACTTCGACGGGTATTTTTATTCGTTCGATTACGGCGCGGCGCATTTTTTTGTTTTGAACACGCAATTTGCCGAGCTGGACAAGTTCAAGCCGAAACTTCGTGACGCGCAGAAATATTTTCTTCGACGCGACGCCGCCGACGTTGTGCGCCCGTGGAAAATCGTCCTCATGCACAAGGACATTTACGATTATGCCCGCGACACGTTCAGCGACATTGCCGACGAGTTCACGGAGCTTTTCGACGAGCTGGACATCGATTTGGTCTTCACGGGTCACCTGCACACGTACCGAAACCGCGGCAAAATTTTCGCACGCAAAAAGTCGACGCACGGCACGACGTACATTCTTTGCGGGCGGGCGGGCGACCAGAAATATGTTGAGCCGCAGTCGGACGTTGACGACGTGAGTTTTCCCGACCTGCGCGGCGAGCCCGAAAGTTTCATCGTGCTTGACATCGACGCGAACGAAATTAATCTGCTTGCCCGCACAGTCGACGGCGAAATTTTGGACAGCTTCACATTGACGAAAGGAATTTTTACATGAACTTGCAAGAACTGATTGTTTGCCGAAACCTGCTTGACGAAGACATCTTCAACGGCACGGCGGACGACTTTCAAACTGCGGCGCGGCTTGTTGAACGGGCGGAACACCTGGGCTTGAGCGGCAACCTGTATCGCACGTATCTGATTTACCTGTTGGCGCACGAGCCGAATTTAATTTCCACGTCGATTGAAATGCAGGGCGGCAAAATCGGCAAAAGCCTGCGCGAAATTTTCAAACGCGACATTGAACTTTTGTTGCCGATTCTGCGCGGCGAAGTCACGAGCGAAATAAAAATCATCAACGACTACAAGCCGACCGTCGAAATCCAAAACGAATCACTCAATGAACTGCGGCGGCGTCTTGAAAACCTCAAGGGCGCGACGGAAATTGCGTACACGTTTATCGAGCATTACCGTCGTTTCGGCTACGGAGCAATTGCGGCTTATCGTGCGTTTCATTGGGACGCGGAGTCGAAAAACATTGTCGGCATCAAACATTTCGAGCCGATTCGCCTTGACGACTTGATTGGTTACGCGCATCAGAAAAAACTTTTGACGGGCAACACGACGGCTTTCGTCGACGGCAAGCCCGCCAATAATGTTTTACTTGTCGGCGCACGCGGCACGGGTAAATCTTCGGGCGTCAAAGCTCTGGTCAACGAATATTACGCCAAAGGTCTGCGCCTTGTGCAAATTACCAAACCGCAGTTGCGCGACTTGCCCGAAATCATGAAGAC
>CAMUZU010000067.1 GCA_947165295.1 uncultured Selenomonadales bacterium | reverse complement strand
TCGTCGGGCGTCGCGGTGAAGGCGGACTTCGAGGCAAGCAATAAATCTTACGTGCGCGGCTTCGACAGCTTGAACGGCACGGCTCGCGGCAACTTCACCGAACACGCGGTTTCACTCGACGGCGGCAACCCGATTAAAATTTTCGGCGACAAAGACGTTGCCATATCCAACAGTTCAAACGGCATCGAACTGTTCAACTTGAGCGACGGAATAAATCTTGCGGACACGGGCGGCGCGTCGAAGGCTCACACCGACACCGAAGGCGCGTTCATTTTCGGCGAAGGCGAAGGCGACTCGATCGGCGTCACAGTTCAAGGCGACCCGAACGTCACATTTGAATTCAACCTCGAAACTCAATTCGTCACGAACATAGCGAACATCGAAGGCAATTTGATTTTCAGCGACACGTCAAACATGTGCTCGATTAACGGTATCGGCGGCGTGTTCAGCGGAAACTTTGCGTCACTCGGCGCGTTCGACAATCGGCTTTATCTGCACGGCGTGGCGGACGGCAGTTCTTTGACGACCCCTGACGAAGACCAAATTTGGTTGCAACAAGTCGGCGCGTCAATGGCTCTCAACGAAAATGAATTCAACTTGGCGAACGACGCGGACGGCATTTGGATTCGCGACCGTGAAGTTGTCGGGCTTGACGAAGGCGCAAGCTTGCAAGTTTCGCAGGCGGGCAATTACACGGTCAACGGCGCGACACTCACTGCGAAGGCGGGCGACGTGATTGTCGGGCTCGACGGCGACGCTTACATTTACGACGCGAATCACCCGCTTATCACGAAGAACACTTCGACGGACGAAATTGTCGACTTCCTCAAGCCCGAAAATATTTCCGTTGTCGGAGCGAGCGCGGGCGGCAGGTTTGACATCTCGTTGACGGGCGGCGACCTTGCGATTGTCGAAAATACTGCGGCGCAAGTCAAAATCTCGGCGGGCGACGACACGGTTGTCAGTCAAGGCAAGAACGTCGACATTTCCTTGACTGGCGGCAACACGTGGCTGTTCGCGCTCGGCGGCAAGATGGCTCTTCACGATTACGACCCGTCGACGGGCTCCGGTTTCGGCACGACGTACAAAGACATTGCCTCGGCTGTTGAGAACGGCTCGATTAACTTTGAACTCGGCAAGCTGTCAATCGGCGACGCGGTTGCAGACTTCGGCACGACAACTCAGCTCGTCAACTTCTTCGACAGAGTCGGCACGCGGCAAATTGTCGGCTTCGCGGAACATGACATGACTTTGAACGCTTCGGGCGAAACGTCGAACTTGCTTCTCGTCGCGGACAATTATTCGTCGGTCACGGGCGGTTCAGGCAACGACACGATTCTTGCGGACGTGGGAAGTTTCGTCGACGCGGGCACGGGAAATAATTTCGTCAAGCTTGCGACTGAACGCGACGCTCACGACGCGGGCTCGACAATTTACCTCAGCGGCGGCGGCAACAACACCGTCACGAATTTTAAAAACGGTTTCGACCGTTCAAGCGACCGCGTTTTATTTGACGCAACCGACGCGATTGGCTTTTGGTTCGACGGCACGAACGCCACAATCGCCAACGAAGACGGTACCGAAGGCGTATTCCAAAATCTTGCCGACGACGCGCCTTTCGTAAACCTTATGACTGCGGACAATCAATCCGTCACGAAAGTTGCCCTTGCCAAGGACGACGCGATTATCACGGCGGGCGACACTCTTGCCGACTTTTATTGCGGCTACAATTCGGGCGTCGATTTCACGGGCTGCGACGGCGCGCTTATGGTTAATCTTAACTTCCCGACAGGCGACACGGGCGGCGGTGAAATGCTGTTCGTCGGCATAAATCAAGTCACGGCGGGCGACGGTCAAAGCACGCTCATGGGTTCGGAGTACAGCGAAACTTTGACGGGCGGCACGGGCAATTCGTCGCTGTGGACAAACGCGGGCGATGACGTCATGCGCGGTTCAAGCGGCAAGACGAAATTTTTCTTCGACGTGAACGACGGGCGCGACACAATCCAAAGCTTCAACTTCGGCACGGACGCGGTCAACGTCTTCGCAAACACGGTTACAAGCGTCAACTCGGATTCGTCGGGCAATGTGTTCGTGCAGATTAACGGCGGCGACGACATCTTGACGATTGAGGACGCGGCGGGCAAGAATTTCCGCTTCAATGACCTGACAGTCAACGTCGACAGGAATTTGACTTACAACGACGCGGCGAATCAATTTGTTGCCACGGGCGTCAATGCGACTTTGACCGTCAACGAAAGCGCGGAAATTTGGCTGAACAATCAACACGGCAAATTCTTCGACGGTGACATTGCGGTTGTCGACGCGACGAATTCGACGGGCGACGTGCTCATTGCCGGCAACGAACGCGACAACACGATTCTTGCGGGCACGGGCAACAATTCACTTTGGGGCGGCGACGGCGGCAATGACTTGCTTGTCGGCGGCAGCGGACGAAACGTTTTCTTCTACGCGGGCGGCAACGGCTCCGACACCGTCACGAACGCGAACGACGGCGACGCGGTTGAGCTTGCCGGCTTGACGTTGGCGCAAATTTCGTCGGCGGAAATTTCGTCGGGCGGCGTGACGTTGAACTTCGTCGACGGCGGCAAGTTGAACGTCGAAAGCACGGCGGCGGTTGACTTCCGAATCAACGGCGAAACTTATGCGGCGGACTTTGCTTCGGGCACGTGGTCGAAAAAATAATTCACACGTTCGCAAAAAAAAATCAGCCTCACGAAAATTCGTGGGGCTTTTTGTGTGCAACGAAGTTCACATCTTGACGACGCGTCCGTTGCCGAGCAGATACAAATATTTTTCGCTGACCTTGAGCTTGAGCAGTGCCTCCAGTGCCGCCGCGTACAAGTCAATCTGCATGCGGTAGCGCAACGCAATGTCGGGCGAATCGCGGTCGGTCTTGTAATCGAGCAGAACCCAACGACCCGCCGCGTCCTTGAACAGCAAGTCGATTATGCCTTGCACGAAAATTTTTTCGTCGACGTTGAAGAACTGCTTCGCGTCGAACGTGCGGCTGAACGGCATTTCGCGATAAACTTCCTGCGCGTCAAGCAAACGTTTGCCGAGCGGGCTTTTGAAGAACTTCGCAATTTCGTCCGTGCGAACAAGTTTGACGTGATCGGCTTCGATTAATTCGCGGCGGGCAAGTTCGTCAACCTGCGCGGCAATGCCTTTTGCGGACAAGTCGCCGTTCAAGTCAAGGCTCTGCATGACTTTGTGCATGAGCGTGCCGAATTCCGCGCCCGAAAGTTTTTTCGTCTGCAGGAAGTTCGGTCGACGGTAAGCGTGCTTGTTCGTCTCGACGAGTTCGGCGGCAAGTTCGGGGAACTCTTCCACTGCGGCGCGACGTTTGAGTTCGGTGACGGAAAGTTTCGCGGGAATGTTTTTCGTCGACGGCGTGAACTGTTCGGGCGTCTGAAGAACTTCTTCTTGTGCGGCGTCGATTGAACGTTCGGGCACGTCGTCAACGTCACAGCGCGGGACGAATTGCACGTTGACGACTTCGGCGAGCGTTTCGCGCAGCGGCAACAGCCACCAAAAGAATTGTCCCGCCGATAAGATGTCGAAGATGTTCGGGCTGTCGACGGACAAAGTTTTCTCGAATTGATCTTGCGTCGCCGTGCCGACGAGAATCAATTTTTCTTTCGCACGCGTCAAAGCCACGTACAAACTGCGCAATTCTTCGGCGATTGATTCTTCGCGGATTTTCTGCGACACGGCTTGAGTCGCGAGCGTCTTGACTTTCAAGCGGGAACCTTCGGGCGTCCTGTGCGCGCCGATACCGAGTTCGCTGTGGCAAAAGACGAGCTTGCGCGTGTAATCGTCGCTGTTGAAACCTTTGCCGCAACCCGCGACGATAACCACGGGATATTCAAGTCCCTTGCTTTTGTGAATGGTGACGACGCGCACGACGTTTTCGTTTTCGCCGAGCGTGACGGCGGCCGAGAAGTCTTTGTCAAGCCCGCGCAACTTCGCAATGTATTCGACGAAACGCGAAAGCCCGCGAGCGTTGGTGTCCTCGAAAGTTTTGGCACGGTCGATTAACAAGCGCAAGTTCGCCTGACGAGTCGCGCCGCGTTCAAGCTTGCCGACGAAGTCATAATAACCCGTTTCGCGATAAAGCATGCTCAACAGTTCGGGCACGCTGAATTGACGGGCTTCGTCGCGCCAACGGTCGAGCGTCGCCAAAAAGTTTTTGTATTTGTCCGAGCCGCGCTCCACCGCCGTGTAAAAATCCGCGTAACGTTCGGCAAGTCGCAGCTGAGCCAATTCTTCCGCGCTGAACTTGCCGATCGGGCTGAGCATGACCGCCGCAAGCGGGATGTCTTGACGGGCGTTGTCCAGCACAGTCAACAGCGACAGCATGACTTGAATCTCCGCCGCTTGGAAATAATTTTCTTCGTTGGGCACGTAAGCCGGCACGCCGAATCTTTTCAACGTGTCGAGAATTTTATCGGCCTGCGGTTTCGGCGACAGGTGCAGAATGACGATGTCGCGCAGTTGTACGGGTCGGTAAGTGTCGCCGTCGCGCACAAGTTTTTTCGACGCGATAAGCTTGTGAATCTTGTCCGCGATAAAGCGCATCTCAATTTCAACGTCCTTGCTGTCGTCGTCGCCGTCGGACTTGCCTTTGTCGACGATAAACATGTCGGGGCGTTCGTCGAAGTACTGCGAGCCGCGTTCGTAAGTCGCGCCGCATTTCAAAGCCGCGTCTTCGTCGTAAACAATTTCCGTGCCGCCGCCAATCATCAGCCGCGAAAAAATTTCGTTGACCGCGTCAATCACCTGCGGCCGACTGCGGAAATTCTTCGACAAGTTGATACAGCGATACGAATCCATTTTGTCGCGGAAGTTCTTCGAGTCGACGAGGCGGAAACGGTAAATCGATTGCTTCACGTCGCCGACGAAAAACAGATTGTCGCCGCGAGAAATTTTTTGCACGATGGCTTCCTGCACGCCGTTGGTGTCCTGGTATTCGTCAACCATGATGAACTTAAACTTGTTGCGGTAATTTTCGGCGACGGCGGGCGAAGTCTCCAAAATGTCAAGCGTCAAGTGCTCCATGTCCGCGAAGTCGATTATGCCGCGTTCGCGTTTGGCTTCGGCGAATTTTTTTGCGAAAGCCTTGGTTACGCGCACAAGTTCGCAAATCGGTTCGTGAAGTTCGCGCAGATCGGAAGTCAACTTCGCCGCGTCCGCAATGAAAATCTTGTCGAGCAGATTTTTGATGCTGCCTTTGTAAGCTTCGCGCAGAGCTTTGACTTTGGCGCGTTCGGACTTCGTGCCGCCGCCCGATGCTCTGTACGTGCCGAATTCAAGCGACGTGAGCCGTCCGCGCAACTTGTCCCAATCGTCAAGGACGCGTCCGAGCCGTTCAACTTGCGGGCACTCCGTCGCGAAAATCTTCACGGTGATTCCGTATTCGTCGGCAAGCCGTTGAGCTTCGGCGCAGTCGGCGGCAATGCGTTTGAGCGTGGCGTTGACGTGCGCTTTAATCTTCGGGAACCAGAACGTGTCTTCAAGTTTGGCGCCTTCGGGCAAGTCGTACGGCTTCGGCAAGTCGTCAAGCCACGCGTCGGGGTGCGCCATGCTCAGTGAAAACTTGTGCAGGTCGATAATCATGTCGTGAATCGCGTCGTCGCCTTTGACGGAGCCTCCGAATTCGTCGGTGAAGTTTTTGAACGCGTCGCCGCCCGTCGAATAATTTTCCTCGAACAAGTCTTCGATGACTTCGCGCTTGAGCAGATCAAGTTCGCGGTCGTCGGCTGCACGAAACTTCGGGTCGAAGTCAATTGCCGCGAAATTTCGTCGCAGGACGCTTTGGCAAAACGAGTGCAACGTCGTTATCTGCGCGCCGCCCAGCAAAATCAGTTGCCGTGCAAGGTGCGTTTGAAGTTCGTCGTCGAAAGTTTCTTCAAGCCGCTGTGTCAAGGCCGTTTGAATTCGCGTGCGCATTTCCTGTGCCGCCGCCCGCGTGAACGTAACGATTAACATTTCGTCGACGTTGCAGCCGTCCTCTTCGATGAGCTTGATGACGCGCTTTGTGAGCGTTTGGGTTTTGCCGGAACCCGCCGCCGCCGCGATTAACAAATTTTCGCCGCGTGCGTCGACGGCCTCTTGTTGTTCGCGTGTCAGTTCCATGATTAAAATCTCAGTTCGCCGCGTTCGACACGTTGACGGAGCGTCGGAGCTTTGGCGTCTTTGTCGGCAAGAATCGTCGGCGTGAACGGCCAATCAACCGCAATGTCGGCGTCGTCCCAGCGAATATTTCCGTCGCATTCGGGCGCGTAAAAGTTGTCCGCCTTGTACTGAATTTCCACGTCGTCGGTCAACGTCAAAAAGCCGTGAGCAAAGCCGCGAGGTATCAGCAACTGTTTTTTGTTTTCGGCAGTCAATTCGACGGCAACCCACTGTTTGAACGTCGGCGAATCTTCGCGGATGTCTGCCGCCACGTCAAGCAACTTTCCGCGTGTGCAACGGACAAGCTTCGTCTGCGCGAAAGGTGCCGTCTGATAATGCAGGCCGCGAAGTGTGCCTTTGTGCGCCGAATACGATTGATTGTCCTGCACGAAGTCGAA
>CAMUZU010000066.1 GCA_947165295.1 uncultured Selenomonadales bacterium | reverse complement strand
CGGCGACGAATTTGTTGCGGTGCTTGTCGGCGACGACGCGGGCAGGTACAAAGCTCTCGTTCGCAAAATCAATGCGACGGTCACCACGTCACGATTCAACGACGCGCTCGAACCGTGGGAAAAAGTTTCGGCGGCCGTCGGCTCAAGTCTCTATCGTGCGGGCGTCGACAAAAGTTGCGACGAAGTTTTCAAACGCGCCGATACTCAAATGTACAAGAACAAACTTGCCATGAAGGCGTTGCGCACGGATTGACGCCTTGGAGCTTGACAAGGCAACTTTGTACGTTATAATCGAAACAAAGTCTTAGCAGAAAGGACGTTGCCTTATGCAAGTCGGCGAGGTTGTTGAAAAAAATTTCTTGCGACCGATTGACAACACGTCGGTTGTGCAACAGGTTATCGACCGTTTGACTTACGCAATGATTTACAAAGAACTGCGCCCCGGCGACAAGTTGCCCACCGAAATGGAGCTTGCGGCAAGTTTCGGCGTCGGACGCAACTCGATTCGCGAGGCGATAAAAATTCTGGTCTCTTTCGGCGTGCTTGACATTCGACGACCCGAAGGAACTTTCGTGGCAAGCGGCTTTTCCGACAAGATGATTAACCCGTTGCTGTACGGCATCATTCTCGACCAGTCGGACTCGATTGATTCGCTCAAAGAACTGCGCGAGTGGGTTGACTTGGGCATTGTCGAACTTGCAATGGAGAAGGCGGAACCCGAAGATTTGTTTCAGCTCAAAGAACAGCTCGGCAAGCTTTTGACCGAAATTGACGGCGGCGACGCGGAACAAGTCTTCAGAGCCGACGACGAATTTCACGAAGCAATTTCGACCGCCGCGCATAATTCGCTGCTCGGACAAATTGCCAAACTTGTTCGCACGTTAACAAGCGAAATGCGCATGAGCACAATCCGCAACATGTTGAACTTGGGCAAAGGCCGCGAACTCAAAAAGGCGCACGAAGATTTGTTCGACATCATCAAGCGCAAGAACGACGATTCGGCGCGACAACTGCTTGTCGACGGCTATTTTTACAAGTACAACATCTTGCGCAAATAAATTCGGCACAACACGCCTCGACGCAACGTCGGGGCTTTTTTCGTGTTATAATCGGCAAAAACTTTATGAGGAACTTCACATGCACAAACTTTTGACGGAAGCACTGCGCGACGAATTGATTCGGGACGCGACAAAAAAATTCGCACGGCGCGGAGAATTTTTGATTTACGGCGTGGCGGGCACGCAAAAAGTTTTAGTCACGGCGGCGGCTTACGAACTCAATCCGCGCCCGACGATAATCCTGGTCAACGAACGCGACAAAATTCCCGCGTGGCGCGACGACTTGGCGGAACTGTTACCGAACGTCGAAGTCGCGGAGCTGCCCGAATTGGACTTGGCGGACGTGCAGGCGTCAACCGTCGGCATGGAGCGTCAAGCGCAACGGCTGGCGATTTTGGCACGACTTCTGCGCGGCGAAAAAATCATCGTGCTTGCGACGGCGGCGGCGGCAGTCAAAAAAGATTTTTCGCGGGCGGACTTGCTCAAGTTTCAACTGCGCGTCACCGTCGGGCAGCAAATGTCGCTGGAAGATTTCTTGACGCGGCTGTCGGATTTCGGTTACGAACGTGCGGACGAAGTTGACGCCATCGGGAAATTTTCGGTCAACGGCGGGCTTGTCGATATCTTTCCGCTTAATGAGCCGACGCCGTTCCGCGTGGAATTTTTCGGCGACGAAGTTGATTCGATTCGCTCAATCGATTTCGACACGCGCCGTTCGATAAAAAAATTCACGTCGTTGACCGTCCTGCCGATAAAAAATTTCGGTACCGCGAACGAACCGTTTTTGACGTGCGCGGGCGAAGGCGGCACAATTCTTTTCGACGAACCTGCAAGAATTTTCGAGGCGATTCACCGCCTGACCGTCGAAGATCCGTCGCTCAAGAAAAAAATTTTTACGTTCGAGCAACTCGTCAAAAGTTCCCGCGCAGGCAGTTTGATTCACCTTGAGCTGATGCTGAAAAAAATTCGTTCGCTGGAGCCGACGGAAAGTTTCGGTATCACCGCCGCCAACGTCACGAGTTTTCAAGGGCAGACGAAATTTTTTCTCGACGAACTGTCGCACTTAATCGAACGCGGGCAGAAAATTTTTATCGTCTTCGCGAGCCAAGCCAAACTCGACGGCACGGCGCAACTTTTGGCGGAAAATCATCTGTCGGGCGTCAATCTTGAACGCGGCAACTTGACCGACGGCTTTGCACTTCCCGCGGCGAAATTGGTCGTCTTCACGGAGAAAAATCTTTTCGGCACAAGCGCACGTCGTCGGCAACCGAAATTCGCGGAGGCGGGCGAAAAAATTCGCAGTTTCAGCGACATTAAGCCCGGCGATTACGTCGTGCACGTCGAAAACGGCATCGGCAAATATCTCGGCGTCGAAACGTTGGAGTTCAACGGCGTGCGCAGTGATTTTCTGCACATCAAATACGGCGGCGAAGACAAGCTGTTTATTCCCGTCGAACAGGTCGGTCTGTTGCAAAAATACATTTCGGGCGACGGAACTGTCCCGAAACTTTCGCGGCTCGGTTCGGGCGATTGGGCACGTGCCAAGTCAAAAGCCGCCACCGCCGTCGAAGACATTGCCGAAAAACTTTTGGAGCTGTACGCCCGTCGCGAAAAATCCGCAGGTTTTGCCTTCGCGCCCGACGACGCCAGTCAAGCCGAATTCGAGGACGCTTTTCCTTACGAAGAGACCGCCGACCAGCTCAAGGCCGTTGCCGACGTGAAACGCGACATGGAACGCGCTCGCCCGATGGACAGGCTCGTTTGCGGCGACGTGGGCTTCGGCAAGACCGAAATTGCGATTCGTGCGGCGTACAAGGCGGCAATGAACGGCAAGCAATGCGCGGTTCTCGTCCCGACGACGGTTTTGGCTCAACAGCACTACCAAACTTTTTCGGAGAGATTTGCGGGCTTTCTGCCGACGGTTGACGTTATCTGCCGTTTTCGCACGCCGAAGGAACAGCGGTTGACGTTGCAAAAAGTTCGCGCAGGTCAAGTCGACGTGTTAATCGGCACGCATTCGATTTTGTCCAGCCGAATTCAGTTCAAAGATTTGGGCTTGCTGATTATCGACGAGGAACAACGTTTCGGCGTCAAGCAGAAAGAAAAAATTCGCGCACTCAGCGAAGGCGTCGACGTGTTGACGCTGTCCGCGACGCCGATACCGCGAACGTTGCACATGAGCTTGACCGGTGCCCGCGACATGAGTTTGATTGAGACTGCGCCCGCCGAAAGGTTCCCCGTGCAAACTTACGTTATCGAGGACGACGACGCGATTATCGCCGAGGCAATGCGGCGTGAAATTCGTCGCGGCGGACAAATTTATTTCGTGTACAACCGAATTGAATCAATCGCCCAAATGCGCGACAGGTTGACGGCTCTTGTCCCCGAAGCGCGAATTCAAACGGCGCACGGTCGCTTGTCCGAAAACATGCTTGAGCAAGTCATGATGGATTTTTACGAAGGCGCGTTCAATGTCCTGCTGTCGACGACGATTATCGAAAGCGGGCTTGACGTCGCCAACGCCAACACGATTATCGTTTACGACGCGGACAATTTCGGTTTGGCGCAACTGTACCAAATGCGCGGACGCGTCGGACGTTCAAGTCGGATGGCGTTCGCTTACTTCGTTCACCGCACGGGAAACATTTTGACCGAGACCGCCGAGAAACGCTTGCAGGCAATGCGCGAGTTCGCTCAACTTGGCGCGGGCTTTAAAATCGCCATGAAAGACCTTGAGATTCGCGGCGCGGGCAACTTGCTTGGTGCCGAACAGCACGGACACATTGCGGGCGTCGGCTTCGAGATGTACTGCCGCCTGCTTGAAGACGCCGTAAACAAACTGCAACACAAGCCGACGGAAAAACTTCGCGAGCCCGACCCGATTATTTCGTTGCCGACCGAGGCGTACATTGACCGCAACTACATTGCCAACGCGGGCGACAAGATTGACATTTACCGCCGACTTGCCGTCGTGCGCGAAGATGTCGAAGTCAAAGACCTGCGCGACGAATTGATTGACCGCTTCGGCAACGTGACCGAGCCCGTCGAAAATCTTTTGCTCATCGCGCAGATTCGGCTTGCCGCGAAAAATCTTTCCGTCAAGTCCGTCACCGAAAAAAATCTGCGCGTCGAAATCATCTTCGCCGACATGAAAAAAATTTCCGCGCAAGGGCTGATTGACCTGTCGAAAACTTTCCGCAGCGATATGAAGTTCGTCGAGAGCGCGCAACGAATTTTCCTGACCTTCAAGACGAAAAAAAATCTCCTCAGCCGCGTGTTGAACGTGTTGAGGAGTTTGACCCGCCGTTGAAGTTTCAGCCGCTGTAGCCCAGCTGTTTGGCGCGTGCGAAGTCGGCTTGAGCTTTGGCTTCGTCGCCGAGCTGTTGATAACATAGCCCGCGAAATTGATATGCAATCGCCAAATTCGGATTGAGTTCAATAGCTTTCGTGGCGTCGAGAATTGCCCGATTGATGTTGTCCGTCAGCGTATAAACGGCAGCGCGAAGGAGATACGCCTCCGCCAAATTCGGATTGAGTTCAATGGCTTTCGTGGCATCGGCGATTGCCCGTTCGTGTTGTCCGATGTCGTCATAAGCTACGCCGCGATTAATATACGCATCAGTATCATTCGGTTCAAGTTGAATCGCCTTCGTGTAGTCTTGAATCGCCTGCTCGTGTTGATTCAAGTGACGATAAGCGACACCGCGATTGTTGTACGCCGCCGCATAATTCGGTTCAAGTTGAATCGCCTTCGCGTAGTCTTGAATCGCCCGCTCGTAATGTTGCAAATCCTGATAAGCGACGCCGCGATTATTGTACGCCATAGCATAATTCGGTTCAAGTTGAATCGCCTTCGTGTAGTCTTGAATTGCCCGCTCGTATTGGCTGAGTTCGTAGTAAGCAACACCGCGATTGTTGTACGGCCAAGACCAATCGGGCTTGAGTTCGATGGCTTCGGTATTGAGCCGAATCGCGCCGTGATAATCTTTGGCGTAATCAAGTTTCAAAGCCTCTTCGAGTTTTTGGTTCGCCAAAAAGTCGCGGTCGGCCTGATTCATCTGTTGACGGATTTTGTCGCGTTCGGTTTGCGACGTTGCACGGTTGTAACGTTCGCGCAAGTCTTCGATTGTGCGTTCGTTTTCGTCGAAAGATTTTTGCGCCTCGTGTGTTTGAGCGATAATCGTTGACTTCTCTTTGTCGTCGCGCTTGAGCCAGCTTTGAACTTCCGCGTCGTCAACGTTGACTTCAACGGTCGCCGTCCAAACGATAATCGAAGTTTCGTCGCTGAGTTGCTTGACGGAGCGCGTGAATTTCGGTTCGCCAACGAGTTGCCAACTGTTTGAAGTTATCGCGGTGACTTCGTCGTCGGTCAATTCGTTGTTGACGGAGCGCGAATAAGTCTTCAGATAAACGCCGGCTTCTTTGGTCGCCTTTTTAATCGCCTTGTCACGTGCGCGAAGTTTGGCAATGTCCTGCGATTCAACTTCGCTGGCGTAATCTTCGGCGGTCGCGGTGTAAAGCTTGACGGTTGCGCCGACAAGTGACGCCGTCACCAAACCCGCGACAATCAGCAGTGCCGTCAAAAAATTTTTCATGTCGCCACCTCCCGCGACGAAATTTCTGCGCGTCGGAAACTTTTCCTGCAACAAAAAAAACTCCTCAGCCGTGAAGACCGAGGAGTTTTGAATTGGCGTTGAATTTTCAGCCGTTGTAGCCCAACTGTTTGGCTTTGGCGAAGTCCGCTTGAGCTTTGGCTTCGTCGCCGAGTACTTGATAAATCAATCCGCGAATTTGATAAACCGCCGCGTTATTCGGGTCGAGTTCAATCGCCTTGTCGTAATCTTGAATTGCCTGTTCGTATTGCTTGAGGTCGTCGTAAGCAATGCCGCGATTGTAGTACGACCACGACCAATCGGGCTTGAGTTCGATAGCTTCGCCGTAAAGCCGAATCGCGCCGTCGTAATATTTGGCGTATAAAAGTTTGTTGCCTTCTTCGAGTTTTTGATCTGCCAAAAAGTCGCGGTCGGCGTCGTTCATCTGTTGACGAATTTTGTCGCGTTCGGCCTGCGACGCGGCTTGATTGTACCGTTCGCGCAAGTCTTCGATTGTGCGTTCGTTTTCTGCTGAAGACTTTTGCGCCTCGCGGGTCTGCGTGATTATCGTTGACTTGTCTTTGTCGTCGCGGTTGAGCCAACTTTGAAGTTCCGCGTCGTCAACGTTGACTTCAACCGTCGCCGTCCAAACGATAATTTGCGTGTCGTCGGAGTGATTAACGAGTTCGCGGCTGTACTTCGGTTCGCCGACAAGTTGCCAACTGTTTGACGTTATCGCAGTAACTTCGTCGTCGGTCAACTCATTGTCGACGGAGCGCGAATACGTCTTCAGGTAAACGCCGGCTTCTTTGGTCGCCTTTTTGATGGCTTTGTCGCGGGCGCGGAGCTTTGCAATGTCCTGCGATTCGACTTCGCTGGCGTAATCTTCGGCGGTCGCGGTGTACATTTTGACGGTCGCGCCGACAAGTGAAGCCGTCACCAAACCCGCGACAATCAGCAGTGCCGCAAAAACTTTTTTCATGTCGCCACCTCCTGCTGCGAAGTTTCGTTACATGCCGTAAATATCCTGCGCGTAAAAAAAACTCCTCAGTCGTGAAGATCGAGGAGTTTTGAATTGGCGTTGAATTTTCAGTTCGCGGCGATAACGTCGGAGCGTTGACGACGATACGTCGCGACAACAGTTCCCCCGCTTTTAAAGTGGGTTCTTGTCGGACAGAACTTCTTCGAGCGCAGTGTTTTTGTCGACGCGTGAATTCGGAATGTGCGGGTGCGGCAAACCGAAATCGA
>CAMUZU010000065.1 GCA_947165295.1 uncultured Selenomonadales bacterium | reverse complement strand
GTTTGTCGTGTCCATAAAAATCGCCGCCTCCCTAAAAATAATCGCCCGAAGGCGAGATATATTGTTCTGACTCCGTGCAGAGAAATTTACGCTCGTGGCGGAGAGGGTGGGATTCGAACCCACGGTGCCTTTCAGCATCACCGGTTTTCAAGACCGGCTCCTTAAACCACTCGGACACCTCTCCTTGATTGAACGCGCAAATGATAACAAAAAGCCCGCGCAATGTCAATGTCGACAACGGCAAGCTTTTTCGCGGCGACGAAAATTTTCTTGACACGCGTCTTGAAGATTTTCCTGCCGAAATGTAAAATATCTGCAACAAGGATCGTTTGTGCTTTTGGGAAGGAGGGAGCACCATGCCGACCGTAAACGCCATTGCTCGGCAAGTCGAATTGACCGCCGACGTTTCAAGTAAAATTTTTCGGCTGGACTTTGACAGATCCGCCGATTCCGTGTTGATTAAAGGTTCGATTGATACCGCCGCCGATATGGTGAATTCCGGCTTCGGACTGCGCTCGAATATCAGCGAAATGCTCGGCAATTACGAAGAAGACCGCGACAATTTCAATTCCGAATTCGACGAAACGATGTCTTCACTGCGACAATCCGCCGACAGACTCAAAACTCAAGACAACGCTCAAGTCGAAGACACCGACGGCGCACTTTCGACACTGGGGGACTTCGCGACGTTTAAAATCCCGCCCGAAGCTATGGCTCGAATTCGTGAACGCGAACGCCTTCAACGCGAAAACGCTCAAGAAGTCGCCGACATGCAACGTCAACAAGTTCAAGACGAACGCGAAGTTTTGACACGTCAAACCTCAACCGTCGAAAACTTTGCCGACGAATATCTTGTTGCCGAAACTCAAGACGAAGACGACACGCCGACGATTGCCGAAACGATTCAAAATCTGAACTCGACACGCGACGAAAATACCGCCGCCGCACTCTCGAACGTGCGAAATTTCGTCAACACTTTCAACAGCGCAGTCAATTACCTCAACGAAAATCGCGGCATGTCAAGCCGAATGAACGCGCTGGCCTCGAACTTCGGCGACAACGAAAACTTGACGCGCTCGCTTGACTCCGTCGGCATTTCCGTAAACGAAGACGGCAGACTCCGCGTCAACGAAGACAGGCTTGCCGACGCGCTTACCGAAGATTCGTCGAACGTCAACGCCGTGCTCGGTCAAAACGGTTTGGCGGGACGGCTTGACCGCAACGTCAACTTGGCGAACTCTCAACGCGAAAATCTTTTCCCGACAATCGCCGATTACGCGGGCGACAGACGCGAAGAGCCGACCGAATCACTGTACGCCGCGCAGAACAAACGAACCGCCGCGCACAATCGATTGAACGCGGGACGATTCCTGAACATGTTCACCTGAACGCGTCAACAACAAAAAAATTTCCCCGCTCAAACGAACGGGGATTTTTTGTGTGCAAGTTCATCGTCAACCGCGACGAAAATCCGGCCGTCATGGATGACGGCCGCGCCGCCTGCGCGTGATACAGGATGTATCACAGCAGGCGCAGTTTCTTTTGGTTACTTTTCTTTGCTGCCAAAGAAAAGTAACGTTCACCGCTTGCCGATGTGTTCAAGCTCGTAAGGCGTCTCCTGATACACGTAATAATTCAACCAATTGGCGAACAGAAGATGCGCCACGGAACGCCACTTGACAACCGGCTCAAGCGTCGGATCGTCGTGCGGAAAATAATTCTGCGGCACGTTCGGATTCAAGCCCGCCCGCACGTCGCGAACGTATTCATTGCGCAACGTGTTCGGGTCATACTCCGCGTGCCCCGTGATGAAAAATTGTCGCGCCTGCAAATTCGCCACGGCATAAACTCCCGCTTCGTCGGACTCCGCCAAAAGCGTCAACGCGGGCACGTTCAAAATGTCTTCGCGGCGCGTGTCGGTGTAGCGCGAATGCGGAACGTAAAATTCATCGTCGAAGCCGCGGAAAAGTTTTTCGTGTTGCACGCACAAACGGTGACGATACACGCCCGAAATTTTTTCAGGCAACAGATATTTCTGCACGCCGTAGAAATGATACAACGCCGCCTGCGCGCCCCAGCAAATGTGAAACGTCGACCAGGCGTGCGACTTGCTCCACTCCATGATCTCAACCAATTCGCGCCAATAAGTGACGTCCTCGAACTCGACAAGCTCAACCGGCGCGCCCGTGATTATGAAGCCGTCGTAATTTTTTTCGCGAACGTCGTCGAACGTCCCGTAAAACTCCGTGAGATAATCCTGCGACGTGTGTGTCGGCGTGTAAGTTCGCGTGTAAATGAAATCAACTTCGACTTGCAACGGCGTGTTGCCCAGCAGACGAAGAAGTTGCGTTTCCGTGACGGATTTTATCGGCATCAAGTTCAGAATCAAAATTTTCAGCGGGCGAATGTCCTGCGTGTATGCGCGTTCGGCGTCCATGACGAAAATGTTTTCGCCTTCCAAGACGTGCGCGGCGGGCAGGTTGTTCGGAATTTTTATCGGCATGTCGTCACCTCAATCCAACGAATAGCGGCAGATCCAACGCGAATTGTTCTTCGCATAAGCGCGCAGACGAACCAAACCTTTGTAGTCGGGCTCGTCGCCTTTAATCATGCGATACGCGCCGTCGTGTTCGTCAACCAGGTCATGCCAAGCGTTCGTCGGCGTCCACACGCGTCCGCCTTTGATGGATTCGGTGCCCTGCGTCAAGTTGACGGCTTTTTTCATGAAGCGAATTTGCAACGTTTGCCCGGCGGGATTCTTCGTGGTTTCCCACTCCCACAGCACAAGATTGGAGCCTTTAAGCCGCATGGTCGTCGTGTCGGCGGTCAAGTTCACCGTGTCGCCGTCCGCGTTCGTGTAACTGTAAAGCTCAAGCCAGCGGTCTTCGGCGATTTTGTGTTCGGTCTCGTGGAAGTCAAAAACCGCGTCGACAATCGCGCAGTAAAAATCTTCGTCGAATGACTGCGACGTAATTTCTCTAACGCGGCCTTCGTTCGTTGACCAGATGACTTCGTCTTTGGCGTTGTAAAAATCTTCGCGGGCGTATTGAAGCGTGCGATTCTGCGGATTGATTTTCAACAGCGCGATTGAATAACTCAACGCGTGCGGGTCGGGAATTATGTTCGCAATGCCGTAAGTTTTAATCGTGTCGGCGGCGCCTTCGTAAGTGTACGCGGTCTTCGTCCACGCCGCGATTTCGATTGGAATTTCGCGCCCGTCGCCCGTGACAATTTTCTTTTCGACTTTGACGGAAGCCGGCTCGAAAAATTTGCTGTAGCGGTCGTCGGCGTAAAGCCAATACCACTTATCGGCGGCGTGTGCGTTGCCCGCGAAAAAAATTGCCGCGAAGATTACAAGCAATGCGTAATGAAAAATTTTCCGTGGCAAGGTGCTCACTCCTTTGAGAGTCGGCGATTGATTTCTGCGTCAAGTTCTTCGATGCCTGCGCCCGTCGTCGCGCTCACGCAAAATGTCTCCAAGCCAGAAACTTCGCGAACCGCCGCCGCCAACGCTTGCCCGCCGTCGGAGAAAGTGTCCGCACGACTTACCACCGCGATTATCGACGAGCCGCTTTTGCGAAGTTTGCTTATCCAGGCAAGCTCCAACTCGAATGAATCGTCGGCGATTAACATCAGCGCGACTTCAACTGTTTGTGCGGATTTTAAAGCCGTCGAACCTTCCACGTCGACGCCGACCGTGTCAACCAACATGACTTTCGTGACGCCGCTGATTTCCATTGCGCAAAGTGCCGCGTCTTGACGGATTTTGTGCCCGGTCAACGCGTACATCAAAGCCGACTTGCCGCTCTTGCGCTTGCCGAAAATTCCAACCTGTCTCATGAACGCTCGCCTCCCTTTGCGAACGATTATAGCAAGTTCAGTGGCACGCGACAAGAAATTTCAAGTCAAGTCGACGAACTCACGCTGACGTTTGTTGAAGCGCAAAACTTTATCGTAGCCGAAGCCGCGAACGTAATTGACAGCCTCGTCGTGGAACTTGCCGCAGTCTTCGGGCTTGTGCGCGTCGCTGGTGATGATAATCGGCAGTTCATAATTCGCCGCAATTCGCATGAAGCCCGCGTAAGGCGAAATTTCCGCGACGGGGTAACGGTACAGCGTGCCCGTGTTCACGTCGACCGCCATGTTCGCATTTTTCAGCGCGACGGCGGCGCGTTCAAGATATTCCGTCACGTCGAACGTCGGGAAGAATTTGAACAGCCGAATGTTGAACGGGTGACCCAAAACGTCATAAAGCCCGCTCGCCGCAAGCCGTTCAATCTCGGAAGTGTACTCCGCCCAAATCGCCCGCAAGTCGCGACGTTTCCACTCGTCAAGCAATTCCTTCGAGTCGTAAGCCCAGCCGAACAGGAAATGCACGGAAGCAATTCGATAATCGAAGTCCCACGCGTCGAGAATTTTTTTGACGGCGGCTTGATCGCGGAAGTTGCAAACTTCAATGCCGACCTTGACCGCGTGACGTTTCTGCAGGACGTGAACGAAGTCGAAATAATCTTGTATTGAATGCTTGAACTTGTTCGTGTGCAACCACTTGCGCTGAAAAATTCCCGTCGGCGACGCGTCGACAATCAAGTCGTCGTAATAAAGTTGTTCAAAGTCCGGGAAAGTGTGCGTGTGTTCGCTGAAGCCAATTTCGTCAAGCTTGCACGAAGCCGCCGCGTCAAAGAAGCCTTGCACCCAAGTTTCGTCGTAGTCGCCGTACTCCAAATGCATGTGATAATCCGTTCGCATAAAGTTCACCTCGTTCAGCAGACCGCCGCGAAGTCGTCGGCAATTTTTTCGAGCCAATCGCGCCGCTTGAGAGTTTCAAGCCACTCGGCGGGAATTGATTCGACGCCGTAAACCAGTCCGCCCAAACCGCCGGCAATCGCGCCGACCGTGTCCGTGTCGCCGCCCAAATTGACGGCTTTAAGCGCGAGCGACTTGTAATCGTCGGTGTTGAGCAGGCACCAAACTGCTGCCTCCAAAGTGTCGATGACGTAACCGCGAGTTGAAACTTCGTCTTCGTCCAGCGCGGCAAAATTTTCATCCGTCAAGCGTGCGAAGTGTTGAAAGTCCGCGTCGTCGCCGTAAAAAGTTTTCGCGTCCGACATGCCGATTTTAAACGCGTCGGCAACGTTCTTGCCCGAAAGAATCTGCGCGGTTATCAACGCGTAAATCCCGCAAGAAATTTTGCTTATGGCGTGCGCGTGCGTCAAAGCGGAAAAGTCGTGAATCAGCTTGAGTTCGTCGGCGGCAATTTTCCCGCGTGTGCCGAACAGATACAAAATCGCGGGCAGAATTCGCATCAACGAGCCGTTGCCATTGGAATTTTCGTCGGAAGCCCCGCACTTCGTCGGCGGCAAAAGTTTCCGCGAATAACGCACGACAGAAGCGCGAGTCGTGTTGCCGATGTCGAAACGCTTGCCCGTGGCGGTGAATTCTTCGTTCGCGTACCAGCGAAAGAAATTTTCCGCAATGTCGCCGAAGTCCACACATTTTCTGCGCGAAAGACTTTCCATTGTCGCGACGGTCATGCTTGTGTCGTCCGACCAGGTGCCTGCGGGTTGCCGCCACGTGCCGAAAGCGCGCATGCCGGTCACGGGATTTTCTTTGAGTTCGTCGCGATACATAAATTCGACGGGCACGCCAAGCGCGTCGCCGACAGCCAAGCCGAGCAACATTGAGCGAACAATTTTGGTGTCCATGATTCAGCCTCCGATTTTTTTGAGCAGAGACTCACAGCCGCGTTTGACGTCGTCGAAAGTTTTGGCGAAACCGTTTTTGTCCCAAGGAATGTCTTCGTCGAGCAGTTTGGAAATTTTGCCGTCGGGGTCACCGAGAAGTTCTTTGACTTGCGCGGCGGATTTTTCGTCCATGCAAACAATCATGTCGCTTGAGGCGTAATCGTCGGGCGTTATCGTGCGCGCAAAGTGAACGTCGAACGGAATTTTTTCCATGCCGAGTTTGGCGGCAATGCCCTGGTGAAACGTTTCGCCGTTGACGGGCTTGCTTGCGGCTGAGTCAACGGAAATTTTTTCGCCGAGACCCGCCTTGTTGACCAAGTCACGCATGATGAATTGCGCCATCGGTGAACGACCGCTGTTGCCGCTGCAAACGAACAAAATCTTCATGTCAATTACCTCCGTAAAAAATTTTCCATCATCAGCCGACCTTGCGGCGTAAGAATTGATTCGGGGTGAAACTGAATGCCTTCGACGTCGAAAACTTTGTGTCGCAAGCCCATAATCGTGCCGTCGTCAAGTTCACTCGTGACCGTCAAGCAATCGGGCAAAGTTTCGCGTTCGACAATCAGCGAATGGTAACGGCCGACTTCGACGCCTTGAGCAAGCCCGCGATAAAGTCCCGTGCCGCAGTGATTGAGCCGCGACGTTTTGCCGTGAACGACTTCTTTTGCGCGAACGACCTTGCCGCCGAAAACTTCGCCGATAGCCTGATGTCCCAGGCAAATTCCGAGAATCGGCAGTTGACCTTTGAGCGCGTCGATTAACTCTTCGGTAATGCCCGCGTCACGAGGAATTCCCGGCCCGGGCGAAATTATCACCGCGTCGAAAGTCCTTGCCGCGTCGATTGAAAGTTTGTCGTTGCGAATCACGTCAACCGTCGCGCCCAATTCCGACAGCAGCTGAAAGACGTTGTACGTGAACGAATCGTAATTATCGACAAGCAAAACGTTACGCATTGTTCTCGACCTCCTCGACGACTTCAAAGGTTGCCTTCGCCTTCTGCAGAAACTCGCGGTACTCATTGAGCGGAATTGAGTCGGCGACAATGCCCGCGCCCGTCTGAATCACGGCTTCGGAATCGTTCTCGACGCGAATCGTGCGCAACGTAATGCACATGTCCATGTTGCCGCAAAAATCCATGTAACCGACGGTGCCCGCGTAAGTTTCGCGACACACGGGTTCAAGTTCGCGGATAATTTCCATTGCACGAAGTTTCGGCGCGCCGCTGACGGTACCCGCGGGGAACGTCGCCTGCAAAACGTCAATCGGCGTCAACGAATCTTTCAGTTCGC
>CAMUZU010000064.1 GCA_947165295.1 uncultured Selenomonadales bacterium | reverse complement strand
CGTCTTCAAAAAATCCCGCGAAGAACTTTCACCTTCACGGGATTCAAGTTGAAACACCGCATATGTTTGGCGGCCGGGAAAAAATCATTTCGCGCTTTAGGCTTCGTTGCCCTTTGCGTCCTCTATGTACTTGACAACATCTTCCACGGTTTTGATTTTTTCGGCTTTCTCGTCGGGGATTTCGATGTTGAATTCTTCCTCGAAAGCCATGATCAGTTCGACAATGTCGAGCGAGTCCGCGCCCAGGTCGTCTACGAAAGTTGACTCCATGCGGATTTCGTCTTCTTCGACACCAAGTTGTTCTTTGACGATTTTTTTAACCTGTTCAAACGTTGACATTTACAGTCACCTCCTTTCAGAAACTGCGCGTTCACATGACAAGCCCGCCGTTGACCG
The DNA here is from genome assembly GCA_947165295.1 of uncultured Selenomonadales bacterium. Taxonomy (GTDB): domain Bacteria; phylum Bacillota; class Negativicutes; order Selenomonadales; family Selenomonadaceae; genus Quinella. The sequence goes on along the minus strand of CAMUZU010000064.1, from coordinate 7,040 downwards.
ACAGAACTTGACCGGTGATGTACGCCGCTTGATCCGATACCAAGAACGCGACTGCATTGGCAACGTCTTCGGGAGTTCCCATACGTCCCGCAGGTATCTCTTTGAGCAAAACTTCTTTGACTTTTTCGGAGAGCGCGGCCGTCATGTCGGTATCGATAAAACCGGGCGCAACCGCGTTGACCGTGACGCCGCGAGAGGCCAGCTCTCTTGCCGCGGACTTTGTAAGACCGATTATGCCGGCTTTGGCCGCCGCGTAATTTGCTTGGCTGACGTTGCCGCGAAGTGCCACGACGCTTGACATGTTCACGATTCGCCCGCCGCGCTGTTTCATCATGATTTTCGTGACGGCTTTGGTGCAGTTGAACACGCCTTTTAAATTCGTGGCGATAACTTTGTCGAAGTCGTCTTCGCTCATTTTCAAAAGCAGATTGTCGCGGGCAATGCCGGCGTTGTTGACCAGAATGTCGAGCCTGCCCCACGCGTCGATTGTTTTTTGGACAAGTTCGGTTACGACATCGAGCTTTGAAACGTCGCCTTGCAACAGCATTGCTTCGGAGCCTGCCGCTTCGATTTCGCGTTTGACTTCTTCGGCTTTGGCAACGTTGCTTGCGAAGTTGAGCGCGACTTTTGCGCCGTCTTGAGCCAGACGCACGGCGGTTGCGCGACCGATTCCGCGTGATGCGCCCGTCACGAGAGCAACCTTGCCCGACAAAATTTTATCCGCACACATCAACCTTTCGCCTCCCGATTGAAGAATATAGCACAAAGATTTTTGCTTGTCTACCATTTTTGCCGCGCTGAAAGTTTCGGCGGGTGTTCGTTGACGGTTGCGGCGTCGTCGCTTGCGTTACTTTCTTTCGGCAGCGAAAGAAAGTAACCAAAGAAAGCTGCGCCCGCTATGATGCATCCTGCATCATGCGACGGGCGATTGCGGCCGTCATCCATGACGGCCGGTTACCTTCGCGTGTCGGTTGCGTTCAGCCGCTGTAACCGAGTTGGCGCGCCTTGTCGAAGTCCGCTTGAGCTTGAGTAATGTGCCCTTGCATTTGATAACATTGTCCGCGAACGTAATAAGCCATTGCGAAGTTCGGGCGAAGTTCAATCGCCTTGTCCAAGTCGGCGACGGCTGGCGGCAAGTTACCCGTCGCAATGTGGCAAAAGGCGCGGTTGAAATAAGCGATGTCGATTTTCGGATTGAGTTCGATGGCTTTGTTCAAGTCCTGCAGTCCTTGCTGAACGTTGCCGAGAAAGCGCAACGTCGAGCCGCGATTGTTGTAAGCCATTGCGTTTTTCGGGTCGAGTTCGATTGCTTTGTTGAAGTCTTCGACGGCGGCGGTGAAATTTTTCAAGTTGCCGTGTGACGCGCCGCGATTGACGTAGTTGTCCGCGTTGGTCGGGTCGAGTTCGATTGCTTTGTTCAGGTCGGCGATTGATTGTTGCGGTTGATTCATGACGCTCAAAGCCGCGCCGCGTTTGCCGTAAGCGATTGCGCTTTTCGGGTCGAGCGTCAAAGCTTCGTCGCAAAGTTTAATCACGGCGGCAAAGTCGTGGGCGATGAATTTTTTCTGCGCTTCTTCGAGCTTGAGGTTGGCTTGAAAAACTTTGTCTTCGGCGGCGATTTCGGCGGTGACTTGTTCGCGGTCGCTTTGATTGAGTTTGCCGTCGGCTTTGAGCTGAACAATTTGCGCCTTGAGCTTTTCAATCGTGGCGGTTTGTTCGTCGACGACTTTTTGAAGTTCTTTATTCTGCGCGACGAGTGACGAACGTTCCTGTGCGCCCTTCGTGAGCCACTTGTTGACGTCGTCGGAGTCGATGTTGGCGGTGACCGTGGCGCGAATCACAAAGCCGTTGACATCGGCAAGCGGTTGCACGTCATATTTCACGTCGGTGACGCTCATAATCCCGCAGGCGATTGAAACAATTTCGTCGGTGACAAGTTCCATGTCGCGTGTTTCGGAATAACTGCTGATGTAAACGCCGGCTTTTTCCTGCGCGTTGCGTTCAGCCTTTTGACGGGCGCGCTGTTTGGCAATGTCAATCGTTTCAAATTCGCTCATGATGTATTCGTCGGTGCCCGTGTACGTTTTGACTTCGGCGTCGGCGGGCGTGCAGGTGAACAGATTGCCCGCGATTAACAGTGCCGCAAAAAGTTTCTTCATGTCAAACGCCTCCAAATATGTTCGATCGTGATAACGGAAAAAATCCCCCGCGACAACGCGATTGCGGAGGATTTAATTTCGTTTGAGTTGAAGTCAGCCGCCGTAGCCGAGCGCACGAGCTTTTTGCAAGTCGGCGTTGAACTGCGGGATGTTTTGCAGACGTTGCCAGCACAGCGCACGATTGTACCAGGCGTCGGCGTCGTTGGGATTGAGCTGAATTGCCGTGGTGAAGTCCATTGCGGCGGAGCGATAATCCTGCAACTTGATGTACGACAGCGCACGGTTGTAGAAAATTTTTTCGTCGGACGGATTGAACGCGGCGGCTTTGGTCAAATCGGTGATTGCGTTTTGATACTGTCCGAGCTGATAATAAATCGTCCCGCGAAGCGAATACGCAAGCGCGGTGTTCGGGTTGAATTCAACGGCCTGCGCGCAACTTTGCAAGGCGGCGTTCAAGTTGCCCGCGTAATAAAACTTCAAGGCGTCTTCGAGCTTTTGGTTGGCTTGAAAGATTTTGTTTTCGGCGGCGAACTGTTGAGAAATTTGCGCTTTGTCCTGATTATTTTCGGCGGCGGCAAGACGAGCCTTCAAGTCGGCGATCTGTTTGTCCTGCGCGTCGATTGCGGCTTGCAGTTCTTTGTTTTGCGCGACGAGTTCTGAACGTTCGCCCGGAGCGCGATTGAGCCACTTGGCAACGTCGTCGCTGTCGATGTCGGCTTTGACGGTTGCGCGCACGATTAAACTTTTGCCGTCGTCAAGCGGCGTCAGTTGATACTGCACGTCGACGACTTTCAAAATGCCGCCCGCCATTGTAAAAATTTCGTCTTTGGTGACCATCAAGTTGGACACTTCGGTTGTGGACTCGACGAAGACGCCCGCGCTTTCGACGGCGACGCGTTCGGCCTTCTGCTTGGCGCGCTGTTTGGCGATGTCAATCGTTTCAAATTCGCTCATGATGTATTCGTCGGTGCCCGTGTACGTTCGGACTTCGGCGTCGGCAGTCGCGCAGGTGAAGAGAGTTCCCGCCGTCAACAACGCCGCCAAAAATTTTTTCATGTCAAACGCCTCCTCGAAAGTTTTGTTGACGATAGCGCACGCACATTAAAACTTGATTCGCGCAGATTAAATTCACGCTGTCGACAATACTTGAAAGTCAATGCGATATCGGCCGTCATGGATGACGGCCGCACGCCTGCGCGTGATACAGGATGTATCACAGCAGGCTGTTTTCTTTTGCTACTTTTCTTTTGCGCCAAAAGAAAAGTAGATCTCTCGCACGCACATTAAAATTTGATTCGCGCAGATTAAATTCACGCACGGAGCACGTCCAAAGTTTTGCGCAGGCTGTCCATGTTTTCGACGTTGAGGCTGCGAATTTTTTTGTCGATGCGACGATTGAAGCCGCAGAGAGTTTTTCCGACGCCGCACTCGACGAAAGTGTCCGCGCCGAAATTTTTCATTGCGTTGACGCAGGCAATCCACTTGACGGGGTGGTCGGCTTGCGCAACGAGGTTTTCTTTGATGTCGTCGGCTTTAATTTCAAGCGTGCCGGTGAAGTTCGCCGCGATTGGAAACGCCGCGTCGTGCAGTTCAACCTTGTCAAGTTCGGCGGCAAGCTTTTTGGCGGCGGGAGCCATCAACGTCGAATGGAACGGCGCACTCACGGGCAGAATGACGGCTTTTTTCGCGCCCGCAGACTTGAGTTTGTCGACAGCAGCCTCGACGCCTTCGACTTTGCCCGCAATGACCGTTTGACCGGGGCAGTTGAAGTTGACCGCCTGCACTTCGCCGAGCGACGAAACTTCCGCGCAGACTTGAATGATAACGTCGTCGTCAAGACCGATAATCGCCGCCATTGCGCCTTCGCCGACGGGAACCGCCTCTTGCATGAATTGCCCGCGCTTGTGCACGAGTTTGACTGCGTCCGAAAACTTGAGCGTACCCGCCGCAACGAGCGCGGAGTATTCGCCCAAACTGTGACCGCCGGCAATGTCCGCCGTGACGCCTTCGGACTTCAAAATTTCGTTGACAATGACGCTGACGACAAGAATCGCGGGCTGAGTGTTCGCCGTCAACTTCAGGTCGTCTTCGGAACCTTCAAAGCACATTTTGCGAATCGAATAACCGAGCGCGTCGTCCGCCTCGTCGAAAAGTTTTCGTGCCGCGTCGAAGTTGTCATAAAAATCTTTGCCCATGCCGACGGACTGTGCGCCTTGGCCGGGGAAAACAAAAGCCGTCTTGTTCACGATAACCGTCTCCTTCCCGAAAAGTGAAAAGTGATTGACGATTAGATTTCTCGCAACCGTCAATCACTTCCCGAAAAAATGTTATTCGTATTTGCGCTGAACGTTCGCGACAACACCGCCAATGCCGTTGACAATGTCGTCGATAATTTCTTTGACGGATTTGATGTCGTCCAACATGCCCGAAATTTGCCCGATCATGACCGAGCCGTTTTCAACGTCGCCTTCGTGCGTTGCCTTGTGCAGTGCGCCCGTGCCGAGCTGTTCAAGTTCGTCGTTCGACGCGCCGGCGGCCTCCATCTCGAAAAATGTCCGCGTGAGCTTGTTGGCAAGGACGCGCACGGGGTGACCGAGCGTGCGACCCGTGACGACGGTTGAGCGGTCTTTGGCCTTGAGGACAAGATTTTTGTAATTCGGGTGAGCAATGCACTCCTTGCTTAAAACGAAGCGCGTGCCCATTTGAATTGCGCTTGCACCGAGAGCGAAGGCGGCGACAATTCCGCGTGAATCGGCAAAACCGCCCGCCGCGATAACCGGCACGTCCACCGCGTCGACAACCTGCGGGATAAGCGGCATTGTCGAAATTTCGCCGATGTGTCCGCCCGACTCGCAACCTTCGGCAATGACCGCGTCGGCACCGCCTTTGACCAAACGTTTCGCCAATGCAACGGAAGCGACGACGGGAATGACCTTCGAGCCGATTGCTTTAAGCGCGGGAACGTATTCGCCGGGATTGCCTGCGCCGGTTGTCACGACGGGAACTTTTTCGTCGACCATAAGTTGCATGACTTCTTTGACGAACGGCGACATGAGCATCACGTTGACGCCGAAGGGTTTGTCCGTCCAACCTTTGCACTTTTGGATTTCTTTGTGCAGGACGTCGGGGGGCATGTGACCCGCGCCGATTATTCCGAGGCCGCCCGCGTTCGACACCGCTGAGGCCAGCTCTGCCGTACCAATCCACGCCATGCCGCCTTGAAATATCGGGTACTTGATGTTCAGCAACTTACAGATGGCGTTATTTTCAAACATCTAATCTCTCCTCCTCAACGGTTTGCGCCGCCCGACTTTCGGTCGATAAATCTCCTAAAAGTTAAACGAATCTATTTCATTTGTCAATGTTTGTTTAAGGGATTAGAACCAGGGAGTAGAACCGGGCTGTCAACCTGTTCTCTCGTTCTAGTACCTCGTTCTGCTTCTAAAGCGCGTTCTTGATGTGTTCAACGGTTTTGCCCGCGACGTAATTGCACGCCACGCCGATACCCGAACAGATCGCCCGTGCGTCCGACGAGCCGTGACTTATCACGCAACAACCGTCCACGCCCAAAAGCGGAGCACCGCCGTTGTCGGCAACGTCAAGCCGCTTGGAAAGGTTTCGGAACGTCGCGTTGAAAAGTTCCGTGCTCAAAAGTTTCAGCCCGCCGTTGGCAGTGAGTTCTTCGGTCAACAGTTTCATAATCGTGAGCGCAAGACCTTCGCCGAACTTCAGCACGACGTTTCCGACAAAGCCGTCGCAGATGACAACGTCAAACTTGCCGCGGGGGATGTCGCGACCTTCGGCGTTGCCCGCGAAATTAATCGTCGGCAGTTGCTTTAGCAGTTGATACGTCGCTTTGGCAAGTTCGTCGCCTTTGGTTTCTTCTTCGCCGATGTTCAACAGCGCGACGGAAGGATTTTCTTTGCCCAGGACGTGTTTGGCGTACAGCGAACCCATGATGCCGTTTTGCACCAGCGTTTCGGGTTTGCTGTCGACGTTCGCGCCGCTGTCAAGTAAAAGTGTCGTGCCGTGCGGCGTGGGAATTGGCGTGGCTATCGCGGGACGGTGAATGCCTTTGATTCGCCGCAAAATCAACTGTGCCGCCGCGACAGCCGCACCCGTCGAGCCAGCCGAAAGCACGGCGTCGCACTCGCCGTCTTTGACCATCTGCGTCGCCACGACGATTGACGAATCGCGTTTGCTTCTTACGGCGTCGGCGGGGTGTTCGCCCATTTCGATGACTTCGCCGGCGTGGCGTATCGTCAACGGAAAATTTTCGCCGTCAGTTTCATTGTCGAGCACGTCGCGGATTTTCGCTTCGTCGCCGACCAAAATTATTTCGCACGGAAATTTCTGCACGGCCAAAAGCGCGCCTTTGACAATTTCCGCCGGAGCTTTGTCTCCGCCCATTGCGTCGACTGCAATCTTCACGTGTTTCCGCTCCTCAAAAAATTTATTCACAAAAAAACGGGCAGGTGTCAAATGCCTGCCCAAATTGTTTCCGTATCCTCAAGCCGTTTCAATGACTTCTTTGCCGTCATAGTAACCGCATTCCAGGCACACATGGTGTGGGAGTTTTGGTTCGTGGCATCTCGGACATTTCACGTAGTTCGGAGCTTCCAACTTCCAATTCGCACGCCGTCTGTCGCGTCTGGCTTTGCTAAGTTTGCGTTTCGGTGCCGCCAAGTGTAACACCTCCTCAATCGAATTTGAAATCTTTCAACGCTGCAAGTTTCGGATTGGCAACGAATCTGTCGCAACCGCAATCGCCGTCGTTCAAGTTCGCGCCGCACACGGGACACAAGCCCTTACAGTCCGCCTTGCAAAGATTTTTCGTCGGGCGGGACAAAAGCATTTCGTCTCGCAAAAGTTCAGTAACGT
>CAMUZU010000063.1 GCA_947165295.1 uncultured Selenomonadales bacterium | reverse complement strand
GGCGGATTTATCCTCGGCGGCGTGACAAGTCCGCTGTCGCACCTGTCGCCGTGGGTCGTGGCAATGTCGCATATTTTTCCGTTGACGTGGGAATTTCACTTTACGCGTGACATAATTCAGCGCGGAGCAACGTTGCCGCAGATCAGTTCGGAAGTCGGCGCATTTCTGATTTACGTGGCAATCGTCGCAATGCTTTTGAGTTTGCGCTTCCACACGAAACGAAACGACTTAATCAAGTCACGGCAAGCCGACGCGCTCAAACCTTTGCAGACGCCCGAAGACTTGTCGCCCGAATCGACGATACGAAATATCCTTGTGCCGACGGACGGTTCGGGTCAGGCGTTTAAAGCACTGTTGCAAGCCGTCAACGTCGCGGAGGCTTGGGGCGCACGGTTAACTTTGCTTATGGTCGTGAAAATCGACGACGACATTTCGGACTTTGAACAGGTCAGCTTGGGCGGTTACGTGCCCAGTGAACTCAACGCCGCCGCTTACCAACTGCTGAACGAATTGCGGCAAGTTGTGCCCGCGGACATTGAAGTTGCAACACGCGTCGAAGTCGGCGAACCTGCGGTTGAAATCGTCAACGTCGTCGCGCACGGCAACTTTGACTTGATTATCATGGGCAATCGCGGCTTTGGCGGCTTCGACACGGAAACCGTCGGCTCCGTCGCAAAGTTCGTGCAGGAGAATTCGCCCGTGCCCGTCGTCCTCGCCAAAGGTATGCCCGAAGATTGGGACGACGACAACAACTTCCTCGGCGGCAAAAATATCTGGAAGTAACGCGTCGCTTGTTACTTTTCTTTTGGCGCAAAAGAAAAGTAAGCAAAAGAAAACAGCCCGCAGGTGATACATCCTGTATCAACTGCGGGCGGCGGCCGTCATCCATGACGGCCGGGTTGACGTTGCGGTTGTCGTGCACGTCGACAGTTTCAAGCCGTTGCAGGAAAATCGCGCCCGTGACAGAAATTATCACGAAACTTTCCCGAACGTCACGAAGGGGGCGACACGATGAATTATCGACAGATTTTGGTTATCGGCGACATGCACGGCAAATTCACGCGCCTTTTGTCGGTGTTTCACAAAATCGATTTCGACGAACGACAAGACCTTTTGATTCTTTTGGGCGACTACATTGACCGCGGCGAAGAAAACATGCGCTGTTTCCGCTGGGCAATGGAGATGAGCGAAAAACCCAACGTCGTGGCTCTGCGCGGCAACCACGAACAAATGATGCTGTATTATTACCTGCTCGGCGAAACCGAAGGTTACATCTGGTTGCCAAACGGCGGCTACAAAACCAAAGCCGAATTCGACAGCTGGTGTCAACGCGATCCGACCGCGTTTAAACGTGCGCTGAATTTCATTGACGAACGCCCGTATTATTATCGGCTCGACTTAAACGGCGAAGAATATGTTTTCGTGCACGCGGGGCTTGACCCGAAGCGACCGCTCGACGAACAGGACGAAGAGTCACTGCTTTGGATTCGCGAAAAGTTTTACAACGGCTACAAAGGCGACGCGCACATCATTTGCGGACACACACCGACGCCGTTTCTTGAACGCGACCGCTATTACCCGATTCGCCTGCCGAACAAAATTACGATCATGGACACCGGCTCGTTCATGCCCGACGGAAAAATTTCGTGCATTGACATCTTGAGCGACCGAATTTGGCAGAGCGATTGAGGTGCCGTCATGAAAAATCTTAACGTTAAAGTCGTCGGCCTCGGCGAAGGCGGCGCACGTGCCGTCAGCCGCATGATGAATTCGCATGTCGGCGACAAAATTTCTGCGGGCTTCGTCGCCGTCGGCAACGACGAAAATCTTTTGCTCACCACCGCGACGAAGACGAATATTTTTTTGAACCGCGACGCCGTGACCGTGCAGAAGAATATTTCCGACGCGCTCGACGGGGCGAACTTTGTCGTGTTCGTGGCGGGACTCGGCTCGACTGCCGCCGCTCGTGCAATTCCGCTGATTATGTCGCACGCACACAAAATCAAGGCTCGAACCGTCGCATTTGTCAACCTGCCGTCGAAGCTCGAAAATCATTCACGTCACGAAAACGCCGCGCATTGTTTGAGTGACCTTGCCAAAGCCGACAGCGTCTTTGCCGTGCCCGCAGAAAAATTTTTTCTGTTCCGCCTGAACCGCAAAGAAATTTCGCTCAAAGACTTGTTCGCCGTCGCGGACGAAATTTTTTGCAACGGCGTCAAAAACTTTCTCGACGCGTTGACCGGCGAAAAAACTTCCGACACTTTGAAATTCGGCGACGCGGCTTTTTGTTACGGCGAAGCTGAAGGTATCGACAGCGCGGTTGACGCGGTCAAGGCGGCTTTGAAGTTTCCCGCGCTCGACGTTGACGAACTCAAGCGTGCGTCGAAAATTTTCATTCGCGTGACGGGCGGCGAACTTTTCTTCAAGACGACGGCCGACGCCGCGAAGAAATTTTTCCACGACGAAATCACCGACACGAAAGTTATTTGGCGCGTCGACAAAGACGCCGAAATTGTCAACAAAGTTTGCGCGTCGATAATGTTCACGCGCCCGCCCGCAGTCAATGCGAAGTCAACTTTCCCGTTGCTGAAAAATTTTTTGGGGAGGTTTCAACCGTGATTAAAATCATTCTGTCCGACATTGACGGCACGTTTCTTGCCGACGACAAACACACGCCCGACCTGCACGCCGAAGCGATTCGACGCGTCACGGCTCAAGGGCTCAAGTTCGCGTTCGTGTCCGCCCGTATGCCCGAAGCGATTTACCCGATAACCGACGCGCTCAACCTGCCGCACACGCCGCTTGTCAGCTACGGCGGCGGATTCGTCTTGACGGAGGACGAAACTGTCATCTTCGACAAAAAAATGCCGCTCGTCGACTCGAAAAACATTTTGTCGGCAATGAAACGTTGGCAGGACATTTCGCTGAACTTTTACACGGGACGCCGCTGGTTTGTCGAAGCCGTCGACTCACGCGTTCAACACGAAATGGACATCACGCACGCGACCGCCGAAGTCAAACCGTTCGCCGCGCTGTTCGACGAAAACATTTTGCCGAACAAGTTGCTCGTCATGTGCGCGCCGCCGACCTGCATCGAAATGGAACGCGACCTAAGCAAAGAATTTCCCGCGCTGAACGTCGTTCGCAGTGCCCCGCATTTGCTGGAAGTCATGGACAAGAGCGTTTCCAAAGCGACGGGCATTGAAGTTCTGCTGAAACATTACGGTTTCGCGCTCGACGAAGCTGTTGCGTTCGGCGACAACTACAACGATACCGAAATGCTCAAGTTGATTTCGCAAAGCGTGGTTATGGCGAACGCGCCCGAACCCGTCAAGAAACTTGCCGCCGCCGTCACCGACGCGAACGAAGCCGGCGGAATTTACACGTACTTGGTCAAAATTGGAGTGATTTAACTTGCGACAAATTTTTATTCTGTTGGTGACATTGATGATTTTCACGTCGAGTGCCTTCGCGCAAGGCAAACGAATTCTTTACGTGCCGCTTGACGGACGCCCGTGCAATTTGTATCAAGTCGTGCAAGTCGCGGAGAAACTCGGTTACGAACTGTTGACGCCGCCCGTTGAAGCGATTGGCACGCGCACGAACATGGGCGACACGCAAGCAATGTGGACGTGGCTTGAAGAAAACGCAGCTCAAGCCGACGCCGCAGTCCTGTCGACCGACGCGCTGATTTACGGAAGTCTTGTCGGTTCACGAACGCACGAACTCGACGCGCAAGAAATTTTGTCACGCGCACAACGTTTCAAGACGTTCCACGAAAACTTTCCGCACGTGCCGATTTACGCGTTCGGAACAATCATGCGCACGCCGCGAACGAGCCATCATGCCAGCGCGGAGCCGGAATATTATTACGAATACGGCACGAAAATTTTTCAATACACCGCGCTTATCGACAAGCAGGAAATGAATTTGTCCACGGGCGGCGACAAACGCAAGATTAAACGCCTTGAAGCCGACATCCCGAAAGAATATCTCGACGACTGGTTTACTCGCCGCGCAAAAAATTCCGACGCGAACGAACTTTTCGTTGAATACACGCGGGCGGGCATCTTCCAATACTTCCTGCTTGGTTGCGACGACAGCGCGCAGTTTTCGCAGACACACCGCGAAAGTCGACGCTTGACCGAATTGTCCGCAGACCTGGGAAAAACCGTCGTGCAAGTCACAGGCGGCTCGGACGAACTGGGCATGTTGATGGTTGCCCGTGCGATTAATTACGACAAAAACTTTACACCGTTCGTTTCCGTCGCTTACAACGCGGGCACGGGCGCGAAAACTTTCCCGTCGTACAGCAACGAGCCGATCGGCGTTTCGGTTGACGGGGCGATTGTCGCTGTCGGCGGTTTGCGAATTCCCGCGCACGAACGCGCCGACCTGGTTTTGGCGGTCAACACACGCGAAAACGGCAAAACTTTCGAGGCCTCCAACGTCAAGCAGAACAAAGTCCGTCAACGCGGCGATCTCAAAACTTTCATGTCGATTGTCGACGAATGCATTGCGAAAAATTATCCCGTGGCAATTGCGGACATCAGCTTTTCAAACGGCGCGGACAATTCGTTGATGAATCAGCTTAAAGTCGACGGCCTGCAATACAAAATTCGCGCATACGGCGGCTGGAATACGGCGACAAATTCAAGCGGCTTTCTGATTGGCGCGGGCGTGTTGACTAAGTTCATGGACGACAAGTCCGTCGCCGAACTGTTGACGACGCGTTACCTTGACGATTGGATTTATCAGGCGAACGTGCGCAACGAAGTCATGAACGCAAGCTACGGCATGTCGGGCAAGGGTGACCCGCTGAATTTGGACGAGAAACTTCCCGCGTGCGAAAAACTTCTCAACGAGCGCATGAAGTCGTTCGCCGCCGCGAATCTTTTGTTGCCGAGTCAATGGCGGCTTGAAGATTTTAAAGTAACTTTACCGTGGCAACGAACGTTCGAGTGTTTTCCGCAATTCAAGTTCAGCTGAGGTGACCGCCGTGGAAATTTATTTGGCGGGCTACCTTGTCGCCGTCAACGCCGTGACGTTCGCGCTGTTCGGTTACGACAAATATTGCGCTCAACACGACATGTGGCGCGTTCGCGAAAGCACGCTTTTAATCTGGTCGGCTGTCGGCGGAGCGTTGGGCGCGGGCATTGCAATGGAAGTCTTCCGCCACAAGACGCTGCACCTGAAATTTAAATTCGGCGTGCCGCTGCTTTTGTTCGTGCAGATATTTTTAATCGGCGTGCTGTTGACGAATCCGAATCACATTGTCGAGCGTCTGCTCAAATAAAAAATCCCCGTCGCGTGACGGGGAAATTTTTTTTACGCAAGCGGGTCTTCGCCGTACTGATTGGCGCCTTTCGTGCCGTGACGAAACAGCACGTAAAGCCCGATCGCGCCGTTGACGAGCACAATAATCGATTCGATGAGCGATTGATTCGCCGGCGCGTTGATATTGTAATCCGTGAAAAACACCGTCGCAATGCTCATTGCCAGCGACAGTTGCGCAAGTTTTTCGCTGTGGTCGATGTCGTGCAGTCGCCGAACCATCAGGCAGTAAAACGGAAGTTGAAAAATCAGCACGACGGCTTTCACCATTGCGTTGCCGAAGGTCGACAGCTCACCGAGCGCGTTTACGTCCGTGAAGAATATCACCATCAAAAATATCAGGTCGACGAAGCCGAGGACTACCGAACGCTTAAAGTACCGCCAACGATTAAGTCGCCCGTCGCGCTTGAAAAAATTTTCGACGATGCCGATGTCGGGAACGCGTCTGTTAATTACGGGCGCATTCGGCATTTCGTGCGTCGGCTCTTTGGAAAGATTGACCGTCGAATCAACCTTCGCGCCGCAACCGTCGCAAAATTTCGCGTCGGGCGACAAAGGCTTACCGCATTGAGAACAAAATTTAGCCAAGTTAAACACCTCCGCAAGTCACGCAAGATTAAAGTTGATTCGGTTGACTCCGCCGTCGTATTCGTGCGAATAATTTTTCGCCAAGCCGCGAAGAATCGTCGCGCCCAAATGCTCTTCGTCGAGCGCGTCGAAGTCTTTGTCGAGCGGATTGTATTGCCGACCCGCGCAAGAAAATTTTATCGCGACGGAATTGTCGGCCTCCGAATAAGTCACGTCGAGCGAAATTTTCACGGCGTCGCCTTCGCAGGCGTTGGCAAGCATTTCGTAAATCAGTTCTTCGCAACAAAGCTGCAGGCGATTCGTGCGGCGCAAACTCAAGCCGTACTTTTCGGCGAACATTTGAATGCCGCCCTGCAATTCCATAAGGTCGAAGTCGCGGGACGAAATTTCGCGTGAAAAATATTTCTGCTTGTGAATGAACGCGACGGTCTTCGGACGTTTCGGCGCGTCGAAAATTTCTGCGGGCGTGCCCTGTTCGTAAATCACTCCGTCGGCAAAAAATAAAACGCGTGTCGCCACGTCGCGGGCGAAATTCATTTCGTGCGTGACGATAATCATCGTGAGCGATTGTTTCGCCAACATGCGAATGACCGCCAGCACTTCGCCGACCATTGTCGGATCGAGCGCGCTTGTCGGTTCGTCGAACAGAATCACCTTCGGGTTCATCATCAGGCTGCGGCAAATGGCGATTCGCTGTTGTTGTCCGCCCGACAAGAATTCGGGGAACGCTTCCGCCTTCGACGTCAAGCCGACCTGCGACAGCAACTCCGACGCTTTTTGACGAGCTTCGTCACGTGACAGCCCCAAAAGTTTGACGGGCGCGACGGTCAAATTTTCCATAACGTTCATGTGCGTGAACAGGTTGAACTTTTGCCAAACCATGCCGACTTTGCGGCGCACGCGGTCAATGTCGACGTCGGGCGCGGTGATTTCTTCGCCGTCGACGAAAACTTGTCCCGCGTCGGGCACGTCGAGCATTTCGACGCAACGCAGGAAGACGCTTTTGCCGCAACCGGAGCCGCCGATAATCGCAATGCGTTCGCCGGCCGCAACAGTCAAGTCAATGCCGCGTAAAACTTCGAGAGTGCCGAAAGATTTTTTCAGCCCGCGAACTTCGATAACATTCAAGCAAATCACCTCACCGCAACGAAAAATCCGGCCGACATGGACGTCGGCCGCCGCCCGCGGTTGAAACAGGATGTTTCACCTGCGGGCTGTTTTCTTTTGCTACTTTTCTTTTGCGCCAAAAGAAAAGTAGATCAACGCCTGTCCGTCAGCTTGAAAATCCAATGCACGAGCCAGCTTATCGACAGGTAGATAATCATGCCGCCCGTAATTGTTATCAGCGGTTGCATTGTGCGCGACGCAATGTTGTTTATCACCCGCGTCAAGTCCGTTATCGTCACGTAACCGACGACGCTTGTCCACTGAATCAAGTTGATAACCGTCGATTGATACACGGGCTTTGCGATTCGGATAACCTGCGGCAACGTCACGAGCTTGAACGCCTGCCACTTCGAGAAGCCCAAAGTTCGCGCCGCCTCAACTT
>CAMUZU010000062.1 GCA_947165295.1 uncultured Selenomonadales bacterium | reverse complement strand
ACCTGCAAGTCGCTTACGTTTACGCTTCGCAAGAATATTTCATCCTCGGCGCGAAGAAAGGTCTTGACGATAACGGCATGAGTGACCGCGAACTTATCAAGCTCAAAGCGGGCGACGAAATTACCACGCTGCATTACGGCACGACGCTTTCGGGCGACGACAGCGACTTGACTCAAGTCGAAGTCGAAACTTTCACCGTCGGCGAACACCCGACCGTTAAAGACGAAGAACTCGGCGACGGCACGTATTATTACGCGTTTGAATTCGTGTCACCGACCGAAGACAGCGCGTTGTCCAAGCTCGTGCAGTTCGACATCAAGAACGGCGAAATTACCACGACCGTTGACAACAGCTGACGAGTTTGTTACTTTCTTTTGGCAGCAAAAGAAAGTAACCAAAGAAAACTGCGCTTGCTATGACGCATCCTGCGTCATGCGACAAGCGGTTGGCGGCCGTCATCCATGACGGCCTTAAAGTTACCGTTGCTTTTCGGGAGGCGTTGACCGTGGCGGACAAAACCAAAATCGACGAACACAAGGAACAAGAATTGCCCCGTCGCACGAATCAATTCATTGCGCTGACAATTCTGCTGTTGACAATCTGCGCGACATTTTCGTCACTGTACGCGGGCGGCAATTCCCGCAAAGGCATTCTCGCGCAGAATCAGGCGACCGACCTTTGGGCTTACTATCAGGCAAAAAGCATCAAGCAGACGATTTACAAGGCGCAACTTGACGCACTTCAAGCCGACACCGACACTAACCCCGCGAAGCTTGCCGAACTGTCGGCGAAGTTTCAATCGGAGATTGACCGCTATGAAGCCGAACAAAAAGACATCAAGACGCAGGCGGTTGCCAAAGGCGTCGAACGCGACGGTTATCTTGCGCTCAATCGCGGTTTCGCAAGCGCGCTGACCTTCCTGCAAATCGCGATAATGCTGGCGTCGTTGTCAACGCTCATGAAACAAATTTATTTCTGGTACGGGAGCATGGCACTCGGCGCGTTCGGCATGTTTCTGTTCTTCAAAACAATGTTGTTCACGTGAATAAACGTCGACAAACTTTCGGCCGCTCGAATTTCGGGCGGTTGATTTTTTTTGACCGTTAAGCTAAACTGCTTGCGAAAAATTTCAGGGAGTGACATCAATGTTGACACGGACGGAGTTCGACATCTTGACGGGCGACACGGCGAAATATCCGCGTGAACTTGTAAACGAACAGTTAAAATTTTTTCGCGAACGCGGACTTTTGCGCGGCGATTCTTTGACGGCGGACGGCTTGAAAGTTTTGGAACCGTACAGAGTTCGTCGGGCGATTTTTATTGTCGCGGGCATGGGCGAGAGGCTGATTCCAATCACGCTCAACACGCCCAAGCCGCTGGTCAGAGTGCACGGCGTGCGAATTATCGACCGATTGATTGACGCGTGCCTTGCCGCCGACATAGAAGAAATTTACGTCGTGCGCGGATATTTGGGCGAACAGTTCGACCTGCTGTTGAAAAAATATCCGACGCTTAAGTTCATCGACAACCCGATTTACAACGAGGCGAACAACATTTCGTCGGCGAGGGTGGTCGCAAATTTGATGAGCCGCGCTTACGTCCTTGAAGGCGACCTGTTGCTCAGCAATCCCGCGCTGATTCGCAAGTACGAGTTCGCGCCGAATTTCTTGGGCATTGAAATGGCGCGTTCGGACGATTGGTGTTTCGACGTTGAAGACGGCGTTATCGTCAAGCAGAAAGTCGGCGGGCTCAACTGTTGGCAGGAAGTCGGCATTTCGTTTTGGGATGAGACTTCCGCCGCACACCTTGCCGAAGACTTGCCGAAAGCTTTTGACTTGCCGGGCGGCCGTGAACTTTATTGGGACGAAGTGCCGCTGAAAATTTTCGCTGAACATTACCGCGTTGAAGTTCGCCCGTGCACGAAAGCCGACGTCGTCGAGATTGACACTTTCAGCGAACTCAAGGCGATTGACCGCGCTTACGACATTTGACGGAGGAAACATCATGCGCGTTAAGAAATTTTTCGTCGCGGCGATATGTCTGCTTGCGCTTTTGTTGACGGCTTGCGGCGGCGAACAATCGTCGAAACCAACCGTCAAAATCTGGACGAGCGGCGAAGATTATCGCAACGAATATTACTTGACCGAATGTCGCAAAAAATTTCCCGAATACGACATCACGCTTGAATACATGAACACGAGCACCATTGCCGCCAAAATCGTCGAGGAAGGCGACGCGGCCGACTGCGACATCATTTTGTCGGAGGAGTATTGTTATCTGCAAAAGTGCGCGCCGCAACTTGCCACGCTTGCGGAGTTTGACTTCACGCCGTTTCTTGAAGGGCTTGTCACGCCCGACCACAAGTTCACGCCCGAATACAAAAACAGCGGTTGCATAATCATTAATCGCGACGTGTTGGCGAAAAACAATTTGCCCGCGCCGAAAACTTATCAAGACTTGCTTGACCCGCGTTACAAGAATTTAATTTCGATGCCGAGTCCCGCCTCAAGCGGCACGGGTTACATGTTCCTGCGCCAACTTACCAACGAATGGGGCGAAGGCACCGCGTTTGACTACTTCGCCAAGCTGAGCGAAAATGTTTTGCAGTACACGTCGAGCGGCTCCGGCCCCGTCAACGCGCTTGTTCAAGGCGAAGTTGCAATCGGCTTCGGCATGACCGGCAACGCGGTTTTCGAGATTAATCAAGGCGTCCCGCTGGAAATTATTTTCTTCGCTGAAGGTTCGCCGTTCAACATGTACGGCAACGCGATTCTCGCCAAAAGTTACGACCGTCCCGAAGTTCGCGACGTGTTTAATTACCTGTCGACCGACCTTTGTCGCGGCAACAACGAAAAGTTTTTCCCCGACCAAATTTTTAAGGACTTCGCGCCGACGATAAAAAATTACCCGACGAACATTAACTACGGCGACATGTCCGACGACACTTTGGCCGAAAAGGAGCGGCTACTCAAGAAATGGACTTTCAGTTGAAACTCGTCGCCCGCGAAATTTCAAAGGCGTACGACAAAAATTTGGTTCTCCGCCGCGTGAACTTTGACGTTCGTGACGGGGAATTTTTTTCTATACTCGGTTCGTCGGGCTGCGGCAAGACGACCTTGTTGCAGATTTTAATCGGCCTGCTTGACGCCGACGACGGAAAAATTTTCAAAGACGGGCGCGATATCACGACGCTTGACCCGGCGCGGCGCGGCATGGGCATTGTCTTCCAAAATTACGCGCTGTTCGACAACATGACGGTTTTCCGCAACGTCGCTTACGCTTTGCAATTCCACGACGTCGACGAAGTCACCGCACGACAAAAATCTGCGCGGATGTTGGAGATTGTCGGGCTGAGCGAATTTGCGTCGAAGATGCCGGCGGAACTTTCGGGCGGACAACAACAGCGCGTCGCCATTGCCCGTGCACTTGCGCTTGAGCCGGACGTGATTTTGTTCGACGAGCCGTTATCCGCGTTGGACGCTTCGACGCGATTGGATATTCGCCGTGAGCTGAAAAAAATTCAACGGACGCTTGGCACGACGATGATTTACGTCACGCACGACCAGGAAGAGGCCTTCGCGCTGTCGGATCGCGTGATGATTTTAAATCGCGGCGTCGTAAGTCAAATCGGCACGCCCGAAGAAATTATTTCGTCGCCCGCAAACGATTATGTTCAGTCGTTCGTTGTCGACAACTTGCAAACAAAAATCGATTCGTTGCGCAGGTTCCTGACATGAGCAAACTTTTCCTTGCAGGCGTGGCGGTGATTTTCTTCGTCGGAGTGTTCGCGCCGCTCGGAACGCTGTTTGTGCGAATCACGCCCGACGGCTTCGCGCAGGTCGTCAACTCCCCGCAATTTTCGGCGGCACTGTGGAATTCGATTTCGACGGCGTTTGTCGCCACGGTGATTTCAATGTCGCTGGGACTGGCGGCGGCGTGGTGTTTAGAGCGAACGAACTTGCGCGGGAAAAATTTTTTCGCGGTGATTTTCGGCGCACCGATGTTAATCCCGTCGATTTCGCACTCGTTCGGGCTTGTCGCGCTCTTCGGGGCAAATGGTTGGCTGACGAACATTTTAAGCCTTGACGTAAACATTTACGGCGCGCTCGGAATTGTCGCGGGCTCGGTAATGTACGCGTTCCCCGTCGTGTTTTTGATATTCTTGAGCGTGCTTCGTTGCGAAGACGGTTCGCCTTACCTTGCGGCGGAAGTTCTCGGCGTGCCGAAGTTTCGTCGCTTCGTGGATTTGACGTTGCCTTACCTGCGGCGGACGATTGTGTCGACGTTCTTCGCGATTTTTTCGATGATCGTCACCGATTACGGCGTCCCGCTGATGATTGGCGGCAAAACATTAACGCTGTCGGTTTTGCTGTACAACAAAGCCGTCGCAATGGCGGATTACTCGTCGGGCAGCGTGCTTGCGGTGATTTTGATTGTGCCCGCGCTGATTGCATTCGTCGCGGACATTTTAAACCCGCCGCCGAAGCAAAATGACTTCGCCAAAAATATTTCGCTCGTCGGACGAAGTTCAAGCTGCGTCGTCGAAATTTTTTGCGTGACGTTGAGCTTGCTGATTGTCGCACCGCTTGCAACTTTTTGCGTGATGACTTTCGCGACGAAATATCCCGTCGACATGAATTGGACGCTTTATCATGTCGTGCGAACAATTCACCGCGGCGCACTGGACAACTGGTTTAACTCGTTGACAATTGCGATTGTGTCGGCGGTCGTCGGAACAATTTTTTCGTTCGTGCTGGCGTATTTCTCAACGCGTATGACGGGACTTGCCGCCAAAGTCGTCCACCTGCTGTCGATTTTGCCGATGACAATTCCGGGCATTGCGTTGGGACTCGGCTACGTGATTTTCTTTCACGACATGCCGATTTACGGCACGCTCGGAATTTTGGCGGCGGTCAACGTGATGCATTTTTTTTCGTCGCCGTATTTGATGATGCGAAACACGCTGGAAAAAATTTCCGCGAACGTCGAGGCGGTCGGCAAAGTTTTGGGCGTCCCGCGCAGATTCATAATCCGCGACGTGATATTGCCGAAAGTTCGATTCACGCTGTGCGAAATGTTCGCGTACTTCTTCGTCAACGCAATGATGACGATTTCGGCGGTGAGTTATTTGGCTCCGCCCGCGCCCAAACCGCTCGCGTTGATGATTACGCAATTCGAGGCACAGCGGCTCATGGAGTCGGCGGCGGCAGTTTCAATCGCGATTTTGTTGACGAACCTGTTGCTGAAAGTTTTGTTGACGCGGCTTGAAAGTTTACGTTACTTTTCTTTGGCGGCAAAGAAAAGTAACCAAAAGAAACCGCGCCCGCAGTGAAACCTTCCGGGTTTCAACGCGGGCGGTTGCGGCCGTCATCCATGACGGCCGGATAACTGTTGCGGTTGGTGACGGTCGACAACTTTTGTGTTACAATGCGGGCAAAAATTTCGCGAGGAACGAATCATGTCTGCAAAAAAAAATTCGACGACGTTAAGCTCGTTCGTGCCGCCGATTTTGTTTCTGCTGTTCGATTACGTCGGTGTCGTGCTGAGCGAACACCTGGCCTTTGTGTTGCGCGACCGCGTGGACTTTTGGAACCGCGTGACGTACATTTACGACGACGCGTATATTTACGGTTGGGTGCCGCTGCTGTTTCTGATTTTCCTGGGGCATTCGCGTTCGTATCGGCAAATGAAACCCGTCGTCGACACAATGCGCGACATCTTTCATTCGGTCATGTCGGGCTGGATTGCGTCGATAATTTTGATTTACTTCCTGAAAGCGTCGGGGCAGGCGTCGCGTCTGTTCATTTTGCTGTTGGGAATTTTCGTGCTGATTAACGTTTGTGTGATTCGTTACGCCGTGCTCAAGTTCCTCAAGCGCAGAAACATTTTCTACGAACCGATTGTCGTTATCGGCGCGGGACTCACGGCGGAAAAAGTCATCAAGTTTTGGCGCGAAGACTTGGGCTACCGTTACAACGTCGTCGGGCTGATTGACGATCACCCCGTTTCAGCGACGTTGCCGAAAGACTTCCCGATACTCGGCGGCTTGGCTGAGGCGCGAAGTTTGATTCGTGCCGCGAACGTCAAAACCGTCGTGATTGCCGCGCCCGGCCTCGACAAGGAACGCCTGCAAGAACTTATCGGCAAGATTCAACCGCACGTCAAAAAGATTTCGTTCGTGCCCGACTTAATCGGAACGCCGATGTCAAGCGTTGAGCTGTCGATTCTGTTCAGCGAAAAAATTTTGATGCTCAACCTGCGCAACAACCTTGCAAGCCCGACGAACCGAATCATCAAGCGGACATTCGACTTAATCTGCACGATCTTTGGCGGACTGCTGATTTCGCCGATACTTTTTGGCATTGCGCTTGCCGTCGCGATTGACAACCGCGGGCGCGTGATTTTCGCTCACCGTCGCGTTGGTCGTGCGGGCAAGAAGTTTCCGTGTTACAAGTTCCAAACAATGCAGCCGTGGTCGGACGAAAAGTTTAAGCAGTATCTTGCCGACAACCCCGAAGCTCAACGCGAGTGGGATGAATCATTTAAGCTGACGCATGACCCGCGTGTCACGAAGCTGGGCAATTTTTTGCGTCGCACGAGTTTGGACGAATTACCGCAACTGTTAAACGTGATTCGCGGCGAAATGAGTTTGGTCGGTCCGCGCCCGATTGTTCAGGCGGAAGTTCCCCGCTACGGCAAGAACATCCGCGAATATTACATGGTGTTGCCGGGCATAACGGGCATGTGGCAAGTTTCGGGTCGCTCCGACACGACGTACCCCGAACGCGTGGCAATGGACACGTGGTATGTGCGCAACTGGTCGGTGTGGATTGACCTTATGTATCTGTTCAAGACCGTCAAGGCCGTCTTGCAGTCACGCGGCGCGTATTGACGACGATGTTGCAAAAATTTTGTGCCAATGTGTCTGCGCCTTTTCTGCAATGTCATTTTGTCTGCAGATCTTTATCGAAAACCGCAGCGGTTTCTTCTTGTAATTTCAGCGCGTTGTGCGTGTAAAAATATTCTGCGTGTTCGAGTGACCGAGCCGACATGCGACACTTTTCGCCGACGGGCGCAGGCAACGACTTCGATTTTCGTTCAATGTGACCGTCAGCTTCACGGTGGACGTAAACGTTAACTGTTGCCGAAATGCCGTTCGTTTGCGACTTGTTGAGCTTGGACTCGGTTTTGGGCGGCGTCAAGAAATAACTCTGCCGACGCAGATCGATTCTTTTCGCTGCGAAGTCAACATCACTCCACGACAAGCCTAAAACTTCGCCGAACCGTGTGATTCAGCAATAACAGCGGCATTTGAAACGGCGACCCAAACGGATATTTTTCGAGTAATGCGTTGAATTGTTCAGGTGTGATTATCGTGCATTTGACGATGTTGCGCGTCTTGTTGCGCTTCGTTGTAATCGTCCGCCGCTTCGGATACCAAAACTTCAAGCAGTCTTCTGCGGAAGTCTTCGGAGAGTGCCACGAGCAACGGCAGCAGCGACATTGCAAACGAAATCTTGACGAAATTTTTTGCAGAACGCTTGAGCACGCGGCGAAAAAGTTTTCGGAGCCGTCGTGCCCGA
>CAMUZU010000061.1 GCA_947165295.1 uncultured Selenomonadales bacterium | reverse complement strand
ACGCTCGGCATCCAAAGTCAAGCCAACGTTAAATCAGTTGGACTTGCGGTATCGCCCAATTGAAGCGTAAGTGTAATTGTCAACCGCTCACCCCCTTTCAGCACAAGGAGGTTGAGACCGCCGCCGTCGCAATTGTAACAGACGGCTTTTATTTTTGCAATTAACGCGCCTTCGGGCGTTTTTTTATTGGAGGATTTCACATGGCTTACAAGGCGAATTTCGGCAACGGCGCGCTCGGCGACGTTGAGAATCCCGACACCACGATTAACAGTTATGCGCGTGTCACCGCCGTGACGCCGACGACAATCACAATCAACAACACGACGAAAATCACGGGCGACGCGACGTTTGAAGCGGGCGCAAAAATTTTGATTCACGTCAGCGCGTGCGCGTCGACCGAAGTAACTTATCTCGGCAACTGGTTGATTGCGAACATCACGGCAGTCAATTCAAACGTTTTCACGCTCGACGTTGACCCGACCGCGTGCATTCCGTCGGAGGACTTGGCGAAATATTACGTTCAAGCGATTGCCATTGCTCAGTACAAAAACTTGACGCTCGAAACGGGTTGCGTGATTACTCCGCCTGTTTACAGCGTGTCGAATTATCACGGCGGCATTGTCGCGATCATGTGCAGTGAAACGTTGACTTTCGACGGCGGCAACATCGCTTTGAACGAGCGCGGCATTCCCGTCACGTCAAAAGCACTTCGCCCCGTCACTCAAAACGACGTCGAGGCGGACACGGCAAATTACGCGGGCTGGGAGAACTCCGACACGCACATTCACTTCATGCTCAACGCGGGCGACGGCGCGGCTTTCATCGTCGCGAAAAAAATGGTCTGCAGTGCGGACTCGCGCATTGGTAACCCCGCGACCAAAGGCGTGCAATTCTATCGCGGTTCGTCGACATCAGTAACTTATAACGAAACGGCTCCGTCGGGTGTGACGAACGTCGGCGGCTCCACGATTTTAATCGCCGCTGAAACGATTGAAAACTTTTCGTGCGCAATGATTGCCAAGTATCGAAATTCGGCGTCGACGGCAGGGCAAGGCATTTGTCGCTGTTATATCGCGTCTGAAACGAAACTTCGCAACGACGAAGGTTTGTACGCGTATGACTGCTTGTCGAATCCTGCGCGAATCAAAACCATGAATATCAAGAACTTCGGCAACGGTTCATTCGGCGACGTGGCGGGCACGAACATTCAACTCAACAACTACGCGACAATCACCGCCGTCAACGGCCGAAAAGTCACGTACAAAAGTCAAACGACCAACGCGGACTGCAAATCGCCAACATTCACCTGCAACGCCGAAAACAGAATCATCACGTGCGTCGCGTCCGTCGGCACGAAAATCATCGCAAGCTACGACAAATTCGACGAGGTGATTTCATGGATTGAACTTGGTTGGATTAGGAGGCGCACGACCGCAGCGACGAATTTTTACACAAGGAAGCGTGCGATATGATTGACGCGCTGTGGCTGTACATGTTGATAATTTGAGCCGCCGACCGCTGAAGACTACTTGTAAGAAGTGATTCGTCTTGAGAATTCGGGCGACGCGTCGAAGGCTATCTTCGCGCCGTCGGCTACGACGTGAAGCTGTTTCAATACAACAGGCTTGGGAAGAAATTTGTTTCGGCGCACAAATTTATCGTGGCGGCATTGGCTTGCACATTACCCGTCGCAACAAAAAAAGCCGACCGAAGCCGGCTGAAAGAACTTGCGACTTTTTTTTGCCCGACCGTCACAGCATCGACTGACCGAAGTAAATCACGCAACCCATAATCAGAATAAACGGCAGGTAAACTTTGACGGCGAACTTCATAATCTGCGACTCGACGCCGAACGCGCCGACCGCCGCCGCACCAATTGCGATTGACTGCGGGGAAATAATTTTGCCGACGCACGAGCCCGACGCATTTGCCGCCGCTATCCACGCCTGCGCGGTTTCGCTGAGACCGATTGCCAAAGCCGCGTCGACTTGCAACTTGCTGAGCAGGACGCAGCTTGACGTTGCCGAGCCCGTGATAAACGCGCCGATTGAGCCGATAAGCGGAGCAATGAACGGATAGAAATTGCCCGTCGCCGCAACCGTCGTATTGGCAATCGCCATTGTCATGCCGCTGTAGCCCATAATACGCGCCGTCGCGATAATCGTGATGATTGTTATAAATGTCGGTATGAGCGTCTTAATCGTGCGGCTGAAGACGCCGACCATGTCGCTGAACGTGGCGTTGTTGAAGAAGCCCGCGATAACCGCCGATACAAAAAGAATTGTCGGAGTCGTTATCCACTGGAAAGATGTCGGCGCGGCACCTTCGCCCGTGTAAATCATGACTTTGGTAACTACGGTTTTCAACACGGCGGCAACCGACGGTATCGAACAGATAACTAAGAAAACGAAGATAAGCAAGAAGACCAGCCAAGCGCGCACGGCCTCGCCCGTCGTGATTGAAAAGTTTTCGTCGTAGTCGTCAATTTCGTATTCGGGATCTTTAATCGGGAATTTCTTCGCGTAAACGACAAGCAGAGCCATTGCACAGACCGCACCGCCGATACCCGCAAGGTCAGCACCTAACGTCGCGGCACCGACAACCGACGGTACGCAAAAACCTAAGCCGCCGATTAAACACGCGGGAATCATTCCGCGCAAAGCTTTAAAGCCGTCGAACGCAATCAGCATGATAAACGGCATGAGAATTACCATTGCGCTCAACTGCAACGTCGTGTACGTGGCGATTTGCAACGGGTCAAAGTTCGTCAACTTCGCAAGAGTCGTCAACGGCAGTCCGACCGACCCGAAAGAACTCATTGCGGCGTTTGACACCAAGCAGGCGATAACGGCGTTGACGGGCGGCACACCGACGGTAACCAACATGCTCGCGCCAATGGCAACCGCCGTGCCAAAGCCCGACATACACTCAAGGAACGCGCCGAAACCCCACGCAATTATCAAAATCAACATGCGCTTGTCCGTCGACACGGAGGAGAGCATGTCTTTGATTTTTTCCATGCCGCCCGTGTGCACGGTCAAGTTGTACGCGAAAATTGCCGAAACAATGACGCCCAAAATCGGCCATATCGCCATAAGTGCGCCTTCAAGTGTGCCGGTTATTACGTCGGTAAGCGGCATTCCAAAAAATTGCCACGCCACGACGAAGGCGATAATCAGCGCGACGGGGCACGCCTTCCACGCGGGCAACTTCAAAATGCTCAGCGCGACAATCAGCCACAGAATTGGCGCTAGCCCTTCAATAAACAACAATCTCCTCAGTCCTTTCGTCGGATGTCGGGAACGAAGCCCAAAGCATCCAAAATTTTTTGCATGTCGGCGGGGAGTGGTGCGACGAAATTCATACGTTCGCCCGTCGTCGGGTGTGTCAGGCTCAGCGTGTGTGAGTGCAACGCCTGCCCGGCAATGTCGAAGGAATTTTTCCGTCGAGTATATTTCACGTCGCCCAAAAGCGGGTGACCGATCGCCGTCATGTGCACGCGAATTTGATGCGTCCTGCCCGTTTGAAGTTTGCATTCAACGAAGGTGAACTCGTCGAAGCGTTGCAGA
Organism: uncultured Selenomonadales bacterium; assembly: GCA_947165295.1. Taxonomy (GTDB): domain Bacteria; phylum Bacillota; class Negativicutes; order Selenomonadales; family Selenomonadaceae; genus Quinella. Next base: position 4,657 of record CAMUZU010000061.1, on the reverse strand, counting down.
ACTTTAAATTCGGTGACTGCCGGTTTGCCGTCGGGGACAATCGCCATTTTCTTGCGGTCGGACTTGTCGCGCCCAATCGCGCCCGTGACAATTCCCGCGTCGTCGGTAAGCACGCCGTGAACAATCGCAAGGTACGTTCGCACGGCGGTTTTCGATTGAATCTGCGCGGCAAGACTCAAATGCGCGGTATCGGTTTTGGCAACAACCATGACGCCCGACGTGTCCTTGTCGAGGCGGTGGACAATGCCCGGCCGCTTGACGCCGTTAATGCCCGAAAGGTCGCGACAGTGATAAAGCAACGCGTTGACCAAAGTTCCGCTCGCGCAGGTTTCGGCGGGGTGAACCGTCATGCCTCGTGCCTTGTTGACGACGACAATGTCCGCGTCCTCGTACAGGATGTCAAGCGGCAAATTTTCGGGCAACACGTCGACTTCAACTGGCTCAACGTCCGCAACGGAAATTTCTTCGCCGCCGGTCAACTTGAAACTCGCCTTGACTTGTTGACCGTCGACGGTGACCGCGCCGCTTGAAATCAACTTCTGCACGTGCGAACGCGAACCGTCGAACTTGCCGTTCAAATAAACGTCAAGCCGCGTCGGAGAAATTTTATCGTCAACGGAAAACTTCACTGCCGAACCTCCACGAAGTCGCGAACAATCCGGCCGTCATGGATGACGGCCGCCGTCGCCCGTCGCACGATACAGGATGTATCGTAGCGGGCGCGGCTTTCTTTGCTACTTTCTTTCCACGCGGAAAGAAAGTAGATTCACACAAATTCAATCGAGCCGACGAGCCGCAACGCTTACTTCGTCGTCGAGCCGAAAAAGTATCGAGTAAATCATCAAGCCCATGCCCGCGACAATGGCAATGTCCGCCACGTTGAAGACCGGCCAAACGCGAAAGTCAAAAAAGTCCACGACGTAGCCCGTCTGAACTCTGTCGATTAAATTTGCAACCGCGCCGCTTAAAATCGCCGTCGTGCCGAAACGCAGGCAAGCATCGGATTTTTTCAGCAGCGGATAAAAGTACGCCGTCGCCAAAATCAAAACCGCGCCCGTGACCATCAAAAACAGCCGCTGATTCGACAAAATTCCGAACGCCGCGCCGGGGTTGAGCACGTACGTCAGGTGGAAGAAGTCTTCGACGAGCGGGATTGATTCGCCCGGTACCATTGACTTCATGACCAACGCTTTTGTGAATTGGTCGAGCGCAACCACGCCGAAGAACAAAACTTTGTCGCGGTGGACGAACAAAATCACACAGGCAAGTTCGACAATCAGCAGAATTTTTTTCAGGAACTGCACGAGCATCGTCACAGTGAGGCACCTCCCGCAGAACTTTTCACGGGCTTGTAAGTTTTCGTGTCGTCGGACACGGCGGGTTTTCTTTCGGCAACGGGCTTTGTCGACACGTCAACCAAATTCATTTCGGCGAAGTCGTCAATCAAAATCATCGGCTCTTCTTTGACGGGCGGCTGTTTGACGGACGGTGAAATTTTTTCGACGGGTTCGGCCTCCGCGACCTCTTCGGGTTCTTCGACAGGTTCGGGAATTTGTTCGACAGGCGTCACGGGTTGCGGCACGGGCGCAGGTTGAGTTGCGGTAACTTTCGGCGGCTCTTCGACGTGCGGAATGGCGTCGAGCGTCTGTTGAGTTATCGCCAGCTCCGATTCAAGCGACGTGCGCAGTTTCAGCAGGAACGAATTCTTTTCGCGCACAAGCCGAGCGTACTCCGACAAAATTGCGTCGCGCTTAACCTTCGCGTCGGCAAGCTGCTGATTGGCTTCGTGTTGCGCCTGGTCGCGAATGTTTTGGCACTCAAGCGCGGTGTTCTCCTTGAGTATGTCGGCGTTCTTGCGTGCGGAAGAAATGACTTCGTCGGCCGTGCGCTGTGCAACCATGAGCGTTTCGTTCAAACTCTTTTCCAGCTTGCGGTACTGTTCGATTTCTTTTTCGTTCGAGTTGATTTGATTCTTGAGCCGTTCGTTGTCGCGCAGAAGTTTTTCAAAGTCCGCAACGATACGGTCGAGAAAGTCGTCAACTTCGTTTTCGTTGTAGCCGCGAAAACCTTTCTTGAACTGGTGATTGTGAATCTCCATTGGCGTAAGCAAAAAACATCGCCTCCCGAAAAAGCAATTTGGAATTGGGAATTATGAATGTGGAATTAACTTCGTGTCGCGTTCGTCGGCAAGTTGTTGAGCCAAAAGCCAACCGGCTGATTCGAGCATTGCCACGGAAACCGAAGGCGCGACAAGTTGCCCGACAATCGGCACGAATTTTGAAATTTCTTTGGCAATGACTTTGACGGGCTGTTGTTTGACCGTGGCGACAATTGCGTTGATTGCCATATTTTTGGCGACGGATTCGGTTATCGAGCCGCCGAAGACCGCCGCAAGCGCCATTGCCATTGTCGTCATTGTGACGGTATCGGTTGCCAGCCCGACGCCCGGCACGGGAATTAAGTTGCCCGCCGCCGCCGCGACCGCGTGACCGTGAATTATTTTTTGACACTTGGATTTGTCGTCGTCCGTCATGGGCAAAGCCGTCACCTCCAACCGCAACATAAAATCGAAATCCGGCCGACAGGGATGTCGGCCGCCGTCGCCCGTCGCATGATGCAGGATGCATCATAGCGGGCGCAGCTTTCTTTGGTTACTTTCTTTCGCTGCCGAAAGAAAGTAACATCTGACAAACAAAAATCACGAATCAACCGAATTGAAGCGACGAACCGCAGTCGTCAAAAGAAACGTTTCAGCAGAAGGCCGATTCGACCTTTTTTCGTCTGCCCGCGAACTTCGGAAACTTCCAATCGTCCGCGCCGGAAATGCAGTGCGTAATTCGTAATGCGTAATTTCGTCGCCGAAAGTTCAGCCGCAGTCGTCAAAAGAAACGTTTCAGCAGGACGCCGATTCGACCTTTCTTCGTCTGCCCGCGAACTTCGGCGACTTCCAATCGTCCGCGCCCGCGCATACTCAAAACGTCGCCTTGCTTGACCGACTGCGACGCGTTCTTGACGGTCTGCCAGTTGAGCTGAATTTTTTCGGCGTCAATCTCCTGAGCCGCCTTACTGCGCGACATGCCGAAGCCCGCCGCCGCAATCGAATCAACACGAAGCGACGCGACGGTTGCGCGAATTTCTTTGGTGCGTTCCTCTTTGGGCGCGATTGATTCGAGTTCGTCGACGGTCGTTTTGACGGTCGTGGAACCGATCTGCGTCAAGTTCGCGGTGAAGTAGTCGGCAAGCTTTTTGTCGACGAGAATTTTCGCAAAATCTTTCGTGGCAATAATGTCGCCGATGTGTTCGCGTTCGACGCCCAAACTTAAAATTGAGCCGAGAACGTCGCGGTGACCCAGTCGGGAAAATTCGCCGTTCCACTGAGCTTTAAGCACGACAATTTCAAAGTTCGGCGTGCCTTGAAAGTCTTCATGACAAAAAGCGACGCGCTGACGTTCGGCTCCGCGAAAACCGCCGTCGAAGTCAACGCGCAGTTCACCCAAACTGTTGGCAATCGTGCCCGCCATTTCCTGTTCAAAGGGCGACAAAAAACCGCCGAGCTTGCACTTGCGGCTTTTAATTGCCTGCGTTGCGAAGTCGACGAGTTTGACTGCCATGGACTCGCCTTCGGTGCCTTTGTAGTAGCGCAGAATTTTATCGCGTGCGTCTGTCATGTCGCAACCTCAAAACTTGCCCGTGAGCCAAGAAATATCTTTTTCGTGGCGGTGTTCTTCCTTGTTGACGACGACGCTGACGGTCTTTGGCGTGCAAATGAAGACGTATTCGCTGACCTGCTGAACAAGCCCGCCGATAGCGTACGTAATGCCCGAAGCGAAGTCCAGAATTCTGCGCGCATGGTCGGGCGGCGTGTCCTCGAAGTTGACGATAACCGGCACGTCGTCGCGCAGGCAGTCGGCAATAACTTTGGCGTCGTCGTCAAAAGTTTTCGGACGCACGGTCGTTATCTTCGATTTAATCAACGGTTTGATGTTGTTGTTGTTGTTAGTCGTCATTAAATTTTCCCTCGCCGCAATCGCCGAATTAAAGTCTACAACGTTGTGACCCGTCGGTTGAACGGGCGGCGGTTGAATCGGCGCGTCATTTTTTTCAGGTTGCGTTTGTTGCAACTCGTCTTTGGTCGTCATCTCGGATTTCGTCTCCTCGTCTTCGTCGGAGAGCCCAAGCGAGCGGCTCATCCTGTCGATAATTTTCATGCCCCCAAACTCCTCTCGTGAAAAACCGTTTCAAGCTTGCGGATAAAGTCGTTCGCCGAAAATCGCCGTTCCGACACGCAGGACGTTCGCGCCTTCTTCGACGGCGACGGTGAAGTCATGCGTCATGCCCATTGACAGGAAGTCGAAACCTTCCCGCGTCGATTTAAGTTCGTCAAACAGCGTGCGCATCTTTCTGAACAGCGGGCGACATTGTTCAACGTCGTCGACAAGCGGGGCGATAAACATCAGCCCGCGCAGCCGCAAATTGTTCGTGCCGTCGACGAATTTTATCAGCGCGTTCAAGCCTTCGGGGGCGACGCCGGACTTTTGAACTTCGCGTGCAGCGTTGACCTGAATCAAAATGTCTTGAATCTTGCCGACTTGAGAAGCCGCCTTGTCGAGAGCCGCCGCAAGGTGTTCGCTGTCGACGGATTGAATCACGTCGAAGA
>CAMUZU010000060.1 GCA_947165295.1 uncultured Selenomonadales bacterium | reverse complement strand
ACTTGAACTGAAGTTTCGGTTCACGGCCTCGACAAATTTTGTCGGGGTCTTTTTTATGTCAACTGTCCCCGAAAATTACTTTTACTTCCGATACGGCGAGTTACGCTCAATTTCCTTGCGGGCAACCATGTAGCCAAGTTCGGCGGTAACACGCGGCTGTCAAATTCAAGTTGTTGCTGAGACTTGTGCTGCCGATAAAACTTCAAATGCGTGCCGATAATCTCAAACGGCTTGTTGATGTCGTTGCATTGCGTCGAGTTCAACTTGCTTTTGTCGTCGACGCTGAGAGTGCAGAAGACATTTGCAGTCCAAGCGTTTCTATACGGCGAAGTTCGCAACGTTTCTTATAAAGCAGGCGAACGACGTCGTTTTTTGTTTTCGTACAGAAAACGACGAGCATTTGCGCCGTAAAATCTTGAGCGCGACGCGTTCGTCCGTCGAAAAAATTTTTTACACGCCCAATCAATTGCCGCGCCGGTGAAGTCGTCAAAGCGAACGGCGAATTGAAATCGACTTCAAACGTCCCGCCGTGAATCAGCGGGGCAATGTAATTACGCATCGCGAATCAAATGCCCGTGTAAATCGGTTGCCCGCAAACGAAAAAAGCCCCGCCGCTTGACGGAGCTTTGTTTATTTCGATATGGCGCGTCCGGCGTGACTCGAACACGCGACCCACGGCTTAGAAGGCCGTTGCTCTATCCAACTGAGCCACGGACGCAAGAATTTTTACCGCACGATTATACAAGCCGCCCGCGAAGTTGTCAACGTTCAGGCAAGTAAATCGTTTTCGCGCAGGTAATTAATGAAAGCGTTGAAAATTTCTTCGTTGCGTTCAAGGATGTCATCTTCGGTGAAGTCGTCGAGATTTTCGGCAAGGAAGCGAAGTTCGCAATTAAACGTGCCGTCGTTGATAAAATTGCCGTTTGAATCCTTACCGAGATAAATTTGTTTCTTGTCGGAGAAACTGTTGGCCGATGCGTCAATGTTAATGCCTTTTTCGAGCAGTGCTTTGTTGCCCAAAAACTCCAACGCGTCGGGATTGTTCAGTGCGTGCAGTTCGTGACGTCTCTTCGCGTAAATGTGTTCCTGTTCAAGTTTCACGTCGGGCGGCGGCAATTCCTGTTCGGGGTCGCTGAAGGTGCGCCACGCCAACATTGCCCGCGTAATCGGTTTGTTGTTGCTGAATACCATTTCCGACAATCGCCCGCGCAGAATTTTTTCGGAACGTTTGAACTGCTTGTCGAATTCCAAAGGCTCGCCGTGAAAAATTTTTTTGAACTCCAGCACGAACGGTCGTCGGATGTTTTGTTTGCCCAAATCCAAAACGGCGTTCATCAGAATCATCGCGGTCGTCTTGTCCAAAAATGCGCAGAATTTTTCCTCGTCAAGGTCGCGGTTGCTCATGACGTAAAGCGACACGACGTAACCCCACAAGCTGTATGGCGAATAACTCAAGACGTAAAGTTTTTTCAGAACCGTTGCGGGGAATCGGTCGCTGCGTTCGGCGACGTCGTCCCAAAAATTCGCCAGCCATTCCAAGTCCGCGAAAGTTTTTTTGTCGCGCAAAAGTTTGTAGTTGTCTTCGGCATAAAAATCGCGCATGTCGCTGAAAGTGTCGCTGATTCGTTTGTCTTGCTCAATCGCCCGCTTCGTTTTGGCATAATACATGTACCGTCTGAACAGGTCGTCTAGCGGCGTGCCTTTGCGCGGCCGAAAATTTTTTTTGCACAGTTTCGCCAGATTTTCCCAGCGTTGCACGAAATTTTCCTTTGACTGTTTGCCGTCTTGCGAAAAAAGTTTGTAGAACTGCGATCTGAAAATGTCCGAATCGTTAAGCGGCATTCCGCGGTCGTTTAGCGTCGTGAAAATCCCAAGCGCGGTGTTTTGCGAATCCACTTCGATTGGCAACAGGACGCAGTTGTTCAAAATTCGCATCGGCAGGTAAGAAAAATCGCCCGGCCGCGTCGCTTTGAATTCGTCAATCCACGTTTGGAAGTCGCGATAATTTTGGGCGTAATTGCTCGCGTGACCTTTGGTTGACTTGCCCGTCGCAAGAATTTTTTGGAACTCGCCAATATCCTCGTCGGAAGCAACTTCGGATTTCAGTTTGACGCTTGTTTTATTGACGTTGCCGAATTCGTCCGTGCGCCAAATGCATTTGCCGATGTCCGAAAGAACTTTGTCTTTGTTGTCGAATTGAATGTTTTCGGCCGCCGCGTAAAAAGCTCGAAGCATCAGCAGGAAAGTTATCAGACGTTGTTGACCGTCGATAACTTCACTTTCGCGGGATTCGTTTTGAAACGTCAATATCGTGCCGAGAAAGTAGCTGTCGTTGTCCGAATCGAAGTCGTGGTCGAACGGGAACGCAAAAGTAATTATGTCGTCCCAAAGCGTTTCGCATTGTTCGCGTTTCCACGAATACTTGCGTTGATAGTCGGGGATTAAAAATTTTGCTCCGCGTGCACCTAAAAGCCCGTCGATTGTCTTTTGTTCGGCGGTAAGTCGTTTTGCCATTGATTGTCACCTCACAGGTCAAGCGCAAGAATTTTTCCCGTGATGTCGTCAAGTTGTTCGACGGTCGGCAAGTTTGCGACGCGGATTTTTTCGAGAATAATTTCGCAACCGGCGGCTTTAAGTTCGTCTTCAACCTGCGCGATACTTTGTCCGCCCCAACCGTAGCTGCCGAACGCGAACGCCTTGTGATTGACGGGACGCAAGCCCTTCAAGTAGCACAGGAACGCGGCGACGGTCGGCATCATTTGATTGTTGATTGTCGGCGAACCGACGGCCAAATATTTGCTCGTGAAAATGTCCGTGACAATGTCCGACATGGGCGTTGCTTTGAGGTCGTAAAACGCGGCGGGAATTTTTCGTTGAGCGAACGCCTCGACAATCGTGCGCGCAAGAATCTCCGTCGAATGCCACATTGAATCGAAGACGACAACCGCCCGTTCGTCGACGGTGCCCGCGCTCCACTTTCGGTAGCAGTCAAGAATTTTGTCGATGTGCGTGCGCCAAATGACGCCGTGCCCCGTCGCAATCAATTTGAATTCCAAACCGTCAAGAGCTTTCAACGCGGTTTGCGCCTGCTTGCCAAACGGCATTAAAATGTTCGCGTAATATTTTTTCGCCTCGAACAAAATCGTGTCCAAGTCGTTTTCGTCGTCGAAGCGAAGCGAAGTTGCAAGATGTTCGCCGAACGCGTCGTTGCTGAACAGAATTTTTTCTTCGGGGCAGTAAGTGACCATTGAATCCGGCCAATGCAACATGGGTGTCGGAACGAATTTCAACGTGCGCCGTCCCAAAGAAATTTCGTCACCCGCTTTGACGGCTTTGTAGTTGAGCGCGCCGTAGCGGTTCGTCAAACCTTTGAGGCCGTTCGGGTTCGTCGTGAAAATCTGCGCATTCGGAGCAAGAGCCGCAACCTTCGCAAGCGCGCCCGAATGATCGGGTTCGACGTGGCTGGAGACAATCACGTCAATTTTCGACGGCTCGACAACAGACGAAATCCGCGCAATCAGTTCGTCGGCAAAATCAATTTTCGCCGTGTCGACAAGCGCAATTTTTTCGTCGACAATCAAGTAGGCATTGTACGTTGACCCGCGGGAAGTTTCGTAGCCGTGAAAGTTTCGCATCGACCAATCGACCGCGCCGACCCAAAAAATATTTTCGGCAACTTGAATCGCCTTGCAGTTGTTCAACATGTTGCAGACCTCCTGAAATGTTTTCGTCAAGATTAACACACGAAAAATCTTTTGGCAACGCACGGGCTTTGGTGTACAATGCCCGAAAACCGAAAGGAGCATTGACTTTGACACTCACCGAAGAAATCGCCAAGCGGCGAACGTTCGCAATAATTTCGCACCCCGACGCGGGCAAAACCACGCTCACCGAAAAACTTTTGCTCTACGGCGGCGCGATACATTTGGCAGGCTCGATTAAGTCACGCAAGACGCAACGCCACGCCGTCAGCGACTGGATGGAAATCGAAAAACAACGCGGCATTTCCGTCACAAGTTCCGTCCTGCAATTCGACTACGCGGGCTGCCGCATAAACATTTTGGACACGCCCGGCCACCAGGATTTTTCCGAAGACACGTACCGCACGTTGATGGCCGTCGACAGCGCCGTTATGATTCTCGACGCGGCAAAAGGCGTCGAAGCGCAGACGAAGAAATTGTTCAAGGTTTGTCGCGAACGCCGAATCCCGATTTTCACGTTTATCAATAAGCTCGACCGCTACGGCAAAGTTCCGCTCGACTTGACCGACGAACTCGAAAACGTTTTGGGAATTCGCGCTTACCCGATGAATTGGCCCGTCGGCGTCGACGGAAAATATCTCGGCGTCTTCGACCGTCGCAAGAACGTTGTCGAACTTTTCGCCGAAGACACCACGCACGGGCAAAAGGAACGCGCTTCCGAAACTTTCGCCGCGGACGACCCGCAACTTGTCGAACGAATCGGGCAAGATAATTTCGACGCGCTTCAAGACGATTTGCTTTTGCTCGACGAGGCCGGCGAAGTTTGGGACAAAGCCAAAGTTGACGCGGGCGAATTGACTCCGACGTTTTTCGGCTCGGCAATGACCAACTTCGGCGTGCAAAATTTTTTGGAAGAGTACCTGCGACTCGCTCCGCCGCCCGCACCGCGACTTTCAAGCGACGGCGTCATTGAGCCCGAAGACGAAAACTTTTCCGCGTTCGTGTTCAAAATTCAAGCGAACATGAATCCCGCGCACAGAGACCGTTTGGCCTTCATCAGAATTTGTTCGGGCAAATTTGAGCGCAACATGAACGTTTGGCACGCGCAAACCGACAAGCTCGTCAAGCTCGCTCAGCCGCAACAATTCCTCGCGCAGGACAGACAGATTATCGACGAAGCGTTTCCGGGCGACATTGTCGGACTTTTCGACCCCGGCATTTTCGGTATCGGCGACACGCTCACCGACGCCGCGCACAAATTCAAGTTTGAAGACTTCCCGACGTTTCCGCCCGAAAAGTTCGCACGCGTGCAAGCTCGCGACACAATGAAGCGCAAACAGTTCGCCAAAGGAATCGACCAACTGACGCAGGAAGGCGCAATTCAGCTGTTTAATCAAGTCGGCGCAGGCACGGAATCTTACGTCGTCGGAACCGTCGGCACGTTGCAATTTGAAGTTCTGCAGTATCGGCTGAAGTCCGAATACGGCGTTGACGTTCTGCTGACAATGTTGCCGTTTGAAGTGGCGCGTTGGCTCAAGTTCACCGACGGCGCGAAAGTCACACCCGCAAGTTTGCGCGGCGCGGACAGAGGCTTGTTTGTGCTCGACCGCCAAGAAAATCCCGTGTTGCTCGTCGAAAACGAATGGGCACTCGGCTGGATACGCGACAACAACCCGAAGCTCGAAATGTTCGCGACACCCGCCGAACTGTGAACCCGACACGCGACGTAAATCCGGCCGTCATGGATGACGGCCGCAACCGCTTGTCGCATGACGCAGGATGCGTCATAGCAAGCGCGTCTTTCTTTGCTACTTTCTTTCCACGCGGAAAGAAAGTAGATCAACACGCAACAGCAAGCCACGCGTGAAAGTTTGCTTGTAGACAGCGCGGCGTTTTTTGTGTATAATCCCCGAAAATGATTTTGACGAGGTGTTTAACATGGCGGCAAAGCTCAGAAACTGCATAAGCTGCGGAAAAATTTTCTCCTCGCTCTACGGCGAAAAGATGTGCCCGTCCTGCAAAGAAGCTCAAGACCGACTTGAGAATTCCGTTATAGACTACGTGCGCGACCACCCGAAGACCCGAATTCCCGAAATCGTCAAGGAAACGGGCGCAAACGACCTGATTATTCGTCGCCTCATGGAAGCCGGCCGGCTCGTCGGCGCGAACTTGAACTTTCCTTGCAAGAAATGCGGCAAGCCAATCACCCGCGGACAATTCTGCGACGCTTGCGCCAAAGAAATCGAAGCCGAAGTTCAAAACGTCAGCGACAAAGCGGCGGCGGCTCGTGCGGCGGCAGAACGCGGACGCGGTATGCACTCCAAAGACACCGGCAAACGCGGCGACGGCAAATAATTCAATCGAACGGACAAAACCTGCTTGCAAAGGGCGACTATTAAGTTGCCCGTTTTTTTTTTCGATATATAGGCAAACACGGAAGGCATTCTGAATAAACATTGCACGGAACGCAGAACCAACAGGTGGTGAAAGGTCATGTATGTAAACAACGTGAAATCGTCGGCGAATCTGTATTCGTCAAATGTGGCGGCGACCAGATACGCAAACTCTGCGTCCTCTGTTCGCGGCGTGCGCAAAAGCGACGAATTCACTCCGTCCGCCGAAGCGCAAAGTTTCAGCGAAATGCTCAACAAGCTCAAGAACACGTCCGAAGTCCGTCAAGACCGCGTCAACGCACTTCAAGCGCAAATCGCGTCGGGGCAATACTCCGTTTCGGCGGAAACTTTGGCGGCAAGTCTTTTAACCAACCGTTTCTGAGGCAACGAACATGTGGCAGAATTTAATTGACACGCTCGACAAGCTCGGCGAAGTTTATGACAAATTGGCGACGCTGGGCGAAAAGAAACGCTCGGCTCTGGTGACGATAAACATGTCCGCGCTCGCCAAAGTTTTGGACGAAGAACAGCTCCTCGCGGCGAAAATTCAACGTCTTGAAAAACAGCGCGGCGACCTGTTGACAAAACTGTCGAAGGCGGACATCACCGTCAACGAAGCGACCAAAGCGAAAGATTTTTATCGTTCGGCACCGACCTTGGCGGTTGAAAAGCGATTGATTCAACTTCACGACCGGCTTGGCAGGAACGTTGACCGCGCTTTGAAAATCCGCGACAACAATCAGATTTTGGCTCAATGCGCGCTTGACGCCGTGCAAGTTCAGCTGAACAAAATCGGCGGCGCGACCGTCGACCCGACTTACGGCAACAAAGGCGGCAACACCGTCACGCACAAGAAGAATTTCGACTACAAAGCTTGAGGTTGCAATCATGGACGAGACAATCAAAATTTTGCGGGAACAAACCGTGCTTTGCTCGCGGTTGCCCGAACTTTTCAATCAGCTGATAAACATCCTGAAAACGCATTCGCCCGACGTACAGGAGCCGATTCAAAAAATATCGCTCATCATGCGCGAACTGTCCAAAAGCGAAAAGCAGTCCAAAGCGTTCTTGCTGAAAGTCCACGCGACATCTTTTGCCGAATACGTGTCCGCGCAGGAAAAAGACATTCGTCGCGACGTGGCGGAAAATCTGCTCAAGAAACTTGTCGCCGTGCAAGTTCAGCTCAAGACGCGCCTTGCCGAACTCAATCACCTTTTGAAGAAGGGACGCGACTTTATCGAGTTCAACTTGAACATCCTTGCGCGCTGTTCGGCAAGCGAAACTTACGGTTCGCAGGCACAGACCGGCTTGCAAAGGACGCGGCGCATGTTCGAGGCGAACATCTGACGAGGTAACGAATTATGAGGTCAACATTTACCGGCCTGAACACGATGGTGCGCGGCATCTTTAACAATCAAATGTCGCTTGACACCACCGGCCACAACATCACAAACGCAAGCACGGAAGGTTATTCGCGTCAAGGCGTCAACTCCGCCGCGACGCGCAGTCAAGACCAAAGTTCGCTTTACGGCAATGTTCTTGTCGGCACGGGCGTCGACGCGCTGTCCATTCAACGCGCACGAAACATCTACGCCGACATGCAGTATCGCAACGAAAATCCCACGCAACAATATTACAAGACGTTGACGGTCAACTACGACAAGCTCGAAACGATTTTCGACGACAGCCGCGACCTTGGCATTGAAGCGGCAATGGGCAAGTTTTATCAATCGTGGGTTGACTTGTCGACGACCGCATCAAACTCCGCAAGCCGCACGCAGGTTATCGAACACGGCCGCGAACTCACCAACACAATCAAGACCGCGCTTGAGGAACTGCAGAAACAAATTAATTCGCAGTACGACGACATCCGCGACGAAGTTGCCGACGTCAACCAAATCATGCAGGAAATTGTCGACATCAACAAACAGGTTATCGCGCAGGAGGCAACCGGTGCTTCCGCAAACGACCTGCGCGACCGCCGCGACCTTTTGACAGACGACCTGTCCAATTACCTGAACATCTCCGTCATCGAAAACGACAAGGGCGCATACCTGATTAATTCCGGCGGCGTCACTTTGGTAAACGGCGTCGACCGCACGCATTTGGACATGGGCAAAGGCGTTTCGTCAAGTTTGTACGGCGTCGATTACGGCGTTGTCGACTACAA
>CAMUZU010000059.1 GCA_947165295.1 uncultured Selenomonadales bacterium | reverse complement strand
TGTTGAACTACTTTTTCTTTGCTTGTCCAAAGAAAAAGTAGCAAAAAGAAAAGACCCCACTGCGTGGAGCACAGTGTCGCGTGTCCGCACGTTGTCGAAAGCCGCAAGTCGCGTGGCCTGCTACGATACATCCTGTATCGTGCGCAGGCGGCGGCCGTCATCCATGACGGCCTCAAGGTTACCGTTGCTGTCGCTGTCACCAAAAAAATGTTGCCTATTGCTTGCAAAACGGCTACAATAACCCCGCAAGTTTATTTCAATGGAGGTTGATTCAACATGATACCGCTTCTGATTTTGGGTCTGGTCGGCGGCTACCTTGTCGTCAAAAATTGGGAAGAGATCGAAGGCTGGCTCAAAGAATTCCTGCCGAAACTTCAAAACGCGCTCAAAGATACCGGCATTGTCGATTACGCCGCGAAACTTTTCTCCAGCGTCGAAGGCAACGTCATGCGCCTGGTTCACCGTCTCTATTACAAGGAGAACGGCAAGTGGGTCGAAAAAACCACCGTGCGCGAAATTGACGAGGCCGAAGTTCCCGCTTGGGCGAAAGAAGGTCTCACCAACAAAGAGAGCGACGTTACCGACCGTTACGAAAAAGAACTCGAACTTACCGTTTGAGCGAGGTGAATTGACATGGCATTGGAGTCCAAAATCGAAAAGGCCGCCGAGTTGCTCGACGCCGCAAAAAGTTTCTTCCTCGATCTGTTCCGCCCCGACATGACGCTCGAAAAAATTGCCGACGTCGTTTCGCCGCGCCTTGACGACACGATTAAAAAGTACGAGACACGCGGGCTTAAATTCAGCGCGGGCAAGTTCAGCGTCAAGTACGCCGACGAAAAACATTTCAACCTTGAGTTTGAGATGTACTTCCAGGACGACGAAGGCAAATGGCACAAGTGCGCCAACGAAAGCGAGCCGCGTGACTCGATTCTTTTGGAAGACGGCGCGTGGAAAACGATTCAGGCTTTGAAGGTCATCACGTTCCCGATTGAAAAGCCGAGCGTCCCCGGCGGCGAAGTCCTTCAGCAGGACAAGAAACTCGAAGAGTACAACGCCGCCGAACGCGAACGCCTGCTTGCTCTGCCGCCGCTTGGCGAATCGCTCACCGCGGGCGCATCCGTTGAAGCCGCTGCGGTTGACGAAACCGCCGACAAAGCCGAAGCGTCCGTCGCCAAAGCCGACGACAAACCTTCCGACGAAAAAAAATAATCGGTCGCCTTACGCAACCGACAACAGACTCCGACTTAACGGTCGGAGTTTTTTTTTTATCGCTCGATACCAAGCGTCGACATGACGAATTTTTGTTCGGCCTCCATTTCGCGGCGGTCGTCGTCGTCAACGTGGTCATAACCCAGCAGGTGTAACAGCCCGTGCACTTCCAAGAAAATCAATTCGCGCAGGAATGAATGTCCGAACTCTTGAGCTTGAGCCGCCGCACGTTCCAACGAAATAATCACGTCGCCCAAAACGTCAACCGTCGCGTCCAAAATTTCCGGCTCGTCGCTTTCGTGGAAGGCGAAACTCAGCACGTCGGTTGCACGGTCGACGCCGCGAAATTTTTTGTTCAGCGCGTGAATGTGTTCGTCGTCGGTCAACGTAATGCTCAACTCCGAATTTTCGACGCCGTAAAGTTCGCCGACAGTGTCCGCCGCACGAAGAATCTGCGCGAACAAATTTTCGTCGACGGACAAAGTTTCGGGCTCAAAGCCGATTGTCGTATTCATGTTGCCTCCTCGTGACGTTGGTAAGCCTCGACGATTCGCGAAACAACTTCGTGCCGCACGACGTCCGCCGCTGACAGCTCCGCAATGCCGACGCCTTTGACGTGTTGCAGAATTTCAATCGCCTCCGCAAGACCCGACGTCACGCCACGCGGCAAGTCAATCTGCGACAGGTCGCCCGTGACAACCATTCGCGAGCCGAAGCCCAGTCGCGTCAGAAACATTTTCATTTGCTTTGACGTGGTGTTTTGCGCCTCGTCAAGGATGATGAACGCGTCGCTCAACGTTCGCCCGCGCATGTAAGCAAGCGGGGCAATTTCGATTACGCCGCGATTCCAGAACTTTTGGTACAGGTCAAGCCCGAAAATTTCTTTCAACGCGTCGTACAGCGGTCTCAAGTACGGGTCAACTTTCTCCGTGATGTCGCCCGGCAAAAAACCCAAACGTTCGCCCGCCTCGACAGCAGGTCGCGTCAAGATGATTTTTCGCACGTCTTTAACGCGCAGGTAATGAGCCGCCAACGCCACCGCGAGAAAAGTTTTGCCCGTGCCCGCCGCGCCCACGCCGAAAGTCACCACGTGCCGCCGCATCGTGTCGACGTAATTTTGTTGCCCGACGCTCTTTGCTTGAATGTGCAAGCCGCCCGACGTGACGATAATCGTTTCGCCCGAAAATTTGTCGTTGGTCAAGAATTCACCGCCTTTGAAGCACGGGACGAATCTGCGCGACAATTTCTTTCATGACGTCGGCGGTTTGAACCAAAGCCATGCGCACGAAACCTTCGCCGTTTTTGCCGAAAGCCGAGCCGGGCGTCAGCAGAACGTTCGCACGGTCAAGCAAAGTTTCGACGAATTCAGCCGACGTGCCGAAGCCTTCGGGGACTGCCGCCCACACAAACATTGTCGCACGCGGTTTGTCGACGTGCCAGCCCGCCGCGTTCAAGCCGTCAATCAGCGCGTCAATCCGTTCGACGTAAGCCGCACGAGTTTTGTCAATGACTTCGCGGGGACTTTCCAACGCCGCAATCGCCGCACGCTGAATCGGCAGGAACAATCCATAATCAATGTTGCTCTTCAGAAGTTTGACGCGCTTGACGACTTCGCCGTTGCCCAGGCAAAAACCAATTCGAGCACCCGCCAAGCCGTAAGTCTTCGACAGTGAATTGAATTCGACGCCGACATCTTTCGCGCCTTTGAAACTCAGGAAACTTCCGCCGCGTGTGCCGTCGAAAACCAGTTCGCTGTAAGCGTTGTCGTGCAGGACGACGATATCATTGCGTTTGGCGAAGTAAATCAGCCGTTCGTAAAAATCTTCGTTCGCAACTGCCGTCGTCGGATTGTTCGGGTAAGACACAACCATAAACTTTGCGCGGGCGGCTATCGACGCGGGAATTTCGTCAAGGTCGATGACGTAATTGTTTTCGCGTCGCTGCGGCATGAAGTAAAGTTCCGAGCCGGCAAGTTTTGCCCCGTCCGCGAAAATCGGATAACACGGGTCGGGCACAAGCGTCAAGTCGCCGTCGTCAATCAGCGTCAAGGCAATGTGCGACAAACCTTCCTGCGAGCCATACAGCGAACAAATTTCCGTCGACGGGTCAAGCTCCACGCCGTAACGTCGGGCGTACCAATTCGCGGCGGCGGTCAACAGTTCGTTCGTGTCGGTTATCGCGTACACGTAATTTTCGGGCTTGAGCGCTTCGTCCGACAAAACTTTCATGACGTGCGCGGGCGGCGGAATATTCGGCGCGCCGATTGACAGATCGAAAACTTTTTCGCCTGCGGAAAGTTTGTCGCGCTTCATTGCCGCAAGCCGTGCGAAAACTCCTTCGCCGAAAAGATTCATGCGCTTTGCAAATTTCAAGTTACAGACCTCCAAAAAGATTTTTCCAATCAACGGGCGGTTCGCCGTCGAAAATGTTTTCGTCGAGCGCGGAAACGATTTTGACGTCCGAGCCCCAAAGCCAATCCAAACATTCGAGCGTGGACATTTCGCGGCTTGTGATGAAATGCGTCGCGTGTCTCAAAGCGTGCGGAGAAAAATTCCCGTTCGTTTTGACGAAAAGAATATTTTTGCCCGCGTCGTTGCCGAAACTTTTAATTCGTTTCGCAATCAACTTAAAATCTTCATCCGTCGAATTTTGGTCAAGCCAAATGATAAGACCGGCTTTTTCATAACGCGATTGACAAAAACCGGCGATAACTCTCACCCACAGTGGCTGAATTGATCGAAAGTCCGCGACGAAGTTGTAAATTTTGAAACCTGTCGTCCGAAATTTTTCGACTCGATAACCAAGTTTATCACGGGAGGGGGGTGATAATTTTGGCGACCAATGTTGCGACAAAAATCCTTCGACGTCGGTCATGAGCGGCAAGTTGGCTTTGATTTTGTCGAGCGACCAATTCCACCACTTGACGGCAAGAAATTTTTTAATCGTCAACTCGTCGAAACGATACTTGACGATACGTGCAGGATTTCCCGCAACAATCGCGTAAGGCGGCACGTCACGGGTCACAACGGAGCCTGCGCCGACAACCGCACCGTTGCCGATTTTCACGCCGCCCAAAATCGTTGCATTCATACCAATCCAAACGTCATGCCCGACGATAACTTGATAATGATTTGGGCGCGTGTTCGGAACGGGTTCAACGTCGCCGAATAAATTCCTTACGACATTGGTATCGAAAGGAAACGACGAAACATTTTTGTAACTATGATTGGCACCTGTGACGCAAGTTATTCCTCCGGCAAGCGAAGAAAATCTTCCCAACAAAAAATGTGGTATCTCGCCCAATTCGTTGCAGAAAACGGTAAAATTTAGTTCACCCGTGTAAGTGCCCGCGCCGACTGTGAAACAAGGTTGCATACCCAAACCGACAAAATCATAAAAAATCAGATAATCCTGCGGATTGGATTGAATGTTTTGGATGGTCAAATAATTTTCCTCCCAAAATTATTTCTTGACTTTGACGCAGGCGGAAAATTTTTCGTAATTCGCCTTGACAGTTTCGTTGGTCGAGCTTTGGTCGGCGGCTTTTTGCAGGAACTTCCAGGCGTCTTCGTATTTCTTTTGGCGGAAGTAAGCGACGGCAATGTCGTTGTACGCGTCGGGGTTAATCGTCTCGATGTCAAGCGCCGCCTCGAAGTCGCGAATTGCGCCTTTGAAGTCGTCTTTGGCGAGCTTGAGCCGTCCGCGATTGTGCCACGCGTTGACAAATTTATCGTCGACGGTCAACAGCTTGTCGTAAGTTTTAATCGCGTCGTCAAACTTTTTGAGATGTTCCTGTGCAAGCGCGAGGTCGAACAAAGCTTCGGTGAGTTCGGGTTCAGTGTCCAAAGCCGTTTGAAAGTCGTCGCGTGCGTCGTAGAAATTTTCGCGTTCCATGTTGACCAGCCCGCGATAAACGTGCGCCGCCGCCTTGTCGTCTTCAAGGAAAACTTTCATATCCGCCGCGTTCAGTGAGGCGTCGGAGCCGTCGGGCATTTGCGCTTCCATCCACAGGTTCAAAATGTCTTCGCCGTAATGTTTGCCGGGGACAGCCCACACGCCGTTCAAGTCCGTCCACTTCGTGAGCTTGCCGAAAATTTGCGGGCGAAATTTTTTGATTAAATCGTAACGCGGGTCGACAATGTCAACTTTCGGCGGGCGTTTCGACGCGTAAGACAAAAGATGCTGAATGTGTGCGCGAACGCCGATTTGCGGTGACGGGAAGAATGCGCCTTTGACGCCGCCGCCGGTCGTGCCCAAGCCGCAGTAATTGTTTTGTTCGGGGACAACGTCGCCGCCGTAAGCCCAAGTGCCGGTTTCCTTAATCGCCTGACAAAGCGCAATGTCGGGTCGAATTCCTTCGCGGCCGCCTTCAATGTAATACATGTTGACCAGCGCGGGCACGGTGCAATTGATTTTCGGATTCGGGTTGCGCTTGTTGATGAAGTTGACCATTTGCGACTGCGTGGCGACGGGTTCGCCGAAAAGCGGCACGTCCGAATAATTTTCGCGCATGACAATCATCGGGCTGCCGTGTCGCTGTGAAGTGACCAGTTCAATTTTTTTGAGTTGCCGCTTGTTGAATTTGACTTTGGGTTTCTTGTCCGCCGCGTCCGCGCACGCAGTCAACACGAACGTCAACACGAAGATTAACGCGACGCTTAAAAGTTTTTTCACGTTGTGACCTCCTCAAACGTTGAAGTAATCGATTTTCATTGCGCGTTTGACGCGGTTGAGAACTTGCGACGCCTTCGCACGAGCTTTCGCGGTACCGAACTTGAGAATGTCCATAACCTCATCGGGACGCGCTTCGTATTCGGCATGACGGCGGCGAATCGGTTCAAGCACTTCGTCAAGAACTTCGCGCAGATATTTTTTAACTGCAACGTCACCGAGTCCGCCGCGTTGATAATGTTCCTTGAGTTCGGCAACTTTTTGCGTGTCGGTGGCGAAGGCGTCAAGGTACGCGAAAACAACGTTGCCTTCGACGTGACCGGGGTCGGAAACGCGAATGTGCGTCGGGTCGGTGTACATGTTTTTGATTTTCGCGGCAACGGTCTCCGAATCGTCGCTTAAGTAAATCGCGTTGCCCAAAGTTTTGCTCATCTTCGCTTTGCCGTCAACGCCGGGCAACCTGCGACAAATTTGGCTTTGCGGCAAGAAAATTTCGGGTTCGACAAGAATTCCTTCGCCGTAGAGTTCGTGAATCTTGCGGACAATTTCGCGGGTCTGTTCAAGCATTGGTGCCTGATCTTCGCCGACGGGGACAATGTTCGCGTCAAAAGCCGTGATGTCCGCCGCCTGACTGACGGGGTAGCACAGGAAGCCTGCGGGAATGCTCGTCTCGAAATTCTTCTGCGCAATTTCGGCTTTGACGGTCGGGTTGCGTTCAAGCCGCGAAACCGTGACGACGTTCATGTAGTAGGCGGTCAACTCGAACAGTTGCGGTATCTGCGACTGAATAAAAATCGTCGACTTCGCGGGGTCAAGCCCGACGGCAAGATAATCAAGCGCGACGTTCAAAATGTTTTCGTGAACTTTGGCGGGAGTGCCCGCGTGGTCGGTGAGTGCCTGCGCGTCGGCAATCATGATGTAAATCTCGTCGAATTCGCCCGAATTCTGCAGGCGCACGCGTTCCCGAAGAGAGCCGACGTAGTGTCCGAGGTGAAGTTTGCCCGTGGGTCTGTCGCCCGTCAAAATAATTTTCATGCTAAAAAATCCTCCTTAAGTGTGTGTATGTCAAACGACGTACGCGGTAGTTCCGGCCGTCATGGATGACGGCCGCACCGGCTGCGCGTGATACAGGATGTATCACAGCAGACGCGGCTTTCTTTGCTACTTTCTTTCGCCGCCGAAAGAAAGTAGACAACAGTTCAAGTGTTGTCGTCGCGATTAACTTTCGTCGCCAAATGTTGCCGCAGAGTTTCGGCGAACTTGTCCGCGCCCGTTTGAAATTGAACTTCGACGACCGCTTTAAAAGCGGCGGAACAATTGGTGTTCACCGTGACGTTTCAGTTGCCGCAATGTCGTCGTCGCGATTGACCTTAGCCGCCAAAAGTTGCCGCAGAGTTTCGGCGAACTTGTCCGCGCCCGTTTGGAATTGAACTTCGACGCACAGGACGTAAGCGGGAATGTCCCAGTTCTTTTTGGCGACATCGTCGGGAATTTTGACGGCGTCTTTTTCGGTGACGACAATCATCTCCGCGCCGAACGAGTCCGCCTGCCGCAGAATGTCGGTCATTTCGTCGGGCGTGTAATCGTGGTGGTCGGGGTAACGCAAACTCGAAATAATTTCCGCGCCCAAGTCCCGAAGCGTGCGTTCAAACGAAGCGGGGTTGCCAATCGCCGAAACCGCCATGACTTTGCGGCCGTTAATCGTGTCGACAGGAACGCCGTCACCCGCCAAGTCAACCGTCCACTCCGCAAGCGGAATCAAACAGCGCGGGCGGTGAATACTTTCGACAATCAACGCGTCGGGGTTGTACTTCTTGACGGTGTCGCGAATCAGTTCGCGGGAGCCTTCGTGCGCCTGGTCAACTTTTGTCAACAAACAAACGTCGGCGCGGCTGATGTGTGAAATTGATTCACGCAACGTCCCACGCGGCAAAAGATGTCCGTTGCCGAAAACCGACACGGCGTCGACAAGCAGAATGTCAAAGTCGCGGATAACCTGCCAATGCTGATAGCCGTCGTCGAGTATGACAACCTGCGCGCCGAAATTTTCAATCGCGTATTGCCCGGTGACAGCTCGTCGCGCACCAATCAGCACAGGCACGTTCGGCAGGTGTTTGGCAAGCATGTAAGCTTCGTCGCCCGCTTCCGCCGCGTTCATGTGCAAAGTTTTGCCGTCGGACACAACGCCGACTTCGCCGCGAAATTTCGCCCGATAGCCGCGATTCAAAATGACGACGCGATAACCCATGTCGCGAATTTCTTTGGCGAGCCGTTGCGCCGTGGGAGTTTTGCCCGTGCCGCCGACCGTGATGTTGCCCAAACTGATGACGAAACAGTTGAGCCGCTCCTTGCCCGAAAAGCCCAGTTCGTAGCCGAGCAAACGCAAATCGACCAGCGACTTGTAAACCAGCGAGCCGAAGTACAGCACGAAAATTATCAAGCGATTAATCAGCCCGTGAACGTCTTCGTCGTGCATGAGCTTGAGGAAATACGTCTGTACGTTTTCGATTTTCTCCGTCGTGTTCAGGTGACGGCCGTTTTCTTTGGCTTCGTATTCGGTCAACATTTTGCGCAACAGAACGGCGGATTTTCGTGACGCGCCGCGATTTTCGTGGACAATCGCAATGGTTTCGCGTTCGAGCCGCAAACGTTCTTCGGGTTCGTCGAAAAGTTTCTTCGCCTCCGCCGCAAGTTCGTCGTCGTTGTTGACGGTGACACAAGCGTTGCGGTTTTTGAACAGCGCGTGCAGATCTTTGAAATTCTCCATGTGACAGCCGACGATAATCGCCTTGCCGTGCGCCGCCGGTTCCAAAATGTTGTGGCCGCCGT
>CAMUZU010000058.1 GCA_947165295.1 uncultured Selenomonadales bacterium | reverse complement strand
AATATCCCGGCAAGACGATTTTTATCGGCACGCACAGCCGCGTAAACATGGTTCTCATCTGCAGTGTTTTGGGAATCGACCTGGAACATTTTTGGCAAATCGACAGCGACAACACTTCCGTCAACGTCTTGCAGTATGAAGACGGCGTTTGGACTGCCGCGCTGATAAATTCCGTCGCACACCTGGGCAAGCTGACCATGTAAAACTGCAATGCTTGATGCGTAATGCGTAATGCACACGGCGCGCAACCGACGTAAAAATTTTCAAGGAGCAACTTAAATGGCCGCACCCGACGAAGTCTTAACAGGCGAATCTTCCGTAATCGGTTCGTTTATCCAAAAGTACAGCGACGTTATTATCGCGGTGACGCTCGTCATGATTGTTATCATGATGATTATTCCGCTGCCGACGCCGCTTTTGGACTTGCTGATTTGCCTGAACATCACAATCGCCCTGGTCGTTATCATGAGCGCGATTTACAACGAGGAGGCACTCGACTTGTCGGTCTTCCCGTCGTTGCTTTTGGTGACGACGCTGTTTCGTCTTGCGCTCAACATTTCGTCGACGCGGCTTATTTTGATTAACGGTTACGCGGGCGAAGTCATTACGGCGTTCGGCAACTTCGTCGTCGGCGGCAACCCCGTCGTCGGCTTCATCATGTTTATAATTTTGGTTATCATCAACTTTATCGTCATAACCAAAGGCTCCGAACGTGTCGCGGAAGTTTCGGCGCGTTTTACTTTGGACGCAATGCCCGGTAAGCAGATGGCCATTGACGCGGACTTGAACCAGGGCGCAATCACCGACGAAGAGGCGAAAGTTCGCCGCACGAAAATTCAACGCGAAGCGGACTTCTTCGGCGCTATGGACGGTGCCTCGAAGTTCGTCAAGGGCGACGCGATTGCCGCGATTATCATCATGCTGATTAACATCGGCGGCGGTTTCGTTATTGGCATGGCGCAAAAAGACATGGACGCCGCGACCGCTCTGCAAACGTACACGCTGTTGACCGTCGGCGAAGGTCTCGTAAGCCAAATTCCCGCGCTGTTAATCTCCACGGCAACGGGTATCATCGTCACACGTGCGGCGTCGGAAGGCAACCTCGGCAGCGACATTGTCAAGCAACTGTTCAACAACGAAAGAATTTTCTTCATCAACGCGGGTATTTTGCTCATGTTGTCAATCGTGCCCGGTCTGCCGGGAATCCCGTTCGCGTCGCTGGCGATTATCTGCGGCTTTATCGGTTACAGCCTGCACCGCAAGACGACGGTCACCGAAGAAGTTCAGGAAGAACAAGCGCAAGTCAAAGAGAAGGCCGAAGCCACGCGTCCCGAAAACATCATCTCGCTGCTGCAGGTTGACCCGATGGAACTCGAAATCGGTTACTCGCTGATACCGCTCGTCGACACGGGTCAGGGCGGCGACTTGCTCGACCGAATCGTCATGATTCGCCGACAATGCGCGCTTGAACTCGGTTTAGTCGTCCCGACAATCCGTATTCGCGACAACATCCAAATTAAGCCGAACGCGTACATTATCAAGCTTAAAGGCATGGAAATTGCACGCGGCGAACTCATGCTTGACCACTTCCTCGCAATGAATTCCGGCACGGTCTTTGAAGAAATTCCCGGCATTGAAACCGTCGAACCCGCCTTCGGGTTGCCCGCGCTGTGGATACCCGAATCCGAACGTGAGCAAGCTGAACTTAACGGTTACACGGTCGTTGACGCCGTTTCAGTTTTGGCGACGCATTTAACCGAAGTCATCAAGCAACACGCGGCGGAAATTCTCGGTCGGCAGGAAACTCAAAACCTTATCGACAATCTCGCCAAAACTCATCAATCTTTGGTCGACGAAGTTGTTCCCGAACTGCTCGGCATCGGCGAAATTCAAAAAGTCCTTGCAAACCTGCTCAACGAACGCATTTCAATTCGCGACATGGCGACGATTATGGAAGTGCTTGCCGATTACGCTCGCGCCACGAAGGATACCGAAATTTTGACCGAATACGTTCGTCACGCCATGGGACGGCAAATTACTCAACAAGTCGTGCAAGGAAACGTTCTGCCGTGCGTCACGCTCGACCCCGCGCTTGAAAATCGAATCGTCGGCAGCATTCAACGCACGGATCACGGCTCGTATGTCAGTCTTGACCCCGACTCGATGCGGCGGATGATTTCGTCGCTCACCGCAGAAGTCGACAAGCTTGCGAATCAAGGTTACCCCGCAGTCATCTTGACAAGCCCCGCAGTTCGTTTGTACTTCCGCAAGCTCGTCGAACGCTCCGTTCAAGGGCTCGTCATTGTTTCGCACGCGGAAATTGACCAGTCCGTCGAAATTCAAATACTCGGCGTCGTGCGAATCTGATTCAGCGCGGCGACAACGTTTGAACGGCGATAACGTTGCAACGCGAAAATTGTTCTCCCGCTTTTAAAGCGGGCGGTGTCGTGCGAATTTAAATCTGCAAAAAAAATTTCCCCGTCAATGCGGCGGGGATTTTTTGTTGTGCGTGACCGTCAATCGGCGACAACTTTGTTGCGGCCGGTTTGTTTGGCGCGATAAAGTCTGTCGTCGGCAAGTTTAACGTTGTCTTCAATCGACAACTCCGCCGAAATGTCCGAACAACCGAAACTCATCGTGACTTTGAGTGCGTCGCCGCCGAAGTTGCAAACCGAATCCATGACCGTCGAGCGAATTCGTTCCGCAACAATTTTCGCGTCGTCAAGCGTCGAGTTCGCCAAAATTAAAATGAATTCTTCGCCGCCCCAACGGTACGCGTCGCCAAGTTTGTAAATCGAATCGCGCAAAATCTTCGCGACGTGTTTCAAAATCGCGTCACCCGCGTTGTGCCCGAAGGTGTCGTTCACGCGCTTGAAAAAGTCAATGTCGCACATAATCATTGCAAGCGGCGTGCCTTCGCGCAGAAGTTTTTCGTAACGCGTCGAAAAGTCACTTTGCAACGCAAGACGATTTTTTAATTCGGTCAATTTGTCGTGCTGTGAGTCCGCAAGAAAAATGTCCGACTCCAAAGCCATGCCGCAGATAAAAGCCGCAATCGACAGGCGTTTGGCGTCGGTGACTTCGTCGAAGCCCGTTTCGCTGTCAAGCTTGTTTATGACTTGAAACGCGCCGATAATTTCGCCGCGACAGTCCGCGACGGGCATGACCAGCACGGATTTTGTGACGTAGCCCGTCATTTTGTCGACGGCCGCGTTGAAGTCCGGGTGATTGTACGGGTCGTTCGTGACAATCGTGCGGTTTTCGGAAATGGCGCGTCCGACGAGACCCGATTTTTCGTCGATGATAATTTGTTCGGAATCCGTCGCGGCAGTCGTCAAAAGTTTATGGTTGTGTCTGTCCCAACGCCAAAAACTTGCTCTGTCGGCTCCCGCCAACGTTCGCCCAAGCTCCGCGAAAATTTCAAATACGCGCAGATGATTGTTGCGGCCGTCCTTGTTGAGGCGCATTTCGTCGTACAGCCGCTCCATGACCGTAAAGATGTTGTCGAGAATTTGTTCCGCCGAATTCATGTGTGACCTCCGTCAAATAAAAATTTCGTCGCCGACTTTGGCGAACGTGACATTTTCGTTGCGTGCGGCAAAAAATTTTTCCAGCGCGGCAAGTTCAGCGTCCGTGCGATTGGGCGCGTGGTGCACGAACAAAATTTTCTTCGCGTGCGCGTCGTCGGCAACCTTCAAACCTTCGTCGGGCGTCGAGTGACCGAAGCCGCGAAATTTTTCGTATTCGTCGGCGGTGTACTGCGCATCGTAAAGCAACAAGTCACAGCCGCGAGCGAAGTCCGCTAAAGCCTTGCAACCGTCGGGCGAGTGTTCAAAGTCCGTCGCGTAAACCAAAGATTTATCGCGATACGTCAACCGAAAAATCGTCGAACCTTGCGGGTGCGTGCCGTCGCTCCAGTGAACGTCAACTTCGCCGACTTTGAAACTTTCGGGCGGCAAGTCGTGAAAGTTCACGTTCGCGGGATACTCACCGATTTTCAGCGGCCAAAACGGCGGCGAAATCAACCTGTCAAGCGCGTCCTGCGGCTTCAAACCTGAACGAGCCTGCGCGAAGATGTCAATCGGTCGATTCTTCTGTCCCAGCGCGACGAAGAACGGCAACCCGATTATGTGGTCAAGGTGCATGTGCGTCAGCAGGACGGTGATTCGCGTCGTCGGTTGCGGAACCGCCTGGACAATGCCCGAACCCGCGTCAAGGTAAATTTCTTCGTCGCCCGCCAAAATTTTGTAACACGAAGTCGAGCCGCCGTAAATCGAAAAACTTTCGCCGTCAATCGGCACGGAACCGCGTGAACCGAGCACGGTCAAAATAAATTTGTCGTCCAAAATTTAAACCTCCTTGTCGTTTAACGAATTCAAAACCAAAACTTCAAAATCCGCCGACTTGCCTTTGAGCTTGACGGAATTGCCCAGCGACGTGACGGAAGCGCAGTTGCCGAGCATGTCCGCGACGGAACGCGAAATCAAAATCGTGCCGCCGGGCGCGTTCGCCTCAAGTCGCGCCGCAGTGTTGACCGTGTCGCCAATCGCCGTGTAATCCATGCGAAAATCGGTGCCGATGTTGCCGACGACCGCGCTGCCCCAGTTGATACCGATGCCGAAAGAAATCTTGCGGCCGTAACGCGCCATTAACTCCTTGCCGAGCAATTCGGAACCGGCAATCATGTCGAGCGCGGCGCGGCAGGCAAGCAGAACGGGTTGCTCTTGCGGCACGGGCGCATTCCAGAACGCCATTGTGCAATCGCCGACGAATTTGTCAAGCGTGCCGTGATAAAGCCGAATACAATCCGTCGTCAACGTCAAGTAGCGATTTAAAATCTCAACGACGGTCGCGGGCGGCAATTCTTCGCTCATTGACGTGAAGCCGCGTATGTCGACGAATAAAACCGCGATGTTTTGAAGTTCGCCGCCCAAGTTCGGAACTTTCGAGCCGTCCGCCAAAAGTTTTCGCATGACGACGGGGTCAACGTAGCGTTCAAATGTCGCGGTGACTCTGTCGTTTTCTGCACGCGCCGAAGCGTAATTCGTGGCAATCGCGCCGACAAACAAAATCGTTTCGCTGACGAGAATCCACGAGACGTGCAGAATAAGCCCGTTGCAGCGACAAATTTGGCAAGTCAACAGCCACGCAAAGCAAACCATCAGCCAACAAAGCGTAATGTGGCACATTTGCGCGTTTCGGAAGTAAAAGCCCGACATGAACGTCACGGCGAACAAAATCACCAGCTGCGGGAATTTGCTTGCGTCGACAGGACAATCGCCCTTCATGAACGCCTGAATCGCGTTGGCGTGAATGTCAAGCCCGAACATTAAATCCGAGCGATCAAACGAAGTCGGCGCGGCGTCCTGCAAACCCGTCGCGTAAGGGCCAATCAAAACGATTTTGTCGCGGTAAATTTCGGGCGGCACGTTGCTCCTGAGCAAGTCGTAAAAATTTTTGCCCGCCGAATAACTTTTCGCGGTGAACGACAGATAAAACAAGCCGTCGCGTTCCGCCCACGGAAGAACTTTCGCTTCGATGCCTTTGACGCGGCAATATTTTTCGTAAATCACGCGTGCGAAGGAATAAACTCGCCCGTTGTCTTCCGTGTTGACGTAAAGCAAATCGTGGCGAACAATCCCGTCGCCTTCGCTGGGCGCGTTGATGTGACCGGTTTCGACGACGGCGGCAAGCGCGTCATACGGCGGAATCCACGGCCAACTTTCAGCCCAGGGGTCGTCGCCCGCCAAATCGTCATTAACGGCAACTTCGGAGCCGACAACGACGTTGCCGAACTTCGCGCAGGCGTCGGCAAGCAACTTGTCGCCTTCGGGGTCGTCTTGGTCGTCGCCCGTGAACAAAATATCCACGCCGATAACCGCAGGTCGCGACAACGGGTCGTGATTCAGATAATTTATCGCTTGAGCAATGTCGCGGCGTTTAAGCGACAAGCGAGAGCCCAGCTTGCTCAGCGTGACGTTGTCAATGCCGATAACGACGATGTCCGAACTTTTTTTGCCCGCCGACTGGTAAAACTTGTCGGAAAATCTGCCGTCGAGGTCTTCAACGAAACAATCCGACAAAATCGTCAAGAAAACTGCGACGGCGAATGCCTCAATCAAATGCCAAAACTTTTTTCGATCAGTCACATGCGCATCCCTCTGATTCGGTTACTTTGGAAAACAACCGCGCCGTCGTCGAGAAAGTGCGAAATTTGGTTCTCGGCAAGAATTCTGTCGGCGTCCGCAGTCGAAATGACGGGGCAGGTGCCGTCCGCGCTCAACTGCGAAACTTTCACGACGAGCGGATTGTTCCCGACGCGTGAATCGGCTTCGGCGGCGAAAACTTTGTTGCCGAACGTAAAATTTTCGGCGGAAGTGTCGACGTAACCGACAACGCCGCGTTCGAGGACTTTTTGACGCTCCAAATTGTCGTAAGCGTAAATCGTGCGGCCTTCGTTGCGAATTTCGGGCGACAGCACGGGATTTAATTCGGCATCTCCGCAGTCGATAATCAAGCCCGTGTAATTGCCCTGCGCGGAAACATTTCGAGTCGGCGGCGGGAAACTTTGCTTGTCGACGGGCGGAAACGCAACTTGCGCGACGGAATTTGTCACGCCGAAGACGGGCACGCTCACGACGACGGTGCAGTTGCCGAATTCGTCATACTCCTCCGACACGACGGTAACGAACTGAATCACGGCGTCAACTTGCGTCTTGACCAAAGTTTTTTCGGCGGTGACGTGAACGTTCGCGACTTGCTCCGCCAAATTGCGGTAAGCGTCCGACATTGCGGCGCGTTTCGCCAAAGTTTTCGTGCGGCGGGTGACTTCGGCGGCTTCGGGCGCGCTGCCGTGACCCGTCGCGGTCAAAGTGTTCGTTTGCCACCACAGATTGACGGCTTTTGACGGCGGCGGCTCAAGCGGCTCAACTTCGGTGACGTTTTCGACGCGCAGATTTTCGGTCGACATTGACGCAAGAAAAATCAGCACGCCGATTGTCGCGGTGAAAAGAATTTTTCGCACGGGGTTTCGCCTCCTTTCGACGGCAGTATTCGACACAAAAAAAAATCTTCCCTTGTCGCGGAAAGATTTTGCTTGCGTTATGTGATTCGCGGCGACGGTTTACTTGCCGTCGATGATTTTCCAGGCTTCGTCTTGAGTGATTGACTTGCCGTTGTAGCTGTACGTGTTCGGGTCAAACGGCTTGCCGTTGTAAGTCATGGTGATTCCGTGGCTCGCGAACATTTTTTCAAGCTTGCCGACAACGTTATCACCTTGAGTCCAGTTTTTCAGCAGGTAAATCGCGCCGTCTGCGGTGACCGGGTCGATTTTGTCAAAGCCGGGAATTTTCCGCTGAAACGCGTTGTTGACGTCGGCGACGCTTTCAATCCACGAACCGCCCGCCACACGGTCGAGTTCGTCGTCGCTGAGGATTTCGTCTTTGCGAATTTCGTTCGACATTGTTATCAAACTCCTTTGCGCGGTGAAATTTTACGCATTGAACTGCGCGTTGATGTGTTTCCAGGCGTCGTCGCGGCTGACTTGCTTGCCGTTGATGAAATATTGATTCGTCTTCGACGTGCCGACAATGTCGCCGAAAACGCTGCCGTCGTCTTTGATTGTGACGCCGTATTTCTCAAACGCACCGCGCAAATTCGCGAAACCTTCGTGGTCGAGAAGCGGGACGCCTACCAAGTCTTTGTTGAATATTTTCACGCCGAGTTTTTCAAAGTTTCGAGCGTCGCCGTAACTTTCGGCGAAAGTGCCGCCCGCCACTTGGTCGAGTTGGTCGTCGCTGAGGATTTCGTCTTTCAAAATTTCGTTCGCCATGATAAGCAACCTCCAAATTGTTTTCTACACATTATACGCCGCCGAACGGATTTTGTTACACGCGCCGAAAAATTTTTCTGACAACGAAAAAAGCCCCGACGTTTTGTCGAGGCCGTGTTTGCTTCAGCGTTTGTTATTAGTGAGATGGATATTCTTGAAGTCTTCGGTGGATGGGCTGTTCTTAAGCAAGTCGTCGACGCCCATTACGTCAATGACAGTTTCCGCGACTTTTCTGGTTCCCTTTTTGGCTACATCTGCCAAGGGGTCTACCACTTTGTCTTTGACCCAACTGCCGACGTCTTTTATTCCGTTTGAGATCCAACCGAAAATTCCGCCGGCCGCCACTTCGTCAAGTTCTTCGTCGCTGAGCTGTTCGAGGTCGTAGCCTTCAGCCTTCGCGATTGCGATTACCTGCGCTTCGTTCTCCGCGTTGGCGAATTTCATCGCAAACGCCTTGTCGCTCGTGAATCGCTCTTTGAATTCCGTAAAACTTTTCATTGTCGTCAGTTTCCTTTGGTTGAAGTTGTTTTCTGCACCTTATACGCAGGGAAACCGATTGTGTTACGAACTTTAGCAAAAAAAGTTCGCGCCGTCAAAATGTCACTGCGGATAATGGCACGCAACGAAATGATTCGGCTCAACTTCGCGCAAGTCGGGCTTTTTTTGTCGGCAAAGGTCGCGGCAATGTTCGCAACGATTTTGGAACGGGCAACCCGTCGGAATGTCGAGCGGACTTGGAATATCGCCCGGCAAAATTGCGATGTATTGATTCTTCGCTTGGTCGGTCGAGAAAACCGCCTTCAGCAACGCCTGTGTGTACGGGTGTCGCGCCGAATCGAGCTTGTCGCCGTCGAGCTGCTCCATCATGTTGCCGAGATACATTACGGCGACGCGGTGACTGAACAAACT
>CAMUZU010000057.1 GCA_947165295.1 uncultured Selenomonadales bacterium | reverse complement strand
ACGAGCTTGAACGCCTGCCACTTCGAGAAGCCCAAAGTTCGCGCCGCCTCAACTTGTCCGCGGTCAAGAGCCGACAAAGCCGCACGAAGAAGTTCGGCCACGTGCGCCGCCGTGTGCAACGAAAAAGTTATCACCGCGACGGCGACCGGCGGTATTCCGACACGAGCAAGCACGCCGTAAAATAAAAGCATCAACAGCATCAACACGGGCGAACCGCGAACAATCGAGATGTAAACCTGCGCGAAGATTTTCAGCGGTGTGAACTTGCCGACACGCAAAAAACAAAGCAGCGCACCGAGCAACGTCCCGAACAACAGCGAGAGCGCGGAAATTTCCACGGTCACCCGCAGGCCGTTGAGAATCGTCAGCCAGCCGCCGTCTTTGATAAAGATGTTGTATAAAACTTCCATGAGTTTATTTCTTGTCGTTGAAGGTTACGTGAACGATTTTGTCCTTGAAGTACGGGTCGGTCAAAATGACGCCTGCGGGTTTGTCGCTGTCGGACGGAATGATTTCGCTTGCGGGAACAATCGCCCAGAAGACAACGTCAATTTGTTTGGACGTCAACGCGGCGGCGCGTGCCCCGGAGGTGATGTCGACAATTTCGATGTTTTTCAACATGCGCTTGCCGACTTCCGCGAGCACGGCAGTCGTGAAGCCCGCAGGTTTCCCGTCGGCAGCCACGAAGTCAAACGGCGGCAGGTCGCCCGTCACGCCGACTTTAATCGTTTGCGCGCTTTCGAAATGCGGCAATTCAACTGCGGGCGGGTCTTTGTCCGTCGAAATGTCGGTGATGTATTCCTTCGTCAGGCGGTCAAGCGTGCCGTCGTTTTGCATTTCGCGGATAACCATGTTGAGCGAGTCGCGCAGTTCGGTTTCGTCGTCGCGCAAAGCAAAGCAGAACGAGTCAATGAATTCAAGCGAATGATCTTTGAGCACTTCAAAGCGCGGATCTTTGGCAATCAGGTAACGCGCCACTCCGCGATACGTGCTCATCTCTTCGATTTGTCCGGACTGCAAAGCCATCTGCATTGAGTTCAGGTCGTCGAAGAAAATCGACTTGTGCGACGCAATTTTGACGTTGAGCGTGTCTTCGACTTTCTCCATGAGTTCGCTGAAGTTTTCTTCGCTGATGTTGAGGCGCTTAATCATGCCGAGCTGAACTTTCTTCGAGTCGGCGGGTTTTTCGCCCGGCGAGCCGCAACCCGTCACGACAAACAGCGCGAGCGTCATAAGCAACGCAAAAATCTTTTTCATGCGGTAACCTCATTTCTTAAGTTGAACGTGAACAATTTCGTCCGTGAAGTAAGGCGCGGTGACAATCACGCCGTCGGGCTTGTCGAAGTCGTCGGGAACAATCGTTTCGCCGAGCGGCACGGCAACCCAAAAGACAACGTCAACTTCGCCCGAAGTCAACGCGACGGCACGCGCTCCGCTGTCAATGTTGACAAGTTCAAAGTTCTTGCCGAGCTGTTGACTTATCGCGGACAGGACGGCCGTGTTGAAGCCCGCAGGTTTCCCGTCGGCGCGAATGTAATCCAAAGGCGGAAGGTCGCCCGTCACGGCAACTTTAATCGTGTCGGCTCCGTCGAAATGCGGCATGTCAACTGCGGGCAAGTCGTTAAAGTTCGCGTCGGTGATGTAAGTTTGCGCGAGCTTTTTGAGCGTGCCGTCGGCGGTCAACTTATTAATCGCGTCGTCGAATTCGGCCTTCAACGCGGCGTCACCTTCGCGCACGGCGCAACAAAAGCTGTCGGAAATTTTCGGGACGCCTTTGGTCGTGACTTCGCATTTCGCGTTCTGAGCCGCCATGTACTTGCCGACACAAGCGTAAGTCGTCAACGCGTCAATCTGCCCGGATTCGAGTGCCGCAAGCATTGACGGCATGTTGTCGAAGAAAATATGATTCGGCGCACGCATCGACGACGTTTGTTCCATGCGGGCGGCCGCCTTTTCAAAGTATTCGTCGAGCAAAGTTTCGCTGACGTTGAGATATTTAATCGTGCCGAGTTTGAGCGGTTCGTTGTCGGGCTTATCGTTGGAAGTTTTCGATTCGGAGCCGCCGCAACCCGTCGCCACAATCAGCGCGAAAATCATAAGCAACGCAAAAATTTTTTTCATGCAGTCACCTCATTTTTTCAAGCGAATGTACGCAAGTTCGTCCGTGAAATACGGGTCGGTCAAGATAATTTCGTCGGGCTTGTCGATGTTGAGCGGAACGTCGTCGTACGTCGGCACGATAACCCAAAAGACAACGTCGACTTGTCCCGAAGTCAACGCGACGGCACGAGAGCCGCTGTCAATCGACACGAGTTCAAAGTTCTTTTGCAGGCGACGACTTATTTCGGCAAGCAACGCGACGTTAAAGCCCGCGGGCGTTCCGTCGGCGCGAATGTAATCCAAAGGCGGCAAGTCACCCGTCACGCCGATTTTGATTGGAGGTTCAAAGTTGTCATCGTATTCGTCGCGGTTGAACGTCGGCATTTCGACAATGGGAATTACGTCCTTGCGGCTGATGTCGATAAGATAAGTTTTCACAAGTTCTTTGAGCGTGCCGTCGGTGATAATGGAGTCGATGGCGTCGTTGAATTCTTTTTTGAGCGCGACGTCTTTTGCGCGGAAGGCACAACAAAACGCGTCGGCAAGCCCGGCTTCGGCAGGCGTCCAATCGAAGTCCCAATTGTGCGCGGACAAATACTTGGCGACAATTTCGTAAGTGACAAGTTCGTCGATTTGCCC
Source organism: uncultured Selenomonadales bacterium (assembly GCA_947165295.1). Taxonomy (GTDB): domain Bacteria; phylum Bacillota; class Negativicutes; order Selenomonadales; family Selenomonadaceae; genus Quinella. The sequence continues at coordinate 6,982 of CAMUZU010000057.1, read as the reverse complement.
GGCTTTGAGTGCCGCCGTCATTTCGGTCATGCTGTTGAAGACCACGTGTCGACGTTCGCCTTCGTGCGCTTCGTCGTCGTGTTTGGCATAAAACTTGTCGAGAGCTTCTTCGTTCGCGTTCAGGTGACGAATCACGCCGACTTCATATTCGTCGTCGGAGCCGCAACCCGTCACCAAAAGCACGGCGAAGAGTGCCAACAGCGCAAAAAACTTTTTCATGCCGCGTCCTTATTTGTTGAACTTGAGATGCGTAACGTCGTCTTGGAAGTAAGGCGCGCTGAACTCGATGCCTTCGGCCTTGTCAATGTCGGCGAGTGCTTTGCCTTTGAACGGCACGACAGCCCAGAAGACGACGTCAATTTGTTTGGAAGCCAAAGCCGCCGCACGTGCGCCGCTGTCGATGTCGATGACTTCAATGTTGCGTCCCAAACGTTTGGCAACTTCAGCCAACAGAGCCGTGTTGAAACCGGCGGGCGTGTTGTCTGCGGCGACGTAATCCAAAGGCGGCAAGTCACCCGTGACGCCGACTTTAATCGTGGGTGCGCCTTCGGTCATGGGAATATCGATTTTCGGCGGGTTTGCCTTGTCGACTTTGGTAATGTAATCGTTGACAAGTTTGTCAAGCGAACCGTCGGATTTCATTGCGTCGATAACTTTGTCGAGGTCGGTTTTGAGTTGAGTGTCTTCCTTGCGCAAGGCGAAGCAGAACGAGTCGCCCAAGTTGCCGGTGAGATCGTTTTTGACAACTTCATACTTCGGATCAAGAGCGGTGACGTAATCGGCGACGCATTTGTACACGCTGACTTCGTTGACGCTGCCGGACTCGATGCCCATTTGCATTGTGCGCAAGTTGTCGTAGTAAGTCACGACGTAGCGCGTGACGGGAACTTTCGTCTCTTCCTGAACTTTTTGCAAGATGTCTTCCATGTGCTTTTCGGTGGCGTTGAGATGTGAAATCATGCCGAGCTTGACTTCGGACGCGGAACCTGCGGGTTTGTCGCCGCTTTGACCGCCGCCGCCGCAACCGGTGAACAGAGCCCCCGCCGTCACGCAGGCCAGCAGGACTTTCGCAAAACGTTTGAACTTCATGATGTAAAACCTCCGTGAAATTTATTTATCGCTCTTGAGTCTGATGTGAGCGACCGAGTCTTTGAAATAAGGCGTGCTGAGTTCCAAACCTTCGGGCTTGTCGATGTCCGCAGGCATGTCGCCGCCGCCGAAAGGCACAATAGCCCAGAAGACAACGTCGATGTGTTTGGACGTCAAAGCAATGGCGCGACCGCCCGTTTCAATGTCGACGAGTTGAATGTTGCGCCCCAAACGTTTGGCGACTTCGGCAAGCAAAGCCGTGTTGAAGCCCGCGGGCGTGTTGTCGGCGTTGACGTAATCCAAAGGCGGCAAGTCCCCCGTCACGCCGAATTTAATCGTCGGCGCGCCTTCGACTTTTGGAATGTCAATCTTCGGCGGAGCTTGTTTCTTGTCGGCGTTGATAATGTATTCGTTGATGAGCTTGTCAAGCGAGCCGTCGGCTTTCATTTCGTCGATAACTTTGTCAAGGTCGGCTTTGAGCGCGGTATCTTCCTTGCGCACGGCGAAGCAGAACGAGTCTTGAATTTTGTTGAGCGCGTCGTTCGGGACAATTTCAAACTTGTCGTTGTTGGCAACGAGATATTCGGCGACGCATTTGTACAGGCTGATTTGCGTCACGTCACCGGACTCAACCGCCAGCTGCATTGTGCGCAGGTTTTCGTAGAACTTCGGCGTGAACTTGCCGGCACCTTTAAGCCCCGCAGTTTCGACGAGCTTGTTGTAATGTTCGTCCATCTGCGTTTCATCGGTGTTCATGTGCGACAACATGCCGAGTTGAACGTCTTTGCCCGAAAAGTTGTTGTCGGTTTTGTCGCCGCTTTGAGAGCCGCAACCGGTGAACAGAGCCGCCGCCGTCACGCAAGCCAAAAGAGCTTTCGCGAAACGTTGAAACTTCATGATTCAAACCTCCGTAAAACTTTAACTCCTCATGGATTCGAGAGCTTTGCCCGTGCCGAGAGCCACGCAACTCAGCGGGTCGTCGGCAAGCATTGTCGGGATGTTCGTTTCGCGGCGAATTAAATCTGCCAAGCCGTGAAGCATTGCGCCTCCGCCTGTCAAAACAATTCCGTGATCCATGATGTCGGCGGCAAGTTCGGGCGGTGTGCGTTCCAAAACGCTTTTGACACACGTGACGATACTGTCAAGCGAATCGTGCAAGGCGGAAGCAATTTCGTCCGCGCCGACGGTTATCACTTTTGGTAAGCCGCTTAAGATGTCGCGCCCGCGCACGCTTATGGTTTTGTCTCTTGCGCCGGGGTAAGCGGAGCCGATTTCGACTTTAATTTTTTCGCTGGTGCGTTCGCCAATCATCAAGTTGTATTCGCGTTTAATGTAAAACTCAATGTCGCTGTCGAATTTGTCGCCCGCCACGCGCAGACTTTCGCCGCAGACAATGCCGCCGAGGGAAATGACCGCAATGTCGCAGGTTCCGCCGCCGATGTCGACGACCATGGAACCGACGGGTTCGGAAATGTCGATACCCGCGCCCAGTGCCGCAGCAATCGGTTCTTCAATGAGTTCGGTTTTCTTCGCGCCTGCTTGTTCGGCGGCTTCTTGAACGGCGCGTTTTTCGACGGCATTGACACCCGTTGGCACGCAAATCATTACTTTCGGGCGAAACAAAAACGAACGCCCGACGACCTTTTCAAGGAAGTGACGAATCATTGATTCGGTCATGTCGTAATCGGCAATTACTCCGTCGCGCAGCGGACGAATCGCCACGATGTTGCCCGGCGTGCGACCGATCATTTCGCGTGCCTCTTCGCCAATAGCCAAAATTTTATCGGTGTCTTTGTCGACGGCGACGACCGACGGCTCGCGCAAAACAATGCCCTTGCCTTTAATGTAGACCAAAATGTTTGCCGTGCCCAAATCTATTCCAACGCTCATTGACATCCCAAACAAATCGAAAAACTCCCTTCTGCCAACGGGCAAAAAATTTCTCATAAAGCCGCACGAATTCTATCACGCTTTATATTTGTTGACAAGCGCGCTGAACGTTACTTTTGGGCGCGGTGCTTTGGTTTCGGTGCGTCGCTTCAAGTCGGCTGATTCGTGTTAAATCTACTTTCTTTGACCGAGCAAAGAAAGTAGCAAAGAAACTCGCGCCCGCTACGATACATCCTGTATCGTGCGCGTGCGGTGCGGCCGTCATCCATGACGGCCGGATTTTCCGTCGCGGCAGGAATTCTTCACGCGTTGGCGAAACTTCCCGCCGAGGTGATTGTCATGAGAAAAATTTTTCTGCTGACGCTGGCGGCCGTGCTGTTGACTTGGCAAAGTTTATGCGCCGCTCAAGTTGTTGTCGAGTCGGCTAAGTACAACGGCAGCGAAAATTTGGTTTACCCGATTGTCAAAACGGGCGACGCGGCCGTCGACGAAAAAATCAACAACAGGATTGTCGGCGAACTGCGCGACTTCATCAAGGGCTGTCATTACGCCGTTCAGTACGACAATCGAAGTATCGGCGGCATGTACACGAGCTTCGAGGTGCCCTGCAACCGTGCGGGCAACACCGTCATTTTAAGCATCATCATGACCGAAAGCGTCTACTACGAAAACGCGGCTCACCCGACGACGTTCAAGCGCACGCTCAACTTCAACGCCGAGTCGGGCGCGAAGATTAATCACAGCTACTTGACCGACGTCGGCAGCGGCAACCCGAAGTTCGAGTTGGATAACGTCACCGCCAAAGTTCGTGCGCACGTCGAGCGCGAAGGCATTCACGTGTTCGACGACGCCTTGCCGCTCAAACAACTGCCCGAAAAATTTTACTTCGACGAAAAGCTGCACGTGCACTTTCTCTTCGGGCATGACGAAATTGCTCCGTACGCGGCGGGCATTATCGATGTCGACATGGACGCTTGAACGTCCCGCAAAACTGCAACAGTCAAACGAAAAGTGTTTGTTGAACTCTGTGGCGCGACGTGATAAATTGTAGTCGAGGTGATTGACATGCGACGAATTTTTTTCGTGACGCTCTTTGCTCTGATGTTGACCGTGCAAAATTTCTGCGGCGCGGCGGCGACGATTGACGAGGCGATTTTTAACGGCGACGAGAATTTGAAGTATCCGATTGTCCGCACGGGCAATGCGACCGTCGACGCGAAAATCAACCGCGTGATTGACGGCATCTTGAACAATTTCGTCATGGGCGTGCGAACCGACAGGCGCGAGCACGGCATTGACATCCACATCATGAACACGAGTTACGCGGTCATGTGCAACGACGCGGGCGGCTCCGACATCTTGAGCATTCTGTTGACCGATTACAAATACGGACGCAACGGCGCGGCTCACCCGCTGACGAAGACGCACACGCTGAATTTCAAGCTGTCGACGGGCGAACTTTTGGACACGAATTATTTGGCGCAACAAATTTCGCTTGAAGACATTTCGCGCAAACTTGAAGCTTACAACGCCGCAAGTGAAGAGCCGTGGAAGTTGAGCGACGACGCTTTGCCGCTGAAGAGTTATCCCGAAGGTTTTTACTTCGACGAGAACTTACACCTGCACATTTTATTTCAGCGCGGCGAAATTGCACACTTCGGACGCGGCGTCCTTGATTTCGACATGAACGAATGAACTTTCACGCACACAAAAAATCCCTGACGGCTTGTGACCGGCGGGGATTTTTTATTCGTCTTTGCGCGAAGGCAACGCCATAAAGTGAACGGTGTACGGGTCGGCGTCTTCGCCCGGTTCGACGGTTTGATCCAAACTGTTTTTGCCGTAGCCGTCGAGGACGTAAGCGAACGCACGCCGATACATCTTGCCGAAACGCGGGCTGTCGAGTTGCGCGACGCTGATTAGCACGTAACCGTATTTGACGGTGCCGACGGGAACTTTTTTATACGTGGGCGAATACTTACGCTCGTAATCTTGAATTCGGAGCCGTTCGCCCCAAACGTTGACGCGAATTGTCCCGTGGTGCGCCGTCGCAAAGGTTCTGTTCGTCACGAGCCAAATTTGATTTTTCTTGCGTTCGGTTGTATCCGCGTTGTTGCTTGCGGGCAATAAATCTTTTTTACCGTTGCGAACAATTTCCGCCGCTTCGTAAATGCCGCCGTCGGCAGCGTTCTGCAAGTCGAATTCCGCCGACAACATGTCCGCCTCCGTGTTGCGGTTTGCGTCGGTCTCTTGAATGCCTTTGACGACGAGCGCGACGACTACAATAAAACACAGCGCAAAGACAGTCACGAAACCGCGTTCGCCGTTCATGAGTTCAGCCCCGACTTTTTGTCTTTGTCGCAGGCGGGCATGTAAACCGCCGTCGTCAATTTGATGTGCCGATCTGTGACCAAACTTTTCATCTCAAGCGTAATGTGCAGGACGTTCGAGTTCTCCTTAGGTTCGCGGAATTCCAAGTTGACAAGCGACGTCAAGCCGAAGAAATTGTCGCCGGTTATCGGGTTGAGAAAAATTCCGTCGCGTTGACGTTTGGCGTAAAGGTTTATCGCAAGCGTGTCGCTCTTTTGGTGCGCCAGATAATATTGCGTCTCCCAAACGTCGTCGACGGTGAGCGCGTAAGCACTGTCTTCGGACGCACGATAAACGAACTTGACGCTGTTTGAACTGTTGTAAGCCTCAATTTCTTTGGCGGCGCGTGCCTGCTGAACGATTCGCTCAAGCAGATAATGCGCCTCTTCGTCAAGCACGTAATCGGCAAGCTGATCTGTGCTCTGTTCAAAAAGTTTCGCGCTGACGAGTGCAAGCCCAAACATCAACACTGCCAACAGCGGCAGGGCAATCGCCATTTCGACGAAGACGAAGCCTTTACTTCGGGACAACGCGCATCATCCTTTCGCTTTTGAGTTCAAAGTCTTCGCCGCCGAACTGCCAAGTGACTTTGACGGTGACGCGACGCAAATTCACGCCGCCGAGTGAAATTTGCGTGTCGACGGTGAACTTGACGGGAACGCCTTCGCCCGCGTTTTCGGTCGTCAAGTCTTCGGGCGCGCCTTGAAACGAGTAACTGCCCGCGTCAAGCGAACCGGAGGCCGCCATTGATTCGAGATGCGCGAACTGTTCTTCGGCCACGTAAAGCGCGGTCAACTTCAGCGTCGCCTGAGGATTTTTCACACGCGGCACGGCGTTAAGCAAAATCATTGCCGCAAGCGACGTTATCAGCGTTAAAATCACCGTGTTGAACAGCGCGAAGCCCCGTCGGTCGTGAAGAAACTTTTTCATGTCATTTGCCGCCGCGAATTCGTCCGACGTTGTCAAAGACGATTGTAGACTTTGAGCCGCGGGGCGACTTCAGCACGAGTGTTACGCCGCCGTTCGTGATTGGTATGAATCTTGCGGCACCGGTCAGCTCAAAGTAAATTTTCGTCGGGAAGTAACTTGTTGAGTCGTCGAAGGTCACGCCGTAAGACAGATAATGCGGCTCGCGAACGAGTTCGCCGTCGCGTACAACTTGGTAGTTGCCCGTCCCGCGGCTTAGTTCAAGTTCCACGCGTTTGGCAACGGTTATTCCTTTCGAGTCGAGAAAACCACTCATGTTCATGCCCGTTGACACGACGGTTGCCGTGCGGTTTTGCGTGCGGACAAGTTGCAGTTCGCTGTACAGGCGTTTCTGTTCGTAATCGAGCGCGGCTTTGTCGACGAGCGAGGCGGCTTTGGGCACGGCAACGGTCGCAAGCGACGAAATTATCAGCGCGACAAGAATCACTTCAAACGACGCGAAACCTTTCTGCATGACGGACACGCTTTCACTTGAACGGGTAATACGGCGCGTCGTAAATCGAGCCTCACGACGTTTGCTTTTGCAGTCGAATGCGGCAACGGTTGCAAGCAACGAAATTATCAGCGCGACAAGAATCACTTCGAGCGACACGAAACCTTTCTGCATGACGGACACGCTTTCACTTGAACGGGTAATACGGCGCGT
>CAMUZU010000056.1 GCA_947165295.1 uncultured Selenomonadales bacterium | reverse complement strand
GCTCAAGGACAACCGACGCAGTATCAGCCGCAAGCTCAAGGACAACCGACGCAGTCACAGCCGCAAGCACAAGGTCAACCGACGAACTCACAGCCTCAATCGCAAAGACAGCCGACGAATTCACAGCCGCAAGCGCAAGGTCAACCGACGAGCTCACAGCCTCAAGCACAAGGTCAACCGACGCAGTATCAATCGCAGACGCAAGGTCAACCGACGCAGTATCAACCGCAAGCTCAAGGTCAACCGACGAATTCACAACCGCAAGCGCAAGGTCAACCGACGAGCTCACAGCCTCAAGCACAAGGTCAACCGACGCAATATCAACAGCAAGCTCAGGGGCAACCGACGCAGTCACAACCTCAATCGCAAGGTCAACCGACGCAGTCACAACCGCAAGCGCAAGGTCAACCGACGCAGTATCAGCCGCAAGCACAAGGTCAACCGACACAGTATCAATCGCAATCGCAAGGTCAACCGACGCAGTATCAGCCGCAAGCACAAGGTCAACCGACACAGTATCAATCGCAATCGCAAGGTCAACCGACGAATTCACAACCTCAATCGCAGGGTCAACCGACGCAGTCACAGCCGCAATCGCAAGGTCAACCGACGAATTCACAACCGCAGTCGCAAGGTCAACCGACGCAGTCACAGCCGCAGTCACAAGGTCAACCGACGCAGTCACAACTTCAGCCCAAACACGTCAGCGAAGATTTTATCGCACGGCAACAGGAAATGCGCGAGCAAATGCAGACCGCCAAAACCGCCCTGCTCAAACAGCCGCTGCAAAACAATCAGCAGACAACCGACGCAATGAAATCTTTGGCGCAGTTCCTCATGCGAAACACCGACGTGACGCCACGTGAATCGGCAATGCTCCAAAACTTTATCAACCGTTCGCAGACGATGATGCCCGAAGCCGAGGCGCGTCACCTGCAAAATCTGTTGCGCTTGTGTCAACAAAACGTTCCGCTCACCGTGCAACAGGCCGCCGTTCAACAAAACTTGCCGGACTTGCCGAGACTGTGGGCTTTCATGCAACTTTGCGACATGGCGAACTTAACCAACCGCATGAATTCCAAAGCTTTCAAACGCGCAGGCAAAGACGTCGCCGACTTCGCAAACGCAATGCGCGGCGCAATGAGTTCCGACAACGCAACCGTTCAAAATCAACGTTCCTTCCAAATGATGATGCCGCTGTACATGGGCGACAACGAAACGAGTTACCCGACGTATCTCAACGTTTACGACGAGACCGCCCGCGACGAAGAGACCGGTCAAGACAAAAAGGAAACCTGGGTGCGAATCTGCGTGTTGACCGACAATATCGGTGCCGCCGAATTGATCTTCCGCATTTACGAGGAAAGTCAGCTCGACATGCGATTTTATTTTTCGCGCCCCGACATTGCCGGCGAATTCCGCAACGTTTATATCAAGCAACTGAAAAATTCGCTTAAGGACACGTCGCTTAATGTCGGTGAAGTTCGCGTCGGTTCCGTCGGCGAAAAAATGTTGAGTTCTTGACGCGTCGCCCGCCGACAAATATAATTTGACAAAGCTCACTTCAAGGACGGAACAGCCATGCCCGAACAAAATTTCAATCGCGCTCAACCGACAAACATTGCCCCGCAACGAAAGGCCGTCGCGCTAAAATACGAAATCGAACGCGACAACGCGCCGAAAGTCATTGCCAAAGGTCGCGGGCACGTCGCCGAACACATTCTGGAGACTGCGCAAAAACATTCCGTGCCCGTCTACCAGGACAAGACGCTTGTCAACATGTTGATGGCGTTGGAGATTGACCGCGAAATTCCGCCCGAACTTTACAAAGCAATCGCCGAGGTCATGGCTTACGTTTACAAAATGGACAAGGCGCACGGTCAAGCCGACGCCGCCCGACGTTTGAGCCGACGCCGACTAATCTGACAAACAAAAACGCCCCCGACGTTCGAGGGTGTTTTTTTCGTGCGTGTAAATTGTCCGGCCGTCATGGATGACGGCCGCATTCGCCCGTCGCATGATGCAGGATGCATCATAGCGGGCGCAGCTTTCTTTGCTACTTTCTTTCGCTGCCGAAAGAAAGTAGTTCAACGACACAAAACTTTACGAACAAGCCGAATTACAGTCGACGCTCGTCGCACGAATCAACGACAAACGAAAAACACCCCCGACGTTCGAGGGTGCTTTTTTGCGGGAAATTTGTTGTCGTTGAATTATTTGATGCCTGCGCCGTCGAGAGCCGAGCGGACGGATTTTGCCGCCGCACGCATCTTTTCGAGTTCTTCGTCGGTGAGCGCAATTTCAAAGACGCGCATCAAGCCGTCAGCGCAGACCATGCGGGGCATCGAAAGCGCAACGTCTTTAATGCCGTATTCGCCTTCCATAATCGCCGAGCAAGGCAGAATCGTATGTTCGTCGTAAAGGACGGACTTGACGAAACGAACAGCCGCCATTGCAACGCCCGTGTTGGTGTAGCCCTTGCGGTTGATAACGTCGTAAGCAACCTGGATAAGCTCTTGTTCGACGGCCTTCTTGTCAAGTGGATCGGTGTGACGGAAGTATTCGTCGAGTTTTTCGAGCGGGAAGCCTGCGCAGCCGGTGGTTGACCAAGCAACGAAAGCCGCGTTGCCGTGTTCGCCCAAGACGTAGCCGTTGATGTTCTTCGGGTCAACTTCGTATTTGTTGGCGAGAATGCGGCGGAAGCGGTACGTTTCGAGCATGGTGCCCGTGCCCATAATCAGGTTGCGCGGATAGCCGATTTCGTCCGCGATTTTGCTCACAACGTAGGTCGCAACGTCGAGCGGGTTGGTGATGAGAATGATGACGGCCTCTTTGGTGTGTTCGGCGATTGCGCGGAAAACCGAGTTCATGATTTTGGCGTTCGTGCCCGCCAATTTCAAACGGTCGGGAGTTTCGCCCGGGCGAATCGACGGACCCGCGCAGATGATGACGATGTTTGCACCTTTGCAGACGCTGTAGTCGCTTGTGGCGCGGAATTTAATGTTCGTGCTGTAAACGCAAGCGGTCGCGTGGCTGGAGTCGGTCGCTTCGCCCCAAGCTTTGTCCTGGTTGAGGTCGATCAAGCAAATTTCCGAGGCGAGCTGGAAGTCGGCAAGTTTGTTGACGACTGCCGAGCCGACGTTTGAAGTTCCGACGACAACAATTTTCCTGCGGTTACCCATTTGGCATTCCTCCCTTAGATAAACGGAAACACTTTGCGGAGCGGTGAAGCCCCTGTTGCAAAAAAGTTTACAACTTTTGCCCCTTGCCGTCAAGCACGTGACGCATAGAAAAATTCTGAAAATTAATTTGACATTATCAGATTTCGTGCTAGTATAAACGTAGGATATTGAGCAACGCCAAATTTTTAGGGAACGGGCAACTTCGCGCCGATTCCCCGACAAAGGAGAGTTATGCACATGACGCTTTTGGAGAAAACCCGTAAAATTAACAAGCTGCTCCAGCGTTCCGAAAATGTCGAGTACGACGGCATTTCGCGAGTCTTGAGCAACGTCTTGGAAGCCAACGTTTACATCGTGAGCAAGGCCGGCGACATTTCCGGTTACGCGCTTATCGACGAGGACGAACGCCCCGAAGTCGAAGCACTCTTGCGCAAAGGCAAAGTTTCCGCCGCGTTCGTCCGCTGGCTCAATCAGTTCGACGAAACGCAAACCAATCCGCCCAAATACGCGGGCGAAGACGCGGTTCCCTTCGCGAAGAATTTCACCGTCGTTCCGATTTACGGCGTCGGTCGCAGAATCGGCACGTTGATTGTCGCACGGCAGACGAAGAAGTTCACCGACGACGACTTGCTTTTGGCCGAATACGGCGCGACGGTTGCGGGCATGGAAATGTTGCGTGACCGCACGGAGAAAATCGAAGTCGAAGCGCGCAAGAAGGCAACCGTTCAAATTGCACTGGCGACGTTGAGCTATTCCGAAGCCGAAGCCGCGATAAACATTTTGGGCGAACTTGACGGCAACGAAGGATTGCTTGTCGCGTCGAAAATTGCTGACCGCGTCGGAATCACCCGCTCGGTTATCGTCAACGCTCTGCGCAAGTTTGAATCGGCCGGCGTCATCGAGTCGAAGTCTTTGGGCATGAAGGGCACGTACATCAAAATCAAAAACGAATACCTCATGGAAGAAGTCCAAAAGCTCCGCCGTTGATTCGTCGATGCAAGTCGCAACGGTTATCCGGCCGTCATGGATGACGGCCGCAATCGCTTGTCGCATGACGCAGGATGCGTCATAGCAAGCGCGTCTTTCTTTGGTTACTTTCTTTCCACGCGGAAAGAAAGTAACACAACACACACGCAAACAAAAACCGCTCGACGAATCGGGCGGGCAACGGCGAATGCGCGTTGACAAGCATGAGGTATTGCATCCAATTTGGTTGACGTTGCAACATCACAAACATTATCGTAACGAAAAACCCCGTCGACAAATCGGCGGGGCAAATTTTTTTCATGACGTAAAATTTACTTGCCTTTGATGTCCGAAGCGCAATGCGGGCATTTGGTCGCGTCGGCCACTTTAAAAGTGGCGGAACGGTTGGTGTGACCCGCGACGTTTTCGCAAACAAAAACCCCGTCGACAAATCGGCGGGGCAAATTTTTTTCATGACGTAAAATTTACTTGCCTTTGATGTCCGAAGCGCAATGCGGACACTTCGTCGCGTCGTCGGCAACAACTTCGCGGCAGAACGGGCACTTGCGCGGATCGGGCGGCGGCGGCGGCGGAGCAGGCATGAAGCGGTTGACCTGCTTAATCAAGATGAAAATCGCCGTCGCGACAATCAAGAAGTCCAAGCACGTGTTGAGGAACGCACCATAAGCGATAATCGGCGCGCCCGCCTCTTTCGCTGCGGAAAATGATTCGTATTCGACACTCGACAGGTTGATGTAGAAGTTCGAGAAGTCAACTTTGCCGAGCAGAATACCCAGCGGCGGCATCAAAATATCGGACGTGAACGACGAAACGATTTTGCCGAACGCCGCGCCGATAACCACACCGACTGCGAGGTCAAGCACGTTCCCGCGGAGTATAAACTTTTTCCATTCGTCAAACAAAGATGTTCCCTCCTTAAGGGCAGACGTTGAACTTGCGTGGCGCACATGTCCGCACGTCAAAAAATTTTTCGCGACGTTCATGCGACAACCGACGCGGGATTATAAATCATGCGAAGAAATTTTTCAATCTTTGACGCCGTAATATTTCAGCAGAGCTTGCGTACCGAGGTTGCCCGCACCCGATTGTTCAAGCTGTTTGACTTCGTGCAAGACCATCGACAGAATCGGAAGCGACGCGCCGTAAGCCGTGCCCGTTTCCGAGCCGATAGCCAAATCTTTGCCGAAATGTTTAAGCATGAAGCCGGGGTTAAAGTCGCCGTCCAAACCTTTGCGAGCGACGCCCGTCATTTGGAACGAACCCGCCGCGCCCGTCGCGATTGCCGCGTAAACTTTTTCGACGTCGAGCCCCGAAGCCTTCGCGTAAGCAAAAGCCTCACACACGCCCGCCAACGTTCCGGCAATGGCGATCTGGTTGCAAGCTTTGGTTTTTTGACCCGCGCCCGCCGAACCTTCGTAAACAATGTTTTTGCCCATTGCCGCGAAGACCGGTTGCAACGCGTCAAACGAACTTTCTTCGCCGCCGACGAGAATCGTCAAGCTTGCGTTTCGCGCACCGACGTCGCCGCCCGTGACGGGAGCATCAACCGCGTGCAGACCTTTTGCTTGAGCCGCCGCGAAAATCTTTTCGGCAAGAATCGGGGACGAAGTCGTCATGTCAACCAGATACGCGCCTGACTTCGCGGACTCGACGATACCGCCCGCGCCGAGGTAAATCTGTTCGACGTCCTTTGGATAGCCGACGATTGAAATCACGACGTCTTGACCCGCCGCACATTCGCCGACCGTGTCACACCAGCGCGCCCCGCGTTCGACAAGACCTTGCGCTTTTGACTTCGTGCGATTGTAAACGCTCAGCTCGAAGCCCGCGTCAATCAAGTGCCCCGCCATAGCCGCGCCCATAATGCCCGTGCCGACGAAGCCGATTTTCTTCAGCGAAGTCAAATCAATCACCTTCTTTCAGCGGCGAAGTATATCACGCTTTTTTCAGCTTTTCAATAGGAATTGTTGACAGGAACTTGTTCTGCTTGTAAAATTGTCCGCGGGCAAAAAGCAATCGGGTCAACGCCTTCGTTGCAAGTTTCCGATTGAATTTTGGGAGGCGGTCACTTTATGAAGTACAAACGTGTAGTTTTGAAGTTGAGCGGCGAAGCTCTGGCAGGCGAAAAAGGTTTCGGCATTAATCCGCCCGTCGTGGAGTCAATCGCCCGACAGATTAAACGAGTTCACGAAGCGAAACTCGAAGTGGCAATCGTCGTCGGCGGCGGCAATCTTTGGCGTGGCTTGAGCGGCGCGGCAAAAGGCATGGACAGAACGTCGGCGGACTACATGGGCATGTTGGCGACAATCATGAACGCGCTTGCCCTGCAGGACGCTTTGGAACAGCTCCACGTCTTTACGCGTGTGCAAACCGCAATTGAAATGCGCGAAGTTGCCGAGCCGTACATTCGTCGACGCGCCGTCCGTCACCTGGAAAAAGGTCGCGTCGTCATCTTCGGCGGCGGCACGGGCAACCCGTATTTTTCCACGGACACCACGGCGGCTTTGCGTGCGGCGGAGATTGAAGCCGACGTTATCTTGATGGCGAAAAAAGGCACCGACGGCGTTTACGACTGTGACCCGAACAAGTTCCCCGACGCAAAGAAATTCGAGACGCTCAGCTACATCGACATTTTAAACTTGGGACTTCACGTCATGGACTCAACCGCAACCAGTCTTTGCATGGACAATCACATCCCGCTTGTCGTGTTCAACATCGACAATCACGAAAACATTTACCGCGCCGCGCTCGGCGAAACTATCGGCACAACGGTGGATTAACAAAGGAGGCAACTTCACATGACCAACGACGTTATCAAATCGGCGGAAGACCGGCTCAACAAAACTCTCGACGCGCTGAAGAAAGATTACGGCACACTTCGTGCGGGACGCGCCGCGCCCAGCTTGCTCGATAAAGTCACGGTCGATTACTACGGCACCGCCACGCCCGTCAACCAAATCGCTAACGTCACAATCCCCGAACCGCGCATGATTATGATTAAGCCTTACGACAAATCTTCGCTCAAGGAGATTGAAAAGGCGATTCAAAAATCCGACCTCGGTTTGACGCCCAACAATGACGGCACCGCAATTCGCCTGTCAATTCCGCAGCCGACGCAGGAACGCCGCAAAGAACTCGTCAAAATCGTCAACAAGAAGGCCGAAGATGCCAAAGTCGCAATGCGCAACATCCGCCGCGACGCCAACGAAGCAATTAAGAAGCTCGAAAAAGGCAAGCAGATCACCGAAGACGACCGCAAAGAAGCTCAAGAAAAAATTCAAAAGCTCCTCGACAAGTTCATCAAGCTCGTCGACGGTGTCAAGGCCGCCAAAGAGAAAGAAGTCATGGAAGTTTGAAGCATGTGGGAAAGCGACGCCGACTTGCTTGCGCGAGTCGATAAATCCAAACTGCCGCGACATGTGGCAATTATCATGGACGGCAACGGACGCTGGGCAAACGGTCGCGGGCTCTTGCGCAACGCAGGACACACCGCCGGCGTCAAGACACTCAAAAAAATTTTGCAGACGGCGGTTGACCTTGAACTCGAAGCGTTGACCGTCTACGCATTTTCTACAGAAAATTGGAAGCGGCCTCTACCCGAGGTCGAATTTTTAATGCATTTGTTTTCGGATTACCTGGAACGCGAAAAGCGCGAGATGCACGCCAACAACGTTCGCATTAAGTTTCTTGGTCGCACGGAAGATTTTTCGCCCGCGTTGCAAAAACTCATTCGCGAATCCGTCGAACTCATGAAGGACAACACCGGCGTCAAGTTCAACGTCGCGGCGGATTACGGCGGACAAGACGAAATTGTTCGCGTCGCACAAAAGTTGGCAAGACGTGTTCAAGCGGGGCAACTGTCGCCCGAAGACATTTCCGCCAAACTTTTCGACGACGAGCTGGACACCGCAGGTCAACCGCCCGTCGATTTGCTGATTCGCACAAGCGGAGAAATGCGCTTGAGCAATTTTTTGCTGTGGCAAACAGCTTACGCCGAATTCTGGTTTACCGACACGCCTTGGCCGGAATTCACGCCCGAACAGTTCGTTGACGCGCTGATTGACTTCGGTAAACGCACGCGGCGGTTCGGCGCGCTCACCTGAGGAGAATTCAAATGACAACACCCGCAGTATCCGTGATTATCCCGATGTTCAACGCGTCGCAATTCGTCGGGCAAAGTCTCGAAAGTCTTTTGGCGCAGACGTTTCAAGACTTTGAAGTCATAATCGTCGACGACTGTTCAACCGACTCAAGCGCGGCCGTCGTCGAAAGTTACGCGCCGAAGTTCGGCGGGCGATTGACTTTGCTGCAACTCGACGGCAATTCCGGTTCGGGTGCCGTGCCGCGAAACACCGGCTTGAAATTCGCACGCGGCAAATTTGTTTATTTCATTGACGCCGACGACATGTTGACGTTGACGGCTTTGGAAGAACTTTACGCGCTTGCCGAACGTTTCAATGCCGACGTTGTTTACTGCGAAAGTTATTACGCGGCGCGTGCCGACTTGAGCGAAGTTTTCATTCACAGCGAACAACACGGCGGCAGTTTCGTCGAACGCCCGACACTTGAAAGCGACGACTTGTCCGAACGCGTGCAAAAAATTCTTCGGCATGATTATTGGGTTACGCCGTGGTGCAAGTTCATCAAGCGCAGTTTGCTTGTCGACGGTGAAATTTCTTTCCCGCAGTGCAAAATCGCCGAAGACGACATCTGGACTTACGAACTGGTTTTTTGTGCGAAAAGGTTCCTGCGCGTGCCGAACATCGTTTACGTGTGGCGACAGAGCGAAGATTCAATGTTCCGCCGAAATCGTTCGCCGCAACGCGAAATAAAGTTTTGGGTCAATCCGCTGCTCTTCGGGCTTAAGGCGTTGGATGAGTTCATGAGCAAGCTTGAATTCTTCCGCGTCAATCCGCAGTTCCGCCTGGCGATTTTGGATCACTTCGCGCACGGGCGGTGTTTGGCTCAACTGTCGAAAGTTGCCGCGCAGGTGGAGCCGCTTGAACTTTACGAAACGATACGCGACGGTTTCACGGACACGCTCGGCAGTCAAAACGTTTTGTTTGCGTACCTGTGCACGCTCGCTTGCGAACAGCGAAAAAATCTGTCGCGCCAAGACGAACAAATTCAACGGTTGCTTGACCGTCATTGAAAATTTATGTGAGGAAGTGACTCTTTGGCTCTACGAATTATCACGGGGATTATCGGAATCGGCATTGCGGCGTTCGTGATTCAAAACGGCGGCGCACCGTTTGCGGGTTTCGCGATTGTTTTGTCGCTCATTGCCTGGCACGAATACTCAAGCTTGTTTCGGCGGGCGGGCGTAATCACGACGTACATTTTCGGCGCGCTGGCTTTGATTTTGTTGCAGTGTTGCGCGTGGCTCGGAAACGTCGAAGAACTGCTTGCGGTCTTGACGCTGAGCATGTTGGCGATATTTTTGTTGACGGTGATTCTGCGCGGCTCGACGCGTCCGACCGACGCTTGCGTTTCCGTGGCGGGGATAATGTACATCGGGCTGCCGTTCGCGCATTTGATTTTCCTGCGATTTTTGTCCGACGAACCGCAACCGGGCGAAGCCGTCACGACCGTCAAAGAACTTGCGACGAACAACGCGACGTTGCTCGACCAATTCAATATCGGGCAATTTTTGGACTTCCTGCCGACGCTTGACTTGAGTTTGAATTTGAACGTCGACGGCGGTTGCGCGCTCGTTTGGATTTTGTTTGCGTGCACGTGGGCAAGTGACACGTTCGCTTACTTCGTCGGCACGGCAATCGGCTCGCACAAGCTGGCGTCGTCAATCAGCCCCGGCAAAACCGTCGAAGGTTTCCTCGGCTCGCTTGTCGGCACGGTGTTGACTGCGGTTGTCGTCGGCTCGTTCATCTTCGGGCTGCCGATTGTCAAGATGGCAATCGCGGGCTTCGTGCTGTGTCTTGCGGCGACGTTGGGCGATTTGGTTGAATCGGTCATGAAACGTTTCGCGGGCATCAAAG
>CAMUZU010000055.1 GCA_947165295.1 uncultured Selenomonadales bacterium | reverse complement strand
ATTTTGTGGGCTTTAGCAGACTCTTATAAGTTTTCTTTGACTGTTATCAGCCTCCCGAAAAGTTTGCGGTGAAAACTTCAGCTGTTGTCGACGGTGGTGGTAATTTCGCCGTTGAGGATGTCGAATTGAACGAGCTTACTGAGCGCGCTGTTGTCGTCGGTCGGCGACACGAATTCAAAGGCGTAATAATATTTGCCGTCGCCGAGTTGTTCGTCTTTAACGGTCGGGTGTTCGCCGATTGTGAAAGTCTCAACCTCAACCTGCGTAAAGTCGCTGTCGTCGCCCGAAATCGTCGTGCCGTAGTGGAGCGTTGTAATTTCGTCGCCCGCCTTGAGTTTGATCAATTCGCGGTCGCTCATGCCGTTGGAGTCCAAACCTTTTTTCGCGCCGAGGATGAAATATTCTTGCGAAGCGTAAACGTAAGCGACTTGCAGGTTGCATTCGACGCCGTTGAGCTTAATCGGAATCGAGTACAGGTTGTACTTGTCGTTCTCTTCGACAATCTCAACGTAAACGGGGTGCCCGTCGAGCATCGGCCACACGCCGCGGAAGTTGTCCTTGAACACGCCCGTTTCCCAGTTCGCGTCAATGTCGCTGTCGGTGCCGAGGAACAACATGATGTCATCGGCAGGGCTGATATACAGCAACTGGCAATGCACGGACGAGAGCAAATCCATCTGCGCTTGCGTGAGCGTGACGAAAGAATTTCCGTCGCCGTCGAGGTCAACGTTCGTGTCTTCAAGTTGGCTGACGTTGAAGATCTGTTGAGTTTGCGCGGGCGGCGTTGTCGGAGCGGTTTGCACGGGCGCGGGAGCCGGTGCAGGTTCAGCCGTCGTGAAAGCGTTCGGGTCTTTGGCAAGTTCGTCGAGCGTCGGTTTGACTTCGTCGGGCAGTTCGCCGAACTTCAGGTGATAGTACAGCAACTTCTGCGGGTCGGGCGCGCTGTCCAAGTTGATAAAGCCGCCCAACGAGTTTTCGCCGTCTTTGGTGTTGGCGTTGTACAGGTGGAAGCCGGACAGTCCGCCGCCTTTGTCGCGATATTCGCCGTGAACTTTGTAAATAACCGCCGCGTCAATCGCACCGAGCAATCTGTCGGTCGTGTTGACGACAATGCCTTTGTTCGAGCGAGCAAGGTCGGCAATGTCAACCATGTTCGTGTAGCCGTCGGATTTATTGTTGCCGCCGTAATTTTCGGCACTGGATGCGCCGCGCCCGAATTTCGAGAAAAAGCCTTGCGGGTTCTTGTACGACTCAACCAAAGCTTCAAGCCCGTAAGTTTCGTATGCGTCGCGCAGTTCGGCAAGTTTGCTCATGTCGATAACTGAAAGCGTGGCGGTGTCGGCAACGCCGTAATCTTCGCAATCGGAAATGTAAGAGTCGCAAATTGCCTTGCCGAGTTTCGCGCCGCCCATTGCGGGATTTTCCGCCAAAGCACCGAGCCAGTCGACGTAATTCCAGCCGCAACCGGGTTCGGTCTCTTCGGAGGCGACGACGTAGCGTGCGAAACCGTCGAGCGCGTTGACCGTGTCGTAAGTCGCCATCAAGCACGCGTCGAAGCCAATCATTTCAAACGGCGGATTGTTCGTGTCGGCACCGTAAACCGCGCCGAAAGCTTGCGTCAAGTCGTTCAGGCTCAAAGAATGTCCCGTGCGTTCGTCGAAGCAAATGCCGCTTACCGAGCCGCCGCCGTGATCCCAGAAGATGAAGACGCGGTGGTCGGCGTCGTACTGTTGACCGTAGCGAATGAATTCCGCCAAAGTGTTGACGTCGCCCATGTCGGCATCAGCCAACGTTTCAAGCCGCTGAAGTCCGTTTGAGTCGTACAGGTAGCGTTCAATGGCGTTGCTTTTGACTTCGTTGTTCTGCCACTGTTGCGCGCCGCCCGTTTCGATAATGAATTTGACGTTGGGCGGAAGTTTGACCTTCATGATTTCCTGAATGTCGGCGGTCGCGGAACCGTAATTCGTCTCCAAGTCCGTGCCGCACAGGTACCACTGAATGACCCAGGTGTCGTCGGCCTTGTAGGTGTCGTCGAAACTTGCCGTCGGGGA
This sequence comes from uncultured Selenomonadales bacterium, assembly GCA_947165295.1. Taxonomy (GTDB): domain Bacteria; phylum Bacillota; class Negativicutes; order Selenomonadales; family Selenomonadaceae; genus Quinella. Next base: position 8,363 of record CAMUZU010000055.1, on the reverse strand, counting down.
TTTCGTCGCGGTGCCCGTCGATTTTTTGTCGCCGCCGCCGTCGTCGCCGCCGCAAGCCGCAGTTACAAACGCCGTCAAAACAAACGCCGTCAGCAGGAAAAACTTTTGGAACGCGTGTCGAAACTTTTGCATGTCGTCATCTCCTTGCCGAAAAAATTTTAGCCGCAAGACGCATCCTGCGGCAATGAAATTCATGTGTTCGATTATTGTTGACCCGAAATGAAACGGGCGATTGATTGAACGTCTTCGGGATGCCAATAAAGTTTGCCGTCCGCGCCCGTGACGATTTTGCACGGCACGTTGAGCGTCGCCTCTTCGTTCATGTTGAATTCGCCGATAAACTTTCCGAGCGCGCCGAGAGCAAAGCTTTGGATTTCGGGATTTTGCTTGAGTTGGTCGTCGGTGACGCCTTGAGCTTTGAGTTCGGCGAGCCGAGCTTTCAGCGCGTTCAAGTCGTCGTCGTCTTCGGCGAAAATTTCGACTGTCGCGGGATTGATGTTCGTTGCGACGAGTTCAACCGTCGGGCGTTCTTTGTCGCCGTGAGTGAGCGCGGTTTTGATGTCCATGATTGAGTGCAACCTGTCGAGAAATTTCTTCGCAATGGCGTCGATTGTCTCTTCGGCAAGCGGATATTGCTTGAGTGCACGAATCAACGGTGCGACAACTTCTGCGCGGGCAGCGACAATGTCGGCGTCCGACAAGTTGACCGCGTGTTTCAAGTCGTCGTCAATCGCGCCGCAGGTGTAAAGTTGCGCATAAGCCGTGACCGCTCTGTCCGCGTCGACTTCGGGCAATTTCTGTCCGCAAGCCGTCAACAAAAGCGTCGCCGCAAGTAAAGCCGTCGAAAAGATTTTCATCAACATGAAGGTTGCCTCGTCAAAAATTTGTTCGTTGCGTCGTCAAAGTGAATTAAAGCCCGTTCACGAATTTGGCAAGAGCTTCGACGTCTGCGGGCGCCCAATACATTTTGCCGTCGGAACCTTGAACCGCTGTGCAGGTGAAGTCCTTTGACGTGCGCGCCTTGAGCGGAATTTCGTTGGTGTAGCTGTCGATAACCTGAAGTACGGCTTCTTGGAATTCGGCGTTCTCTTTGAGCTGGTCGTCGGTGATGCCTTGCGCGTGAAGTTCTTGCAACGCTTCGTTCAAAGCTTTAAGGTCTTCGCTGTTGGCGGCGGCTTGAGCGGCACCGGCTTGGTCAATCGTTTCGATGCTGACTTCAACGACGGGCGCGGTCGGGTCGTCTTTCTTGAGCACGGTTTTAATTTCCATGCCGTTGTGCAGTTTCTGAATGTAAGTTGCAGTGGCGTTCTGAAGGTTTTCGTCGGACAGCGGGAACGCGCTGAAAGCCTTGAGCAGGTCGCCGATAACTTTTTCTTCGACGGGCTTGATGTCGGCGTCGGTCATGCCGGCGGCTTTTTGGTCTTCGGCCAAACCGTAAGCGTAAAGTTGCGCGTAAGCAAGAATCGCTTTGTCGGCGGTGGACTCGACTTTCGCGGCTTCGGGTTTGGTTTCCGTTTGAGCTGCGGGTTTGTTGTCGGCAGCGGGTTTGGGCTCTTCTTTCTTGCCGCCGCAACCGATAAGCGACAATGCAAGCAAGCACGTCAACGCGCCGAACAAAAGTTTTTTAAGCATGGGTGAACCATCCTCTCGTAAAAATTATTTTTGACCCGTGACGAATTTTGAGATTGCCTCGGTGTCTTCGGGTGCCCAGTAAAGTTTGCCGTCTTCACCGGCGGCGAGCTTGCACGTGACGACAAGCGACGCTTCGGGCTTCAACGGGACTTTGGCGAGGTACTTTGTGAGCGAATCGACGGCGAGCTTTTGAAAGTCGGCGTCCTTCGATATTGCGTTGTCGGTCAAGCCGCGAGCCTGCAATTCGCCCCACTGCCTGCGAAGAATCAGCAAGTCGGCATCTTTGTTGAGGTTTGCGAACGCGTTGGCGAAGTCTGCGGGCTTGCATGTCAACTGAACCGTCGGGTGCGCGGCGTCGTTGCTTTTAAGCGTCGCCTGCAAGTTCATGCGGCTTTTGAGTGACGCGGCAAAATTTTTCGCGACGGCCTGCAAAGTGTGTTCGCTCAGCGGCCAACCTTTGAACGCGGCGAACATTGCGGTGCGGCTGTCGTCGATAAACTTGTCGGTGAAGCCGGCGGACTTCGGGTCGTCGGGCGCGGCGCAGGCGAAAAGTTGCGCGTAAGCCGTGACCGCTTTGTCTGCGGTGAATTCGGGCGTCGGAGTCGTCGAAGCCGCTTGTTCGTCGTGTGAGCAGGCAGTCAACAAAATCGTCGCCGCGAGCAGTGCCGTCAAAAAAATTTTCTTCATGAGAATTCACGTCCGATTGAATCACTGTTGACCCGTGAGAAATTTTGTGAACGCGTCGAGGTCGGCGGGCGCAAAATGATCTTTGCCGTCGGAGCCTTTGACTTTGTCGCACGTCACGTCGAAAGTCTTTTCGCCCTGCAGAGGAACGGAGTTGACGAACTTAATAAGCGCGGTGACCGCCAGCTTTTGAACGTCGGCATTCGACTTGAGTTGCGCGTCGGTTGCGCCGTCAGCTTTGAGCTTGCCGACCATGCCGACAAGAGCCAGCCACTCGTCGATTGAGCCCGCGCCTTGCACGGCGGCTTTGTAGTCAATCGGCGTGGTTTTGAGTTCAACGACGGGGTGCGCGGCGTCGTCGGTTTTAATCGTCGCGGTGAACTTCATGTCCTTTGCGAAACGTTCGTTGAACGCGGCTGTGACGGCCTGCGCGCTTTGGTCGTTAAGCGGAGCGACTTCGGCAATGCCGGCAATGAAGTTTGCGCTAATCGTCTTGGCGATTTCGGTTTTATCCGCGTCGGAAATGTCGGCAACCGTCGCGTTGTCGGACTTGCCTTGCGTCATGAGCTCGGCGTAAGCAAGGACGGCTTTGTCCGCGTTGGACGTTTGTTTTTCGCCGCCGCAAGCCGCAATGCAAAACGTCGCCGCAAGAATCAGCGCGCAGACAAAAATCTTTCCGGACATAGAAAAACAGCCTCCTTTCGTTTCGCCCGCATTATATCAAAAAATATTTCGTGTGCAACCAAAAGTTTGGAGTTCAAACAAAAACGCGGCGCGTCACGCTGAACGGTTGCGCTTGCAAGTCGTCAACTGCAAACAAAAATGCGGCACGTCACGCTGAACGGTTGCGCTTGCAAGTCGTCAACTGCAAACAAAAACGCGGCACGTCACGCTGAACGGTTGCGCTTGCAAGTCGTCAACTGCAAACAAAAACGCGGCGCGTCACGCTGAACGGTTGCGCTTGCAAGTCGTCAACTGCAAACAAAAATGCGGCACGTCACGCTGAACGGTTGCGCTTGCAAGTCGTCAACTGCAAACAAAAACGCGGCGCGTTCACAATGAACGGTCGCGTTTGACTTTTCGTGCGTCGAGTTTCAGAAACCGCCGAGTTGCCACATGAAGACGAATTCTTTCGGCTTGAAGATAAAGTACATGACTTTGCCGCGCAGATCGTATTTGAACTTCGCTTCGGCTTCGGGGTTGTCCAAATCGTCGCGGTAAGCGCTGAGAACTTCCACGGCGTTGACGTAAGGGATGACATTTTTTTTCGGCACCTTGAGCAGGTTGTCGAAGGACATAAATTCCGTCAGGTAAATGAACTTCTCTTCCAGCTCCAGATACTTTTGCAACTTGGCGGCGTCGGCACCGGACTCCTTGAGCTTTTGATAGCCGTCGACCCAATCGAAGAACGACTTGAACGCAAACTGAATCGCGTCTTTGTGTCTTTGGTAGAAGAAAAATTTGCGCGGGAACGAACGTGCGCTGTGCGTGACGACTTCGGCCATGACCTCGAACGGCACACGCGGCACAATGTCCAATTCGCAATTCGGGTCGGTGATGTACTCGACGAAATTCATCTGCTCGAACTTGACGCTCATGCGTTCGCAGTAAATTTTGAGAGCCAACAGTTGATCGTTGACTGCGCCTTGACCGTGCCCGAAAGTCGTAAACAGGAAGCGTTGCTGACGGGCGAAGCGTGCGTTTTCCTCGTCGGTGAAAATTTCGCGGGGAACGTAGTCGGCACCGATGTCCTTTGTTTCTTCGCGCATTGCGGCAATGTCTTCGCGGTGAGCCAAACCGAAGTTTTGCATCTTTTTGAACGCGGCGGTCGTGAGTTTGTTGACGGCGCGCCAATACAGCGCGGGCGAATCTCCGATGTCGATAATTTTGGCGGACTGCATAAGACCCCACGCATCCAAATTCGTGCCCAGGATTGTGTTGACGGGCGGATTTTTCTTTGAGCCGGACGGCGTGTACCTGGCGATGAATTCGTTGCCGGCCTGCATTGCCTCTTTGCAAATCGCCTGCAATGCCGCTTCGGACTTGTTGAGCGGGGCTTGAGCTTGCGGCGCGGCTTGAGCTTGACCGTCGGCTTGCGCGTCGGGTTGAGCGGCTTTGGCTTTCTTCTTCTTTTTGGGCGCGGCGTCTTGTGCGGGCTGTTCGACGGCGGGCTTTTCAACTTTGGGCGGCTGTTCAACGGGCGGCTCTTCAACTTTGGGCTGTTCGGTGAACTTTGCCTTGAGCAAGTTGTAAGTGTCCTCACTCACCGCGCTTAAACGGTTGGCGACGCGAATGCCTTGCGCCGTCAGATACTCGATGATTTCTTTGTCGTCGCGGGCGAACTCTTTTGCAAGTTCGTAAATCCGCTTGGCTTTTGCCATGTGAATCACACTCCCGATAAATTATTTTTGTCGACGAAGCTGTTCAAGTTTGGCGTAAACGTCCGCGCCGATTCTGTCGCCGACTTCGTTTCGTTTGACGGGCAAAGTCACGTTGCCGAGGTATTCTTTACGCAGATGTTGCTTGACGCGTTTGACTGCCCGATAAAATTCCCGCGACGGGTGACGATACGCGCCCGCACCGAGAATCACGGTTTCAATCGTCGCGTCGGAGCTGACAACGTGAACTTCGCGTTTTTTGCGCACAAGGTCAAACGAAAGCCGCTCGATAACGTTGTCGGCGGTCTCATTGAACGCGCTGTAAACCACGCGAAAAATTTCGCTGTAAACTTCCGTGCGTTCGTCGTCTTCACTGCGTGCGGCGTCGAAGACAAGCGTTATCTCGAATTTTTCATACGCGCCGTACTCCTGCAGACTGCGAATCAAAAATTCACGCGCCGTGGCAAGGTCGTCGACGTTTATTTCCTGCCAGACGTGAATCAAATTGTAGCCGTCAACCAGGTAATGCGGTCGCTGTTTGGACATGATTAAAATCTCCGACGGAAAATTTCGTACATGAGCACCGCCGCCGCCGCCGAAGCGTTGAGCGAATTGATTTTGCCGACCATCGGAATTTTGACGAGCAAGTCGCAACTTTCGCGGGTCAAACGTCGCATGCCCTTGCCTTCGCTGCCGACAACCAAAACGATTGCGCCCGACAAGTCCGCGTGCATGAAGTCAACAGTTGCGTTCATGTCCGCGCCGACGATTTTAAGGCCGATTTCGCGCAGGTGTTTCAAAGTTTGGGCGACGTTGGTGACTTGCGCGATTTTGACGTATTCGGCAGCACCCGCCGAAGTTTTGAAAACCGTCGCGTTGAGGCGAACACTGCGACGTTTCGGGATGATGACTCCGTGCACGCCGACAGCCTCCGCCGTGCGAAGAATCGCGCCGAAGTTTTGCGGGTCTTCCAGTTCGTCAAGCAGAATCACGAACGGGGCTTCGTTTCGACTTTCCGCCGTCGACAAAATTTCTTCGACGGTTGAATAATCCGCCGACGCCGCCAGAGCCGCAACGCCTTGATGTTTGCCGCCGCAGAGTTTGTCGAGTTTTTCACGGCGTAAGAATTCTACAACAACGCCCGCAGTCTTTGCAAGCGCGAAAATTTTTTGTGCGGAACCGTCAAGCGCGCCTTCCGCGAAAAAAATTTTGTTGACGCTGTGGCCGGACTTCAACAGCTCGGTGACGGCGTTGCGCCCGTAAATCAAATTGTCGTCCACGGTTGAACCTCCGAAGTTTTGCATTGAACTACTTTCTTTCGGCGGCGAAAGAAAGTAGCAAAGAAAGCCGCGCTTGCTGTGATGCTTCCGGCATCACGCGCAAGCGGATTGGCCGTCATCCATGACGGCCGGGTCTTCGTTGCGTGACGGCGACATTACGCATTGCCTTTCGGTCTTGCGGTCAACCACGGTTGCTCGCGTTCGGCTTCGGGCAACATCGAATGATCGAACCACATGTTAAAAAATCTGTCCGCGCTGCCGACGCAAAAACCGTCGCTGTGGTGGTCGCTCGTGTCGAACGGGTCGGCGAAAATCAACACGTCGTCGAAAAGATTTTCCGTGCCCAACGTGTCATAGCTGACGATAACGCGCCAATGTCCGCCGTACTCAACGTTTTCAACCATAATCGGCGTGCCTGCGGAAAGGTTGTCGACGACGAACTTTCGGAACGTGTCGTTGTCTTTAATCGGCGGCGTGTCAAAGCGGCTGTGAACTTCCCAGCCCAGGTCACGAAAAAATTTCGTCATGTTGCTTAAGCTCGTGCCGACAAGCGGTTGAGTTTTCATCTTGCGGACAAGCGTCGCCTCGTCGAAGTCGTTGTTGCCGAACCAATGCAGGACGGTCAACGCGCAGGCGGGGCCGCAACTGAAGTCGCTTTTCTGAAGAGCCGTCGGGTAATGCGTCAAAATAATTCGCCCGTTGCTTGAAGTCAAGTCGTAAAAATTCGTGTGCGCGAAATAAATCGTGTCGGCGTGATTGAGGTCGTCGGGCGCGGACGCGGCACCGCCGTAGTCGGGAACGTCGAAAACTTCTTCGGCGCGGGCACAACCGACGGTCAACATCATCAGCAAGGCGGCGACAAAAATTTTTTTCATGGTTGAATTTCCTTGAACGCAAATTCAAACGCAAGCTCGCAGATTTCGTCCAAGCGCGTTAAGTTTCGTCGCAGGAACAATTCGCCCAACAGTGCTTCAAAGCCCGTGCTCGCGTGATATTCGGCGACGGTGGCTTTCCTCGGCGCGTGAGACTTTGCGTTTCGTCCGCGTCGGAAAATGTCGCGTTCGTCGTCCGACAAAAAATTTTCCAGCGCGTGATAAGTCTTCGCCTGAGCCGTTGCCGAAACAATTTGCGCGCTAAGTTCGTGCAGGCGTGTGACGTTGCGGGTGACTTGCAAAAGTCGCGTGCGAACGAACAAATGAAAATACGCGTCGCCGACATGCGCCAAAATCAGCGGCGACAATGTCTTAATTTCGTCGACGGGGAAGTTCAAGCGCGTTTCCAAGTTGCACCGTTCGGCGTGTCTTCGACGACGATTCCTGCGGCTTTAAGTTCGTCGCGGATTTTGTCGGCGGTTGACCAATTTTTGGCGGCGCGGGCGTCCTGTCGAAGCGACAAGATAATCTTCATGAGCGCATCGACAAGTTCGGGTTGAGCGTCGGATTTTTCTTCGTCGGCAACTTTGGGCACGGGCTGTTCAAACAAGCCGAGAATCTCCGCCATCTCCGCGAAAATGTCACGCACGCGCAGAATGATTCCGCCGTCAATCGTCACGGGCAAAATCTTTCCTGCGGTGAAGTCTTTGTAATAATCGCCGACCTCACGCGCCAACTCGAACATTTCGCTGATTGCAAGCGCGGTGTTGAAGTCGTCGCTCATTGCCGCGTAAAAGTTCGCAAGCAAACGTTCGGCCTCTTCGACAAGCCCGCCCGCACGACTGACGGTTATCGCGAAATTTTTTTCGGCGGTGTCCTTGACGAATTCGCCCGCGTGAATTTTGTCCGCCAACGTTTCAAGTTGCCAATAAGCTTTGGCGAGCTTGAGATAAAACTCCTGCGTTTCGGCGACGCGTTCTTCGTTGAATTCAAGCGGGTTGCGATAATGCGCCTGCAACAGGCACAAGCGCACGACTTCGCCGGGGAACTTCGCCAAAACTTCCTCGACGGTGAAAAAGCCTTTGGTCTGCTTGACTTGCTCCTTGTCGGACTTGCTTGCCTTCTTGTTGCCGATTGTGATAAAGCCGTTGTGCAACCAATACTGCGCGAAAGAATTTTCGTCGCCGAGAGCCGCTTGACTTTGGGCAATTTCGTTTTCGTGGTGCGGGAAGATTAAATCCGAGCCGCCGCCGTGAAAATCAAACTTCGCGCCCAAAAACTTCAGCGACATTGCCGAGCACTCGATATGCCAACCTGGACGACCTTTGCCCCAGGGACTGTCCCAAGACGGTTCGCCGGGCTTTGCGGACTTCCACAGCGCAAAATCCATCGGGTGACGTTTGCTGTCGTTGACTTCGACGCGTGCGCCCGCCATCATGTCGGACAATTTGCGCCCGCTGAGCTTGCCGTAACTCGAATCTTTTTCGACGCTGTAAAACACGTCGCCGCCGTCGGTC
>CAMUZU010000054.1 GCA_947165295.1 uncultured Selenomonadales bacterium | reverse complement strand
ATCATTGCCGCGAACGTCGCACGCCGCCGCAAGTTCAGCAGAAAATCTTTGCGGACAATCGTAAACGTTGCGTCACAGCGGGAGTTCAATAATTTCATCGCAAACTTGAGCCTCCGTTGCGTCGTTGGTTGCAAGCAAAATGATTTTGTCGGACTTTGCGGCTTGAATTTCGGCAAAAAAATTTTCGCGCCCCGCGTCGTCGAGATTGGCTGTCGGTTCGTCAAGGAGCCAAACATCCGCATCGACGGCAAGCAGAATCGCGAACTTCAAACGTTGGCGCATGCCCGTCGAAAAATTTTCCGTGCGTTCGGAGCCGAAAGTTTTCATGTCCAAGCCGATACGTTGACCAAAAGTTACAACAGCTTCGTCGGACAAAATTTTTCCGCGCAGTCGTGCGAAGAACTTCAGATTTTCCGCAGCCGTCAAGCCGTCGTAAAGTTTCATTTCGGGCGACACGGCGGCGATTTTTTTTTCGTCGGGGAAGGTGACGCGTCCGCTGTCGGGCTGAAGAATTTTTCCCGCGAGCTTGAGCAACGTCGACTTGCCCGAACCGTTCGCACCCGTCACGCCGATAACTTTTCCGCCGTCGAGCGACAAGTTCAAGCCGTCGAAAATTTTGTGCGCGCCGAAAGTCAAAGTCACCGCGTCAAAACGAATCGTCACGTGATTTTGTCCTTGTTGAGCTTCATGCGCCGCCCGTCGACTTCGACGAGACCTTTTGACTGCATCTGCGCAATTTCCCGCGTCAAAGCCGAACGGTTGCATTCGAGTTCTTTGGCAAATTGCACGCGCCCGGGGACTTTGACCCAATCCGACTGCTGACGTTTTTCGCGCTGAATCAGGTAGAGAATCACGCGTTCGCGCAAAGTTTTCTGTGACAGGAGTTCGACTTTCTGCATCATCAGGACGTTCTTGCGGCTGAACGCTTCGAGCAAGTTTCTCATAACGACGCCGTGAATCCGTCCGAGTTGCGGGCTTGAAATTAACAGCGAGCGATACGGTATCCACATGATGAGCGAATCGGTCGTGAGGCGCACGCTGGTTGCAATTACGTCTTCGCCGAGAATTGCCGAGACCGTCCCGAAGATTGCGCCGCTGTCGATTGTGTGACCGACGGTTTCGTTGCCAAGCCAATCGAGCGACAGAATCTGCGCTTCGCCCGAAACGATTACCCCGATATTGGCGTTGGGCGCGAAGGCTTCGAGAATTCTTTCGCCACGCGGGTAACTCTTAAACGTCGTGCCGGTGGACTTGATAAACTTTTCGACTTCAAGCGTCGTCAAACCTTTAAAGAGCGGCACCGTGTGGACATCTGCAGGTATCAACGCCGCTCACCTCCCGTAAAAATTTTTCGTTGCAACATGCGCGAATTGTATCACACGCGAACAAATGTAACAACGGCTTTGGAAATTTTCGTCGCGGTGATAAAATCCCGTCGAGGTGATTTAAATGGACATTTCGATTATCGGCACCGGCGTGGTTGACGTGTTGGTCGGCAACGTCGACGAGAAAATTTTTTCACGCGGCTCAACGCCCGTGGATTTCGTCACAAGTTCGTTCGGCGGCGACGCGCTCAATCAAGCGGTCGTCCTGTCGCGGCTGGGCAAGCGCGTGCAGTGGATTAACAAAGTCGGCGACGACGACGCGGGGCAACGAATCCTGCGTTACGCGTCGGACAACGGCGTTGACGTTTCGCGTGTGACGATTCAGCCGGGCTTGCCGACGGGCATAACGATTGTGCTTGTCGACGCGTCGGGCGAGCGACGTTTCTTAACGAATCCGCGTTCAAGTCTGCGCAAGCTGGCGATTGAAGACATTTTGCCGCACGTGGACGACATGGCGAAAATCGTTTCGTTCGCAGGCATGTTCATTTCGCCGCTGCTGGACATTCCGTCGATGGAAAAACTTTTTTCGCGAATCAAGTCGAGCGGGCGCACGTTGGCGGTCGACATGAAAAATCCCAAGCACGGCGAAACTTTGTCGGACTTGTCGGGCGTAATTAAACACGTCGATTACTTCTTGCCGAACGAAACTGAACTTGCGGCTTTGACGGGCTCAACCGACGTGGACGAAAACATTTCGGCGTTGCTTGCTTGCGGCGTGAAGTGCGCTGTCGTCAAACGCGGCGGCAAAGGTTGTGTGCTTGCGTGCGGCGACGAACGTCACGAAATTTCCGCGTGCTCCGTTGCAAAAGTTGTCGACACTACGGGCGCGGGTGACAGCTTCGCGGCGGGCTTTTTGTTCGCCTTGTCGGAAGGTTGGTCGCTTGTCGAGTGCGCGAAATTCGCTTCGGCGACGGCGTCTTGTTCGGTCGACACGGTCGGAGCGGTCACGGGCGTCACGTCACTTGCGAAAGTTTCGGCACGTTACGAAACTTATTCGAGGTGAACGCATGAAGAAGTTTTTACTGTTGCTGACGGTCGCGCTGATATTTTTGACGGCTTGCGGCGTCGAGTACAAGCAGATACATTCGCTTGACGACTTGCGGGACGCACGAATCGGCGCGTGGCCGGAAAGCGCTTACCATCAGCTGGCACGAAAAAAGTTCCCGAACGCACAATTCGTGCCGCTGGAATTTATCAGTGACTTAATGCTGAACCTGTCGCAACACAAGATTGACGCCTTTGTTATCGGCAAGATGTACGCGGAAAATCTCAATCACGAAGGCAACGACGTGAAGTATCTGCCCGAATCGTTGGGCGACGTGCCGTTGAGTTACGGTTTCACGAAGAACGAACGCGGGCAAAAACTCTGCGCGCAGATGAACGAATTCATTTCGACGCTTGAGGCGAACGGCGAACTTGACGCGCTCCGCAACAAGTGGCTTTTCGGCGACGACGGCGGACGAACTTTCGCGAAGTCACAGCTCACGGGAGAAAACGGCACGTTGAAAGTCGGCACGGAAGGCATCTCCATGCCGTTTGTGTATCTGCGCAATCAAGAAGTCGTCGGCTACGAAGTCGAACTGCTCGACAAATTTTGCGCGGCTTACGGTTATGACTACGAAATTAAACTTGAAGCGTTCCCGACGATGCTTGCCGACGTGTCGACGGGCAAAGTTGATATTGCAATGAACGCGCTTGAAATTTTGCCCGAACGTCAACGCAACATGAACTTCGCCAACCCGACGTACAACGAACAGGCCGTTGCCGTGGTGAGCACCGAATCAGCCGACGAAAACTTTTTCGCTGAAGTCACGCGCAGAATCAAACTTTCGCTCGTCGACGAAAATCGCTGGCAGATGCTTCTTGAAGGCGCGGCTCGAACGATTTACATCACGTTGCTTGCGATAATTTTCGGGACGTTGCTCGGCTTCGGCGCGTACATGCTTTATCGCGAAGGCAACCGCCGCGTCAACCGAATCATCGACGCGATTTATCGGACGTTGCAGGGCGTGCCGACAATGGTCATGTTGCTGTTCGCGTATTACGTCGTGTTCAGTTACGTCGAAGTGCCCGCAAGTTTCGTGGCGGCAACGGTTTTCGCTGTCGTGCTGAGCATTACGGTTTTCACGTTGCTCAAAAACGGCGCGGACGCAATTCCTCGCGGACAAACGGAGGCGGCTCTGTCACTCGGATTTTCGGAGCGTCAAGCGTTCGTGAAGTTCATCTTGCCGCAGGTCGTGCGAAATTTATTTGCGTCGTATCAAGTTGCGCTCAACGTCACGTTGCTTGAAACGGCGGTGGTCGGCTACATTTCGGTACAAGACTTGACGAAGATGGGCGACATGATTCGTGCGCGGACTTACGACGCGTTTGTCCCGATAATCGCGGTGGCGGCGATTTATTTTTTGTTGTCGCGGCTGTTGCTCAAGTTGACGGACAAACTTTCACAACGGCTTGACCCGAAACGTCGCAAGCGTGAAGACATCTTGAAGGACGTGAAGTTATGAGCAACGTTATCTTGCGCGTTGAAAATCTTCGCAAGGACTTCGGCAACGTCGCTGTGCTGAAAAATATTTCGTTGGACGTGCACCGCGGCGAAGTCATTTCGATTATCGGCGGTTCTGGGACGGGCAAGTCAACTTTCCTGCGCACGCTGAACTTGTTGGAGCGGCCGACGGCGGGCAAAATTTTTCTTGACGGTGAAGACATTTCGACGCAACCGCCTGAACTTTTGCGACAACGCGTCGGGATGATTTTTCAGTCGTTCAACTTGTTCGCGGGCTTGACGTTGATTGAAAATGCAATCGCCGCGCCCGTCGAAATCAAAAAACTTTCGCGTCAAGATGCGTGCGTTAAAGCGAAAAAACTTTTCGAGACGGTCGGCCTGGACGAAAAACTTTTCAGCTACCCCGACGAACTTTCGGGCGGTCAACAGCAGCGTGCGGCAATCGTGCGGGCGTTGATGATGGAGCCGGAAATTTTGCTGTTCGACGAGCCGACAAGCGCGCTTGATCCGACGATGGTCGGCGAAGTTTTGGCGGTCATTCGCATGTTGACGAAGCAATCGCTCACAATGTTAATCGTCACGCACGAAATGAATTTTGCCCGCGAAGTCGCCACGCGAGTTTTGTTTTTCGCCGACGGGACAATTTGCGAACAGGGCACGCCGACGGAGATTTTCGACACGCCGCGTCACCCGAAGACAATCGCGTTCATTCGTCGGCAGAAACATTTCCGTCACGAAATTTCTGCGCGGAACTTCGACTTGCCCGCCATGCAGGGACGAGTTCAAAATTTCGCGGAACGTTACGGCTTGCCGTGGAAGTTCATTCTTCGACTGCAGCTGTGTTGCGAAGAAATTATCGTCGAGATGTTTGACAACTGTTACTCAAGCGGCGACGACGTTTCTGCGGCGATTGACATTGTTTACGTCGAGGCGGCGAAAACTTTGGAGCTGTCGTTTGCGTGCGGCGGGCGCGCTTACAATCCGTTCGAGGCGGCGGACAGCTTGTCGGTGAAAATTCTGCGCGGCTGTGCGAAGAATTTTCGTCACGCCTTCGCCGACGGAGTCAACAAAGTCAGCATGGAAGTCGTCGCTGCGAGTCGGCTTATTCGCTGATTCGTGTTTGTGTGTTCTACTTTCTTTCGGCGGCGAAAGAAAGTAGCAAAGAAAGCCGCGCCTGCTGTGATGCTTCCGGCATCACGCGCAGGCGGTTGCGGCCGTCATCCATGACGGCCGGAAGTTTCCCGAAGTCGTCGCGTAAGCAAAAGCTTTGACAAGGTTACACGGCTTTAATATAATCGACACGCAAAACTTTCAGCACTGAAACTCAACAACTTTGCGAAGGGGTGGCGGCAATGGATTTCGGAAAACTTTCATTCGGTGAAAACTGCGGCGTGTTCGGCATGTACGACCTTGGCGGCGGCGACGTGGCTCAGGCGATTTACTACGGGCTTTACGCACTTCAACACCGCGGGCAGGAGAGCGCGGGCATTGCGGTCACCGACACGTTGAACAAAGTCGACAAAGTCATCTGTCACAAAGATCTTGGGCGCGTCAACGAAGTTTTTAACGCGGAAAATCTTTCGCAGCTCAAAGGCAACCTCGGCGTCGGGCACGTGCGTTATTCGACGGCGGGCGCGTCGACTCGCGAAAACTCTCAACCGCTCGTCTTGGCGTATATCAAAGGCACGTTAATGCTTGCGCACAACGGCAACTTGGTCAACGCCCCGAAACTTCGTCGTGAACTTGCATTGGGCGGCGCGATTTTCCAGACGACGACGGACTCGGAGACAATCGCTTACCACATTGCCCGCGAACGCGTCAAAGCTCGTTCCGTGCAGGAAGCGACCGTTCGTGCCCTGAAGAAAGTTCAAGGCTCGTATTCGCTCGTCGTGGCAAGCCCGCGAAAGTTAATCGGTGCCCGCGACCCGTGGGGTTTTCGCCCGCTGGTCATCGGCAAACTTGACAGTGCTTACATAATCACCTCGGAGACCTGCGCGCTTGAAACTCTCGACGCGGAATTTGTTCGCGACGTGGAGCCGGGCGAAGTCGTCACGATTTTTCACGACGGGCGAATCAAGTCGGACATGTCGCTTGCCCTGCCGAAAGAAAAATCTGTGGCGCGCTGTGTCTTCGAGTATATTTATTTCTGCAGACCCGATACGACGTTCGACGGCATGAGCGTCACCGCGTCGCGAATCATTGCCGGCAAATTGTTAGCGAAGTATCACCCCGTTGACGCGGATTTGGTTGTCGGCGTCCCCGAAAGCGGCAACATGGCGGCCGTCGGTTACTCAATGGCGTCGGGCATTCCGTACGGCATTGCGTTCACGAAGAACACTTACGTCGGGCGAACTTTCATCAAGCCGCAACAGTCCAGCCGCATTCAGTCCGTCAAAGTCAAGCTCAACGTCCTGCGCGACGTGGTCAAAGGCAAGCGAATCGTCATGATCGACGACTCAATCGTTCGCGGCACGACAAGCAACCGAATTGTCAACATGCTCAAAGAAGGCGGCGCGGCTGAAGTTCACATGCGCGTTTCAAGCCCGCCGTTTTGTCACCCGTGTTATTTCGGCGTCGACATTCCCGACCGCGACCAGCTGATTGCGCACAATCGTTCCGTCGAAGAAATTTGCAAGTTGATTGGCGCGGATTCGTTGGGTTACCTGCCGATTGAGTGCCTGAGCGAAATGGCGGGCGGCCTGCCGATTTGTACGGCGTGTTTCAGCGGCGACTACCCGATACCTCCGCCGACAGAAGACATTCGCGGCGATTACATAAGATAACTTTAAGCTTCGAGCGTCAAACTCTAAGCTTGTTGATTTAACTTAATCGAGAGGAGATTTATCATGAGTTTCTTGGATTTGGCGAAGGCGCGCTACTCGTGCCGCATGTTGACCGACGCGGCGATTGAGCCCGAAAAAATCGAACGCATACTTCAAGCGGCGATTGCGGCTCCTACGGCGAAAAATCTTCAGCGGTACACCATCTGGGCTATCAAGTCACCCGAAGCAATGTCGAAGCTCAAGCAGACGACGAAGTTCACCTTCGGCGCGGGACTTGCCTTCGTTGTCGGCGCGAAAAGAGACGGTGCCTTCGACCGCCCGTTCGACAACAAAAATTTCGCGGAGATTGACGCGGCAATTGTCGCCACGCACTTGATGCTTGCCGTGCAGGACGAAGGACTCGGCACGACTTGGGTCGGTTGGTTCGACGCGCCGAAACTGCAGGAACTGTTCCCCGAAATGCGCGATTACGAATTGATTGCGGTCTTCCCCGTCGGTTACCCCGCCGAAAACGCGAAACCCGCCGTCATGCACGAGAAACGTCGCGAGCTGTCCGAAGCCGTCATTGAGCTGTGACGCGTCGTAAACACCGGCCGTCATGGATGACGGCCGCACCGGCTGCGCGTGATGCAGGATGCATCACAGCAGACGCGGTTTTCTTTGCTACTTTCTTTGTCCGCACAAAGAAAGTAGACGACACAAAATTTTTCGAGTTGAAACTTTATGAGCAGACAAAAAACTTTGGGCAAGTTCGGCGAAGACTGCGCGGCGAAATTTCTTGAGGCAAACGGTTACACAATCGTCGCACGCAACTTTCGCATTCGGTCGGCGGAAATTGACATCGTCGCCCTGCGTGACGGCGTGCTTGCTTTCGTCGAAGTCAAGGCGCGGTCGAACATTCGTCACGGCTTGCCCGCCGAGGCCGTCAACCTTCGCAAGCAGCAAAAGATTATCGCGGCGGCGGAAGTCTTCTTGCAGGACGAAACTTTTTGCGACTGCGCCTGCCGTTTCGACGTGATTGAAGTTTTCATGGACGGCGAGCGCGTCGAAGAAATTCACCACATTGAAAACGCATTCGAGGTTACCCGGGAGGTTTGAACTTTGTACGCCAGAACTTTTGGCGCGGCGACACAGGGCGTTGACGGCTTGATTATCTCCGTCGAAGTCAACGGCAACTTTCGCAAACCGAAAACAACATCTTTCGTCGACAACACGGAATTTTCTTCGAGCGTCGACATAACAATTTAACGGAGGTTTGAACTTTGTACTCCAGAACTTTTGGCGCGGCGACACAGGGCGTTGACGGCTTGATTATCTCCGTCGAAGTCGACAGCGCAAACGGTATGCCCGCCTTCGACATTGTCGGCCTGCCGTCGACAGCCGTGCGCGAATCGAAAGAACGCGTGCGAACCGCGATTAAAAATTCGGGTCTTCGTTCGCGTTCGGAAAAAATCACAATCAACCTTGCGCCCGCCTCCGTCAAAAAAGAAAGTGCCGGTCTTGACTTGCCAATCGCCGTCGGGTTGCTTGCCGCGCAGGGTCGTCTTCGGCCGAACGTCTGCGAAGAATTTCTGTTCGTCGCCGAGCTGTCACTCGAAGGGCTCCTGCGTCCCGCGACGGGCGTGTTGCCAATCGCGATAACCGCACGCGCCGAAGGTTTCAAGAAATTAATCGTCGCGCCCGAAAACATCAACGAAGCTTTGCTTGTCGACGGACTGGAAGTCTTCGCGCCGAAAAGTTTGATTGAGCTGGTTGACTTCCTCGACGGCGAAAAAGACTTGGAACTTGCGACGCCCGTGCCCGTCGACGAGCCCGAAGGTTTCATGGAATTGGTTGACGATTTCGCGGACGTGCAAGGTCAACACTCGGCCAAACGTGCGCTTGAAATTGCGGCGGCGGGCGGTCACAACGTCTTGATGGTCGGCGTGCCCGGCTCCGGCAAAACGATGCTTGCCAAACGCATGAGTTCAATCCTGCCCGAATTGACGCGTGAAGAAGCGTTGGAAGTCACGAAGATTTATTCCGTCGCGGGCAAACTTCCGCAAGGCAGCGGGCTTGTGACGAAGCGGCCGTTTCAAAATCCGAATCACGACGCGTCAACTGCGGCGATAATCGGCGGCGGCTCGACACCAACGCCGGGACAAGTCACGCTTGCGCACAACGGAGTTTTGTTTCTCGACGAGTTGCCCGAATTCAAGAAGTCGACGCTGGAAGCTCTGCGCGAACCTTTGGAAGAACGCCAAATTACAATCAGCCGCGTCAACGGCACGCTGACTTTCCCGTCAAGCATGATTTTAATTTGCGCAATGAACCCGTGCCCGTGCGGCTGGTACGGCGACAAGGAACACACCTGCCGCTGTTCGGACGCCGACATCAAGCGTTACATGCGTCGATTGTCGGGGCCGTTGCTTGACCGAATCGACATCCAAATTCGCGTGCCCCGCGTCAAGTACGACGAGCTCAGTTCCAAACGCCGCAACGAGTCTTCCGCCGTGATTCGCCAACGAGTTGAAGCCGCCCGACGAATTCAGACGCAACGACTTGCCCCGTACAAACTTTTCTGCAACGCGCAAATGACTCACGCGCTGATTCAGAAACTTTGCGTCCTTGAACCTGCCGCCGAAAATTTGCTCAAGACCGTGTTCGAGACGAAGAAACTTTCTGCGCGCTCTTACGACAGGATTATCAAAGTCGGGCGCACGATTGCCGATCTTGCCGGCGGCGGCGAAACGATTTCTTCGAGCAACATCGCCGAAGCCGTCAAGTTCCGCAGTGATTTCGAGTTGAACATTTAAGGAGGCGACCGAAATGTTCCGTGTGTTGATTCTTTCTGTGCTGATGCTTTTGTTCGTCAGTCAGGCGTATTCAAAAACTTTGCCCGTCAACGAACCGGTCAACGAACCGGTCAAAGAAGTCAAGGAAACCGTCTTGCCGACGCACAAACACTCCGACGCTTGCGACAAAACTCAAGCCGAGCCCGTGCAGATAATTTGCATACTCGACCGTTCCGGCTCAATGAGCAAGCTTGCGGCGGACACAATCGGCGGTTACAATTCGTTTATCGCTCAGCAGAAGTCTAAGGCGGGCGCGGCTCAAGTCACGACGGTTTTGTTCGACAACGAGTACGAAAAAATTTCCGAGTCCGTCGACCTGCAACAAGTTCCCGAATTGACTTCCGCCGAATATTTCGCACGCGGCTCAACGGCTCTGCTTGACGCCGTGGGCAGAACGATCACCGAAGCTTTGGCGAACATGGAGCGCGACAAAATTTGTCCCGCCAAACGACGCGTGCTTGTGCTGATTATGACCGACGGCTACGAAAACGCCAGCAAGGAATTCAACAAGGCGCAAGTCAAAGCTCTTGTCGAAGCCACGACCAAGCAATACGATTGGAATTACGTCTTTATCGGCGCGAATATTGACGCGGCGGCCGAGGCGGGCGGTATCGGCATCAACAGTCGACACGCGGCAACTTACTCGCCCGACGCCAAAGGTGTCCGCGAATCCTTCGACCGAATGAACGCGGCTGCCGAAGAAGTTCGCGAACGCGGCAAGCTCGACAGCTAAACGTCACGCGAACATCAACGCGGCTGTTTGACCGCCGACCGTCACGCGAACATCAACGCGGCTGTTTGACAGCTGAATCGCAAACGCGCAATCAAAAACTCCTCAACCGCAACGGCCGAGGAGTTTTATTTTTGCCTTGAAGTCATTGGAGCGCACGTTGGACTTTGCCCGAACGAAGGCAACGGGTGCAGACGTTGACGCGCTTGACTTGTCCGTCGACGAGCGCACGCACGCGCTGAATATTGGGCTTCCATTTGCGTTTGGTCTTCAAGTGCGAGTGGCTGACGTTCATGCCGGACATCGCGCCCTTTTGACAAATTTCGCAGTAAGCAGACATGTTGACTCACCTCTTTTCCGAAAAAGACGCGTGCATTGTAGCACAGATGATTTTTCGGCGCAAGGCTTGTGTGTTACTTTCTTTTGGCAGCAAAAGAAAGTAACCAAAGAAAACTGCGCTTGCTGTGATACATCCTGTATCACGCGCAAGCGGTTTGGCCGTCATCCATGACGGCCTGAAGTTTCCGTGTGTCAATGCACGGCAATGGCTTTGACGGTGCCGAGCTTTTGAATGTCGGAGTCTTTCCTGTCGCCGTGAATGGTGACTTTCGACAGCGCGCTTTCAAGTTCGGCAAGTTCGTCGTCGGTCAAGGTGACGTCCGCCGCGCCGAAGTTTTCTTTAAGCCGTTCGTCGCGTCTCATGCCGGGTATCGGGACGACGAAATCATTTTTGCACATCATCCACGCAAGCGAAATCTGCGCGGGAGTGACGCCTTTGTCGACGGCGAATTTTTTCAGCAGGTCAAGCAACGCCTGATTCGCGTCCATGTTTTTCGGGTCAAAGCGCGTGATAACCCGCCGCACGTCGTCGCCCTCGAATTTCGTTTGCGAAGTGTACTTGCCGCTGAGGAAACCGCCGGCCATTGGTGAAAACGCGACGAAGCCGATATTGAGTTCGCGGCACAGCGGCAGGACTTCGAGCTCAACTTTGCGCTCCATGATTGAGTATTCGCTTTGAACGGCGGTCAGCGGCGTGACGGCGTGTGCGC
>CAMUZU010000053.1 GCA_947165295.1 uncultured Selenomonadales bacterium | reverse complement strand
CCGCGCTGTAGTCGCAGTTGTGAACTACAACTCCGTTCGCCACGAAATTATGAAAAGGCGAATTCATTTCGATGTCGTAAACTTCTGCTTCGCCGATATATTCGATACTTTTTATTTCGTCGGCAAAGATAATTTCAAGATTTTTTGAATGAACGCGCAGATGACAAGACGAACACAGCGTGATTAAATTTTCCGGTTGATGATTCGTTCTGTCTTCGTCTTTGTGATGAACTTGCAGGCTTTTGACACTGCCGCATATCGCGCATTTTTCTGCGGTGTATTTTTGATATTCGGATGTGTCGCGCTTGAGAATAATTTTTTCGCCGTCATGTCTGCCGTTGCAATGATAAATGCGCAATGCGTTCGTCAAATTTTTTACGCGGTTGTCGTCGAATTCGCTAAGTCCTTTGTTCCACGGAATTCTGCCCGCGTTGAAATAACCGGTGCCTTTTTTGGGCAAGTTAAATTTTCGCGCCCATTTTTTCAGCGTAGAAACATTGAAACCGAATTCTTCCGCAATGGCGACGAAAGTTTTGTTCAACGTGATGTTTTGATGGTAAAGCCAATCGCGATTTTGATACAGGCGATTTGAATCGACGTTTACGTCGTTTACGTAAATTTTGTCGCCCGCGTTGAGTTCGGACAGTTTTGCGTAACCGCGAGGCGTATAAATCTCGTGGTCAGCGGTACACTGTAATTTATATCCCAAGTCGGTGGTGATTTGGAAAATTTTTTTGATGCCCGTCATGAAAATGTTTTTTACGAGAGCATATTCCAAAACGCCCGTGCTTTCGTTGAGTTGCTTAATCAGAATTCGTTTCCAAGAACCGTTTTGAGATTTTTGCACATTGTCGAAGAAATCTTTGACTGTCATGTTGAAATGCGGATTGACCGTCGACAATTTCATGTCGCCCGCCACGCAATAGCGAGTGCTCTCTTGACTGTAGCTTGCGATTCTGTGGCGAACAAGTTCATGCGTGACGCCGCGATCGCAAACGATTTTAAATGAAACCGTCGCGTGTTCGATAACTGATTCGTGCCCGCGCTTGATAATGCCGCGAATGAACTTCTCCGCGCTTTCGGGCTTGATATTTTCTTCGGACTTGTAACAGACGCGCCCCGCACGTTCAATCTTGCGCATGACGGCGGCGGCGTCAAAATCGTCGACCAACTCGACGCTCGGCTCAATGATTTTCAAGGTCAAACCTCCTTGCTGAAAACTTTTTCGTTGCGCACGACCAGCGGATTTTGCTCGAGGACGGACAGCCGTTGATTGACGCTCGAAATAATTTTCCGCTCGTGCAACAGCAGACCGAAAACGTCAAGCGGCATGCCTTCGACGAACGGAATTGAAAACTTTTCCACGCCGCAATAAATCTCCAGCGTGCGAATTTGCAGCGCGTGTCGATTCAAATAATCGTCGACGCTGACGGGAACTTCTTCGCTGACGGGCGGCTTGTCCGTGCGAAAAACTTTCCCGTCGCGAATTTCAAGCGAATTCTGTTCGACAAGCCGCTTGACCGTCGAAGGACGCCCTGCAAGATTTTTTCGCCGCAACAGTTCGGTGAAAGTGTTCAGCGACATGCCGTCGGCGAAAGGAATTTCGACGGTTTTGTTCGCGCTTTTGATGAAAATCATTTGGACGTTGTCGCCGATCTCCTCGAAAAATTTTTCGTCGACGCCGGACTGTGTGACGAAATTTCCGGCAAGCTCATCTTCCGTCGGCAGGAAAACTTTGCCGCGCCGCACGGTGAGCAAACTTTTTTCCGCGACTTTGGCGGGGTTGCCCGTCGCCGCGATAACTTTTTGACTGCGCAACAGCTTGCCGAAAACTTCAAGCGACATGCCGTCGACAAACGGCAGCTCGAAAACTTTCTGCCCGTGCTTGACGAAAATTTTGCGAATGTCCGCCGCGTGCTCCAAAAAGAATTCGTCGACGTTGTCGTCCTGCGCGTTGCAAAGTTGATTGAGTTCGTCCTCCGTCGGCATGAAAAGTTTTCCGTCGCGCACGACCAGCAAACTTTTTTCCGCGACCTTCGACGGCGAAAATGTCTTGCCGATAATTTTTCGTTCGCGCAGGAGTTTGCCGAACATGTCAAGCGGCATTCCGTCGGCGAAAGGCAACTCGAAAAGTTTATCCGCGTGCTTGACGAAAATTTTTCGGACGTCGGCGGCGTGGCGCGTCAAAAACTTGTCGACCGTGTCAATTTGCGTGACGGGCGGCAAAATTTCTTCCTCGGTCAAAAGGTGAACTCGTTCGTCGACGACCTTCAAAAAGTTTTGCGTGCAGAAACCGTAAACCGTGCGTTTCATGCCCAAGATGTGCATTTCGCGCAGTTCGCGGCGGAAAACGTCGACGCTCATGCCTTCGACGAACGGAACTTCGCACAGCTTGCCGTTGACGCGGCGGACAAAAATCAAGCGGACTTCGTCGCCGTGCCTGTAAAAAAATCTTTGCGTCTCGTAATTCATCTGCGACAGGAACGGCGCCAATTTCTGCGACAGTTCGTCGAAGCCGCAGCGAAAGTCTTTCAGCTCGACCGCGTCGGGATTGATGCCAAGCGTTTTCATGTGCGCGGAAAAATTTTTGTGGACGACGCCGTTTGACACGATGAAAATTTTTTTGCCGAAGTCGGCGGCGAACTTTATCGCGGGCAAAAAATCTTTGTCGCTCGAAATGATGATTATCAACTCCAAATCCGGCTCGTCGACAATGGCGCGCACAATCTCGATACAAAGCCACGTGTCGGCGGAATTCTTGCCGTAAAAACAATTTTGCACGCGAAAAAGATTCGGGTCAAGCCCGCGATATTTGTAACTCAGCGTGTCTTCTTTGGCGACGATGTCAACTTTGGTTATCGTGTGTGCCGCGCCGAAAAATTCGACGACGCGAAAAGTCACGTCGGGCGAAACGTTTTCGGCGTCGACAAAAACATGGGCGTTCAAGGGATGTACCGTGCTCCTCCGCAGAAAAATTTTCGCGCCAATTCTATCACGGCGACGAACTTGCCACAAGCGCAGGATTTTTCCGCCGCAAGCCGAATTAACACTGCGTTGCATTTCGGAAGTCAATTTGAACGAAATGGAGTAATTACGATGAACGAAACAATTTTGACGCGTGCCGACGAAGCGATTCTTGACGGCGTGCTTGACAACTTTGCCGAACTGGCGAAAATTCCGCGCCCGTCGAAGCACGAGCAAAAGGTCGGCAACTTCCTGCAGAAATTTTTCGAGGCGCGTGGACTTGACGTTGTGCGCGACAAGTTTAACAACGTCGTCGCCGAAATTCCCGCAAGCGCAGGTCGTGAAAGTTCCCCGCTGACGATTTTGCAGGCGCACATGGACATGGTTTGCGTTGCCCGTGCAGGAGTGAATTTTGACCCGACGCGTGACGCAATCAAGCTGATTCGCGACGAAAAGTTTTTGTACGCGGACGGCACGAGTCTCGGCGCGGACGACGGTATCGGTGTCGCCGAAATTCTGTACCTTGTCGACAACCGCGACGCCTTCAGCCACGGACGAATTCGGGCAATTTTCACCACCGACGAAGAAGCGGGCATGAGCGGCGCGCTCAACCTTGACGAAAAGTTTTTGACGGACGCGGCGTATCTGATTAACTGCGACTCCGAGAAGTTCGGCGAAATTGTCGTCGGCTGCGCGGGTACCGTGCACGTCACTTTCAGCCGCGAATTGCATTACGTGCGCCCCGACACGAAACTTTTCACGAACATGGCGGTAACCGTCGGCGGCTTGCGCGGCGGACACAGCGGCGAAGAAATTTCCTGCGGGCGAATCAACGCGCTTAAGGTTGCCATTCAAATCATGCGGCAAATTTCTCAACGCGGCAAAGTTCGGCTTGCAAAGTTGTCGGGCGGCAAGGCTTTCAACGCGATACCCGATCATGCCGAATTCGTCATTTCAACGGACGTGCAAGTTGCCGACGTCGAAAAGATCTGCGCGCAGATTGAAGCCGGCTTGCGAAAGATTTACGCCGCGACCGAGCCGAACGTAAAAATCGAGACGCAGGTTGTCCCGCGCCCCGAAAAAGTTTTGCACGCCAAAGACTTCGAGTGCATGTCGAATTTGATGACGTTGATTCACAGCGGCGTTTACCTTATGCGTCCCGAAGATTCAACGCAGGTTTTTGCGTCGGCGAATTTGGGCGTCGCGCAAACGGACGACGAACGTGTCACGCTTAAACTTTTGGCACGCGCCAACAACGACGAACTGCTTGCCGAACTGACGGACATTTTTTCGCAGACCGCCAAACTTTGCGCGTTCGATACCGACATTTCGACGCCGACACCGGCTTGGCAATTCAACCCGACAAGCAAGCTGCTCAAATTAGCCGAAGAAATTTTCACGACGCAGAACGGTCACGCGCCCGAAGTTCAAACAACTCACGCGGGATTGGAACCGAGTTTCTTTGCGAAGAAAAATCCCGCGCTGGACATAATTTCAATCGGCACGACGAACGAACATATTCACACGCCCAACGAACGACTTCACCTGGACACCGTCGCGCCGCACGTGAAATTTATTGCCGCTCTGCTTGAAAGAATTGCCGAACCGAATTGACGCGTCGTTGTTCCGGCCGACATGGATGTCGGCGCGAAAGCTTGCCAGCGCGCTTCCGCCCGCCTGTCGCATGACGCAGGATGCGTCATAGCAGGCGCGGCTTTCTTTGGTTACTTTCTTTCGCCGCCGAAAGAAAGTAACGTAAGCGACAAACTTGCGAGCAACGTAAGCCCGACCGTCGCCACGTAAAAGACAAGCGCGTTGATCGCCGTCATGACGAGTCCCAACTTGCCGAGGCCGAGCGACAGATAAGTTATCGCCAACGGGTGCGCAAGGTACACGAAGTACGAATTCTTTCCGAGCAGGCTCAAAAGTTTTTGCGTCGGCGAATTCAGCTTGCCGAACTGAAACAGCGCGAACAAAAATATCGACGCGGCGACCGTGTAAAAAATTCCTGCAGGCGACAGTTGATGTGCGGTGTTGACTGCCTCAAGCGGCGAGTAACCGCGCACGTAAATCAGCACGTAATAATATCCGAGCAAAGTTGTCAGCGCGACGAAAAACGTTGCGTTGACAATTTTTTTGTGCGCCGACAACCACGCGAAGAATTTTTCCGAGTGAAGCGCAAGCACTCCGCCCAACACGAAAATGAACGCGTAATGCCCGACAAACCAGTTGAGCCGCCACTTGACCGCAAGCTGCAACCACGAACCTTCGGGCAACGAATTCATCAACTGCCACACTTCGGGCGAATAACTCGACCACCAATCGAACGCGACCTGCGCCGTCAACAGCAAAAGCAACTTCGCGGGCGTCATGCGTCGCACAAGAAAAATCCAAAGCGGCATCAGCAGGTAAAACCAAATTAAAATCACCATGAAATACAGGTGATATTTCGCCAAGCCGAAGCACAAAATTTCCGCGCCGTAATCGAAGTCGGGCACAAGTTCATAGCCGTGAAACCAATTGTCGTGCACGAAATAAAACGTCGACCACAGCAGATACGGAATCAACACCGCCTTGAATCGTCGACGCAAAAACTTGCCGTACTCGAACGGCGCGTTGATGTCCATGCGATAAAACAGCCCGAACGCCGACACGAAAAAAAATATCGGCACGCTGAAGCGCGACACGACTTCAAACAGCGCGACGAGGTGCACGTTCGGCGTGGGGTTAAGCAGGTATTGCGAACCAATGTGAATCGCCACGACGCCGAGCATCGACACGCCGCGAATATATTCAATCGACTTGAGGTAAGGTTTCATTGCGCAGTTTCCTTGATGAAATTTTGACTTGCCGACGTATTTTCTTCGACGCGAAGTCAATTCCTGCCGCGCCGTGCGAAGTCACGCAAATTGCCCGCGGCAACTCGAAGCGGCTTTTGTTGTCAAACGGCGACGCGACGTTGTATAATCGGCGGCAAATATTTTCTGGAGGTTACAGCTTTGAAAATGAACGGTGCGCGGGCTTTACTTGAAAGCCTCAAACAAGAAGGCGTCGAGCTGGTCTTCGGTTACCCCGGCGGCGTCGTGCTCAAACTTTACGACGAAGTTTATAAGATGAAGTTCCCAAACATTTTGACGGGTCACGAGCAAGGCGCGGTTCATGCGGCGGACGGTTACGCACGGGCAAGCGGCAAAGTCGGCGTTGTCTTCGCGACTTCAGGCCCCGGCGCGGCGAACTTAATCACGGGCATTGCCACGGCGAACATGGATTCAATTCCGCTGGTTTGCATAACGGGTCAGGTCGCCAATCACGCCATCGGCAAGGACTCGTTTCAGGAAGTCGACGTTTGCGGTATCACGACGCCGATAACCAAGCACAATTATCTTGTCACGGACGTGACCGAACTGCCCCGCGTCGTCAAGGAAGCGTTTTTCATTGCGAAGACGGGTCGTCCCGGCCCCGTGTGCATTGACATTGCCGCCGACGTGTTCAACACCGAATTTGATTTCGTGTACCCCGAAGAAGTCAATCTGCGCGGTTACAACGGAAAATATCCCGTCGCCGAAAGTGCCGTTGACGAAGTTGTCAAGGCGGTTGAAGCTTGCGAACGCCCGCTGATTTTTGTCGGCGGCGGCGTGATTCCTTCCGACACGTCAGACACTTTGCGCGAAATAATTTCACAACTCGGTTGCCCGTCAACGTCGACTTTGATGGGTCTCGGTTGCATTGACGCGGACACCGACGGTTATTTGGGTTTCGCGGGAATGCACGGCTCTTTCGGCGCGAACATGGCGATTCAATCGTGTGACTTGCTGTTGGCGATTGGAATGCGTTTCAGCGACAGAGTCACCGGCCGTGTCAAGGACTTCGCTCCGAACGCGAAAATTGTTCACTTCGAGATTGATCCCGCCGAAGTCAACAAAAATGTTCACGCGGACTTGAAAGTTATCGGCGACCTGCGTTATTCGTTGCCAATGTTCCTCAACAAGATTGAACGCTCGTCGACGAACTTCGCCGAAAAATTTTCCGCGTGGAAAGTTCAAGCCGTCGACAAAGGCAGCGAACATCCCTTCAGCTGGACGGACGAAGGCGACGCGATTAAGCCCGGCGCGTTAATCACCCGAATCAGCGAACTTTGCGACGAAAACACAATCGCCGTCACGGACGTCGGTCAACACCAAATGTGGGCGGCTCAATTCTTCAAGACGCGCAAGCCTCGGCAATTTTTGACTTCGGGCGGACTCGGCACAATGGGCTACGGACTTCCCGCGGCAATGGGCGCGAAACTTGCCTGCCCCGACAAAAATGTCGTGCTGTTCACGGGCGACGGCTCAATCATGATGAACATCCAGGAGCTTGCGACGATTGCCGACAACGACATCGACATAAAAATCGTCATCGTGCACAACTTTATTCTCGGCATGGTCGGGCAGTGGCAGCGGCTGTTTTACAATCACCATTACTCGGCGTCGGAACTCAAGTGCAAGCGCGACTTCGTCAAAATCGCCAACGCAATGGGCGTGCGCGGCTTCAAACTCACGAAGGCGGACGAACTTTCGGCGGACTTGCCCGAAATTTTTTACTCGAAGGGCGCGGCAGTTATCGACGTGTTCGTCCCCGAAGAAGAAAACGTTTTGCCAATGGTGCCCGGCGGTCGTCGGCTTGACCAGATGGTTTTGGATTGATTGGAGGCAACGTCATGCAGAAATATTTTCTCGCCGTGCTCGTCGAAAATAAACCCGGCGTCTTGACGCACGTGTCGGGCTTAATCAGTCGCCGCGCTTTCAACATCGAATCAATTTCCGCGGGCTACACCGAAGAGCCGTCCGTCACGCGCATTAACATTGTCGTCAGCGTCGAATCCGAAAACGAACTCGATCAAGTCGTCAATCAGCTCAGCAAGTTAATCGACGTGATTAAAATCGTCAACCTTAGCAAGTCGCCTTCGATTGAGCGCGAACTCGTCATGATTAAAGTGCGTGCGTCGAAAGAAACTCGCGCCGACCTGGTGAGCGTCGTGGACATTTTCCGTGCGCAGATTGTCGACATTACAAGCGAAAACGTCGTGATTGAGTTGACGGGCAGCCAAAGCAAAATCGACGCCATCTGCGAAGTTTTGAGCGATTACGAAATTGTCGAGATTGCGCGCACGGGCACGATTGCTTTGTCACGCGGTCCGATTCCCGTCAAACAGATGTGATGCGGAAACTTTTGCTGATAATCTGCGCGACGATTTTAATCTGCGGTTGCGGCAACAAAATTCAAAGCGTGCCGACATTGCCCGTGACGGTTGAGACTTCGGCGGACAAATTCGACACGGACATTTACTTCGACGCGACAGTTTCGATGCGCGGATTTACGACGTTGCCCGTGAATAATTTTTACGTGACGTTGCCCGACGTTTTGGGCGACATGTGCGGCAACTTCGGCACGGTAAAATTTTTCGCGTTCGGCGAAGGAATTCACGCGCTTGACGGCAGAAGTCACCGACAATTCGCCGCGCCCGATGTTTACGTCGAAGCGATTACTTCCGTCGCCAACGTCGTCGCCCGTGCGGACACAAGTCACCTGTCGGTTATCGTCACGGACTTGTTCGAGAGCGATTCGGATTGGTCACTCGTCGCGCAAAAGATTCGCGAAAGATTTTTTGCCGCGCATTTGACGGTTGCCGTCGTTGGGATTCGCAACCCGTTCGCGGGAGAAATTTTCGACGTGGGCTTGAGCGGCGCGAAGTTCAATTACAATTCCTTCGACGACCCGAACCGTTATCGCCCGTTTTACCTGCTGGTTTTGGGACACGACGACGCGGTTAAAAATTTTCTGCGCAAGTTCAACGAACGTCAAACTTTCGCAAACGACACGGCTTATCTGCTGTTGACGGAAAATCTTTCGTCGGCGGACTTTTCGACGTTTGAGTTGAGCGAAGTCGAAAACTTTTATTCGGACGACACGCTGAACCTCGGCGGGCGCGTGAAAGAATTCGGGCTTGACACTTTCGCCGAACCTGCGTCGTTCGTGGTGAATTGGTCGCATGAACCGCCGCTTGGAACTTGCCCGTTCGATTTGTCGCAGGTCAACACGTCGGCTGAAGTTTTTTCGGCAAACGGTGACGAATGGTCGCCGCGTGAATCAAACGACGTTCGCGCAACTTTGCTCAAAGACGACAGGCAGTCGGATTTATTCTTGGCGAAAGTTTCGTTGACGCCCGAAAAGTCTTTGTCGGATATCGCGGCAAACTTCGTGCGAATAAAAATTTCGCCGACGGTCAACGGCTTTCAACTGCCCGCGTGGGTCGAGGCGTGGAGTTGCGACGCGACAAGCTTCAACGGCGCGAAGACGGTCAACTTGTCGCGGGTGCTCGGTTCGCTGAAAGATTCGCTGGTCGAAACGTCGCCGCCCGCGTTCGTCGAAATAAATTTCGTCGTCACACCGTGAGCGTTGTGTTACTTTCTTTGGCGGCAAAGACCCGCTTTAAAAGCGGGGGAACAGTTTGGTTGACTGCCTCGCCAATCGAAGCGAACACGTCAAACCAAATTGGATGCAACGTCCACGTTGCCCAAAGAAAACCGCGCCTGCTGTGATACATCCTGTATCACGCGCAGGCGGTGCGGCCGTCATCCATGACGGCCGGTCGACGCCGCTGTTGTCGTCACACCGTAAACAAAAAATCCGAAGCTTGCGAAGGCCTCGGATTT
This sequence comes from uncultured Selenomonadales bacterium, assembly GCA_947165295.1. Lineage (GTDB taxonomy): Bacteria > Bacillota > Negativicutes > Selenomonadales > Selenomonadaceae > Quinella. Next base: position 1,643 of record CAMUZU010000053.1, on the reverse strand, counting down.
TTTTATCGCGTGATGTTCGACGCCGCCAACAGTTCGCCAACTTTGATTGAATCGTTCGGGCGGCTTTCGGACAAAATCTTAAGCAAGTCCGTCACGCAAGTCAGCGCGTCAAGGTCGGGTTGGTGCAGGTCGTATGAATCGTGGTGCGCCTCAATCAGCCGTTGCCGATAAATCATGTCGAGCTGTTCGAGAATTTCTTTCGCAGTCATGGTTGACTCCTTTCGTTGAAAATCTGCGCGTCGTTTGCTAAACTTTAGCAGAAACGGAGGCGAACTGCAATGCCAAACAAAAGTTCCGAAGCCGCACGAATCAAAGAAGCCGAACAAACTTTCGACAGACGACGGCGAACTTTCGGATTAATCGTCGCGCCGATATTGGCGATTGTAGTCATGTTGACGCCGATTGACGCGCTGTCGGTCGAAGCGCACAAACTGCTTGCGATAATGATTTTGGTCGCGCTGTGGTGGATAACCGAACCCGTGCCGATACCCGTCACGTCGCTTTTGGGGCCGACGCTGGCGGTCGTCACGGGCGCAATTCCCGCCGGTCAAGCGTTCGCGTCGTTTGCAAACCCGATGATATTTCTGTTCATGGGCGGATTCATTTTGGCGAAAGCGATGATGATGCACGGGCTTGACAAACGTTTCGCTTACTGGATTTTGTCGCGGCAGTGGGTCGGCTCAAATCCGCGCAGAATTTTTTTGGCAATCGGGCTTGCGACGGCTCTTTGTTCGGGCTGGGTGAGCAACACGGCAACCGCGGCGATGATGTTCCCGATTTGCCTCGGACTGCTCAACTCAATCAAAGAAATGATGGCGGTCAACGGTCGACAAATCGAACTCAACGAATACAAATACGCGACGGGCTTGATGTTGATGACTGCTTACAGCGCGTCGATTGGCGGAGTGTTGACGCCGATTGGCACGCCGCCGAACTTAATCATGCTGGGCTTTCTGGATTCGATGCAGGGCATTCACATTTCGTTTTTCGAGTGGATGATCTGGGGCTCTGTCGCAATGACGTTCTACTTCGCGATAGCTTACGTCGTGCTGACGAAACTTTTTCCCGCGGACGTGGAGCGAATCGACGGCGCGGAAGAATTTATCCGCGAAAAAATTTCCGAACTCGGCTCGTGGACGCGTGCGCAGAAAAATACTTTGTTCGCGTTCATAACGGCGGTCGTGCTGTGGATAATCCCCGGCTTTCTGAACATGTTCCTCGGCGAAACAAGTCCCGTGCTGAAAATGTACAACCGGCTGTTCCCCGAAGCGATAGCGGCAATGTGCGGCGCGTTGATGTTGTTCCTATTGCCCGTGAACTTTTCCAAACGCGAATTCACAATCAGCTGGAAAGAAGCGGCGGCGGGCGTCGAGTGGGGCACGTTGATTCTTTTCGGCGGCGGGCTGGCAATGGGCTCCATGATGTACAAGACGGGCTTGTCGCAGTGGATTGGCGATTTAATCGTCGCGGGCATGGGCGGCGCGATTTCGCAAGTCGTATTGGTCGCGGTGTTCTCGGTGCTCGCCCTGCTGTTGTCGGAATTGACTTCGCACACGGCGGCGACGAACATGATCGGCCCGCTTGCGATAACGATTGCGGTTTCGGCGGGCTTGAGTCCCGTGCCCGTGTCGGTCGGCATTGCG
>CAMUZU010000052.1 GCA_947165295.1 uncultured Selenomonadales bacterium | reverse complement strand
TCCATGATTGAGTATTCGCTTTGAACGGCGGTCAGCGGCGTGACGGCGTGTGCGCGGCGAATTTGTTCGGGCGTCGCTTCGGACACACCCCACGCAAGGATTTTGCCTTCGCGGATAAGTTCGCCCATCCACTCGGCAACTTCGGCAACGTCGCGATTGGGCGGCACGCGGTGTTCGTAATACAAATCGATATGATCTGTTTGCAAACGTTTGAGTGAACCTTCGACGGCGTTTCGCAGACCTTTGCGGGACGTTTTGCCTTCGGGAATTTCTTGCCCGGGCAAGAACAGTTCGGGCATAAACTTCGTGCACAGAACGATTTTGTCGCGAATGGGTTTGAGAGCTTTGCCGACGAGAATTTCGTTTTCGTACGCCGCGTAAACTTCCGCCGTGTCAAAAAGCGTGCAACCGTAATCTTCGTAAGCCGAACGCATAAGGCGAATCGACTCATCTTCGGGCGGGCACGCGCCGTAACCGTGACTGAAACCCATGCAACCCATGCCGACGGCCGAAACGGTCAGCTCGCGCAATTTGCGTGTCTTCATTTCAAACACCTCCGCACGGATTGTAACATCTTGCGGCGACTCGAAGTCAAGCGTAAACCGGCCGTCATGGATGACGGCCGCTCTCGCCCGTCGCACGATACAGGATGTATCGTAGCGGGCGCGTCTTTCTTTGCTACTTTCTTTCCACGCGGAAAGAAAGTAGACCACACAAAACAAATTCAACGAACGAACCGACTTGCAACGACAACCCAACGTCAACCGACAAGCCGATGCCGTAACCGCCCGTCGTGTGCACGACAAAAAAAATTCCCGTCACTCACGGCGGGAAAGTTTTGTTTGGTCAAGTCGGTTACTTGTTGGAGCGCATCCACGGCGGGATTGTTATCGGGTCGTTGCTGCTCTGTTGTTGATTGTTGCCGAAAGGTGCGTTGAACGTCCCGAACGGCGAAGGACGCATTGTGTCGCGGGCACGCGGCGGCGGCGTCAACGTTTCGGTGAACGACGGACGCACGGGTTCGGGCTCGGCAACTTCTTCTTCTTCCTCGTCGTCGAAGCGCGTCGCAATGACCGTCACGCTGACTTTGTCGCCAAGTGATTCGTCGACGCTCACGCCCCAGATAATTTCGGCGTCTTTGTGCGCTGCCTCTTGCACGGTGGTTGACGCCTCGTTGACTTCCATCATCGACAGCGAATCGGTCGCGCCCATGATGTTGAGCAAAACGCCTCGTGCGCCCTGCAAGCTCGTTTCCAAAAGCGGCGAATCGATTGCGGCTTTGACTGCGTCGACGGTTGCGTTTTCGCCCGAAGCCTCGCCGATACCCATCAAAGCGGATCCGGCGTTGCTCATGATTGACTTGACGTCCGCAAAGTCCAGGTTGACCAGACCCGGCACGGCGATTAAGTCCGAAATGCCTTTGACGCCTTGACGCAAAATATCATCGGCGATTGTGAAAGCTTGCGTCATTGGAGTTTTCTTGTCGACGACTTGAAGCAGTCGATCATTGGGAATGGTGATAATTGTGTCGACGTTGCGCTTGAGGTTTTCGATACCGATGTCGGCGTTCTTCTTGCGTTTGGGTCCCTCGAAGGTAAACGGCCGTGTGACGACGCCGACTGTCAACGCGCCGATTTCGCGTGCACAGGCCGCCACAACGGGAGCCGCGCCCGTGCCGGTTCCGCCGCCCATGCCCGCCGTGATAAACACCATGTCCGAGCCGCGCAGAGCCGTTATGATGTCTTCGCGACTTTCCATTGCCGCTTTTTCGCCGATTTCGGGACGAGCACCCGCGCCCAGGCCGCGAGTCAACTTTTCGCCGATTTGCATTCGTTTAGGCGCCAATGCGGTCAAAAGTGCCTGCGCGTCGGTGTTGACGGCAATGAACTCCACGCCTTCAAGCCCAAGCGAAATCATTCGGTTGACAGCGTTGTTGCCGCCGCCGCCCACGCCGATAACTTTAATTTTCGCGAACTGGTCTAAGGTATTGTCATCAAGTTCAAACACAGTCTCAAGCCTCCATACCGTAAAAAATTTATTTGAGAGTCGAACTTTCGGCTATTAGTCGTCGGACATTGTACTATAAAAATTCCATTTGTGAAAGACTTGGCGTCATAAAATTTTCAGCAACCGTCAACGTCGTGCAACAGTTCCATAAACTTGAGCCGCCGCAACCGTCACGCGTGAGTTTTCAGCAGATGTCGACGCAAGCCCGCAAGGTTCTTGAATATCCGAAAGCCGAAGACCAACAGCGCGACGTAATACAAATCGATGCCGAGCCCGTCGCCGACGAAGACCAAAAACGCCGCGAACAGCGCGTTCGTAAAAAAGCCCGTGATAAAGACCGTGTCGCTGAAATGATTGTTGACCGCCGCACGCAACCCGCCGAAGACCGAATCGAGCGCGACAAGCAAGACGACCGAAAACATTTTCGTGTAACCGCCCGTGAAGTCAAGCGGCGTCAACGTGCCCAGCACAATTCCGATAACCAAACCGATTAAAGGCTTAACCATGATTCCTCCGCGAAAATTATTTTTCGTCGACGACGTGCGAATAAACGCGCTTGACCGTGCCTTTGAACGGCGGAATGTACACGTCGGCGGCGGATGAGACTTCAAGCTGAATGCCCCAAACCTTGAGCGTTTCGGCGACACCGCCGCGCATTGTTATCGAGTTTTCAAGCGACTTCCTGTCACCGATTGCGCGAATCTCGTACGGCGGAGCACTTCGCACGTTGTTGACCGAAAGCGTGGGTCCCGCGCAACGAATTTCGCTTGTGGCGATTAAGCGTTGACCGTTAATCGAGACGGCCTCCGCGCCCGCCGCTTTAAGTTCGTTAATCACGCGTAAAATGTCGTCGTCGTGAATAAGATACAAGTTCGGGTTTTCGCCGGACTTCGCGACGCGTGTCGAATCGTCCATGCGCAAAATGATGCCTTCGCCTTGAAGAGCCGTCGCGCCCGCTTGAATCTGCAGTTCCGAAACAATTTCGTTGGAAGCCGCCGCTTTTGATTCGCGTTGCAAAATCTCCAGCTGCTTGGCAAGTTCGTCGCGTTCTTCTTCGACTTGAATCAGCCGACCCGAAAGTTCTTCGAGCCGTTGATTCGGAACCGCCGATTGAGAGTCGCGCACACTTCGGAACTGCACTGCAAGCATGAAGCCGATTATTGCGCACACGACCGTTATCGACCAGCCGCCGTAAAAAATCCGTCGCACATCTCACGCCTCCCGAAGTGAATTCACCGCGCATTATAACCGCCTTGCTTTTTATTTACAAGCCGCCCGAATTTTGATAGACTTGCGCGGAAAATTTTTCCGCAACACGGGAGGTCAACTCGACATGAAAGTTATCTTGCAGGAAGACGTTAAAAAAGTCGGCGCGAAAGGCGACGTCGTCGAAGTTTCCGACGGTTACGGCCGCAACTATCTTTTGCCGCGTAAACTTGCCGTCGAAGCCAACGCCGCGAACTTGAACAGCGCCAAAGTCAAAGCCGAAAACAAAGCCCGCAAGCTCCGTCAAGAGGCCGACGAAGCGAAACTTTTGGGCGCGCAACTCGAAAAAATTTCCGTGCGAATTCCCGTCAAAGTCGGCAAGGACGGCAAACTTTTCGGCTCGGTCGGCGGCGGCGACGTTGCCAAAGCTCTCAAGGAAAATCACGGGCTCAACGTTGACAAGCGCAAAATTTCAATTCAAGGCGACGTGACGGGCGCGGGCGTTTATGAAGCCGTCGTTAAGCTCCACCCCGAAGTTACGACGAAAATCAAAGTCGAAATCGTCACGGCCTGAACTTCAAACTTCAAACGTCTGAAAGGTGTGAACTGTGTTTAAAAAATTTTTTGGTGACATCAAAAAAGCAGTTGGCGGCGACGACAACTCGAATCAACCGCCGCGTCAAGAATCCGACATCGAACGCGAAATTTCCGCGCTGTATGCAATTCTCGTCGACGTGATGGGCTCCGACCGATTGGTTCTGCAGGCGGGCAAAATGGACGCGTTGCGTTACATGCGTTCGCCCGACCCCGGCGAAAGAATTCTTGCGCTACGCCGAATCATCGAAGAAAATCCGACGCTGTACCCGCCGCCGCGTCGATCGGAGTTGCAAGCTCAAATTGTCGCGTTGTCCGAAAGAATCGCCGACATCATGGCGCGCCGACAAGTCGAAGACAAAATCGAACGCAAAATCAACGAGAAGCTCGAAAAAGAGCATCAAGAGTACGTCAAAGATATTCGCATGCAAATCCTCAAGGAAGAGAAGCCCGACGCCGAATCGCCGCACGACGTGAAAAAGCGCGTCGAACTGCAGGAACTCGACGAAATTCATTTGACGCAATCGGTCATGGAACTGTTGCGGCCGCAGTCGCTTGAAGAAATTGTCGGGCAGGAACGTGCGGTCAAGTCACTGCGCTCAAAGCTCGCGTCGCCGTATCCGCAACATTTGATTCTTTATGGCCCGCCCGGTGTCGGCAAAACGACTGCGGCAAGACTTGTGCTTGAAGCCGTTCGCGGGACAGCGTTAAGCCCGTTCAAAAAATCCGCGCCGTTCGTGGAAACCGACGGGACAACTTTGCGTTGGGATCCGCGTGACGTGACGAATCCGCTGTTGGGCTCCGTGCACGACCCGATTTATCAGGGCGCACAACGTCAACTTGCCGAAAGCGGCGTGCCCGAACCGAAGCCCGGACTTGTCACGGACGCACACGGCGGAATTTTGTTCATCGACGAAATCGGCGAAATGGATTTAATGTTGCAGAACAAGTTGCTCAAAGTTTTGGAGGACAAGCGCGTTTTCTTCGAGTCAAGTTATTACGACCCCGCCGACGAACGAGTTCCGCCTTACGTCAAGATGCTGTTCGAGAAAGGTGCGCCCGCCGACTTCGTGTTGATTGGCGCGACGACACGCGAAGCCTCGGCGATTAATCCCGCGTTGCGTTCGCGTTGTGCGGAAATTTATTTCGAGCCGTTGACGCCCGCGCACATCGTCGAAATTGTCAAGAACGCCGCGCAGAAACTCAACGTCACGCTTGACGACGAAATTGCCGACACGATAAGCGAATACACAATCGAAGGGCGCAAGGCGATTAACATTTTGGCGGACGCGTATAGTTTGGCTCTTGAACGCGACGAAATGCAAAGTTTGAACGTCAACCGCCCGATTAAAATCACGAAGCAGGACATTTACGAAGTCGCGCAGGTCAGTCGCCTGTATCAGTTCGTCACGAAGAAAGCATCGAGTCGCGCAACCGTCGGGCACATCTTCGGTTTGGGCGTCAGTGGATTCGTCGGCTCCGTCATCGAAATTGAAGCCGTCGTTTTCCCCGCCGAGAAAGGCAAAGGCACGATTCGTTTCAACGAGACCGCCGGCTCCATGGCGAAAGATTCCGTGTTCAACGCGGCGAGCGTCCTGCGTGCGACAACGGGCAAGGACATTCACGATTTCGACGTGCACATTAACGTTATCGGCGGCGGCAACATTGACGGTCCCAGCGCGGGCACGGCGATTTTGACGGCTCTTGTAAGCGCGGTCACGGGTCGCAAGATTCGTCAAGACGCGGCGGTCACGGGCGAAATTTCCTTGCAGGGCAAAGTTCGACCCGTCGGCGGCGTCTTCGAGAAAGCTTACGGCGCGAAACAGGCGGGCATTAAAACTTTAATTATCCCGAAGGAGAACGCCAAAGACATTCCGTCGGGACATTTGGGCTTGAACATTTTCGCCGTCGAAACTGCCGACGAAGCGTTTGACAAGCTGTTGACCGATGACGACGAACCCGCGCCGCTTGAGCCGCCGATTGAACCCGTCGAAGAAATTCCCGCGCAGGTTGACGAGCCCGAAGTTGCCGACATTGAACCCGTCGACAAACCTTCGCCGCGTCGAAAAGTTTCCGTGCGCAAGAAACGTGTCACACGTCCCAGAGACGAGCGAATCAAAAAAATTTCTGAGACGACCGTCACGCCCGAAGAACTCGAAATGTTGACGCGCACCGACGAAACTCACACACAATAAAAAAACCGCTTCCGACTTCGGAGGCGATTTTTAATTGCGGACACCAAATCATTACGCATTTCGCATTGTCAACGTAACGGGGCAATGGTCGCTGCCGAGAATTTGACTTTCGATCGTCGCGGCGGAAATTTTGTCGCGCAAGCTGTTCGACACGAGAAAATAATCGATTCGCCAGCCCGAATTGTTTTGTCGCGCACGACTGCGATAATGCCACCAGGTGTACGCGTCCTTAACCGTCGGGTACAAAAATCTGAACGTGTCGACGAAGCCCGCGTTCAACAGTGCGGAAAATTCTGCGCGCTCTTCGTCACTGAAACCCGCGCTTTCGTGGTTGCGTTCGGGGTGTTTAAGGTCAATCGGCCGGTGCGCGACGTTGAAGTCACCGCAGACAATCACGGGCTTGACGGCGTCCAACTTCGTCAAATGTTCGCGGAAAATTTTTTCCCAACGCAGACGACGTTCGAGCCATTCGAGGTTGTGCGAATTCGGAACATACGCGCAGACGAAAAACGTTTCGCCCAAGTCGAGCGTGATAACTCTACCTTCAGCGTCAAATTCCGAATCGCCGACGCCCAAAGTGACTTCGCGTGGCTTGACGCGTGTGAAAACCGCCGTGCCCGCGTAACCTTTGCGTTCGCCGAAATTCCAAAGCTGTTCGTAACCGTCAATGTCGATAATCGCTTGACCGGGTTGCATGCGAACTTCCTGCACGGCGAAAATGTCCGCGTCGAGTTCACGGAAGCTGCCGATAAAATTTTTCTTCAAACAAGCGCGCAGACCGTTGACGTTCCACGAAGCAAATTTCATAACAATCAACTCCAAAATCCAAAACGACCCGTTTCCGACAAACGCTCTTCGGAAACAGGCCGCTTTGAAGCAAGATGTTGCAGTTCAGCTTAGAGTTTTTTGACGTTGGCCGCTTGGGGACCGCGTTCGCCTTCGATAATGTCGAACGAGACTTCCTGACCTTCGTCGAGAGTTTTGTAGCCGTCACTTTGGATGGCGGAGAAGTGCACGAAGACATCGTCGCCCTCTTCGCGGGCAATGAAGCCGTAACCTTTTTCTGCGCTGAACCACTTTACCTTACCAACTGCCATGTCGAAATACCTCCAATGAATTGTATCGCTCTTTGTGCGCAAGCTTGTCACATTATAGACGCGGACATTTTTTCTGTCAACCGATAAAATTAACATAGGACGTTGACGCGTGCTGTTGACGCGGTTGACGAAGTTTCGACCGTTGATTGTGCGGTTGACGTTTGCGCGAGCGACATTGAAGGCGGTTTACTTGCGGTTGCTTAAAATGTTGTGGATTAAGTTCTGCGCGGACTGCGTCGACGATTGCGGCTTTGCTTCGGTTGAAGTTGCAGTTGACGGCTTGCTGTCGCGGCGGTTGAGAATGTTGCTGATTAAGTTCTGCGCGTTCGACGGCGTTGCAGGTGCCGACGGTTGAGCTGTCGGTTGAGCCGAAGCGTCGTCCTTGCGGTTGCTTAAGATCGAGTGAATCAAACTGTCTGCGGATTGCGGCGTTGACGGTTGAGCTGATGCTTGCGAACCTGCGGCCTTGTCGTACAAAGTGTTGCCGTTGAAAGTTTGTCCGCCGACTTTGAGCGCGTCGGTGAACTGCCACATCTTGCCGTGCAACGAATCTTGTTCGCCCCATTGCGCGTTCCAAACTTGACAGCCGAGAGACTGCCAATCAATAAAATCCGTCAACCAAGAATAAGTTGAGTAAACGCCGCAGTTGAGCGGTTTGATATTGTCGAGGAAGGCGCGACAAATTGCCGTGACGTTCGCACGCGAAAAATCGAAGCCGTGACGTTGCTTGTAACCGTCGCTGTCGGCAACGTAAACCCAAACGGGCAACTCCAGCATGACGCCCGCACGTTCGATAATCGACTTGCAGAAGCGAGCCTCTTCGGCGGCGGCGTCGGGATTGAGCGCGTACGACAGGTGATACGCTCCGCAAATCAAGCCGGCTTTGTGTGCGCCGTCGACCTGTGCGGCAAAAGTTTCGTCGGCGTCCGTGCGACCAAAACCCGTGCGGCAAATTGCGAAATCAATTCCCGCGGCTTTGAGAGCTTGCCAATCGACATTTTCGTTGAAGACCGAGACATCAACTCCACGCATGTTCGTAACCTCCTTAATGCAAAAAAGACTCTCGCCGTATGTCGAACGAGAGCCGAATAATCTTTAACGTTTCGAGAACTGGGAAGCTTTGCGCGCTTTCTTGAGGCCGTATTTGCGACGTTCCTTTTCACGCGGGTCGCGGGTGACGAAGCCTGCTTTTTTGAGCGCGGGACGAAGACCTTCATCGAGTTCCATCAATGCGCGGGTGATTCCGTGACGAATTGCGCCCGCTTGACCGGTTGTGCCGCCGCCTTTGACGGAAGCTATCACGTCGTACTTGTCGTTCATCTCCGTCAAGACCAGCGGCTGACGAACGATAAGTTCAAGAGTTTTCAAGCCGAAATATTCTTCCATCGGGCGGTTGTTAATCGTGACTTTGCCGTCGCCGGGGACGAGGCGCACGCGGGCAACGGAACTTTTGCGGCGGCCTGTGCCGTAGTAGCTGACTTGTGCCATGTTATCTCTCCTTAACGCGTTTCGATTTTGAGTTCTTCGGGTTTCTGTGCGGCGTAGGGGTGTTTGTCGCCCGCGAAGACGTGCAGTTTCCTGAACAGATCTGCGCCGAGTTTGTTTTTGGGCAACATGCCTTTGACCGCGTGTTCGAGGACGCGTTCGGGGAACTTTTGCATCCATTCGCCGGCCGTCGCGTATTTGCCGCCGCCGAGGTAGCCGGTGTGGTGGAAGTAGACTTTTTTGCGCAGTTTCTTGCCCGTGAAGACAATTTTTGCCGCGTTGACGACGATAACGAAGTCGCCCGTGTCGACGTGCGGCGTGAACACGGGTTTATTTTTGCCGCGCAGGACTTTGGCGATTTCGGAAGCCAAACGTCCGACGGTTTTTCCTTCGGCGTCGACGATGTACCATTTGCGTTCAACGTCGCCCGCCTTTGCCATGTACGTATCTTTCACGAAAATTCCTCCATGACTTTGACTTTTTTGGAACGCACGACGAAGTTCGCTTTTGTCCGGGGCTAATGGAAACGAAAGGCAACCCGCCATACTCGTGCGATTTTAATTGAAACGTTTCGGCGTGTCAAGTGGCGTGTTGTGTTACTTTTCTTTTGGCGCAAAAGAAAAGTAAGCAAAAGAAAACAGCCCGCAGGTGAAACATCCTGTTTCAACCGCGGGCGGCGGCCGTCATCCATGACGGCCGGTCAACGTTGCAACTCGTCGCGTGTCAAAAGTTTTTCTTGCCTAAAAATTTTCGCGGTGATATAATGCCCGCCTGTTAAGCAATCAAAAAACTCTCTGCTCGCGAAGCTTTCGTGAGCCGACAGACCAAAGGGAGGTGTTCTGCGTTGAGGAACTACGAAGTTATCTTCATCATCCGCTCCATGGAAGAGGAAGCCACCAACGCCGTTATCGACAAGTTTGCCAAACTTATCGCGGCCAACGGCGGCAAAATCACCAAGGAAGATCGCTGGGGCAAGCGTCGTCTCGCCTACGAGATCAAGAAGGAAGCCGAAGGTTTCTACGTGCTGTTTTACGTGACCTGTGAGCCGGCTTGCGTGGCTGAAGTTGACCGCGTCATGAAAATCACCGACGAAATTCTTAAGCACATGATTGTTCGCTCCGACGAAAAGGAGGCTCAAGCATGAACAGAGTTTTTCTTTCGGGCAACCTGACTCGCGACCCCGAAGTCCGCTATTCGCAAACCGGTATGGCCTTCGCACGTATGGGCATTGCCGTTCAACGCCGCGTGTCGAAAAACAAAGACGCCAATCGTGACGGCAAGGATGTCGATTTCTTCAATCTCGTCGCTTTCGACAAGACAGCCGAATTCTGCGGCAAGTACTTGACCAAAGGTTCTCGCGTCTTGGTCGAAGGTTACCTGCAAACGTCCAGCTACGAAAACAGAGACGGCGTCAAAGTCAATGCGGTTGACATTATGGTCAACAACATCGAGTTCGCGGGTTCTAAACGTGCCGACAACGGCGACGGCGGTTATCCGCCACGTGATTCGCGTTCCGACGACAGTTATCAACGTGATTCGCGCTCCGACGACGGTTATCGGCGCAACAATCGTTCCAACGACGACGGTTATCAACGCGACGATTATCGTCCGCCCGAACGCGTCGAAAAGCCGCAACCGAAGAAGCCCGACGACGATTTTGGCGAGCCGCTTGATTTGGAAGACCCGCCGTTTTGAAACCTGAGGAGGTTTAACAATGCGCAGAGAAAGAGGTCGACGCCCGCGCAGAAAAGTTTGTGCGTTCTGCGTCGACAAAGTCGAAAAGATAGATTACAAAGATGCGGCCAAGTTGCGCCGCTTCACCACCGAACGCGGAAAGATCTTGCCGCGCCGCATTTCGGGCAACTGCGCCAAACATCAGCGCCAGGTGACAATCGCCATCAAACGCGCCCGCAACATTGCGCTGTTGCCGTTCACTGCAGACTGAAACTTCACGGGGAGTCGTCAACGCGGCTCCCTTTTCGTTTGAGGTAAAAGCCATGCCCGACAAAAAATTTCTGCCGCTCGTGACGCTTGCGGTGTGCGTGCTGTGTTTCTTCGCGCTCAACGAATTCGTCTTTGAACCTGCGCGGCGCGACACGCTGAACATGCAACTTGAAACGCGGCGACTGCGTGAAGTCGAGCGGGAAGTTTTGCAACTCAAAGCGCGTTACGGAGATTTGTCGGCTGCCGTCGCTCAAAAAGAACGCGAACTTGATGCGGCGCGAGAATATTTGCCCGTCGAACTTGAACCCGAAAGGTTTATCGACGCGCTGTATCGGGCGGCGGACGCTCACCGTGCGCAGATAATTTCCGTGCAGGCGGGCAACGTCGAAGGCGACGAACTTCAATCGCAAACCGTGACCGTCAAGCTTGAATCGCAGTACGTCCCGCTGCTAAACTTTGTGCGCGAGATTGTCGACGGCAAGCGTTTCGCCGTGTTGGACAAAGCGTCAATCGAGAGCACGGGCGACACGTTTCTTTCGTGTGAATTGACGTTCCGAATCTTCGCAGCGCGGTGAACTTGTCAAAGTTCGTCGCCTCTGTTAAACTCGAGAAAACTTTCAAAGGAGAATTGCCAATGGCGCGGCAGTCCAAAAAAATCGCAAAGAAACTCAAGCCCAAGCAACCCGTCGAGACTCAAGATAAACAGCCCGACAAGAAGGTCGGCAAAGACTACCTGCTGATATTCGTCTTCGCGCTGACGCTGGTGTTCCTTATCGTCGGCTGGTCGAATTTCACGCCGCTCAATCGCGGGCTGTATTTGGCGTTGGCTGTGTCGCTGGGGTCAACTTACGCCAGGCGACATTACAACTTGACGCCGACGCAAGACTTGTGGGTCGAACGCGCAGGTTTCG
>CAMUZU010000051.1 GCA_947165295.1 uncultured Selenomonadales bacterium | reverse complement strand
TGTGACCCGTGCGTTCGATGAAAATTAATTCGTTGTCCGAAGCCGTCGGCATGTGTGAATTTATCTCGCGCAGGAACTTCGACGGGTCGCCTTCAGTGAAGTTGTCATACGTGCCGATAATCAGCGCGCCCGTGTGCGTTATCCGCTTGACTTGCGAAAAGTCGTTCGTGTTGTCAAGGACGCCGCTCAACCAATCGTGCGCAGTGTTCGCCGTGCAAGCAACCCAGCCCATGAAGTAAAACGGCAGAACTTTTTCGCCTTGACCGTAGCGGACAAGCTTGTCGACGAAATCTTTTTCGCGGGACGTGACGTTTTGCATCATGTACGCCAAGTTCGCGGGGCTCATCAAGATAAATTTTTCGACGCGGCTTGTGTCGTGGTGCGTCGACAGGTAATGAATGACTTTGTTCGCGCCCAACGAATGACCCGCCAAAATCACGTGACGATAATGTTTCGCCGCGAAGTTCAGATAAGCTTCGATGTCCTCGTCGACGTAAGCGAAACGTTCGTTCCACGAGCCGATAAGTTCTTTCGCGCCCGTTTTGACGTTGACGGTTTCAATTTCGCCGAATGCGTCGTTGGTCTGCGCGTAAATGAAATCAATGCCGTGCGCGCTGAGCGTGTCGCCGATGTTGTAATAAAACGGGTTCGAGTAAAAGTTGCCGTGAATGCCCGTTATCGCAATGACGACCGTGTCGGCAGCCTGCGCGTCGAAGAGCACGCCGTTTAAAACCGTGCCGCGTCGAGTTTCAACGTTGATGTCGCGCATTTAAGCTTGCCTCCTGATGTTGAAGATGCAACGGTGCGACGGCGTCCGATAGCAGGCGTTGCACGAAACGCATTTCGACACGTCGCTTGTGCCGTCGAGAAATTTTTTCGGCAAGTCGGGTTCGCGAATCAACGGCCGCGACAAACTCAACAGCTCAATCTTCGTGTCGCGCAGAATTTTTTCCATGACTTGACGACTTCGCCAACCTCCGACGCAAATCACGGGCACGGTGACTTTGTTGGCAAGCGTTGCGGCGAAATCGGCGAAGTAGCCTTCGTTGACGCCCGCACGAATTCCGCCGACGGAAGTTCCGTTGCCGCTGACTTCGATCGAATCAATGCCCGCGTCGACAAGCTGCTTGCACACGGTCAAGCTTTCGTTTTCGTCAAGTCCGCCGGGAACGAAATCGCTTGAATTGATTTTCGTCGTGACGTGAAGACTCGGCGCGGATTTTTTTATGCCGTTCAAGATGTCGACAAGAATTTTTGCGCGACCTTCCGTCGAGCCGCCGAATTCATCCGTGCGTTGATTGACGTGCGGGCTGATAAACCTGCTAAGGAAGAAGAAGTGCGCCGCGTGAATTTGAACGCCGTCGAAGCCGCACAGTTCGGCACGAACCGCCGCGTCGACGAAAAGTTTTATGACGTCACGCACGTCGTCCGTCGACATTTCGTTTTCGTCGACCTCGAAGCCGTCCTTGTAAAACGCGCCCAACGCAAGTTGCGAAATTATCTTGCAACCTTCGGCGTGAACGATGTCGACAAGTTTCTTGTACTGCGGAATCAACGCGTTGTCGCAAAGCCGCATCATGCCGCCGAAATAAAAATCGTTCGCCGCGACAGAAGTAAAGCCCGTAATAATCGCTCCGACGCCGCCCGCCGCAAGTTCGCGGTAAATGTCGTAAGTCTTGCCGTCAATCGAGCCGTCGCGTGACGCAATGCCTTCCCACGTCGCCGAACGCACAAGACGATTCTTCACGCGCAGATTGTTGAGCGCAACTTCGTCAAAAAGATTTTTCATGTTAAAGCCTCCGTTTCGATAAACCAACCGTGCGGCACGTCGAGAATTTTTAATTCGCCCGCGTCGACAAGCGGCTTGATGAATTCGCGCACGTCGTCGACGGTTTTTAAGTTGAACGCCTCGCGAATTTCAATCGGCGAAATCAGCGGATGTTTGGCAAGCAATTCGCGCAACTCTCCGATACTTTTGACGGGCGGCTCAGGTTGAAATCCGCTCAATTCGTCAATCACGGCGGCGAAATCGGCAAAGTTCGCAAGCCCGCGAATCAAAGCGCCGTTCGACTTGTACTGCACAAGATAACTCGGCAGTTCGTGAATTCCGACGCGTGCGCAAAGTTCCAAGTCGTTGCGGAACAATTTTTCTGCGGAGCCGTCATTGAACGCCGTCAAAAATTTTTTCGCGTCGAGCCCCGTCTTCACGGCGACTTTCAAAATTTCGGATGTTCGTGTCGTCGGTCGGCAATCGACAATCGTCGCATAACGCAGGTTGTACAGGAACAAGTCGGCTTTATCCGCCTCGACAATCTGCGCCGCCTTGTAAGCAATGTTCAGCGGCGCGGACGACGTTTCGTTGACGGAAAAAAGTTCAAAGCCCGTCATGTTGATTGGCAAGCCGCCGATTGATTCTTCGGACAGGTAAATCTGCGCGAGCCGTGCATTGTAATTTTTAATCGCGAAGTCGTTGCCGCGTTCGAGGTCGTCGGGGTCGACAAGTTCGTAAACGTCGCGCACAAGTCCGCTCATGACGTAACGAAATTCGATTCGGTCGGCGAAATGCGTTTCGAGCTTGCGGAAAATCGGTTCGCATTCGTAAGACAAACCCATCATCGGATCGGTGAACGTCACCAAAGTAATTTTGTCCATGTCAGCGCGCTCCGTCGAACAACTTGCCGCCGACACCCCAACAGTCAAGGTCGCAGAACTTGACGTAAACATTTTGCGGCGGGATGTCCAGCACGTCGACAAAAATCTCCGTCAACGCGACGGCAAACTTTTCGTAACCGTAATGAATTTTGTTGCCGAAGACGCTCACTTCGACATAAGCGGTCGGAATTTTTTCGCCGCGCAGATACAGCCGACAATCCGACATGACAAACGGCATTTTCTTCGCCTCCAAAAGTTTGACTGCGTGAAGTATAATCGCCGTGTGAAGTTTGGTCGAGAACGCCGCAAAAACTGCCTGCTCCGGAGGTCGAACCATGAACGAAAAAACTTATCCGATTGACGCGACGCTCAGCGACGTTGTCAACAAAAGATGCCCGATACTTTGCGCAATGGACGTTATCGGGTCGAAGTGGAAGTTGCCGATTGTTTGGTACCTGCACGAAAAGCCCGCGACGCGATTCAACGAACTCAGGCGGCGAATTCCGGGTGTAACGAACTTCATGTTGACCAAGTCGTTGCGCGAAATGGAAGCGGACGGCCTTGTCGTGCGACGCGAATTAATTTCCGAGCCGCCAAAAATCGTCAAGTATTCGTTGACGCCGCTTGGTAACGAACTAGTCCCGATTCTCAACGAGCTTTACGTTTGGGGACAAAAAATCTTGTCGAACGAAGCCGCGACGTAAATCCGGCCGTCATGGATGACGGCCGCAATCGCCTGTCGCATGACGCAGGATGCGTCATAGCAGGCGCAGTTTCTTTTGGTTACTTTTCTTTGCTGCCAAAGAAAAGTAACACAACGCGCAACGACAAACAAAAATCCCCGCCACTGTCGACGGGGAAATTTTTTTTGTGTCGAAGTTGTGATTTACAAGACGACGTGCGCCATGACGAAGCCGACGCAGCAACCGCTTATGACGCCGATTAAGCCCGGAATCATGAACGAGTGATTCAAAATGTACTTGCCGATTCGCGTCGTGCCCGAACGGTCAAAGCCGATACAAGCCAGGTCGGACGGATATGTCGGCAGGAAGAAGTAACCGTAACACGCGCTGATAAACGACATGATAATCACGGGATCCATGCCGACACTCAGCGCCATCGGGAAGACAATCGCAATGGCCGCCGCCTGCGAGTTGACGAGTTTTGAAGTCAAGAACGCGATAATCGCGAATGCCCACGGATATTCCGCGACAGCATTGCCGAGGAACTCTTTTAAGAAATCCATGTGCGCGCTGAAGAACGTGTTCGCCATCCACGCGACGCCGTAAACCGAAACGAGCGCGACGATACCCGATTTGAAAACTTGACTGTTGCCGACGTCTTTTGCTTTGACTTTGCAGACGAACAAAATCGTCGCCGCGACGAGCAACATGACCATCTGGATAACCGCAGTCATTGAAATGGGTTTCATGACGCCTTTCGCGTTCGGGAAGTGCGGCAACAGGTCGGGGAAGTTGCCCAACGCTGCGATAACCAAAATGCCCGCGAAGAAAATGTACATCGCGTGATAAAAGCTTGCGGGCAACTCCTTGCCGAGCAAAGATTCGCTGTCGCCGTAAACGTACTCTTTGTTGGCGGGGTCTTTGATGAACTCTTGGAAGCGTTCGTCTTTGTCAAGGTCTTTGCCGCGACGATAACTCCACAGTGCCGCGAACAACACGCCCAGTCCCGTCGCCGGCATTGCAACCGCCAAAATCTGCAGGACGGTGTAGTTGTGACCGGCAGTTGCCATGAAGCCGACGATTGACACGATTGCAACCGACACGGGCGACGCGCAAATTCCCATCTGCGACGCAACCGACGCAACCGCCATCGGTCGTTCGGGGCGAATGTTTTGCTTAATCGCAATGTCGTAGATAATCGGGAACATCGTATAAACGACGTGCCCCGTGCCGCACAGCACCGTTAAAAACCACGTTGTCAACGGCGCAAGAATCGTGACGTGTTTCGGATTGTTGCGCAGGAATTTTTCCGCGTACTTGAGCATGACCGTTAAGCCGCCCGAAGTTTGCAGGAAGCCCGCGCAGGTGACGACCGCCAAAATCGTCAACATAACGTCAATCGGCGGCGTGCCGGGCTTGTAGCCGAATACGAATGTGTAAATTACGAGGCCGATACCGCTTATGACCGCAAGCCCGATACCGCCGTGGCGCACGCCGACAATCAAACACACCAACAGCACAAGGAAGCCCAAAAACATCTCCATAAAAATCACCTCTCTGAAACAAAAACTTTTTGACGACAGCAATGTATTCGTTACACTGCGGGCAATTCCTGCAACATAGCGGGCATTTATTTTGAAATAACAAGGTTTCGTCGCCGCAAAAAAATTTCCCCGCCAACAGCGACGGGGATTTTTGTTTGTGTGAACGCGTCGAAGTTCCGGCCGTCATGGATGACGGCCGCACCGCTTGCGCGTGATACAGGATGTATCACAGCAAGCGCGGTTTTCTTTGCTACTTTCTTTTGACGCCAAAAGAAAGTAGATAAACACGAATCAGTCGAATCGAAGCGACGAGCCGCAATCAGCGAAGGTTCCGCGAAGGTATTGCAGACTTGCCGAAACGCACGAGAGCACCCGCGTAAGCCGCCGCCGCAACAGCCGCCAAAACGTAGCTGACCATGTAACTGAGACCGAGACCAATCGGCGCGTGGAAAATGTACGTCGATACCATGTACATGTAAAACGTCCCAGGCACAAGCGCGACCAAATACGGCATGTTGTTGCGAATCATGTAAACCGTAATCATCGCGAAGGCGAAAACCGCAATCGTTTCGTTCGCCCAGGAGAAGTACCGCCACAGAATCGCGAAACCTTTCGGGTCACTCTTCGCGCAGTAAAGCACAATCCCGACGACCGCGAAAATCGTCAGCGACAGCAGGAACTTGTTCGTCTTGTCTTTGTTGTCAAGTTTGAATGCGTCGCCGAGCATCAAACGCAACGACCTTAACGCCGTGTCGCCCGACGTTATCGCAAGGACAATGACGCCCAAAACCGCAATCATGCCGCCGACGTCGCCCAACATGTTTTGAGCGATAATGCCGACGACAACCGCCGCTTGCTTGAACAAATTTTCGTTCGTCGCAATGCCGCTGTTGACTGCGCCCATTGCCGCGCCCGCCCAGCTCATCGCGATAAAACCTTCGGCAATCATCGTGTTGTAATAAACAAGCCGACCGTGCTTTTCGTTCGTGACGGTTCGCGCAATCATTGTCGCCTGCGTGGAGTGAAAGCCCGACGTTATTCCGCAAGCAACCGTAATGAAGAATATCGGGATAAAGTTTTCGCCGTACGGGTGAACGTTGGCAATGCCCGCGTCCCAAACTTCGGTAAGCGGATAACCGTTGACGAACAGCCCGAAGAAAATTCCGACCGCCGACAGCAAAAGTATCGCGCCGAAAATCGGGTAGATGCGTCCGATAATCTTATCAATCGGCAACAGCGTCGCAAGCAGGTAATACGCCAAAATGACGCCGTAAGTCGTGATAACCGCCGTGCTGAGCGTCGAAACGTCCCCGTTCAAAATGTGCGCGACGAACAAGTCGCCCGGCGTGTAAATAAAGACCGTGCCGACGAGCAACATCAGAAAGCACACGAAGACATTGTACACCGCGTAAACTCCGCCGCCGAGAAATCTTCTGACAAGCGCGGGCATTTGTTCGCCGTTGTTGCGCAGTGAAATCATGCCGCTCATGTAATCGTGAACCGCGCCGCCGAGTACGCAACCGATTGGAATTGTGATAAACGCAATCGGCCCGAAAAGGATACCTTGAATCGGCCCCAAAACCGGCCCGGTACCGGCAATGTTGAGCAGCTCAATCAGGCAGTTCTTCCACTTGTTCATCGGGACGTAGTCTATGTCGTCGCGCATTTTTATCGCGGGCGTTTGAGCAGACGCGTTCGGGCGCATGAAACTTTCGCAGAACCGACCATAAATCGCCGCGCCGACAATCAAAATCGCCAGCCCGATTAAAAACGTAGTCAAAGTTCGTCACTCCTTCGACGAATTAATTCTTTGTGGACTCGGCGGCCTTGTTCACGTCGGCAATGGAAGTTTCGATCTCTTCCATCTTGTACGCCTCGATGATGTCGCCTTCGCGGAAGTCACGATAATCGACAATCGAAATGCCGCACTCGTAACCCGCCGCAACTTCTTTGACTTCATCTTTGAAACGGCGGAGCGAATCAATCTCCCCGTCGAAAACTTCGATGTTGTCGCGCAGAATGCGAATCTTGCTGTTGTTGAAAATTTTGCCTTCAAGGACGTAAGAACCCGCAACGAGAGCTTTGCTGAACTTCATGACTTTGCGAATCTCCACGCGGCCTTGAATGACTTCTTTGAACTTCGGCGCGAGCAAACCGCTCATTGCGTCTTCAACGTCGTGAATTGCGTCGTAAATTACGCGGTACGTGCGAATGTCAATGTTCTCCGTCGCCGCCGCCTTGCGAGCGTTGTTGTCGGGGCGAACGTTGAAGCCGATAATCAGCGCGTTCGACGACGAGGCAAGCATAACGTCGTTTTCGGAAATTGCGCCGACGCCCGAATGAACAACTTGCACGCGGACTTCGTCGTTTTTGTTGAGCGACAGGAGCGAACTTGACAGAGCCTCAACCGAACCTTGAACGTCCGCTTTGACGACGATATTAAGGTCTTTAATTTCGCCCGCTTTAATCTGCGTGAACAGGTCGTCAAGCGAAACTTTCTTCGACTTGATAAGCGCGTTGCGGCGTTGTTCGATTCTGTGTTCGGCGATTGACTTGGCAAGTTTTTCGTCAAGCGCGGCAAGAATGTCGCCCGCCGCAGGAACGTCGTTCAAGCCCAACACTTCGACGGGAACGCTTGGGCCCGCCTTTTTGAGGTTGTCGCCGCGTTCGTTCATCATTGCGCGAACTTTGCCGTAAGTCGTGCCCGCAACAATCGAGTCGCCGATACGCAGCGTGCCTTTCTGCACAAGAACCGTCGCGACGGGGCCGCGTCCTTTGTCGAGCTGAGCTTCGATAATGACGCCGCGAGCTTCGCGATTGGGATTGGCTTTGAACTCTTGCACGTCGGCTTCAAAAAGAATTTCTTCGAGCAAGTCGTTGATGCCGAGGTTTTTCTTCGCGGAAACTTCAACCATTGTCGTGTTGCCGCCGAAGTCACGGCTAACTAAACCGTGTTCAAGAAGTTCCTGTTTGACGCGCATGGGATTGGCACCGGGTTTGTCGATTTTGTTAATCGCAACGATAATCGAAACGCCTGCGGACTTCGCGTGGTTAATCGCCTCAATCGTCTGCGGCATAACGCCATCATCCGCCGCGACAACCAAAATCGCAATATCGGTGACCTGCGCGCCGCGAGCACGCATTGCGGTGAAAGCTTCGTGACCGGGCGTGTCGAGGAAGACAATCTTTCGGTCGTTGCAAATGACTTGGTACGCGCCGATATGCTGAGTGATTCCGCCGGCTTCGGTTGACGTGACGTGCGACTTGCGGATAACGTCAAGCAGTGAAGTCTTGCCGTGGTCAACGTGCCCCATGACGGTGACGACGGGCGGACGAAGTTTCATTGTCGCGGGATCGTCTTCGATTTCGGGAATGACCGTCGGATCGACTTCGGGCGGAAGTTCTTCGGCGGTGACTCCGAACTCTGCGGCAACGAGCGCGGCGGAGTCAAAGTCAATCTCCTGGTTAATCGTCGCGAAGACACCCATAAGCATAAGTTTCTTGATAACTTCGGTTGCCGTGCAACTCATCTTGCTTGCAAGGTCTTTGACCGCAATGCTTTCGCCAACTTTGATGTGCGTCGGACGTGCAATTTCCGCCTTGTGAACGGGCGCGGGTGCGGGACGATTTTTCTTGCGTGCGGGACGCGGCGGGCGTTTGTCCGTCGACTGTGCGGCCTGAGTTTTTGCGGCTTCCTTTGCGTTGGCGGGGTTGCGACGATTTTGATTGCGGTTGCGAGCGTTCTTGGCGGTACCGTCTTCGCGCTGACGTTCGCCGCGATTTTTGCGACTGTCACGGTCACCGCGCTCCGTGCGATTGTCCTGCGACGCCTGCGCGGGACGAGCTTCCTGCGAACGTTCTTGACGCGGCTGTTGACGGTTATCGCGCTGACGATTGTCGCGTTGCTGTTGCGGTTGCTGAGGACGCGCCTCCTGCGAACGTTCTTGACGCGGTTGTTGAGCTTTGGGTTGCTGTTGAGCTTTCGACTGCTGTTGCTGAACTTTCGGTTGCTGTTGAGTTTTCGGCTGTTGCTGAGCTTTGGGCTGTTGTTGCTGAACTTTCGGCTGTTGTTGCTGAACTTTCGGTTGCTGTTGCTGAGCTTTGGGCTGTTGTTGCTGAGCTTTGGGCTGTTGCTGTTGAGCTTTCGGCTTGCCCTGTTGACGCGGCTGTTGTTGTGACTTTGCCTGCGGTTGCGGTTGAGCTTTGGCTTCGGGCTTGACTTCGGGCTTGACTTCGGGCTTAACTTCGACTTTGGGCGGCTCGGCTTTGGGCTTGTTGCGTCGCCCGAATTGCGCCTTGACCAAATCGTAAGCGTCTTGCTCCACGCCGCTGAAACGATTCTTGACTTTAATCTTGCGCTTGTTGAGAAAGTCAATGATGACTTGAACATCCTGGTTGAATTCGTTCGCCATGTCAAAGATTCTGTACTTCGTCGGTTTTGACATAGATCCACCCCCGTGAAAAATTTTGGTTACATGCGATGGTTCTCCTTTACGAAGAATATTTCAAACCGCCGCGTCGACCGCCGCGCAGATTGCGTCGTAGAATTCGGCGGGCAGTTTCGTCTTGAAAGTTTTGTCGAAGCCGTGACGTTTCTTCAAGACCGCCGCACACGCCTGCGACTTGCAAACGTAAGCACCGCGACCGAAAGTTTTCGTCGCGCCGTCGATTGAAATGTTGCCGTCAGCAGTTTTGACGACGCGCAAAAGTTCGGACTTGTGGCGCACCTGTCGACACACGACGCAACGGCGAAGTTCAATCGGTTTGGTTGCCTTGCCACGCGACATGACGCTCACCGTTTGGCTTTCTTCTGCCGCGGCTTGACGACGGACATTGCCTCGGAGATGTCGACCTCGTGCATGTCGGGCGGCAATTCGTCGCTTTGCGCTTGCTTGAAACTTTTAATGTCAATCTTCCAGCCGGTGAGCTTTGCGGCAAGTCGTGCGTTTTGACCTTCCTTGCCGATAGCAAGGCTGAGCTGATTGTCGGGCACGACCACGCGGCAATTTTTGTCTTCGTCGCTGACGGCAACGCTGATAATCTTCGACGGGCTGAGCGCGTTGGCAACGAAAACGCCGGGCTTCGCGCTCCACTCGACGATATCAAGTTTCTCGTCGCCAAGTTCGTCAAGCACGGGTTGAATGCGAACGCCGCGTTGACCGATGCACGAACCGACCGCGTCGACGTTGGGGTCTTTGGATATGACGGCGACTTTTGAACGCGCACCGGCTTCGCGAGCCACGCCGCGAATTTCGATTATGCCTTCTTGAATTTCGGGCACTTCGATTTCAACAAGCCGACGCAGGAACGCGGGATGTGTTCGCGACAGATAAACCTGCGGACCTTTGCCGCCTTTTTTGACTTCGGCAATGTAAGCGCGCAACATGTCGCCGGGTTGAAAGTCTTCGCCGGCAACCTGTTCGCTGGGTACAAGAATCGCTTCGGTCTTGCCGACCTCGACAATCAAGTTGCCGTCCTCCACGCGCAACACGCGGCCTTTGACGATGTCGCTGTCGCGGTTGCTGAACTCGTCGTAAATAACGCCGCGTTCGGCTTCGCGAAGTTTTTGCACAACGAATTGTTTGGCAGCTTGCGCCGCGATACGACCGAAATTCTTCGGCGTGACTTCAATCTCGACCACGTCGTCAATCTCGCAACCGGGGCTGATTTTTTGCGCGTCGGCTTTGGAAATTTCAATCACGGGGTCTTCGACGGTTTCGACGACACTTTTCAGCGCGAAGACATGAAAACTGCCGTCGTCGCGATTAATCTCGACTTCGACGTTGTCGTCCTTGTTGAAGTTTTTCTTGTACGCGAACTTGAGCGCGGACTCGATGGCGTCGAAGAGCACGTCGGGCTCAATTTCTTTTTCGGCGCAAAGATCCGCCAGCGCGTCAATTAAATTAGGTTCTTGTTTCTTTCTTCTGCCTGCCAAGTAAGTTCTTCCTCCCTAGAAATCTATGTGCAATCGGACAAGCGCGACTTTCTCACGCGGCAACGGTTCAATGTCTTTAAGGCGCAGAAACTTTTCGTCGCGACCTTCAAGTTCGCCGACCAAAATTTTTTTGCCGTCAAGCGGCGCATAAAGCGTCACGTCGACAAGCTTGCCGGCTTCGCGAAGAAAATCTTTGTCCTTCTTCAAGATACGGTCAATGCCGGGCGACGACACTTCCAAAATGTACGAGCCGCTGACAATGTCCGCCGCGTCGAGCCGTTCGCCGAGCTTCTCGCTCAACGTTTGGCAGTCATCAAGATCAATGCCGCCGACCTTGTCGACGAACACGCGCAGATACCAATCGCGTTCCTTGACATATTCCACGTCGACAAGTTCAAAGTCCGTGCCCGACAGAATTTCGGTCATCAGACTTTCGACCTGCGTTTCAACCTTGCTCAATCGCTCACCCCCGAAAGTTTTCCTTACAAAAATGAAAAAGTGGACGCAAGCCCACTCTTTCAACTAAGCTATGTCCGAAAAAAATTGTCCTCCCGTAAGAGGTTCAATGAATCTTACAAACGATGCCCTCCAAAAATTTCCGCGCCAAAAACCGTCGACTGCCCGTGACTTCGCGGCATATTGTAAACAAAAGTTTGAACGTTTGCAAGTTTTTTCTTCGCACACGAACAAATTCTTCGACGGACGACGTTCAATCGTGCGGCGTGAAACTTCACGAACAATTCTTCGACGCGACGACGTTCAATCGTGCGGCGTGAAACTTCACGAACAATTCTTCGACGCGACGACGTTCAATCGTGCGGC
>CAMUZU010000050.1 GCA_947165295.1 uncultured Selenomonadales bacterium | reverse complement strand
TTGACTGTCACGCAGACGAAATGCCGCCGTCCGAAGTTTGACCGTCGCGCAGACGAAGTGCCGTCGTCCGAAGATTGACTGTCGCGCTTTATTGCGGGGACTGCGCGTCGCTCAATTTCTTTTTGTTGTCGATAAGAAGTTTTTCACTGCGGCCGGGCGTTTGCAGGTTGAACTTTTCAATCATAAACTTGAACGAGAAGTAGTACAGCGCGAACCACATTGCGCCGACGAGCGGCACGAACGGCCAATTCGTCTTGTCGACACCCTGCGCGACGCCGAACATGATAAAGTCAATCAGCCCGCCCGAAAACGTTTGACCGATTGTTATCTGCAACACGTGCGCCAACATGAACGCGCAACCGTCGAAGAACGCGTGCATGACGTACAATCCCGGCGCGGCGAACAGAAACGCGAATTCAATCGGCTCTGTTATTCCCGTCAAGAACGAAGTCAACGCCGCCGAAATCATCATGCCGCCGACAACTTTTCGGTTTTGCGGCGACGCGGTTTTGTAAATGGCGTACGCGGCTCCGGGCAAGCCGAACATCATTGTGATAAAGCGTCCCGACATGAAACGCGAAATGCCTTCGTAATACTTCGTCGTCGACGGGTCGGCAAGCTGCGCGAAGAAAATTTTCTGCGTGCCTTCGACGAGTTGACCGTTGACGAGTTCAGTGCCGCCCAGTGCCGTCGTCCAAAACGGCAGATAAAATATGTGGTGCAACCCGAACGGTCCGAGCATCCTCAAGAAGAAGCCGTAAATCAGCGTGTCGGTGTAACTGTCCGCGTCGAACGTTTCGGGGCTTATGAATATCAAATCTTGGAAGTGCGGCCAGAAGACGTAAATCTCCACGCCGAGACAAATTGACGCGACCGCGCAGACCAACAGCACGAACGGCGAGCCTTCAAAGAAACTAAGAAACGGCGGCAGCGTCGTTTGGCGAAACTTCCCGTGCAGGTACCACGCCATGACGCCGACGATCATCCCGCCGAACACGCCCGTCTCCAAAGTTTGAATGCCGAGGCTCATGCCTTGTCCGACGGCCGACAGATTGTCTTCGGCAAGCTTGCCGGTGATTTTCAGCGCGGTGTTTATCGTCGCGTTCGTTATCAGCACGGACAAAATCGCCGCAAGCCCGACGGTGCCTCTGTCCGTGCGCGCCAAACCGACGGCAAGTCCCACGGCGAAAAGTATCGACAGGTTCGCGAAGACCGCGTTGCCCGCGTCCGCCATAATCAGCAAGATGTATTGCAACCAGTAGACGTTGAGGAACGGGAACGCCGTCAGCGTGTTCACGTTCGACAGCGCGCCGCCGATACCGAGGAATAAACCCATCATCGGCAAAATCGCGATTGGCAACATCAGCGCGTCGCCGAAACTTTTCAGTGACGCTATTGCCGAGTGGTGAAGTTCGTTCAGCGATTTTTTCAAGTTGTCGACGAGCGGGTCGTGCCAAATATTTTTAACGAAACTTATCACGGTGTCACTCCAAAAATTCAAGTTTGCGTTCGCGGAAAGTCACGGGCGTCAAGTCCGGTTCGCGGACAAAGTCGACGGCGCGAGCGAAATAATTGCCGACGGCCGAAACTCTGTGCGCGTCCGAGCCGAGCGTCACGAAACGTCCGCCGAGTTCGCGATACTTGCGGTACACGGGCACAAGCTCACGAACGGGGTCGTGCCAAATGTTTTTAACGAAACTTATCACGGTGTCACTCCAAAAATTCAAGTTTGCGTTCGCGGAAAGTCACGGGCGTCAAGTCCGGTTCGCGGACAAAGTCGACGGCGCGAGCGAAATAATTGCCGACGGCCGAAACTCTGTGCGCGTCCGAGCCGAGCGTCACGAAACGTCCGCCGAGTTCGCGATACTTGCGGTACACGGGCACAAGTTCACGAACGGCGCGTTCATTTGCGAATCTGCGCGTGTTGACTTCCAAAACTTTTTCGCGGGCGACGACGATTTTCAACACGGCGTCAATCTCAGCGGCGAATGTCGGGTAATCGAGTTCGGGATTGTCATACGGCGCGGCGCGACAAATGTAGTCGATGTGTCCGAGCGCGTCGAAATCCGCAACTTCAATCTCCGCCGCCATCTGCGCGAAATATTTTCGATAAGCGGTCGGCTTGTCCTTGTCGGCGTAGAATTCGGGATAATAAATGTCCAAGTCGTCGACGAGGTGAATCGAGCCGATAACGAAGTCGAAGTCCGCCCGCGACAAAAAGTCCGCGTTGACTTCGCGGGCGACTTTGCGCAAACCAATTTCCACGCCGAGCCGAACGTTATCGCCGCGCAGATTTTTGTATTCGGTCATGTAAGCCGACGGGTCGAAGTCGAAACTTTTTCCGTCGTCGTTGGTGACGCCGAAGTCAAAGTGCTCCGTGAAGACGACGCCCAAATTCAAACTTCGTGCGCGGGCAATCGCCTCCAAAGCCGACATGTCCGAATCAGCCGAAAACTTCGTGTGCATGTGTGAATCGAAAATCATGAGTTCGCCTCCAAAAATTTTTCGCCGACAGAGCCGCTGAATCCGAGTTCTTTGGATTTAAGGAAATCAGCGCGGGCACGTTTCTTGTCGCCGACAATTTTAAAATAAATGCCGCGAAAATAATACGCGTGCTTGTTGAGCGGGTCGGAACGAATCGCCGCGTTCAAGTCGTCGAGTGCCGCAGAAGTGTCGCCCGCCGACAAAGCAGCCGCGCCGCGAATCCAAAGTGCCGTCGAGTGATTAGGCTTGAGTTGCAGAATTTTGTTCGCGTCGTGAGCGGCTTCGGCGAAGTTCCCGTTGCCGACGCAGATAATCGCACGCTTGAGAAAAATTTCCGCGTCGTTGGGATTGAGCGTTGCCGCCTGCGACAGAAGTTCAAGTGCTTCGTCGTCGCGACCGTCTTGCCAAAGTTGATTAGCTTCGTCGAGCTTTTGTTTCGCCAACAGAACTTTATCGGCGTTCGGCTTGGCGGCGGCTTCCAAACGGCGGTTGAGATCTTCGGCGTCGATGTCAACCGTGACCGTCGCCCGAACAAGAAAATCTTCGCGTTCGTAAACGACTTCAAGAACTTTGAGCACGGCTCCCGTCTGCGAAGTTATTTCGTCTTCGACAAGCTCCGAATCTTGCGTGCGCGAACGGCTTTGAATCAAGACTCCGGCACGTTCCAACGCGTCGCGAAGTGCCCGGTCTTTTGCGGACTGTTTGGCGGTCTCCAACGTGTCGCGTTCGCCCATGAAGTATTCGCCGACGCCCGTGTAAGTTTTCGTTTCGGCATGAACCGTCGACGCAAACAGCAAATTCGCCGCAACGAGCAAGGTTGCAAGAAATTTTTTCACGGCGGACACCTCCCGAAAAGTTTTGGCGATTATATCACAGCGACAAAAAAAAATCTGCCGCGCCGTGCGACAGATTAAATTTTCTTCGTGACGCGAACGGCGAATTACTCTTCGTCGTCTTCGTCGTGGTGATGGTGAACGATTTCTTTGCCGCGGATGTCTTTAATGGCTTTGGCGACGTCGGGGGCGCCGTAAACCGCCGAGCCCGCGACAAGGACGTTTGCGCCGGACTCGCGAACCCAAACGGAAGTTTCGGCGTTGATGCCGCCGTCGACTTCGATGTCGCATTCGGTCTCCATTTCGTCAATCATGTGATAAAGCATGTGAATCTTGCCGAGTTGCGACTCGATGAATTTCTGTCCGCCGTAGCCGGGATTGACCGTCATAATCAAAACCATGTCGGCATCTTCGATAAGTTCTTCGACCATTGAAAGCGACGTGCCGGGATTGAGCGCGACGCCCGCCTTGCAACCGAGTTCGTGAATCTTTTGGATGAGTCGGTGCGCGTGACGGGTTGCTTCGACGTGGAACGTTATGATGTCCGCGCCGGCTTTGGCGAAACTTTCAACTTGCGTTTCGGGGTGCTCAACCATCAAGTGCACGTCCAAAACGGCGTCGGTGACTTTGCGAAGACTTTTGACGACGCCCGCGCCGATTGTGATTTCGGGGACGAACGTGCCGTCCATAACGTCGACATGAACGTATTCGGCTCCCGCGTCGGTGACTTTTTTGACTTCGTCGGCAAGGTGAGCGAAGTCCGCCGAAAGAATCGACGGAGCGATAATCGTTGCCATGATGAAAACCTCCAAACTTTTTTGCAACATTATAGCAGACGCGGCGTGTGTTTATCTACTTTTCTTTTGGCGTGTTGTGTTACTTTCTTTCGGCGCGAAAGAAAGTAACCAAAGAAAGCAGCCCGCAGGTGAAACATCCTGTTTCAACTGCGGGCGCGGCCGTCATCCATGACGGCCGATGTTACCGCTGCTGTTGCCGAAAAAAAATCCTCCGCAACGGGAGGCGTCCGCGAACTTCACGCGGGCAAAACTTTCGACAGGTCGTCCACGAGCGAATTTATTTGTTTGAACTTGAGCTTGTAACTGACGCGGTTTGCAATCAGCCGCGCCGTCGCGTCCATGATTGAAACAATTTCTTCAAGGTTGTTTTCGCGCAAGGTCGTGCCCGTTTCGACGATGTCAACGATGCTTTCGGACATGCCGATAATCGGGGCAAGTTCAATCGAGCCGTTGAGCTTGATGTACTCCATTTGCATGCCGTGCGCGACGAAAAATTTTTCTGCCAGATGCGGAAACTTCGTGGCAACGCGGGTGTGCGCGTAATCTTCCAGTCGCGGGCGTCGCTTGTCTTTCGGAACCGCCATCATCAAATGACAGCGACCGAAGCCCAAATCGAGCAGTTCGTAAACGTCCTTGCCCGACTCGTCGATAACGTCCTTGCCGACGACGCCAATGTCCGCCGCGCCGTATTCGACGTAAGTGGGCACGTCCGCCGTCTTCGTTATGATGAACTTCAGCCGTGCGCGTTCGTTGGTGATTATCAGCTTGCGGGATTTTTCGTGAAGCCCGTCGGTTTGTCTGCCGACTTTGGCAAGCAAGTCCGTCGACAAGCCGAAGAGCTTACCTTTGGGTAGCGCAATCGTCAAATAATCTGTGTCGTGCAAAATGTTCCCTCCAATCGCACGGGATTTTATAACGGGCTTTGCGACTTGTCAAACCGCGCAATTTCCGCTTGAATAATCCGCCGCGTTTATGGTATTATTTATGTAGGAGGGATTGACATGCAAGTTAAGTACGAAACGAAGATGACGGCCGTCGGCAAGGACGCGCCGACTTATCTGTCAAGCAACAGCAGTTTCATTTTGATTAACGAAAAGATTCGCCCCGCGTTGGCGGACATGGTCGTCGAGCACACGGTTGCCGAACTGACCGCCGACATTGTCCCCGGCGACAAGCTCAAGGTCGGCAAAAGCGAATTCGATGTTGTCACCGTCGGCGATGCGGTCAACAAGAATCTGCGCGAGGAAGGTCACTGCACAATCGTCGTCAATGCGGTTGCGACAATGCCCGGTCAAATCGCCGTCAAAGGTGTGCGCCCGCCGCGTCTGCGTTTCGGCAACGAAATCAAATTCTACGCCGAATAAATTCATCTGCAAAACAAAATCAGCCCCCACGTCGAACGCGAGGGCTTTTTTCGTGCGCAAAACGTCAAGCTTAGGTACGATTTTTCGCAACTTTATGGCGGGCAAGTATGTTCGCGAACGTCAAGCCGTCGATAAGTATGACGCCTGACGCTTTAGCCTTTGCCGCAGTATCTTCGTCGACTTGCTCCGTCAAGTCAATCAAAATGCGCATGTGAGTGTTTTTGACTTGCTCAAAGGTCGCGAAGATTTTTTCGCAACTTTCGGCGGAAGTTCTGACGAGGACAAAAATTTGCTGCGGCTCGTCGATTTTGTAAATGTCATGCATCAATTCGCGTTCGGAAAAAAGTTCGAAGACGAAACCGCTCGATTCTTCGCCAAGCAAATGGTAGCCGTTATTGACGAACAGATCTTTGACGAATTTTTTCAGCGCGTCGGGCAAAAACATTCGAAACGCCTCCAAAACTTTGCGCGAAACATCTTCCCGCGACGGTGCGTCAATCGGCAGAGACTTCAGGATTTTCAACAGTCCGTCAAGATACTCTGCCTGCATTGACAACATTTTGTCCATCAGCGAATCCAAATCACTTTCGGGCGGTGGCAACGGTTCAAGCAATTCCTTGACGGCGGCAATCATATTCGGATCGTTGATTCTGCTGACCGTTCTGGAACGAAAAGCCAGCCGAAGTTTATCCGCGATACAATTCGCCGCTTCACTGTCCGAACGATAATCGAAGGAATTCAAGAGCTTCACGCCGATAATGTGCCCTAAGTCATTACATTTCGGCAATGGCGCGAAAGTATAAGTCTTTGTGCATTCGGCAAGCGTAAAATATTGTCCGACTTCGGGTTGATAGATACTGAACCGCGGAATCAAGATGATGTCGCCAACGCTAATATCTTTCAAAATGCTCAAATACCGATAACGCTTCAATGCCGAGTCTTTTGTATCGTTGCAATGTTCGACATAAGCGGCGACAAACTTATCTTCGCCGGTTCGAAGATCCAAGCCGTCCCAACCAAAAGCGAATCTCAAGCGACCATTCAACAGTTCGGTGCGAATATCGTAATAAAGTTCGAAAGGTGGACGAGCAACAAGATAATTCATATAATCACTCCTGTAATCGTAAAAACCGAGATCGTCGCAAGTCATGTGACTTGTGCACGACGACCTCGGTTCCGATTGATTTAAGCTTCAGCCGCAAAAATCGGTTTTCAGCTCCTCGAATGCCTGCCGAACCGCTGTGATGAGTTGTTTGTACGTGCCGGCATCGTAGTAAACGCGCCCGACGGTCAACCAAGCGGCGTGCTCTCTGTCGTCTTTCGGGCTGTTGAATTGAAAGCGCGTCCGCTGAAAATGGAACGGCAACTTTTTGGCGAAATGATTTTGTATGCGTTGACGTGCTCGGCGAACTGTTTCTTTGTCATATTTGCGTCCCGTCGCGTCCGAGTCAATGTTCATCTTGACGGAAATTCGCTCCCAGTCGTCGCCGTCTTCAAGTGCTCCGGTCTCTATTTGTAAATAAAGGCCGTTAAAGGTATCCTCCGTGAATTGAACATTGTCGCCGATCTCCGTTGAAAGAATCCAGTCGAAGTAGCAGACATAGTAGTTGCCTTTCCAAACTTTGCCGTTGCCGGTCTGCGCCGATTGCGGAATGACACCTTCGGAGTAAAGTTTCTGCAAGGGTACCATAATCGATTCTCCTTTCGAGTTGCGTAAGAATTATCGTCGGGGCTGTCGAGGCCGCCGATTTTTTTGCGCGACGACCTCGACTTCCCGAACTTTCGCGTGTTAGAAATTCTCTCCTTTCGAAAACAGAAGTCACGCATCGCAGTTTAGAAATATCGCCTCCTTCGACATCGGTTAATTCATTTGACGGCGCAAGTACAATTCATGAAATTTTATATGTCAATACCACGATTGAAAAAAAAAGCCCGTCGCGCTTGTTCGGCACGGTGAGCATAGTTTGTTGTTTGTTGTCTGAATTCAGAACAGACCGCTGATAACTCCGTCGGGCGTGATGTCGATCTTTTCGGCGGCGGGAACTTTCGGCAAGCCCGGCATGGTCATGATTTTGCCGCTCAACACGACGATAAAACCCGCGCCCGCAGAAATTTTCACTTCGCGAACGGTGACGCGGAAATTCTTCGGGCGACCGAGTTTCGTGGCGTCGTCGCTCAACGAGTACTGCGTCTTGGCAATGCAAATCGGAAGTTTGCCGAAGCCGCGCCGTTCAATGTCGGCAAGCTGTTTCTTCGCGTCGGCGGTGAAGTCAACTCCGTCCGCGCCGTAAATCTTCGTGGCGACGGCGGAAATTTTTTCGGCAACGGTCAAGTCGTCCGCGTAAGTGAATTTGAAATTCTTCGCGTCGGTGAAACTTTCTTCGACGGCTTTGGCAAGTTCGACGCCACCCGCGCCGCCTTCGGCAAAAACTTTCGAGCGAGCGAATTTGACGCCGTGCTCCGCGCAGATTTTTTCGACGGCTTGAATTTCGTCGGCGGTGTCGGTCGGGAAGTCGTTGAGCGCGACAATCGCGGGCAGTCCGAAGCCTTGAACGTTTTCGATGTGCTTTTCGAGGTTGGCAAGTCCGCGTTCGACGGCAGCGACGTTCGGTTCGGCGAGATTTTTTTTGTCAACGCCGCCGTGCATTTTCAGCGCACGAATCGTGGCGACAATGACAACCGCGTCGGGACGAAGGCCGCTCAGCCTGCACTTGATGTCGAGAAATTTTTCCGCGCCGAGGTCAGCACCGAAGCCCGCCTCCGTGACGACGATGTCCGCAAGTTTCAACGCGTATTTCGTCGCTGTGACGCTGTTGCAACCGTGCGCAATGTTCGCAAACGGGCCGCCGTGAATCAGCGCGGGCGTGCCTTCGAGCGTCTGAACGAGATTGGGTTTAATCGCATCTTTCAACAGCAAGGCAAGCGAGCCCGTGACTTTCAGGTCGTCCGCCGTGACAACTTCGCCGTCGACAGTGTACGCGACGATAATTTTTCCGAGGCGTGACTTCAAGTCGGCAAAGTCGTTCGCCAGGCAAAGAATCGCCATCATTTCGGAAGCGACGGTTATGTCGAAGCCCGTTTCTCGCGGGACGCCGTTCGCCTTGCCGCCGAGCCCGACAATCACGTTGCGGAGCGCACGGTCATTCAAGTCAAGTACGCGTTTCCACACGACACGCCGTGAATCGATTTTCAGTTCGTTGCCCTGTTGAAGGTGATTGTCGACAACCGCCGCAAGCAGATTGTGCGCTGTCGTCAACGCGTGAAAATCGCCCGTGAAGTGGAGATTAATGTCTTCCATCGGGACAACCTGCGCAAAGCCGCCGCCCGCCGCACCGCCTTTGATTCCGAAGCAGGGACCGAGACTTGGTTCACGAAGCGCGACGCAAACTTTCTGACCGAGTTTTGAAAACGCGTCCGCCAAACCGATTGAAGTCGTCGTTTTGCCTTCGCCTGCAGGCGTCGGAGTTATCGCGGTGACGAGAATCAATTTGCCGTCGGGATTGTCTTTGACGCGCTGCCACACGTCGCGGGAAATTTTCGCCTTGAACTTGCCGTAGAATTCCAAATCGTCTTCGGTCAAACCGAGCTTGCCCGCCGCCACGGAAATTTTGTCGACCTTCGCGTTCTGCGCAATTTCAACGTCGCTCAACATAAAATCGCCTCCAATAATTTTGTCGCGGAAATTTTAATCGTTCGGCGGACATTTTACAAGCGCGAGACATTCGCACGCTCAAACCAACCGTATGCAACGTCACGTTGCCAAAAAAAAATCCCGCACGCAAAAAAAAATCTGCGCGGGGAAATTTTTCGTCGTGTGACGTTCGCTCAATAATCTTTGGCGGCTTCGTCAATGAAGGTGAAAACTTCGCTCGCGATTCGTTCGGGGCAATCAATCTCCATGAAGTGCCGTTCGCCGCTCAAAATCACCGACCGCGAACCTTTGGTGTTCAACATCGCGAAGACGTTGCTGTCGAGGTGGTCTTGGAAAAACAAATCATCCGTGCCGAAAAGATATTCGACGGGAACTTCCATGTTCGCCAACGTGTCAATGCATTCTTCGGTTGACGCCCAAATATTCTGCGCGAAGTTGGCCGCGTACTTCGGGATGATGCTCGCGTCAATCTTGCCGAACGCCGACATCTCCGCGACTTTCGCCTGCAAACCGGTTTCGGGCTTGCGCATTGCGGACTTGAGCATTTCCATCGGACCGTGCGTCTTGAGCAAGTCGAACCATTTGTTGCTGTTGGGAGCCTTCGTGTGCGGCGCAAGGAAGAAACTCGCGAAACTTTTCAGGCATTCGGGATGATTCTTCGCAATGTACCAGCCGGGAATTGAGCCGTGACATTTGCCGACGTAATGAAACTTCGGCAGATTCAGCGCGCGGGCGAAGTTGTACACGTCGCTACCCCACTGCCGCGACCAATTCGTCGAACCGTCGTCGTTGACTTCCGTCGCACACGCTGGCACGAAAAAAGCACCGCCCGCAATTGGGAAGTGCTTTTTTTGCCGCAGAGACCGTGAACGGTATGGCGTGCACGACTGTCGGCAAATCATGGCTTCGCGCCAACGTACTTGAGTTTCAAAACCGTGAACGGTATTTGCATGACTGCCGTTAAACTTTTCGACAAGATAACACAACGAGCTGTTTTTGGCAAGCGGTGAAGTTTCAACGTGCGAAGAAATTTTCCCGCGTCGCCGTCGAACGCCAAATTGACAAGCACGGACGCAAATGTTAAACTCAAAAAAATTTTAGTAGCGCGCCCGAAATGCCGATAACTACGGTGAAAAAACTTTTTGGGAGCGTGACAATCGTGGATATTCTCGAAGTTACAAACTCTGCGGCAATCGGTAAGTCGCAGGCGTCATACAAAAATTCTCGCGGCGTCGCTTCGGACTACGCACAGATTCTTGCCGGCAAAATCGCCAACGTCGAAACGGACATGCGCAAGATGAATTCGGTTCGTGAGCAACTCGACGAGATAGCCGACCTGCAGGAAGAAATCACCGGTCAAGTCAAAGTCGACGAAGATTCGGGCAACGCCAATCGTCAACAAGGCGCGTCGGCAAGTACGCAACCCGTCGAAACAATCAAGCGTTTCATGCCCGACGGTTCGATTCTGATAACCACGTACGAAGGTAGCGCAATCGTCGAACAAGTCAAGCAGAAACCGCACACGCAGGTTGTCGCCGACTACAGCGCGCCGCCCAATCCCGACGGCTCAGTTGCAACGAAAACCGAACAAACGCAACGTTTGGATTTGGCTGCACTGTTGATGATGTGACTTGAACGCGCCGCAGGTTTGTAATTCCGTTCAACACAAAGGAGGTTTTCAACATGGACGTAAGCAACATTGCACGCGTGTCGCAAGGTGTCGCGCAGTACGCCGCGCAAACCAGAGGCACCGCAACGAAAGCCGCCGATCAACCTTCGACGGCGCAAAATCAATCGTCAACCGTCAACGTCGGCGACGCCTTCAAGCTCGACATTTCCGACGAGGCAAAGCAAGCTCAACAGGCGGCGTCTGCACTTCAACAACCCGCAGTCGAAGAAACCGACTCCGACGGCGCGCAGGAAACCAAAGGCCTTTCCGCCGACCAAGTTCGCTACCTGGAAGAAAGTATCGCCATGAACGAGCACACAATGCTCAACATGATGATTCAGGCGTTGACCGACTCCAACGACAAACTTCAGGGCTGGCTTGACGAAGGCGTCGGAATTCTGAACTTCGACGGCGTGCAGATTGACGCGGCGCGCTTCGGCATGCCGGAAGTGGCGACCAATCCCGAAGACGCGGCAAAAGCTGTCGGTGAAGGCGGCGACTGGTCTGTTGACGCCGTGTCGACGAGAATTTTTGACCTTGCGACGGCCATTGCGGGCAATGACCCCGAAAAACTTTCGGCAATGCGCGCCGCCGTCGAGGAAGGCTTTAAGCAGGCGGGTATCGCGTGGACGGACGCGACGGGCTTGCAAGACATGCCCGAAATCACGAAGAAGACTTACGATGAGATTATGAGCCGCTTCGACAAACGCGCAGGTGAATTCAACGTTCCCGCCGAACCGACTGCCGACACAACTTCGACAATCCAATAAACTCAATCAAACGAACACACGGGCTGTCCTATTAACGGGGCAGTCTTTTTTTAATGCGCAATGAACAACGGCAACCGTCAATCCGGCCGTCATGGATGACGGCCGCAACCGCCTGTCGCACGACGCGGGATGCGTCGTAGCAGGCGCAGCTTTCTTTGGTTACTTTCTTTCGCTGCCGAAAGAAAGTAACACAACACACGCAACGAAAAAACGCCGCCTTTCGACGACGTTTGATTTCCATGGTGGTGGGCAGGGATGGATTCGAACCATCGTACCCAAGGGGAGCGGATTTACAGTCCGCCGCGTTTAGCCACTTCGCTACCTACCCGCGTGGTGACCTTGGAGGGACTCGAACCCCCGACCCTTTGATTCGTAGTCAAATACTCTAATCCAGCTGAGCTACAAGGCCACATATATTTCGTCCGTAAATCCTAATGGTGGACCCACCAGGACTTGAACCTGGGACCGACCGGTTATGAGCCGGTTGCTCTAACCAACTGAGCTATAGGTCCGCAACTTC
>CAMUZU010000049.1 GCA_947165295.1 uncultured Selenomonadales bacterium | reverse complement strand
AGTCAATCGCGGTGTGCGACGGATAAAACACGCCGTCTTCAATCGTCGGGCAGAAAGTTCGCGGAGTGTTCACGTCGCCGCCAAGCAACATGTCGGGCACGCTGAGACCTTTGCCGCCGTCGAGGTAGCCGCCTTCGTATTGATTCGCCGCAAGCGCGCCGCCCCACAAAAAATTTTTCGGAAATGCCATTGCGATTCCTCCTTCGGAAAGTTTTCGTCCGACGTTAAATGTATCAAGACGTTTCCGCGCTGTCAACAAAAAACCGACGACTTCAACGACGCGGCTTGACGGGTTTGTTACTTTCTTTGGCAGCAAAGAAAGTAACCAAAGAAACTGCGCTTGCTGTGATACATCCTGTATCACGCGCAAGCGACGCGGCCGTCATCCATGACGGCCGGTTTGTTCGCGACACTGTCAACAAAAAAAGCCCCGACGCATTGTCGAGGCTGATTGAACGTTCACAAGATTAACGCCGTGCGTAAAACTTCATCCATGTTTTCCACGGGCACGAACTCAAGTTTTTTGCGCACGCTTTCGGGAATGTCTTCGATGTCGGGCGCGTTTTCTTTCGGCAGGATAATCGTGTGCATGCCTTCGCGGTAAGCGGCAAGAACTTTTTCTTTGAGCCCGCCAATCGGCAGGACGTTTCCGCGCAAGGTGATTTCGCCCGTCATTGCCACATCGGAGCGAACTTTTTTCTTCGTCAACGCGGATATCATTGCCGTCGCCATTGTAATGCCCGCGCTGGGGCCGTCTTTGGGAACCGCGCCTTCGGGAACGTGAACGTGAATGTCGTTTTTCTCGTAAAAGTCGTCGTCAAGCTTCATGAGGTCACTGCGGCTGCGAATGTAAGTCAAACCCGCCTGCGCGCTCTCCTGCATGACGTCGCCCAAATGTCCGGTGAGCAAAAGTTTGCCGTTGCCTTTGAGCACAATCGCTTCCGTCGGAAGAATGTCGCCGCCGACTTCCGTCCACGCCATGCCCGTCGAAACGCCGATTTGCGGTTGCTTTTCGGCACGCGTTTGAAGAAACTTCGGTCGCCCGATGAAGTCGCGCAGATTTTTTTTCGTGATGTAAATCGGAACTTGTTCACCTTCGACGATTTTGCGCGCCGCCTTGCGACAAGCACGCCCGATAATTCGTTCAAGTTCACGCACGCCCGATTCGCGGGTGTATTCGGAAATAATCTCTTGCAGGACGCCTTTGGTAAAGACGAGGTCGCCGCGCTTGAGACCGTTTTCTTCTTTCTGCCGTTGAGTGAGGTAACGGCGGGCAATCTCGAACTTTTCGTTTTCGGTGTAACTCGACAGCGTGATAATTTCCATGCGGTCGCGCAACGGCTTCGGGACGGTGTTCAAGCTGTTCGCGGTGACAATCCACAAAACTTTCGACAGGTCAAACGGCGTGTCAATGTAATGGTCGTCGAACGAATTGTTCTGCGCGGGGTCAAGCACTTCAAGCAAAGCCGCCGACGGATCGCCCGCGTAACCGTCCTTGCCGAGTTTGTCAATTTCGTCAAGCAGGAACACGGGATTGTTCGCGCCCGCTTTTTTGATGCCTTGAATGATTCGGCCGGGCATTGCGCCGACGTAAGTCCGACGGTGACCGCGAATTTCCGCTTCGTCGCGAATGCCGCCCAAACTTGCACGAATGAACTTTCGCCGCATTGCACGGGCAACAGAAGACGCCAACGAAGTTTTTCCGACGCCCGGCGGTCCCACGAGACACAAAATCGGCGCGGGTTTGTCTTTAGTCAACGCCTTGACTGCCAAAAAGTCCAAGATGCGCTCCTTGACTTTCTCAAGGCCGTAATGTTCCGCGTCAAGAATTTTGGCGGCTTCGGTGATGTCCATTGCGTCAGTCGTCGACGTGCGCCACGGCAAGTCCAAAAGCCACTCGACGTAAGTGCGGATAACGTTGCCTTCGGACGCCATTGTCGGCAGGCGTGACATGCGCGTCAATTCTTTCTCGATAATCTCGCGAACTTCGTCGGGATAATCGCCGTCAGCCAAACGCTTACGATATTCGGACGCTTCTTCGCCGCTGTCTTCTTCTTCGCCAAGCTCCTTGTGAATCGCCTTGAGTTGTTCGCGCAGGTAATGATCTTTCTGCAACTTTTCCATCTGCCGACGAACGCGCTGATTAATCTGCGACTCCATCTGCAGAATTTCAAGTTCACGCGTCAACACGGCGTAAAGTTTTTCGAGCCGTTCTTCGACGGACAACGCGTTTAAAATTTCTTGCTTCGCTTCAAGCTTCAAGTTCAGGTGACTGGCGATTAAATCCGCGAGCCGCCCGAAGTCTTCAAGAATTGTCACGGCGATAAAAGTTTCGGACGGAATGCGCTTGCTGAGTTTAACCCACTCTTCAAACTTGCGCACGACACCGCGAACGAGAGCTTCAATTTCCATGCTTTCGTCCCAGCTGTCTTCGTGCGGGGTGATTTCGATGACGTCGTAATTGCCCTTTTCGGCGGGGTGAACTTCGCCGACGATGCCGCGGTTGATTCCTTCGACGAGCACTCGAACATTGCCGTCGGGCAACTTGATTATCTGGCGAATTTCGGAGATCGTGCCGACACGGAAGAATTCGCCGCCTTCGTTGTTGTCGGTGTCCGAATCATCTTGCGCAACCAAAAAGATTCGGCGATTGTCAACCATTGCCGCTTCGAGTGCATTGACCGATTTGTCGCGCCCGACGTCAAGGTGCATAATCATGTTCGGGAAGATGACAACTCCCCGCAACGGCACAAGCGGCAATGTGATTTTTTCAGCCATGCAAACTCACTCCTTTATCAGGCGAAAGGCAACAAAAACTTTGTGTCAAGCGTTGGCGGTCTTCTTGATTCGTTTGGGATTGACGCGCAGTTTCGGTTCCTGGTTAAACAGAACGTCTTCTTTCGTGACGGTGCACATTGTGCTGCCGCCGACCGACGGCACTTCAAACATGACGTTGCGCATGATTCGTTCAAGGATTGACCGCAGACCGCGTGCGCCGGTTTTACGTTGAATTGCTTCGCGGGCGATTAACTTCAACGCGTCGTCTTCAAACGTCAACTTCGCGCCGTCCATTTCCATGAGCTTTTGATACTGCTTGACAAGCGCGTTCTTCGGCTTCGTCAAGATGTCGACAAGCGCGTCTTCGTCAAGTGCGTCAAGCGTGACGATTATCGGCAACCGTCCGACGAATTCGGGAATCAAGCCGTCTTTAAGCAAGTCGTCGGGTTGCACGTCGCGCAGAATTTGTCCGACGTCTTTTTCGTCTTTGGATTCGACTTTCGCGCCGAAACCGAGCTGTGAACCTTTCGTGCGGGCTTCGATGACTTTGTCGAGTTCGTTGAACGCGCCGCCGCAGATGAACAAAATATTTTTCGTGTCGAGCTGAATGAATTCGGGCGGTCCTTGAGCGTGGCGACCGGGCACGGGCACATTGACTTTGGTGCCTTCCAAAATTTTCAGCAGAGCCTGTTGAACGCCTTCGCCCGAAATGTCGCGGTACATGCCGGGCTTGCGGGCGATTTTGTCAACTTCGTCAATGTAAATAATGCCGCGTTCGGCCTTGTCGAGTTCGCCGTTTGCCGCCTGAATCAGCGACAGCAAAACGTCTTCGGCATCTTCGCCGACGTAGCCCGCTTCCGTCAAAGAATTGGCGTCGACGATTGCAAGCGGCACGTTCAAAATCTTCGCGAGCGTCTGCGCCAAAAGAGTTTTGCCGCTGCCGGTGGGGCCAATCATGAGGATGTTTGATTTTTGAAGTTCGATGTCTTCCTTGTGACCGCTTGCCTGCCGACCGATTCGCTTGTAATGGTTGTACACGGCCACGGAAATAGTTTTTTTCGCCTCGGATTGACCGATGACGTATTCGTCCAAAATCGCGCAAATTTCTTTGGGCTTGGGCAATTTGTCGGTGCCGACAACCTCGTCGTCGTCGATGTCTTTTTGCAAGATGTCGTTGCAAAGTTCAACGCAACCGTCGCAAATGTACACGCCGTTGCCCGCGATTAATTTCTTTACGCTGTGTTCGGACTTGCCGCAGAAGGAACATTTCAGTGAACCGCGATCGTTCCCGAACTTTAACACGCGCTCAACCCCTTAAAATCAATTAGGAACTAGTTCCTACTTACTCATTGCTTTTCGGCGGGCGGGTGATGACGTCGTCAATCAAGCCGTAAGCTTTGGCGTCCTCGGCCGTCATGAAGTTATCGCGCTCGGTGTCCGCCATGACTTTTTCACGCGGTTGACCGGTGTGTCTGCACAAGATGTCGTTGCCGACTTCGCGCAGTCTCAAAATTTCGCGTGCTTGAATTTGAATATCGGTGGACTGTCCGCTCGCTCCGCCCAATGGCTGGTGAATCATGATTCTTGCAAGCGGCAGGGCGAAACGTTTACCCTTCGCGCCGGAAGTCAAAAGCAAGCTGCCCATGCTTGCCGCCTGCCCGATACAAATTGTCGAAACGTCGGGTTTAATATACTGCATTGTGTCGTAAATCGCAAGCCCGGCCGTCACCACGCCGCCGGGGCTGTTGATGTACAGGTGAATGTCCTTGTCGGGGTCTTCGCTTTCGAGGAACAGAAGTTGCGCGACGACCGAATTGGCAACGTCGTCATTAATCGGACCGCCGAGAAAAACGATTCGGTCTTTCAACAGGCGCGAATAGATGTCGTAGGCGCGTTCGCCGTAGCTGGTCTTTTCGATAACCATTGGCACGTAGTAAGCCATAATGTTCACCTCAAGTTTGTAAAAACGGCGGGGGTTTCGTCCTCCGCCGCGGGAAATTTTCAGCTGTCTTTGTCGGTTGATTGTTCGGGTGTGACCGTGTCGGCCGTGACTTTGTCGGCTTTGACTTCGTCGGACTTCGTCGCGCCCGCCATGTTGTCAAGAATGAACTTCATTGCTTTGCGACGGCGGATTGTGTCGGCCACGGTAAGCAGTTGCCCGCTCTCTTGCAGGTACTTGGCAATTTGTTTGGGCGGCGTGCGATACATTTGCGCCATCATCGAAATTTCAAGGTTGAGTTCCTGTTCGTTGACGGAAATTTTTTCCGCGTCCGCCACGTGTTCAAGCAGGATGTCCGTCAAAACGTTTTTGTGCGCCGACTCGCGATAATCTTCGCGCAACTTCTCTTGGTCGAGACCGGAAAACGCCATGTACTGTTCGATGTTCATGCCTTGCGTCTGAAGATTGGCGTCAAGTTCGCGAATCATCTGCGTGATGCGATTTTCAATCATGACGGGCGGCAGGTCGACGGTCATGTTGTCAACCGCCTTGTCGATAACGGCTTGACGTTGTGCTTCGACGGCGCGGCGTTCGGCGTTGGCTTCCATGTTCTTGCGAATGTCGGCTTTGTACTCGTCGAGCGTCTTGAACGTGCTGACTTTCTTGACGAATTCGTCGTTGAGTTCGGGAAGTTCGCGGTGTTTGATACTGTTAATTTTGCAGGCGAATTCGGCTTCCTTGCCCGCAAGATCTTTGGCGTGATAATCGTCGGGGAAGGTGACTTTAACCGTGCGTTCGTCGCCGACTTTCGCGCCGATAAGCTGTTCTTCAAAGTCGCCGATAAATTTGTGCGAGCCGATTTCAAGCGGTTGATCTTTGGCTTCGCCGCCCGTGAACTTTTCGCCGTCAATGGTGCCCGTGTAGTCGAGCGTGATAAAATCTCCGTCGGCAACGGCGTCACCTGCGGCGGCTTCAATCAAGTTCGCGTGGTGAGCGCGCATTTGTTCGAGCTGTTCGGCAACCTGTTCGTCGGTGACCGGTTCGACAACTTTTTCCGCGTCAAGATTTTTGTATTCGCCGAGCTTGACTTCGGGGAACGGCGTGAACGTCAGCGTGTAGACGAAGTTTTTGCCTTCCTCGTTCGTGACGATTTTCGGGCGCGTTTCGGTGACGGGGATGATATTTTTTTCGCGCAGAGCTTCACGCGACGATTTGTTGATGAGATATTCGCTTGCTTCTTCGACGATTGCGCCTTTGCCGAGACGTTGCTCAAGAATCGCCTGCGGAATTTTGCCTTTGCGGAAACCGGGAATGCTCACGCGGTCAGCCAGCATTTTCACAGCGCGTTTAATCGCCTTGGAAAATTCCGCCGCGTCGACCTCGATTGTGAGTTCAAGCTCGTAGTTGTCTATCTTTTTCTCGGTGATGTTCATTGCCAAACCGTAACCTCCTGTTTAATCCGTTGTGTGCAACACGGCGATTATATTAGCACAGGGCTTTTGAAATTACAAGTTTTCGTAGGCATACGCCGTGCGCAAGATTGTCGCTTTGAATCGGTTCGTTGAATGTTACTTTCTTTTGGCAGCAAAAGAAAGTAACCAAAGAAAACTGCGCCCGCAGTGAAACCTTCCGGGTTTCAACGCGGGCGACGGCGGCCGTCATCCATGACGGCCGGATATTCGGTCACGCCTGTTCGTAAGTGTATGCCGCCCGAAGAATTGTCGCTTCGTCCAATGCTTTGCCGATAAGCTGGAAACCAATCGGCAATTTGTTTTTGGTGACGCCGCACGGAATCGAAATGCCCGGCAGTCCCGCCAAGTTCAAAGGCACGGTGCACACGTCCTGCAGATACATTTTGAGCGGGTCGGACACCATTTCGCCGATTTTGAACGCGGCAGTCGGAGCCGTCGGCGCAAGAATCAAGTCAACCGTTTTGAACGCGTCGACAAAA
The DNA here is from genome assembly GCA_947165295.1 of uncultured Selenomonadales bacterium. Lineage (GTDB taxonomy): Bacteria > Bacillota > Negativicutes > Selenomonadales > Selenomonadaceae > Quinella. The sequence goes on along the minus strand of CAMUZU010000049.1, from coordinate 5,656 downwards.
TCTTTCTGAATCAGCGTGCGAACTTTCAACGCCTTCAGGTAGTAAGCGTCGTAGTAGCCCGCGCTCAAAGCATAGTTGCCAATCATTATACGACGCTTAACTTCCGCGCCGAATTTTTCCGTGCGGGTGTTGGTCATCATTTCGACAACGTCCGCGCCGTCGACGCGTGCGCCGTAGCTGACTCCGTCGTAGCGTTCAAGATTCGTGGCGGCTTCGGCGGGCGCAATCAAGTAGTAAGTCGAAATGGCGTAGTCGGTGTGCGGCAAACTAATTTCCGTAACCTGCGCGCCGAGTTGCTCAAACTTCTTCGCGGCGGAGCGAACGGCGGCTTCAACGTCGGCGTCAATGCCCTTGACGAAATATTCTTTGGGCAAACCAATGCGCAAACCTTTCACGTCGGCGACAAGGCTTTTCGTGAAATCGGGCACGTCGGCGGCTGTCGAAGTCGAGTCCATTTCGTCGCGTCCGGCAATGGCGTTCATCACAAGCGCGCAGTCCGTCACGTCGCGAGTAATCGGCCCGATTTGGTCGAGCGAACTTGCGTAAGCGACAAGCCCGTAACGCGAAACACGTCCGTAAGTCGGCTTCAATCCGACGACGCCGCAGAAACTTGCCGGTTGACGAATTGAGCCGCCCGTGTCCGAGCCGAGCGCGAAAACCGCTTCACACGCCGCGACGGCCGCCGCAGATCCGCCTGAACTTCCGCCGGGCACGCAGTCGAGATTGTGCGGGTTGCGCGTGACGTGAAAGCCCGAATTCTCCGTGGAGCCGCCCATTGCAAATTCGTCGAGGTTCGCCTTGCCGACAAGCACGGGATTTTGCGCGGCAAGTTTACCGTAAGCCGTCGCGTCATACGGCGGCACGAAGTTTTCGAGAATTTTCGACGCGCAAGTCGTCTTAATGCCTTTGGTGCAGATATTGTCCTTGACGGCGCAGGGAATGCCTTCGAGCGGTTGAATCGTTTCGCCGCGAGAAATTTTTTCGTCGACGGCTTTGGCGTCCACAACGGCCTTGTCGCGGGTGACGGTTATGTACGCGCCGATTTTGTCTTCGACGGCGTCAATGCGCGAAAAAATATCGGCAGTCAATTCCGCCGAAGAAATTTGTTTCGTCTGTAACAGCTCGTGCAACTCGTGCGCTGTCTTTGTGTAGAGTTCCAAAAAATTTGCCTCCTTAGCGTTGGCTGTCCTGTTCGGCCTTGCGGATGTCTTCGCGCAGGTCGGCTTTGAAGTTGCGCTCCTGGAAAGACTTCGACGGCGGCAGGCTCATGCGGAAGTTGTCGGTCTTGTCGAATTGCGCTTCGCCGTTTTTAACGCTCATGCCGAGGACGTGTCCGCCGAATTTTTTATCTTCGCTGACGAAGTGGAAATGCCAGCCCGCCGAATTAAGCGAAACCATAAAGTCGGGGCAGTACAAGCCGACGACCGTGCCGCGAATGTTTTCTTTGTCGACTTCGTTTTGAGTCTTCAACAGTTCGACCAAAGTTTGATTGAAAGGTTTCGTCGCGCCGAGTTCGCTGCGGACTTGCATCAAAGCGAATTCGCCCGAAATTTTCACCATGTAAAAGCTGTTGCGGCCGTGCTTGGCGACTTGTTCGTTCAAGATTTTTTCAAGCGCGTCTTTGTCGGCGACGTTGTTGAGCTTGACGGAAAAATCTTTGTCGAAGAACGTCACGTTGCTGAACGGCACGGTGACGTTGTCGTCAACGACGTTGATTTTGCATTGCTGATTCGCACGGTAAACAACGCCGTCGAGCACAATCATTTCGCCGTCGACGCCTTCAAACGTGCCAATGCCCGTGTCGCCGAAATTTTTCAGCTGCTTGACGGAGATTGAGCCTTCAAATTCGCCGAGTGCGAGCGACTGAAGCAGAGCGACCTGGTAAATCGATTCGCGGTTGACGTGGGCGGCGGACGCTGTGTTTACGAGAAACATTGCGGTCAACAAAGCTGCGGCAAAAAACTTTTTCATGATACAAACCTCCAAAAACAATGCGTAATGCGTAATGCGTAATGCGAAATGATTCGGCTGCGTGACAAAATTTTTCAAGCCGACTCTTCCAGCACACGCGGGACTTTGAAATAGCCGTCTTCGGAAAGCGGTGCGTTCGACAAAGCAAGCGTGCGTTCGAGCGACGGTTTGACTTCGTCGGCGCGGAAAACATTTTGCATCGGCAACGCGTAAGTTGTCGGCTCAATGTGCGACGTGTCGATTGCCTGCAGGTTTTCGACGTACGTCAGAAATTTGTCGAGTTGCGCGGTGACTTCGGCGGACTCGTCGGGGCGAATCCGAAGCCGCGACAGACTTGCGACGGTTTTGATGTCTTGGTCGGTAACTTTCAAATAAATTCCTCCTAACGATGTTTTTTTGCGTACTCGTTTAAATCGCAAACGACTTTGTGCACGGGGTAAGCAAGCACGACCTGCATTATCGCCGTCGGCCAAAAGTATTCGCGCCACAGTTTCACCACGTCGAATTGTTTATCGAGCAGAAACAAAAAGCCGACGGTTATCGCGAAGTGAAACGCCAACGCGGGTATCGAACTCACGACGGGCAGCAACGCTTGTTCGCGGAACAGATTGACCGAAAACTTTCCGAAGACGAGCCCCAGCGTCATGTAACTGAACGTCGCAATGCCGAAGTAACTTCCCGACGTCAAGTCCTGCAGAATTCCCGCGACGAAGCCGAAGAAAATTCCGTACTTGTGACCGCGCACGAAGGCGATTGACACAACAAGCAACAGCATTAAGTTTGCGCTGAAGCCGTCGAAGCTTATGAACGTCAACAGCGACGTTTGCAGAGCGTAAAGCACAATCGTCAGCATCGTCCACAGCCCGGTAACTACCATTGTCGAGCCTCCTCGCGGGACAAGTCTTCGTTGGGCGTCGCGTCTTCGGGCACGTAACCCGCCTGCTGAAGTTGTTGCTGTTGGGCGTCCTGAACTTGCTGTTGTGCGTCTTGAATTTGCTGTTGCGCGTCCTGAAGTTTTTTCGCCGTCTCGTAAGGATCTGTTTCGGTACCGGGCGTTTGCGGCGGCGGTTGCAACGGTTCGGGCGGTGCCTCGCGTGACGCAACGATAATCGCCACGTCTTCGAGCTTTTGGAAGTTGACGGAAGTGTCGACAACACCGTACTTGAGCAAGCCGCCTTCTTCGTTGTGAATTTCGACGATTTTGCCGACGACAAGACCTTTCGGGTAAACGCCGCCGAAGCCCGACGTAACGACCATGTCGTCAACCTTGACGTCCGAATCTTTCGGGATGTTGACCATCTTCGGGTGATTGGGATTTTTGATGTCGCCTTCGACAATGCCCGCCACGCGTGATTCGGGGCGTTGAATCAGCGTGCCGACCGACGAGCGCGGGTCAAGCAACAGTTGAACTTTCGACGAATTGATTCCGGCCTCCATGACGTGCCCGACAAGACCCATTTCGGTGACGACCGCCATGTTGTCCGCAACGCCGTCGAGTGTGCCGCGATTGATTATAATGACGCTTGACCACGTGGCGGATTCGCGACCGATAACCGACGCCGCAACCAAGTCAAACTGCGTGGCGACCTGCTTGTAACCGAGCAAGTTTCGCAAGCGTTGATTTTCCGACGCGTATTCCGACGCCGTCAAGTTCTGTGCACGGAGCAGTTCGACTTCTTCGCGCAGCAGTTTGTTCTGTTCGTGCAACGTGGAAACTTCGTTGACGGTGTCCTTGATGAACGTCAGTTGAGAGCCCGCCCACGAAAAAATTCGTTGGAACGGCGCGACGATTGCCATTGCGGTTGCGTCCGTGACGGGCGTGAAGAATTTGTTCCTCGCGGCGAAAAAGACAGCACAAAACACGCTGATAAACACGAAAATCAGCGCGACGATTTTTTTTGCGGTCTTGCTTTCTTTGCGAAGCTTTTTGTTCATTGTCTCAGCTTTTTGGATGTCATGACGACGCGCTTAAGTAAATTCATGTCTTCGAGCGATTTGCCCGTGCCTTCACCGACGCAACTCAACGCGTCGTCGGCGACGATTACGGGCATACCGGTTTCGTTGGAGATGAGTTTGTCCAGGTTGGCAAGGAGCGCGCCGCCGCCGGTCATAACAATGCCGTGATCCATGATGTCCGCCGCAAGTTCGGGCGGAGTTTTTTCGAGCGTGCCTTTTACCGCGTCGACGATTTTGAAAATCGGTTCGCCGAGAGCCTCGCGCACTTCGCTTGACTTGACTTCGACGGTTTTAGGCAGGCCACTTACAAGGTCGCGCCCGCGAATTTGAATTGCCGTGTCTTTGTTGGGCGTGACGATAGCCGTGCCGATTTTGATTTTGATTTCTTCGGCCGTGCGTTCGCCAATCATCAAGCTGTACATGCGGCGGATGTATTGAATAATCGACGAGTCCATTTCGTCGCCGCCGATACGAATTGAACGGCTAACGACAATGCCGCCGAGTGAAATTACCGCGATTTCGGTTGTGCCGCCGCCAATGTCGACGACCATGTTTCCGGTTGCCTCTTCGACGGGAAGTCCCGCGCCGATAGCCGCAGCCATTGGTTCTTCAATAAGATAAGCTTCGCGTGCACCCGCCTGTTGAGCCGCGTCGATAACTGCACGTTTTTCAACTTCGGTGACACCCGAAGGCACGCCGACGACCACTCGCGGGCGCACAAAAGATTTTGAGTTCATTGCCTTGCGAATAAAATAGCGGAGCATTGCCTGAGTAACGTCGAAGTCGGCAATGACGCCGTCTTTCATCGGGCGAATTGCGATTATGTTGCCGGGCGTGCGGCCAATCATCTGCTTGGCTTCTTCGCCGACCGCCAAAACTTCGCCGGTATCACTTTTTATCGCTACGACCGAAGGTTCACGCAGGACAATCCCACGACCTTTGACGTGCACGAGAGTGTTCGCCGTTCCCAGGTCAATTCCCATGTCGTTCGACAAACCGCCAAAAAAACCCCACATCTGTCGGATAGCTCCCTTCACTTGGTAAAAATTTCTGCCTGCGCTAAGCGTGGACATTTTATCATAGTTTTTACACTTTGCAATATCAATTTCGTTGGCGTGTGTCGGGTGTTACTTTTCTTTGGCGGCAAAGAAAAGTAACCAAAAGAAACCGCGCCTGCTATGACGCATCCTGCGTCATGCGACAGGCGATTGCGGCCGTCATCCATGACGGCCGGTAAACGCGACGTTGACAAATATTTTTCCCGTGATACATTTTGCGCGATACTTTTGAGAGAGGTGAACTTTCATGGCAATTCTGGTTTGCGGCGGCGCGGGTTACATTGGTTCGCACACCGTGCGCCAACTCATTGAAGCGGGCGAAGACGTCATTGTCGCCGACAACTTGAGCACGGGTCACAAGTCCGCGCTTGACCCCGCCGTCAAATTTTACAACTGCGACATTCGCGACAAGGTTGCTCTGCAAAAAATTTTCGCGGCGAACAAAATCGAGGCGGTCTTTCACTTCGCGGCGTTTATCGAGGCGGGCGAAAGCGTCGCTCGTCCGCTCAAGTACTTCAGTAATAACGTCGTCGGCATGGAAATTTTGTTGGAGGCAATGACTGAAGCCGGCGTCGACAAAATTATTTTCAGCTCAAGCGCGGCGGTTTACGGCGAGCCCGAAAAAATTCCCGTCGGCGAACTTGACGCGACGATTCCCGTCAATCCGTACG
>CAMUZU010000048.1 GCA_947165295.1 uncultured Selenomonadales bacterium | reverse complement strand
AAGCCCGTGCGGGTGAGTTGCGCGCTTTCGGACAAATGCAAATCGAGATAATCAACCGTGCCGTCGTTGATAAGCGGGCGAAGTTTCGCGTCGGTTTGATACGGCAGACGCTGTTTGATGCCTTTGACTTCTGCCAACGCACCGTCGAGTTCGGGACCCGTCGACGCGCCTGTCCAAATGTTGACTTGGAACGGGTCTTTCTTCATGCGTTCGGCCAAAGCAAGCGGAACCGCTTTCGGGTAAGCCGAAGCCGTGAAGCCGCTGCAGGCGATTGTCCAGCCCGGCTGAATCCAATCGGCGACTTCCTCGGCGCTGACGATTTTGCTTTGCAAGTCCTTGTTGCGCACTCTGTCGGTAATATCAATCATTAAAATCTCGTCCTCCTTTGCATAATCGCTGATTATACTTTGGCTTGAATTAATTTATTCAAGTTTAGCACGTCGCTAAATCAACGTCAACCGTCACGAAAAAAAATCGCCGCGTGACGAAAGCTCCGGCCGTCATGGATGACGGCCGCTCCGCTTGCGCGTGATACAGGATGTATCACAGCAAGCGCAGTTTCTTTGGTTACTTTCTTTGCTGCCAAAGAAAGTAACACACATGACACGCGACGCGCCGCAATCGCCGCAAAAAAAATCCCGCATTGATCGGGTGCGGGAAATTTCTCGGTATGGAAAGTTTTCGTCTATGGCTCGCTTGCCGTCGGCGTCAATCGGCCTGTGTAGGTTGAAAGCCGCAACGGTCAACGGCGCGACGAGTTTCAGTACAAGAAGACAACCGCAATGTTGTCGAGGAAGTGCGACTGCGAATTTTCGTAAAGAACCATGTCGGCATCGTCGACGGTCAAAACGGGCGTCGCGTTGAGGTCGTCAAGGCGAATTGCTTTGACAACCAGCGGATTGGAACCTGCGCGGGAAACTTGATTCATGTCGGTCGCGTAAGAGGCCATGCCTTCGACAATGATTCTGTCGTAGTCAAGGTTGACGTGGCCGTAAATCTTTTGACCGTTCGCGTTTTTGATGACCGGGCTCATGACAGGGTTAATCGTGCCGAGTCCGCGGCAGTCGATAACAAGACCGGTGTAGCCCATTGAAGTCGGACGCTGTTGCGGCGCGGGCGGTTGATAGCTGGGCGTCGGCTGCGGGAACGGCTCAACGACAGGCGGGCGTTCAATGACGGTGTCGGCAAGTCCGCCGCTGCCGCCGAACATCGGAATTTCCATTGTGACTTCGTAGCCGCCGCCGGCAAGTTCGCCTTCGTCGACGACGCGTGCGCCTTTGATTATTGCCGAAACTCTGGTTTTGACAATGTCGCTGGTGAGCATCATTTGTTCGACGGTCGTTTCGGCGTCAACCTGAACGCCTTGAACCATTTCGGCAAGCTGACGGTAAGCGTCCGCCATAGCCGCACGTTTCGCCATCATCGACAGATGCGCGGATGTGCGTGCCAAAGCCGGGTTGCCAACACCCGTGCCCGTGACGCGAATCGTGTTGGTGTTCCAGTCGGGCGCGGCGTCGGCGGTCGAAGTCGCGGCGAAAAGAATCACCGCAAGCAACACGCCGAGCAGTTTAAAAGTTCTCAACATCCCAAAGACCTCCTCGAAAATTTTTTATCGTGAGTGCAGTTTAGTTGCGCAAGATTAAAATCCTCTTTGACCTGCAGAAAAATTTTTTAAGTTTCCGGCTCACCGAACAAACCGAAGAGTCGGGCGTCGTGTCGAAATGTCGGGCGTCGTGTCGAAGAGTCGGGCGTCACCGTCGAAATGTCGGGCGTCGTCGAAATGTCGAGCGTCGTCGAAATGTCGGGCGTCGTCGAAGTGGCGGGCGTCGTGTCGAAGAGTCGGGCGTCACCGTCGAAATGTCGGGCGTCACCGTCGAAGTGTCGGGTGTCGTCGAAGTGGCGGGCGTCACCATCGAAGTGGCGGGTGTCGTCGAAATATCGAAACGTCGTCGAAGTGGCGGGCGTCGTCAAGGTTGCTCTTCACCGAACAAACCGATAACAAAAAACGTTGCGTCGGCTTTGGCGCAAAGTTTGCCGCTGTCGTCGACGAGTCGGCACTCGCAGACCAAGGTTTTTCGCCCGTCGTGCAGGACACAAGCCTCCGTGTGAATTCGCGTGCCCGTCATTACCGCGTGCATGAAGTTAATCGTCAGCGACACGGTGACGACGCGCTTGCCCAGCTCCAAACACTTCGCGCCCATTGCGGTATCGGCCATCGTCGTCAAAACTCCGCCGTGCGCCATCGAATACAAATTCGCGTGTCGGCTGTCGGGGCAAAGTTCCAAACAAATCTCACCGTCGCGTTCGACGACTTCGACTTGCATGAAATCTATTACGGTGTTTTCGTGGCAAAAATGTATGATTTGTTCGCGTGTCGGCTTGTGCAATGTGTTCACCCTTTCGGCAAGCGATTTTAGCACACGCGCAGGAAAAATCAAAGCCGCCGCGTAAATTCTTTCGCGGGAGGGATTGACCATGATTAACGTTGCTGTCCTTGGCACGGGCAAAATTATTCCCGAAGCCGTCGAAGCTCTGCACGCGTCGAAGAAATTCCGCGTCGTCAACATTTGGGCGCGACCTCACAGCCGCGACAAAGCCGCCGCGCTTGCCGAACGATTCGGCGTCGAGAAGTTCACCACCGATCTTGACGACATTGCCAATGACCCGAACGTCGATTTCGTTTACGTCGGGCTTGTCAACGCCGTGCACCACGAGTACGCCAAAAAGTTCCTTGACGCGGGCAAAAATGTCATCGTAGAAAAACCGTTCACCGTCACCGCCGCGCAGGCTCAAGACTTGATTGACGTTGCGCTCCGTCGCAAGCTGTTTCTGTTCGAGGCGGTGACGACTTTGCATCAGCCGAACTTTTTCGGGATTCGCGACGCGCTGAAACAAATCGGCGAAGTGAAGCTTGTCCAATGCAATTACTCGCAGTATTCGAGTCGCTACGACGCGTACAAGAAAAAATCCGTTGCGCCCGCCTTCGACCCGAAAAGTTACGGAGGCGCGCTCACGGACATTAATATCTACAATTTGAATTTCGTCGTCGGGCTGTTCGGTGCCCCGAAGAAAGTTTCTTACGCGGCGAATTTCGGTTGGAACGGCATTGACACGAGCGGCGTCGTCACGTTGGAATACGAAAACTTTTTGGCGCAGTGTGTTGCCGCGAAAGATTCGGCAAGCCCGTCGTTCGTTTGCGTGCAAGGTGACGGCGGATACATTTTGTCGACGAGTCCGCCCAACGAGTTGAATTCGTTTGAACTTGCGGTTCGCGGGCGTGACGTGCAGAAGTTTTCGCTCAACCGTTTTAATCACCGCATGGTTCATGAGTTCGTTGACTTCGCGGAGATCTTCGAGCGCGGAGACTTCGCGGCGGTTGAACGCGGGCTTCAAACTTCGCTTGACGTTATGACCGTTGCTGAACGTGCCGCCAAGTCCGCAGGTATCGTTTACGCGTGAAGTTTCGTTTGTCGTCTACTTTCTTTGACCGAGCAAAGAAAGTAGCAAAGAAACTCGCGCCTACGCGGCGGGCGACTGTTGCCGCCTCGTTGCCGAAATGTTGTCGGTACCACGTGCCCGTTCGCAAGTCAAGCGTTTGGTCGCTCGTCGTCAAGCGTTGTCGGTACCTCGTGCCGCTTGTGCCCGCAGGTGAAACATCCTGTTTCAACCGCGGGCGGAAGCGCGCTGGCAAGCTTTCGCGCCGTCATCCATGACGGCCGGTTACCGTTGCGATTGTTGTCAGCTTATGAGATTGTCGCGCAAGGCAATGTATGCTTTGGTGAAGTAGCGACTGCTTTGCGATTCGCGGCGAGCACCGTACGGCGTGCGGCTGATTGCCAAAATCGGCGGTGACTGAATGCGTTTGGCGACGCCGATACCTGAAAATTGCTTCCACCAACGTTCCAAGTCGGCAACGAAGTCTTTGGCGGTCGGGAAATATTTCTTGACAAGGCCGGCTTCGCAGCCGATATTTTTTTCGAGCGTGCCGCTGTCGTACATGCGCAAGATGTCTTCCGGACGCAAATTCTGTTCGACGAACGCACGGAACAAATAATCGTGATACGGATACTTCAGCGGGTCGCCTTTGCCTTCGTCGACGTTCTGCGCGGGTGACAGCTCGGCACTGGGCGTCAAGTCGATAATGCCTTGCGGAATGACTTCGCGGCCGTAAACGTCGCTGTTCATGTAACGGGCAAGGTCGTAAACCTGGAACTTCCACAGGTCAGCCAACGCGCTCAAAAAGCCCGCCGCGTCACCGTACAGCGTGGCATAACCGACGGTCGTTTCAGCTTTGTTGGCGTTGCAGGTGAAGCCGCCGCCGATTGACGCCGCAAGTGCCGCCAAGATTCGTGAACTGCGGTCGCGTGCCTGAATGTTTTCGCGGGTGAAACTTGACACTTCAAAGCCCGCCGACTCAAGCTGTTTGACGGTGTAATCAACGGATTCTTGAATCGGCACGACGCAGTATCTGCAACCCAAGTTTCGGGCAAGCTCGGCACTCAAGCTTTTGGTCGTCTCGGAATTGAAGACGCCGGGCATGTTGACAAGCAGGACGTTTTCCGCGCCGATGACTTTAACGTACAACGCGGCGGCAACTGCGCTGTCAATCCCGCCCGACGCGCCGATAACAACCTTCGACAGACCAATCTGTTGCAGGAAACTTTTCACGCCGTAGCTCAACACGCGGTAAATCTTCGCGGACTCGGACTCGTCAAGTTCTTTGATGACGGGCATGTCGTCAACTTCGTCAATGTCGACGAAATTCAACGCTTCGGCGAAAGGCTCGGCACGCTGAACAAGTTCCTCGTCGGAATTGAAAACGCCGCTCGTGCCGTCGAAGGCGTAAACAGTCTTGCCCGTGTTTTGCACGCCGACTGCGCTCACCTGAATCATCGGCTTGTCGATTGAAATTGTTTCGTCGTCGAGATTTTTTTCTAAGCTGAACGGCTCGGTGTCAAACTTGATGCAGAAGTCGAAGTTGCTGGTTGAAACTTCGTCGACGCCGAAAATCGGCATGACTTTGTAAGTGTGACCGTCGATTGGCAAGTCAAGCGTCGTCTTCGTGGACGTCGGTTGCGCGAAGTATCTGCGTTCGTCGGCGGAAAGTTTGCGCTTCGAGAACGTGCCGACCTGCTTGCCGTCTTTTGCGACAAAAATCGTGTTGAAGACGCTTAAATTCGTCGCCTCCCACTTCAGCTTGACGTTGCCGAAAACGACCGTCATGTTCCGACTTGCGGCGATAATGTCGTCACCGTAGCCGACGCAATCGCGCAGGAAAGTTTCTTGCTTGAAAACGTCGCCGACGAATTGTCCCGAAATCGCCAGCTCCGGGAAGATGACGGCTTTTGCGCCGCCGGCTCGTGCCCGTTCAATCAGATACAGAATTCGTTTCGCGTTGATGTCGGGGTGTCCCGCCTCAACAAGCATTTGTGCGTAAGCAATTTTCGCCAAGTCAACCGCTCCTTTCAAATCAATTAGGAATTAAAACCGCGTGCTCAATGTTGCCGTAAAGATCTTTGTTGAAGGCCGAATTTTTGTCGGCGTAAAGTTCGCCGTAGAATTTCTTGCCGTAAGCGATGAAGAACGCAAGTTCGCCGTCGTAACTGCTCGGAAGCTCGGCGGTCGTCCCATAAGGCGGAATGAAAATTTTTTCGCCCGACTTGACGGCATACATCTTGCGTTGCGTCCAATCGTAAAAATATTCGTTGCGCGTGTACTCGGCGGTCAAGTCGCCGTCACCTGCGCGGGGCACAACTGCCACTTCAACGGCAAGCTGAAAACGCGGCGGGTCAAACAGCGTCACGTCGACGGACTTGCGGTTGACATACCAAGCCGTACCCGCGTGCACACCGCACAGCACGTAAACTTTCTGCGCGTCGAGATATTTTGGATAAACAGCGTTACCGTCAAGATAACCGGCATTGACGACTTCAGCCGACAAAATCAGCGCGACGAAGCTCACAAGCGCGAAAAACTTTTTCACGGTCAAACACCTCCGAACGTTCATGCGACGAATTCTAATTCATTTCGGGCTGTTGCGCAACGGGCAGTTTTTGTTGCACGACGGAAGGTTTTTGCTTACAATGGCGACGAAAACTTATCGGGAGGCTTTGCGGTGGACGGCGTGAACTTTTTGTCGGCGGCGAAGAATTTTTTCCGCGAAGACACGGGCGACGTTGTCGGTGTTTACTTCGACGGCGAAACAATTTTCCTTGCGCGCTTGACCGACACGTTCGAGGCGACGGAAATTGCGGCGGACGGTGAAGACTTCGCTCACCTTGCCGAAAAAATTTCCGACGTTTGCAACGGGCGCGGTTGGCAAACTCAATCGGTCGGCTTTTGTCTTCGCGAACGCGACGCCGTCACTTACCGCAGTGAAATTTCCAACGTCCCCGAAAAAGATTTTCCCGCGCTGGTCGAAAGTTGGTCGCGTGCACAGGCGGGCAATGACGCTGTCAGCTCCTTCGCGAAAGTCGACGGAGAACTGTGGATGGAAACTCTTCCGCGTTCGACGGTCGACGAAATCTGCGCGGCGTTTCGCAAAGTCAACCTGAACTTGACGGCGTTATCTGTCATGCCCGCGGACTTGTTGACGAAGAAAACTCCGCTTGAACGTGCGCTGTTCATTGCCGACGTTGCGGCGAACAAAACTTCACCGAACCTGATTCGTCAACGCGGCACGTCACTTGACGCGAAGAAACTTTCGGCGGCGGTCGTTGTGATTTTTTTTGTTGCGGCGATTGTGACGGCGTCAATGACTTTTGATGATTGGTTTGCGGCGGCGCACGAACTTGACGCGGCGAACGGTACCTTGACCGAACTGCGCGACGACATTAACTTAAAAAAATTCTTCGACGAAGATGTTGACGCGCTCCGTCGATTGAACAATTTGACCGCCGACAACGCGACGACGACTTTCAACGTGCTGATTAATTTCGGCAAGGTCGCAAGCGGTGACGTGCACTTGACTTCGCTTCGCGTCGACGAAAATTCCGCCGAGGTCGACGGGCTTGCGACGAATGCCGACACCGTCAAAAGTTGTCTTGCCCGCGTGAAAAGTTCCGTCACGCAAGCGGCACGACTTGAAAATTCTTCGGCACGCGACGACGGCGAAATTGCCTTCGCGATTCGCGCCGATTTCATAAACGATTGAGCAACGGGGGTTTGCACCATGGACAGCGAACAAAGCAAAATCATGAAGGAGTTTATAATCGGCGCGCTTGTCGTCGTGATGATTCTTATCGTCGGCACGTTTTGGATGGGCACCAGCGTCACCGAAGACAACGAAGAGGCCGTGCGCACCGTGAGCCTGCTTTACCTTGACGAACTTGCCGGGCGACGCGAACAGGTCGTTGCAAGCGAATTGGCCGATTACATTAACGACATGACAATCGCCTTGGACATGTTGACCAAAGACGATTTAAGCAGCGTCGAAAAACTTCAGGCGTATCAAGCGCGAGTTAAAAAACTTTACGGTTTGGAGAAATTCGCCTTCGTGGACGCCGACGGCTTGATTTACACCTCACGCGGCACCCGCAACGACATTGCCGAATACGCCTTCGATTACAAGCAGTTGACCGAAACGCAAGTTTCAATCAAGAACCTTGCCGGCAACACGAAAAAGATTGTTATCGCAATGCCGACCGACAACCTGCAATTCATGGGCAAGACGCTTGTCGCCTGCTTCATGGAAATGGAAATGACGCACATGCTCGAAGGCGTTTCGTTGCAGACGACGGGCAGCAACAACACTTTCTGCAACCTGTACACACGCGACGGCACGGCTTTGACCAACGTCGTTTTGGGCGGCCTGTCAAGTGAAAGCAACTTGTTTACCGCAATGTCCGCCGCGAAGTTTGAAACGGGTTATTCGCTCGACAAGTTGACCCGCGACTTCAACGAAGGCCACAAAGGTTTCGTCGCCTTCAGCTACGACGGCATTAAGGAAACGCTGTACTTCGTGCCCGTGCACGGCACCGACTGGATGTTGACTTACCTGATTCGCGAAAGCGTCATCAGCGAACAGATCGGCTCGATTACCGACGGAATTGTTTTCCGCAGTTTGATTCACTCCGCAGTGACCGCGCTTGTTTTGGTTGCAATGTTCGCCGCCGTGATTGTTCAGCTTCGCAAGGCCGCTCAAGCCCGACTTGAAAAAGAGACCGCCGACGCCGAAAACCGCGTCAAGCAGCAGGAACTCGAAGAACAGCTTGCACTGCAGGAAGAACTTCTTGCGCAGGAGCAATACAAAACTCAGCAAGACAACATGATTAAAGCTTTGGCGTCCGACTATCGCAGCGTGTATTACGTCAACTTGGCGACCGACGACGGCATTTGTTATCTCGACGACCCCGCGTTGGATAATCCCGTCGGGCAAGGCGAACACTTCAACTTCAGCGAATTTTTCACCGAATACGCGAATCATTACGTCACCGAAAGTTATCGCGCAGGTTTCTTGGAATTCATTGAGCCGAAGTCAATCCGCGAAGGTTTGCGCGAATCGGCAATGTTGACTTACCGCTACTTGTCAAGCAGAAACGGCGTCGAACGTTACGAAATGATTCGCATGGCGGGCGTCAAGAAGGCCGACGACGGAAACGCCGTGCAAATTATCGGCGTGGGTTTCACGGACATTGATTCGGAAATGCGCGACTCCATGGAAAAAAGCCGTGCGCTCAGCGACGCGTTGAAGGCCGCCGAAGAAGCGTCGAAGGCGAAGACCGCGTTCCTGTCAAGCATGAGCCACGAAATTCGCACGCCAATGAACGCGATTATCGGGCTCGACAGCCTTGCGCTCCACGAACCGGGAATTTCCGACACGACACGCGGTTACCTTGAAAAAATCGGTACGTCCGCGCAGCACCTGTTGAGTTTGATTAACGACATACTCGACATGAGCCGCATTGAGTCGGGACGCATGACTTTGCGCAACGAAGAATTCTCCTTCCCGAAACTGATTGAGCAGATTAATACGATTTTCAGCGGTCAATGCAAGGAGAAGCAACTCGAATACAACTGCCACATCAACGGGCATGTCGGCGAATATTACATTGGCGACAGCATGAAGTTGCGGCAAGTCCTGATTAACATTTTGGGCAACGCCGTCAAATTCACGCCCGAAGGCGGCTCCGTTGAGCTTGTCGTTGAGAAAACCGCCGACTTCGACAACAAGTCCGCTCTGCGCTTCACAATCAAAGACACGGGCATTGGCATGAGCAAAGATTATCTGCCGAAGATTTTCGACACGTTCAGCCAGGAAGATTCGTCGTCCACCAGCAAATACGGCAGTTCCGGTTTGGGCATGGCGATAACCAAAAACCTCGTCGACATGATGAACGGCAACATCGAAGTCGACAGCGAAAAAGGCGTCGGCACAACTTTCACCGTCACCGTCACGCTGATGAACTCCGACAAGTCCGAAAGCACTTCCGACGACGTGGAAATTCGCCCGCACGAATTGAACGTGCTTGTTATCGACGACGACCCCATTGCCTGCGACCACGCCAAACTTGTGCTTGAAAAAGCCGGCATTGCCGCCGATACCGTCATGTCGGGCAAGGAAGCACTTGAGATGGTCAAGCTCCGCCACGCACGCCGCGAGCCGTACAACTTGATTATCGTCGATTGGCACATGCCCGAAATGGACGGCGTCGAAGTCACCCGTCGAATTCGCGAGATTATCGGCAACGAGTCCGCGATTATCATCTTGACCGCGTACAATTGGGACGACGTCGCCGACGAAGCAGTTGCCGCGGGCGTCGACAGTTTCATTGCCAAACCGCTCTTCAGCGGCACGTTGATTGACGAGTTCAAAAAGGTTCTTAAAAAGAAAAATATCGGCTCCAACGACAACCGCCGCAAAGCCGACTTGAAAGGCCGCAGAATTCTTTTAGCGGAAGACATGCCCGTCAACGCCGAAATTATGATGATGGTTTTGCAGATGCGCGAAATTGAAGCCGACCTTGCCGAAAACGGACGCATTGCGCTTGAGATGTTCAGCAAGTCAACCGAAGGTTATTACGACGCGATTTTAATGGATATGCGCATGCCCGAAATGGACGGCCTTGAAGCGACGCAACGAATTCGCGCACTTGACCGACCCGACGCAAAGAAAATCCCGATTATCGCGCTGACCGCCAACGCCTTCGACGAAGATGTTCAACGCAGTTTGCAAGCGGGGCTGAACGCACACTTGTCAAAGCCCGTCGAGCCCGAAGTTTTGTTCGAGACGCTTGAAACAATGTTGGCTTGACGACCCGCGACGAATATCCGGCCGTCATGGATGACGGCCGCCCGCCCGCGCCTTAATGCAGGATGCATTAACGCGGGCTGTTTTCTTTTGGTTACTTTTCTTTTGCGCCAAAAGAAAAGTAACGTAAGCGAACATGATTCACGAATCAACCGACTCGAAGTCGACGATTAAAACTTGTTGACGGCACCGGCAAACAGCGTCACGCCCGATTCAACGTCGCGAATCACGAAGACATACGGTCTGTTCGCGTGGAAGTAAACTTTCTGCGGCGGGTGATTGAAGTTCGGCGCGACACCTTCAAGCATGGTTATTTCGGTGACGGCGGCTGCCTCCGTTCCGCGTTCGCCGACAACGATAGCCGCACGGTGATTCACGCCGCCAACCGTGAGTTGCGTGCCGTTGACGATGTTCGGAAACTGCGCGTCGCCCGCGAAAGATTTTTTCATGCCCAACGCCGCAAGATTTTTCACGATGAAGTTTTCGTGGTCAAACATAATCTTCGGCAGGCGAACGGAAACTTTCCCGTCGAAGGGCGGCGATTTTGTCAGCGCGTCAAGAAAACTTTCGCGGTACTCGACGGTCTCATTGCTCCACAGTTCGGTTGCGTGCAAAGAATCGTCGACGGGCATAATCACGAACATTGCCGCGCCCGACGTGTACGGCAACTTAATCCCGCAAAACTTTTCGTCGGCGAAGTAAGAAATTTCTTCGTTGAACGTCGCGCTCATCATGAAAACCTGCGACTTCGTGCCGTCGTAATTCGTGAAGTCGTCCGTTGAAGTGTTGCGTTCGTCGAACGGAAATTGCCACGCGCCCTTGAAGTAAACGACGTTGAACAGCTCCGCCTGCGTGTTCGCGTCGACAATCGGTTGATAATCTTGAATCATGCCCGAAGTCTTTTCGGCGACGAAGCGCGCAAGTTTCTGCCGCTCACGGTCGATGTTGCCCGCAAAGTCGAAGATTCGCACGTCGGACAAATAATCGCCAGTGACAATGCGGCGGAAGTTTTCGTTGAGCCCGCGTGTGGCGGCTTGCTTGTTGACGGGCAACAGGTTCGTCGAACGGAAAACATTTTCGTCGCGGTAATTCGCTTGAGTCGGCGCGTAAAAATTTTTGTGCGCGGTGTTGAGTGCGGTGACGTCGTCGAAGTTCAGCACGCGCAAGATCTCCGCTTGAGTTTCGCCCGTCGCGCCGTTTGCCAACATGCTCAGCGCGGCGTGAATTCCGTAAGGCGAAAAGACCGTGTTGTCGTTGATGTTGAGCGTGTCGAAGAACTTCCAGCAGAATTCGTTGACGCCCGCCGACAACTTGCGCGTCGGTTGAGCATAAGCGACGTTCACCAAACACGTAAGCAATAACAACGCCGTCAAAAAGATTTTCACCGTGACCACCTCCGAAAAATTTTCGACAGCTTAGCAGAAGATTATCGGACGCGCAATAAAAATCCGTTGCAATTCGCCGCCGCCCGTGATATAAAGTTCGCACGATTTTTTACGGGAGTTGATTGACCGTGCGACTTTTGACCGCGCTTTTAACGATTGTGTTTTGCCTGACGTTGGCGGGTTGCAACTACTTCGCAAGGACGACGGGCGGCAACATAACGATTGACCTGCCGCCGAACACGAAGCTCATGTCGGTTCAGTGGCGCGAAAAAAATTCGTCGCTGTGGTACCTGACGCGCCCCATGCGAAGCGACGAATATCCCGAAACTTACACGTTCCAAGAGGACAGCAACATTGGCGTGCTTGAAGGCACCGTGACAATTCACGAACACCGCGAACAAAAATGACCGCAACGCGCAAACGAAAAATCCCCGCTCAATCGAACGGGGACTTTTTTTATGCGTGAAAGTGATTCGTGCGATTAGCCTTTGGACGCTTTAAGCTCTTGAAGTTTCGGACCCATGATGCGCTTGTAAGCCTCGACGCCCGGCTGATTGAACGCGTCGACGTTGAGCAATTCGCCTTCGTAAGCGACCGACATTGCCAACAAGTACATCAGTTCGCCCAGATGATACTCGTTGAGTTCGGGCAAGGTGAAGCACGCGTTGAAGCGTTTGTTGGACTTGAGCGCGTCGGCGTTCGATTGACGTGCGACTTCAAGTGCCTCGCTCATTGTGACGCCCGAAATGTCCGCAAGTTTTTTCGCGTTCGGGAAGACGTTCGG
>CAMUZU010000047.1 GCA_947165295.1 uncultured Selenomonadales bacterium | reverse complement strand
CGCGTCGACGAGTGCCGGCTATCGGGTACGTGAAAACTTTTTTGCCCGCGACTTTAACGAGCATTTCGGGTGACGCGCCGATTAATTTCACCGAGCCGAAGTTGATATAAAACATGTACGGCGACGGGTTGACCTGCCGAAGTTTGCGATAAAACAGGAACGGCGGCCGCGTGATTCGCGCACGAAATTGCTTCGACGGCACGACCTGAAAGATATCGCCCGCGAAGATGTATTCTTTTGCCCGTTCGATTGCCGACAAAACTTCGGGCGGTGCTTCGCCGTAACGCTTCATGAAGTCAATCGGTTCGCGCTGAATTTTTTCGACGACGGGAACTTTCAGCGGCGCGGAAAGTCTTTCGGCAAGTTCATTCATGCGCGACGAAATTTCGGCGTACAGTTCGTTGACGTCGCGATTTTTCACGTCGGCAAGATAAATCAGCCGTGCGGAATTTTTCAGCGCGTCAAGGACAATCATCACGCGGCAAATCATGAACTGCCCCAAAAGTTCTTCGTCGCCGAGATCGAGTCCGCGAATCCTGTCGAACGTCGCGGCGATTTCAAAGTTGAAGTAACCGACCATGCCGCCGTTCGCCAGCGGAAGATTTTTGTCGATGTTCGCGGGCTTGTAGCGTCGCATGAACTTTTTAATCGCGTCGACGGGGGCACCGACGATTGACTTCATCAAGTCGCCGTCGCGGAAAATGATTTTGTCCTTGAAGACCTGCAGGCGAACGAACGGCTCCGCGCCAACGAAACTGAATCGCCCGAAAGCCTGTTGCGTCGTGTCGACGGATTCGAGAATGAAACCTTCGCCCGCGTCGACAAGCTTGTAATAAATCGAAACGGGCGTGTCCAAGTCGGTGTTGATTTCTGCGCTGACCGCGATAAGGTTTGAATTCTGCGCGAAGTTGCGGAAGTCTTCGAGCGTCGGGGAAATTTTCAACACGTCACGTCACTCCTTCAACGCGTGATTGATTTCATTGCCGAATCAACGGCTTGCGAGGCTTCTTCAAGATATCGGGAAACGTCGCTGTCTTCGGGCGACGCGAAGTTTTTGACCTTGCGCCAGTATTGCACGGCCGTTGATTGAAACTTCGACAGATTGTCGTTGCCGCTGACTTCGCCGAAAGCAAAAGCCACGACGCCCGCCGTAAAAATCACCGCGACAATCGTCACGATGATAAGATACCTGCCTTGCATGTGATTCGCCTCCTTTGCGCGCCATTATATCACACCGGCGAAAAAATTTTTCTGCGGCACTGTCGCGGCGAAAAAGTTTCGTGTACAATGTCGACAAATTTTCGCGGAGGTGTCGACATGAACGACGAACAAAACGGAGTTTCTTTGGAGGACGCCAAAATTGCGCAGTCCGAAAAACTTTTCAATCGCGGCGATTACGAGGGTGCACTTGAACTTTGTTCCGAAGTGATTGCTTTGAACCCCGACAACGCGGCGGCTTACAACGGGCGCGCCTTGAATCACAGCATGTTGGGGCAATACGAACAGGCACTTGAAAACTTCGACAGAGTCCTTGAGCTTGAGCCGAATTTCTTCAATGTGTATGTCAATCGCGGGCTCATTTACGACACAATCGGAAAACACGAGCGTGCAATTCAAGACTTCAGCGCGGCAATTAAGCTTAATCCCGACGATGTGCGACCGTATTTCTTTCGCGGGCGAGCTTTCAGAGCACTTGAACAATATCGGCAGGCTTTTGATGATTTCGACATGGCAGTTGAGCTTGAGCCGGATTTTGCTCCCGCCTACTTACAGCGCAGCATCATTTTCGGCACGTCCGGTCAACATCAACAAGCGCTTATGGATCTTAAAACAGTCATTGAACTCGACCCGAACAATGCCGAAGCGTATTTCAGACGCGGAACGACTTACGGTAACCTTGAAGAATACGAGCTTGCGCTTGCCGACTTCGACAAAGTCATTGAACTCGACCCGAACAATGCCGAAGCGTATTTATGGCGCGGAATGACTTACGATTACCTTGAAGAACACGAGCTTGCGCTTGCCGACTTCGACAAAGCCATTGAACTCGACCCGAACAATGCCAAGGCGTATTTATGGCGCGGAATGACTTACGATGACCTTGAAGAATGCGAGCTTGCGATTGCCGACTTCGACAAAGCCATTGAACTCGACCCGAAGTACACGAACGCTTACTTCAACCGCGGCTTTGATTACTTCATACTTAACCGTTACGAGCGTGCACTTCAAGACTTCAGCGCGGCACTCAAACTCGACCCGAATGACGGCATGAGCTACTTTCAACGCGGGATGGTTTACGGTGCACTCGGGCAATACGAACGTGCGATTAAAGACTTCAGCGCGGCAATTAAAATCGACCCGCAGGTTTCGGAAAGTTATCGATATCGCGGCATTGCTTACAGCATACTTGAACAGGACAAGCGTGCGATTAAAGACTTCGACGCGTTCATAAGGCACAACCCGCGATATGCCGACGCGTATTTTCAACGCGGTGTTTGTTGGCAACGGCTCGGCGACGAGGCACGCGCTCAAGCCGACTTCGCCAAAGCAAAGCAACTGGGCTCGAAGTGAGCCGGACATTTGCGCACAAAAAATCCCCGCCGTTTGTGACGGGGAAATTTTTTTTCGTGACTTGCGACGGTTGTCGTCGTGTCAAAAAGTTTCGTGACGTTGACGCTTTACTTGCCGGCTTTGACCATGCGGTTAATCGCACTGAACAACGCCTGAATCGACGCAATGATAATGTCGGTGTCCATGCCCGCGCCCCAGAAAACACTGCCGTCGTAAGCGGTGATTGAAATGTACGCGATTGCCCGCGCAGATTGACCGATTTCAAGCGCGTGTTCGTTGTACGTCAAGTTCGAGTAAATGACGCCCAAATTCCGTTGCAAGGCGTTGGAGACCGCGTCGAGCCGACCGTTGCCGCGTGCAAAGTAAGTGACGCGTTCGCCGTCAATTTCCATGTCGACGCTGCCGACGCGTGCGCCGCCGGGTTCCTTGCGCAGGTGGAATTCGATGAGCTTGTACGGCTTATCGACGTTGACATATTCGTCGTGGAAGATCTGATAAATTTCGTCGGGCAAAAGTTCCTTGTGCTTCTTGTCGCTGACGTCCTTGACGAGATAGCCGAAGTCTTCGCGCATCTTCTTGGGCATTTCGATTCCGTAATGTTGTTCCATGACGTAACCGACGCCGCCTTTGCCGCTCTGCGAATTGATTCGGATAACGTCGCTGTCGTATTCGCGTCCGACATCTTTCGGGTCAATCGGCAGGTAAGGCACACTCCAGCGTTCGGGATTCTTTTCGTCGCGCCAATGCATTCCTTTTGCGATTGCGTCTTGATGAGATCCGCTGAACGCCGTAAAGACCAGCGAGCCCGCGTAAGGTTGACGGTCGTGAACTGTCATGCGGGTCAAGCGTTCGTACATTTCGACAAGTGACGGCATGTCGCTGAAGTCAAGTTCGGGGTCGACGCCGAGCGCGAACATGTTCATTGCCAGCGTGACAATGTCGACGTTGCCCGTGCGTTCGCCGTTGCCGAAAAGCGTACCTTCGATTCTGTCGGCGCCCGCCAAAAGTCCGAGTTCGCAGTCCGCCACGCCGCAACCTCTGTCGTTGTGCGGGTGAAGGCTCAAGACAACTTTGTCGCGGAATTTCAAATACTTGTTGATGTAAGCAACCTGCGCGGCGGCAATGTGCGGCAAACTCATTTCGACGGTGAGCGGTATGTTGATAATCGGCCGACGGTCAATGACGGGCTCCCACACGTCCAAGACGGCGTTGCACACTTCCAAAGCGTATTCGGGTTCCGTGCCGGAGAAACTTTCGGGCGAATACTCGAAGCGGTAATTCGCGCCCGCCTGCTTTGTGAGTTCAAGCAAAAGTTTCGCGCCGTCGATTGCAATTTGTTTGATTTCGTCTTTGGACATGCGGAAGACCTGTTCGCGTTGCGCCACGGAAGTTGAATTGTACACATGAACAATGGCGTTCTTCGCGCCGTCAAGTGCCTCGAACGTCTTCTTGATGATGTGTTCGCGTGCCTGCGTCAAAACCTGAACCGTCACGTCGTCGGGGATTAAGTTGTCCTCAATCAGCGTGCGAAGCAAAGCATATTCGGTGTCGCTGGCGGCGGGGAAGCCGACTTCGATTTCCTTGAAGCCGATTCGCACGAGCGTTTTGTAAAACTCAATTTTCTCGTCGAGGCTCATGGGCGTTATCAGCGACTGGTTGCCGTCGCGCAGATCGACGCTGCACCACACGGGCGCTTTGGCGGGATATTCCTTCGTCGCCCAATCGAAAATCATTTCGGGCGGCAGGAAGTAGCCCTTGCTGTACTTCGTGAAATTTTTCAAACTCAACACCTCATTGTTGTCGCGATGAATTATTTTGTCGCGCAGATTATATTCGCAACCGTCAACAAAGTAAAGCGTGCGTTGAACGTTACTTTCTTTTGGCGGCAAAAGAAAGTAACCAAAGAAAACCGCGCTTGCTGTGATACATCCTGTATCACGCGCAAGCGGCGCGGCCGACGTCCTGTCGGCCGGAACAACGTCGCGTGTCGGCCGGATTTTCAATTGCGGCGCGTCTTTAATTGCGCGAAATTTTTTGATATAAACTTCAACAAAAGGAGGCGGTCAAACGTGAAGAAATTTTTTCAACTTATGTTCGTTGCGGCGGTGCTTGTGACTTCGACATTGGCGGCGGCACAGTTCGGCGACTATTACTAAGCTGAGGGCGTCATTTATCCCGAAGGCGACAAACCCAACCGCAACGAGATGCGTCGAAGCGCGATATTGGACGCGTATCGCTATTTGGCGGAGGAAGTCGACACGTTGCACGTCACGTCAACTTCCACCGTGAAAAATCTGCGCGAACTTGACGACGAAATTAACACGCGGGTCGAAGCGGCAATTCGAGGAGCGAAAGTCGTTTCCGCAAAGTTTGAAGCCGACGGCTCATTTCACGCGATTGTTCGTCTGCCGAAGAACGGCGCGCAGTCAATCACTGCCGCAGTGCTCAAGCCCGATGTCGTCGTCGAAGACTTCCTGAAGCCCAAGTTCACGAACCTTCGCAGTGAAGTCAATTACACCGGTTTGGTCGTCGATTGTCGCGGGCTGAACTTGTCGGAGGCGATTTCACCCGTGATTAAGTCTGCGGGCGGCACGGAAATTTACGCGTACAAGAACGTCGGCTACGACAACGCGGTCAGCAACGGTCTGGTCGAATATTCCGCCGATGTCAATTCGTCGCGTGCGGGCAATGCGCCGCTTGTCGTCAAGGCCGTGAAAGTTTCGGACAACTGCGACGTGGTTGTCAGCGACGAGGACGCCGACAAAATTCTTGCCGCGAATCAGTCGACGAAGTTCCTGATTAACTGCGCGGTCGTTTTGGTGAGGTGACGCGTCGTGAAGAAATTTTTAACGCTTGTCGTCGCGTTGATGATTTTAATGTGCGGCTCGACAACTTTTGCGGCAGAACGTTTGATTGAAGCCACGGGCGATTACATTATGGATTCGCGCCTTGACGAGACGCCCGCAAGTGCCACGGCTCGCGCCCGCGAAGAAGCCAAACATGCCGCAGTAGAAAAAGCCGGCATTTATCTGCAAAGTTACTCGAACATGGTTGACTTCAAGCTCAAGGTCGACGAAATCAAGTCAATCGCCGCCGGGCTTTTGAAAGTTCAGGACGAGTCAAGCAACGTCGAAGTCGTCGAAGGCACGCTGCTTAAGTTCACCGTGACGATTAAAGCTTTGGTCAAGGAGATCAGCGACGAAGACTTAAAGTCCATGATGCAGAACAGACAAGCTCTCGACGAAATGACGCGCAAGTACAACGAATTGCAAGCTCAGTACGACGCGGTCAATCAGCAGATGGAAAAGCTCAAAGCCGATTACGACGCGGCCGACGAAGCACGCAAAGCCGAAATTAAGCGCGAAGTCGCTCTCAACAGCGAAAAATTTTCCGCCGTCGACGAACTGTCCAAAGGCAACGAATTCGCCGCGAACGGAAACTTGTCGCAGGCTCTTGCCGCTTACGACAAGGCGATTCAGTTCAATCCGCAGTTGTCCGAGGCCTTCAACAATCGCGGAACCGTTCGCCACGAGCTGGGGCAACTCTCCGAGGCGAGTGACGATTATTCGGCGGCGATAAAGTTGAAGTCCGATTACGCCGAAGCTTACAACAATCGCGGCAACGCTTATGCGGCTCTCGAACGCTTTGCCGAAGCCGAACGCGATTTACAAACTGCCGTCAAGCTCAAAGACAATTCCGCCGCAATTCACAACAACTTGGGCAGCGTGTACCTGTCGCAGAAAAAGTTTGACGTGGCGTTATCAACGTTCCGACGAATTCGCCGCGAATAAAAAATCCCTCGACGGTTTGTCGGGGGATTTTCGTTTACAGAAGTTTTCGTCGCGGCTCGACACTGCCGACGTACAAAGCGCGAATGCTTATGTCGACCGCGTGAACAATCATGCCCGTGGTGAATTCGATTGCCTCGCGGATGTTGCTTTGCGTCTGCCGAATCAGCGTCGGAATGTGGTTGCCGTAACTCAGGACGACTTCGCACGAAATTTTCAAGCCGTGGTCTTCGCCGCCTTTGAACAGGTGTTGCACGGTGATACTTTTAAGCGTCTTGATAAATTCGCGTGCCTTAAGAATTCTTTCGACGATGCGTTGAACAACTTTGTCGTCGATAATCAGCTTGCCGTAGTAACTGAACACCGGCCGCACGATTGACTTTTCGCCGAGCTTGCGGCGACGCACACGCGACTTTTTGAACAGCGACTGCAGCGGATCAATCAGGAAGCCCGAAAAGTGCGGCTTAAGTTCGATTGTCGGCACGGGGATGATGTGTTTGCCTTCCTTCAGGCGGTGGAATTGCGCTTGAGCGATTTCCGAATGCGACGCAATGTCTTCAATGCGCACGATGAGTTGAATCGACGGCAACTTGAGCGTCTTTGCGATTTTGTGAACCATGTTTTCCGACGTGCCGATAACCAAAATTCTGTGCGGCTGTATGCGTTGAATTGCGTCGCGAACTTGTTCGGCGTGACCGGGCAAAACGAAAATCGCACGCCTTACCGCCATGATTCGGCTTTTTTCGGTCTTCGCGCTCTCGCCCGCGACAATGTGTCCGTCTTTAATCAAAATGCCGTCGTCGATAATCGCGTCGGCGTCGTGTTCGCGTGCGACCTGCAACGCCCGATGACTTTTGCCCGTGCCGCTGGGGCCGACCAATGCAATCACGTCCAACTTAATCACATCCCCGAAGTTCAAAGCTGTAGAAATTCTTCGACGCAACGTTTCGCCGCAAGATATTTTTGTTGCACCTGCGGATTGGAAAACTCAATGTTCATTAACTGTTGCAGATAACCTTGCTCAATCGCCCGACGACGCGCCGCCGCAGTTTTCAGCCCGAAACAAAGCGCAATGTGTGCAAGGTGACAATCGGCAAGCGTGACGCGTTTGGAGTAGTCCGCCAACTCGTGACGCGGGAACGCCGACAAAATCGCGTCGGAAATGTCGGTTGATAAAACTTCGTCGCGGCCGTGACCGTAAATCATTTCCCAAGTGCTCGTTGCTATCGTGCGGAAAATGTCAATTTGATCTGCCTCGCGAATAATGTCGCAGAACAAACGTTCGCGCTCGGTCAAGTCGTCGGGCAATTTAAAATCGCTGTGATGATAAACCGCCCGCTCCATGACAAGCTTGTCCGCGTCGCTGACCTTGTCGAAGTCGGACATAATGTCTTCAATCATGCCGTGTTTGAAAAGTAGCCGCGCTCCGAATTTCGCGTGATTGTATCTGTCGTTGTCGCGGAAAGTTTGCGTGACGACGGCTTGACCGAAACGCGCAAAGTCATGCAGTTCGCCGACAGTCCAAGCCAAATCGCGGTCGTATTCGTTCAAGCCCAGATGTTCCGCAATGAAAACGCAGTTCGCCGCGACCGCGTTGGTGTGAATTTTCTTCGCCGTGCACATGTCGCGAATGCGGGCTTTCGTCACGTCGTAAAGCGAAAAGAAATCGTCAACGTTGCGCTTGATCTCATCCTTGTCAAAAAGCGTGCTCACCTGACGTCACCTTTCAAACGGATAAACGATGCCGAATTGTCGCCGAATTTCGTCCGCCTGCCGCATAATCGCCAAACTTTCACCGTGCGGCATTTCGGGACACTCCGTGCGCCCCGACTCAATCGCCCGAAGACAGGCAAGCACTTCGTATTCAAAGCCGGTAATCTGCGCGGGCACGGCAATTTCACGCTTGACGAAATGCTTGTAACCGTTGACGCCGCAGACAGTAATTTTTTCGGGATTGAAAACGTCGTGCGCCTGAACGAAACCTTCGCGCCCGTAAACGAAGCCGCTCCTGTCGGTCACGGTGAAAATCGTCGCGAAGATGCTGGACATTTTTCCGCCCGCGTATTCGAGCATGACGTTGTTTTGTCCGTCGACACCCGTATCCGTCGGAATCATTGACGCGGCGATTCGCTTAACGTCGGTGCCGAAAACCATTGCTGCGAAGTTGAGCGCGTAAACCGTCAAGTCAAGCAGACAGCCGCCTGCAAGTTTCGGATTGGTCAAGCGGTCGTTCATGAAGTTGCAATCGCCGACGTTCGCCGAAACGGTCAGCGGTTCGCCAATTTCGCCGCTTGAAATGATGTCGCTGATAATTTTCGCCGACGGCAGATAACGCGTCCACATTGCCTCGGCAAGCAAAAGATTTTTCGCTTCGGCAAGTGAAATCATCTCTTGAGCTTGAGCGGCGTTGACGGCGAGCGGTTTTTCGCACAGGACGTATTTGCCTGCCTGCAGAGCTTTAATCGTCCACTCGTGATGATGCGAATGCGGCAACGCCACGTAAACCAAATCGACCGCGTCGTCCGCAAGCAGTTCTTCGTAGGAGCCGTAAGCTTTTTGAACGCCGAATTTGTCCGCGAAAGCCCGCGCCTTGTCGAGTGACCTTGAAGCTATCGCGTAACTTTGCGTCTCGTCGAGTGCGGCGACCGTTCGCGCCATTTTCGCGGCAATGAATCCCGCGCCGATAATTGCCACGTTCATTGACGATACCTCCGAAATTGTTTGAAATATTTTGCCACAAAGCCGCACGTTACGCAAGGAGCCGACGTTTGAAAGTTTCCGCCGACGCAAGCATTTCGCGGGCGTTGTCGATTGACGTTTTCGACTCCTTGCCCGAAGCCATGCGCGAAATTTCCGCGACGCGTTGAGTTGCGTCGAGCTTGTCAACGCGGGTGACGGTTCGTCCGCCGACTTCCGACTTGGTGATTCGCAGGTGAACATCCGCCGCGCTTGCGATTTGTGCAAGGTGAGTGACGCACAAAACTTGCCGACGTTGTGCGATTTTGGCGATACACTCCGCGACGGTTTTTGCAGTGACGCCGCCGAGTCCCGCGTCGATTTCGTCGAAGACCAAAGTTGCCGCCGAATCTTGAGCCGCAACCGACTTGACCGCCAGAGCAATTCGCGACAGTTCGCCGCCCGAAGCGACCTTCGACAGCGAAAATTTTTCTTCGCCGACGTTCGCGCAAAACAAAACGTCCGCCGTGTCGCCGCCGCGTGACGAAATTTTTTCCGACGCTTTAACGACGATTTCAAATTGTGCGTTCGACATGCCCAGCCGACGAATTTCACGTTCGACCGCCGCGCTTAACTTTGCCGCCGACGTTTGACGCAGTTGCAAAAGTTTTTCCGCGCAGATTTTTGTTTGACGTTCGAGTTCGTTGACTTCCCGCTGAAGTTCGGCGATATCCGAATCGAAGTTTTCGGCGGCAGAAATGTCTTCGCGAATCTTGGTAAGCCGCGACAAAATTTCGTTGACCGACGTGCCGTATTTTTGCTTGAGCTTGTAAATTGCGTCCGAACGCGCATGAAGTTCGTCGAGTCGAGCGGGCGAAAAGTCCAGTCCGTCGCCGTAAGCGTGAACTTCGCTTGCCGCCTCGCGCAGAAGAATTTCCGCCTCGTCGATAAGTTGTCGTGCAGAGTTTAACTTGTCGTCGAAGCGCGCCACTTCGTCAAGATATTTGGTGACCTTCGCCAAAGCCGTCAAAATGTCGCGGTCGCCGTCGGACAGAAGTTGTGCGGAACGCTGAACGTTTTCGGCGATTTTCTCCGCGTGCGACAGCTTGCGAATCTCCGCGTCAAGCAACGTGTCTTCGTCGGGTTTGAGCCGTGCCGAAGAAATTTCCCGCGCCTGCCAACGCAAAAACTCCAGCCGCTCCGAATTGTCCGCCTGCGCCGAAAGTCTCTTCGACAGCGCACGACTTTTCGCCGACAGCGAGCGATACAGTTCCGAAAAATTTTCAAGCTCCGTTGAAATTGATTCGTCGTCGATGAGCGCGTAAATTTTTTCTTCGCGAAGCAGTTCAAGTTGCTGATTCTGCGCGTGCATGTCGACCAAGTTCGCCGCGAAAGTTTTCAGCCGCGCAAGTGTCGTCGGTTCGCCGTTGAGCGTGATTGAGTTCTTGCCCGTGCGTGAAATTTTTCGTTCGACGCGGAAATTTTTTTCGTCGACCGTGAAAGTTGCCGTGACGCGCAGAAAGTCCGCGCCTTTGCGAATTTGGCTTGAGCCGATTCGACGACCGAGCACCGCGCCCAACGCGTCGACGAGAATTGACTTGCCCGCGCCCGTTTCGCCCGTCAAGATGTTGAGTCCGCCGCCGAATTCGACCGTCACGAAGTCAATCAGCGCGAAATTTTCGACGGTTAAAGTCGTGAGCATTATTTCTTGCCCGTCGAGCCGCGTTTGGTCAGCGGGACGTTTTGTTTGCACAGCGGGCAGTCTTCGGGCGTGTAAGTTTCAACGTTCATGTGCAGCAGCGCGAAATTCGGCACGTCGTCGAAAGTTGCCTTGCCGCCCGACCTGTCGACGAGCATTGCGACAGCGACGGGAATTGCGCCGTAACTTTTCACCACGTCGATAACTTCGCGGATTGAGCCGCCCGTCGTGACAACGTCCTCGACAATCAAAACGCGTTCGCCTTCGTGCAGGCTGAAGCCGCGGCGGAAAGTCATCTTACCTTCGACGCGTTCGGTGAAAATTGCCCGCGTGCCCAAAGCTTTGCCGGTTTCGTGCGCCAAAATAATTCCGCCTGTCACGGGACCCACGACGGTTTCAATCTTCGCGTCGGAGAAGTGTTCTGCCATTGCGCGGCAGAGTTTTTCGGTCATTGCGGGATGTTGCAGGACGTTAAATTTCTCGACGTAATGCGGGCTGTGCAGTCCGCTGGTAAGCTTGAAGTGGCCGTTCATGATTGCGCCCGTTTCGACGAGCAGATCGTAAACTTCGCGTTCGGTCATGGTTGAGTTCCTCCGTACATTGTGTTGTGTTACTTTTCTTTGACGGCGCCAAAGAAAAGTAACCAAAAGAAAGGCGCTTTGACCCGACGGACGACGCATCACGCGTCGTACGCCGGGCGGCCGCACGTCCTGTGCGGCCGGGTTATCTCTTCGATTTGCGTTGATTGTTGCCGAGCGTGTCGGCCGGTGTTACGTGTCATGCGGTTTGCATTTCGGTCAAGATTTTTTGTGCGGCGTCACGAGGATTTTTCGCGGCGCGTATCGGTCGCCCGATAACCAAATGTGTCGCTCCGTTTTGCAAGGCGGCGGCGGGCGTGGCGATTCGGCTTTGATCGTCGACGCTTACGCCTGCGGGTCGAATGCCGGGCGTGACAATCAAAAAGTTTTCGCCGCACGTGTCGCGAATCAATTTGGCCTCACGCGGTGAGGCGACAACTCCGTCAAGTCCCGCGTCTTTGGCAAGTTTGGCGAAGTCGGCAACCTGTGCGGGAATTTCTCTTGCTCCGAACCACTCCGCTTGCCCGATGCTTGTCAGGACGGTTATCGCAATGAGTTTCGGGCAATTAACGCCGCGACGTTCGGCTTCGTTGTGAAGAGCGTCCGCCGCAGTTTTCATCATGGTGAAGCCGCCCGCCGCGTGCACGTTCAAAATGTCCGCGCCGAGATTCATCAGCGAACAAAGCCCGCCCGCGACTGTGTTCGGAATGTCGTGAAGTTTCAAGTCCAGAAAAATTTTTTTGTCGCGAGCTTTGAGCCACTCGACGATACCCGCTCCGACGCTGTAAAAAAGTTCCATGCCGACTTTGTAAAAGTTGACGCTGTCGCCCAGTTCGTCGACAAGATTTTTCGCGTCGTCGGCCGTGTGAAAATCCAGCGCGACAATCAAACGTTCGTCAGCCAAAGTGAACACCTCCGAAAAAAAGTTTCTACGGGAAATTCTGTGTGACGCGTCAAAATCCTGCGCACAAAAAATCCCCGCCGCGTGACGGGGAAAAAATTTCGTTGCGAATCATTTGTTTTCAAGCGCGGTGATTTTGTCGAGGCGCTGTTGATGTCGGCCGCCCGCAAATTCCGTGGTCATCCAAGCGCGAACAATTTCGCCCGCCGGTCCGAAGCCGAGAACTCTGCCGCCCATTGCCAGAACGTTTGCGTTGTTATGTTCGCGGCTCATTTTCGCGGAATAAACGTCGCCGCACAGCGCGCAACGAATGCCCTTGATTTTGTTGGCGGCGATTGAAATGCCCAGTCCCGTGCCGCAAAGAACGATACCGCGGTCGGCGTCACCGCTGACGACGTCCGCGCAAACTTTTTCGGCAATGTCGGGGTAATCGACTCTGTCGGTGCCGAACGTGCCGACGTCCTTAATCTCCGCGTCGAATTCGGCGAGAACTTTTTTGACTTCGTCTTTGAGTGCGGTCGCCGCGTGGTCGCTGCCGATTGTAATTTTCATGTCGAACGCTCCTTTCTTGTGTGACCGAATTATAATCGAACGTAGGACGATTGTCCACAGCGAATTCACGCTTTGATGTCGGCGAAGACTGCGGGCAACTTCTCGACGAGGATGTCAAGCATTTTGAGCGCGATTTGTCTCATCTGCGGGTGAGCGGCTTTGTCCGTGCGCAACTTGAGGAAATGTCGCAGTTCGCGCAAATTCATCGTCACGAAAATTTCCGTCTTGAGCGAATTCGGCAGGATTGAGCGCGCTTGTTCGGGTTTGGCACCGTTGGCACGCAACGCCAGATAATTTCGTTCGATAAGCTCCATTGTCGCAAGCCACGTGTGAAAGTTTTCGTCGTCGTCCGACCAAAAGCACGGCTTGATAAACGTCAACTCGCCGCCGAACTTGCCCGCGCTGTAGTCGCAGTTGTGAACTACAACTCCGTTCGCCACGAAATTATGAAA
>CAMUZU010000046.1 GCA_947165295.1 uncultured Selenomonadales bacterium | reverse complement strand
ACCTTGAGAATCTCGCGCAACTTCGTCTTTTCGGGATTGTAGTCGATTGTCGTTTCGCCGTCGTGCGCGTGGATGTGAACGTACAGCACGCCCGCAAGTCCAAGCAAAGTCTTTTCGACGGACGCCGCGCTTTCGGTCGTGTAACCTTTGGCGGTGAACTGCAGACGGGTATTGCCCGCGCCTTCGCCGCAGCCGCATTCTTTGCACATAATTTAAACACCTCCGCAAAAATTTACCGCCGAATTATACTGCGCGGATTTTTTTTCGACAAGCCCCCGTGCAGGTTCGCAGAAAGGAGCCGTCATGTCAAAACTGTTAATCGTGTTCGTCGGAGGCGGTCTCGGTGCCGTGTCGCGATTTTTGCTGACGACGGTTCTTGCGGGCAAGCTCGGCAACTTCCCGCTCGGCACGCTTGCGGCAAATTTTTTCGGTTGTCTGCTGATGGGCTTGCTTGTCGGCGCGTTGGCGGGTCGCTTTGAATCGGTAAGACTTTTCGTCGCCGTGGGATTTTTGGGCGGCTTCACAACATTTTCGTCGTTCTCGGCCGAAACGCTCGCTCTGCTTCACGGCGGACAAATTTTCGCGGCGGTTGCAAACGTCGTCTTAAGCGTCGTCGCGGGTCTCGGAGCCTGCGCGGTCGGCCTGAAACTTACTGGAGGTATCTGATATGGCAAAAGCTTTAATCGTCGTCGACATGCAAAATGATTTCGTGACGGGTGTACTCGGCACACGTGAGGCTCGCGAAATGTTGCCGCGCCTCGTCAAAAAACTTGCGGACATCGAGGCCGAAGGTGCCGTTGACGTGATTTTTACGCAGGACACGCACGCCGACAATTATCTTGACACGCAGGAAGGCCGCAACTTGCCCGTCGTCCACTGCGTCAAGAAAACCGCCGGCTGGGAAATCGTGCCCGAACTGCAACGTTTCACCAAGCGCGCTCAAGTCATCGAGAAAAAAGCTTTCGGGTCGACGCGGTTGCCGTCGCTTATCAAACGTTTTGAAGTCGTCGAGTTCGCGGGTGTGTGCACGGACATTTGTGTCGTGTCGAACGCGCTTTTAATCAAGGCGTTTTATCCCGAACAGCGCGTGCAAATTGATGCGGCTTGTTGCGCGGGAACAACGCCCGAAGCTCACCGCGAAGCTTTGAACGTCATGCGCAACTGCCAATGCCGAATCATCAACGAGTTCTGACCATGAGTTACGAAAATTTAATCGGCTTGTCCGACGTGCGCGAAAGTTCCGTTGCCGAAGAAATTACCGCACGCGCTTTGAAGTCCGGCAGTCTTGACGTTTTGGCGACGCCTGAAATGATTCGCCTTGTCGAAGAGACCGCCGCCGCGTTGATCGAAAAAAATTTGCCGCCCGAATTGACTTCGGTCGGCATTTCGCTTGACGTTAAACACACGGCACCGACACCCGTCGGCATGAAGTTTCGCGCTGAAGTTAAAATCGTTTCCGTCGACGGTCGCAAAATTATTTTGAATGTCGCCGCCTTTGACGAGTGCGGACAAATCGGCAACGGAGTTCACGAACGCTTTATCGTCGACGCAAAAAAATTTCAACTCAAAGCCAACACCAAACTCAACCGTTGACGACAATCCGGCCGTCACGGATGACGGCCGCAACCGCTTGTCGCATGACGCAGGATGCGTCATAGCAAGCGCAGTTTCTTTTGGTTACTTTTCTTTGCTGCCAAAGAAAAGTAACAAGTCGCCTCAACCGTTGACGACCTTGCGCTTCGTGACGTAATTCCACGCGGTGACAATGACCGTCGCGCCAAGTTTCGCGATTAAGTAATGCATTCCCGCCACGTCAACGAAAAACCACATACACAGCTGATTCAGCACAAGTCCAATGACGCCCGTCGAGAAGAAGATTATCGCTTGACGCGGCGTCTGTTTTTTTGCGCCTTTGAAGACGTAACGCACGCACAGCCAATAGTTGAACACGACCGACACGCCGAACGAAATTGCCGACGAGTACAGATAATACATGTTCGCCCACTCCGTCAGCGAATAAAGCACGGCGTAATCGACGAGGAGCGACAGCCCGCCGACGAAGCAAAATCGCACGAACTCCAAAAATCTTTCACGAGACATGGCTTGACCTCAACGCAGAAAAATTCACGGCAGAAATATTTTTGTCGGCAAGCGCGCTCAAAACTTTCGGCGACGTGACTGCGGCAAGTTCCGCCTCGAAGTCGTGCTCCCAGTCGCAGAAGTCGCACAGAATTTTGTTGTCAACGCCGGGGTGCAACATGACTTCGGTTGTGCCGTCCTGCAACTTGTCGACAAGTTTAAGCATGAAGTTTTCGTCGACGCTTTCGCCCGCGACAATGCCCGCGAAATGTTCGGGCGTGACGAAATTTTTATTGTGAGCTTTGTGAGCCGCAAACTTCGCCAAAGAACTCAAGCCCAGCCGCCCGACAAGTTTGCCGAAGCTGTCAAGTTCCCCGTCGAAAATTTTCGCGGCAGACGAACGCATTGCGAAGATTTTTTCCGACGCCGCCAAGTCCAAAACGATCTCGATGATGCCCGGCACGTGATGCAAATGTTGATGGCTGTCGACGTGCGTCAAAGTCAAGCCCGTGCGCAAAAACTTTTGCAGTTGAGCCGAAAGTTCCGACCGCACTTCGTCCAAAGAAATTTTGCCCGACATGTACCGCTTGAGGAACGCGACATAGTCCGCGTGAAAAGTTCCCGCGTCCGTGACCAGCGACGGAATTTCTTCGGGCGGCAAAACCGGGTTGCCGTTTGCAAGCGTGAAGTGAATTCCGACGCCCAAGCCCGAAAGTTTTTTCGCGACGTCAACCGCGTCGTCGAAGGCGATTCCGCCCGCCATTAAAGTTGCCGACCGCAAGCAGCCGTCATTGAACGCACGTTCGACCGCACGATTAATCAGCTCGTGTCGCCCGAAGTCGTCCGCGTTCACGATTAAATTTTTCAATACGAAACCTCCTCGAAAGGAATTCGCCGCCGCCGACCGAATACTTTCAAAAAATTTTTGTGGAGTCTGATTTATGAGCCAGATGATAACCGCCGCCGCCGCATTTCTGATTGACGCGCTCCTTGGCGACCCGCGAAGCAACTTTCACCCCGTCGTGTTAATCGGCAAGTTGATTTCGTCGCTCGAAAAAATTTTGCGCCGCGAACTCGACAGCCCGTCGCAAAAAATTTTCAAAGGCGGCATACTCGTCGCGACAGTCGTTGCGGTAAGTTTCGCCGTCGGTTACGGCATTGAACTTTTGTCGCGGGAAATTCCAAGCTTGACCGCGCAGATTTTCATTCAAGCGTTGGCGTTGAGTTTCATGATTTCGCCGCGAACTTTGGGCGACGCCGCACGCGAAATTTATCTGTTGCTCGAAGGCGAACACCTTGCCGAAGCGCGACGCAAAGTCGGTTGGATTGTCGGGCGCGACACGCAGAATTTGAACGAAGCCGAAGTTGCCCGCGCCACCGTCGAAACTGTTGCCGAAAACACCGTTGACGGAATTATTTCGCCGCTGTTTTACTTCGCCGTCGGAGGCTTACCTTTGGCAGTGGTTTATCGGGCGATTAACACAATGGATTCGATGCTCGGTTACCGCAACGAAAAATATCTGCACTTCGGACGCGTGGCGGCTCGGCTCGACGACGTTGCAAATTTCGTGCCCGCTCGTTTGACGGCGATTTTATTTTTGGGCGCAACTGCTCTGCTCGGTTTGGACGTGCGAAACGCCTTCGCAATGATGAAGCGCGACGCCACGAAGCACCCCAGTCCGAACGGCGGTTGGGCGGAAGCGACGGTTGCGGGCGCGTTAAACATTCGGCTCGGCGGCACCAATTATTATTTCGGGCAACCGCACTTTCGCGCATACATGGGCGACCCGAACGAAATTTTGGAAGCGGCGCACATACTCGGCGCGGTTCGCCTGATGTACACCGCCACAATCGAATTTCTAATCTGCGCGTTGCTCGTGACTTAATCAAAAACTTTGGGCAGCAAGTCCGCAATGTCAATCGTTATCGGCATGAAGTACAGCCCGCCGCTGGAAGTCTGCACGAAGTCGATAACCTTGCGTGCGAAGTCAACGTTCCAATCCATTGTCGGCGCGAAGTCACGCGGGAAAACGGCCTTGTCCTTGCGCTCCCAATAGCCGCGACTGCGATTGCTCAGCACGGGCGACACACCCCAATAAACTTCGTGCCCGTCAAGCAAGTCCGCGTACATTTCAAGAAAGCGCATGTCGAAGAACGGCTGCGTAAAAAATCCGACGGCACCGGCTTGAGCTTTGCGCTCCACGCGATAAAGTTCGTCGCGAATGCCGCTGCGATATTGGTCGACGCCCGCATAAACTTTCACGTCGGGCAACTCGTCGCGGAACTTGCGAATCACGTCAATCGTTTCGGTCGGGTAAACCGTGCGCGTCAAATCCTTCGGCGGGTCACCCGCGATAATCAAAACTTCCTTGATGCCGTGCTTGACAAAATCGTCGCGCATCGGCAGCGGCTTTGAAAGATCAATGTCCATTGCGCGCACGTGCGGTATCGTCGCAAGTTGCGGTTGAGTGACTGCGGCGGCCTGCCACGGACGAAGCGCGAAACTCATCAAGTCGGGGATGTTGACGCACTCGACCTGCGGATATTTTTTGATGACGTCAATGTCGGCGCGCAAACTTTGTTCGTCACGCGGGATAATCTCGACGGCAATTCTGCCCATTAGGAACGCCTCCTCAAAAATAATTTCGACGCGTATTCTAGCAGTCACGAAAATGTTTTGCAAACAAATAAACCCCGCCGAAGTCCGACGGGGATTTTTGATGTCGAAAACAACTGCGATACTTCGGCCGTCACGGATGACGGCCGCTCCGCCTGCGCGTGATACAGGATGTATCACAGCAGGCGCAGTTTTCTTTGGTTACTTTCTTTTGCTGCCAAAAGAAAGTAACACACCGCGACGATTTACAAGCTTGCGCCGATTTTGTAAGCCGCGTCGCCGAATTCGGAGTTCTCGACCATTGAACGCGTGCCGGAGCCCGTAGCCAAAACTTTGCCGACGCTGTTCCAGTTCATGTAGCGAACAAGCGTTTCGTAATGGTTGTCAAGCGCCTCCATGGTCCAATCCGCCGAATTCCACGCCGTGGCAAGCAACAAAGACTTCTTGTTGTTAAGGCGCGTCGTTCGCGAATAAAATCTGTCGACGACCGTTTTCAACTGCGCGGACATGCCGAAGTAATAAAGCGGCGTCACCAGGACGAGCAAGTCCGCTTCCAACATTTTGGGCATGAGCTTCGTTTGAATCGCGTCGTTGAAAATGCAATCGCCGTCCATGCCGCAGGTGTCACAGCCGCGACACGGGTGAGTTTCTTCGTTCGCCGCGTCGAAGATAAAAATTTCGTGCCCGCGACTTTTCGCGCCGTCGACGAACCGTTGAGCCAAGTAACGCGACGTTGACTGCTCTTCCGAATGCGGGCTGCTGTTAATCACGACAATTTTCATTTGGTTACCTCCCGACACAATCTGCGCGGAAACTTCGTTTTTGGGTGAATCAATCGCCGCCGTGCCGCAACCGCTCAAATAAAGCGTGACCGTGCCGAGTCCGACGACTTTAATAAAATCGCGTCTGTTCATGTCAATCGCCGTAAACTTCGCGAGCCATCGGGAATGTCGCCCAAGCTTTCGGCCAGCCCGCGTAAAAGCCAAGTTGCGTGATAATCTCGACCATCTCATCTTTGGTGACGCCGTTCGCTTTCGCCGCCGCAAGATGATGTTTAAGCGCGTCAGTGAAAATTCCCGCGCCGACGAGCGTCGAAACGGTGACGATACTTCTGTCGTGCACGGACAAAATCGCGTTGCGGCTCCACACTTCGCCGAACAAAATATCGTCGTTGTAGCGGGCGAATTCGGGCGCGAAGTCACCCAAGGCGTTGCGACCCGCGTTCTGCTCAATTTTCTTGCCGAGGCTTGCGAACGTGCCCGCCGCGTCGTCGCCGTAAACTTCCTTCGCCATTGGGAAGACCGCCCAAGCTTTCGGCCAGCCCGCGTAAAAGCCGAGCTGCGTGACAATCTCGACCATTTCGTCGCGGGTGACGCCGTTTTTCTTCGCGGTTTGAATGTGATATTTAAGCGCATCCGTGATAACGCCGCTGCCGACGAGCGCGCAAATCGTGACGATACTGCGCGAGTGCAAGCTCAAGATGTCGTTGCGGCTCCACACTTCGCCGAACAAAATATCGTCGTTGTAGCGTGCGAATTCGGGCGCGAAGTCACCGAGCGCGTCGCGTCCCGCCGTCTGCACAATTTTAACCGCCTTCGTGTTGTTCACAGTTGCCGCCTCCGTAAATGAATTCGTCGAAAGAAACATTGCCGCCGCCAAGGTTGACGCCAAAAATTTTTTCGCGTTCATGCAATCGCCTCCGACGCGAAGATTATCACGTCAAGCCGACTTCAAGTCAACAAAAAAAATCCCGCCGATTGTCGACGGGAAATTTATTTAACGGGAGGTCGTTCGGCAGGCGTTGCACAGAATTTCACCGCGCCAATCGCTTATCGTCGGTGCATCGTGAGCGGGCACGTAATTTGTGCGCAAGAGCCACACGACATCTTCAACATAAGTGCCGGCGGGAATCAAACACGGTTCGATTGTAAGCGTGACGTTTTTGCCGTGGAAGAGCAAGTGTCCGTCGTCCGCAGTGAAAATTTTCAAGTACGCAAGTTTAAGCGCGTGAATTTCAACGTCGAGGTCGCCCGTGTTCGTCAGTCGCGTGAAAAGCTTGATTGTCTTGTCGGCGGCGTCAAACGAAGTGGCGATAAGTTGCACGTCGATTCTCCGACTTACACAACGGGGGGGGGGGCATGATACAACCTCCTTTGAAATCAGTTGACGGAATTGTATCCCGACGCGCCTCCGAATTCAACGAACACTTTTCGAGTTTGAGACTGCAGTTTTCGCCCGCGTCGACAATGAAAATCCGGCCGTCATGGATGACGGCCGCACGCCTGCGCGTGATACAGGATGTATCACAGCGGGCTGTTTTCTTTTGCTTACTTTTCTTTTGCGCCAAAAGAAAAGTAAGAAGTTCACGCGAGACGAACGAATTGCCCCGAAGATTGGTCTGCGGCAAGAATCGCGCCGTCTGCGAACCTGAACGCCGAGCCGACATTGCCGACAACTCCGACGGCAGAACCGTCCGTGAGCTGAAGGACAACGCCGTCCGCCGTGATTGTCGAGGCAAGCAGTTGGTCAAGCCGCGTGTTCGCCAAGTTGATTGTGTCGCCCGCGCCCGCGTTGTAAATCAAGTCGTTGCCGCAAGCCACGCCCGTGATAAATTCGTCCGCGCCCGCGCCGCCGAAGAGTAAATCGTCGCCGTAAGAGCCGCCCCAAAGTTGACAGCCGCCGTCGCCCGCGTGAATTTCGTTGCTTGCGAAGTCCGCGCCGTGAAGAATCGCAACTTCAGTGAAACCGCGTCCGTCGACAATGCCGGCGACACTTGCGAAGTATGTGCGTTCAATCGGCGTGCCGACGAAGTCCGCCAACGTGATAAGTTTATCGCGTGCTTCGCGAACGATAACTTGTCCGGCGGAAGTCGCAACGGTCATGTCGCCCGAATCCGCCGTGACGCCGTAAAGCCCGATGCCCGCGTTCAAGTTGATTTGACTGCCCGCCGCCAAGCCGCTGATAATTTCTTCGCCGCCCGCGTAGCCGAATGTTTCGGGGCTGACTCCGTTGCCGATAAGTACGTTCGTATTCAAACTTTGTCGGCACAGGTAGCGCAGGAACATGTAACCCGCAGGATAAGCTTCGCTCGTGCCCGTGCCTTCGGTGAACGGCAGAGAATTTGCAAGATACGTCGGGTTGCTTGCCAAGTTCAAAACCAAGTCGCTGTAATTGCCGTCGTAATCGTCCAGCCCGTGAACAAGTTCGGCGACGCCTTCGGTGAAGAATTCGGGCATGCCTTCTTTCAAGACGCCGTTTGCCTGCATGACGGCATGAACAAGTTCGTGCGCGATTGTGCGGTCGAAATAATTTTGATAACTGCCGTAACCAAAGCTCGTATTGCCGTTGGGGTCGGCACTGTCCATTGTCGCGTACATTGGCAGGTTAATTTCCATCTCGATATCGTTGGCGGGCAAATAATTCTCGTGAGCCGGGTCGTAAGCGGTCGGCCCCGTCATTGCCTGATAATCGCCGTTAATCCCGAAGACGACGTGCAGGTTCTTGCCGTTGAAGTCAAGCCCGAACGAATCGTAAGCAAGTTTGAGACCTTCGGTCGCCCAAAAGTTCTCGAAACCTTTCATCATGGTGACAACGCCGTTAATCGCCTCTTGCCCCGTGACGACGGAACTGTAATCGTAATAGTACTGCCACGGTTGCAGGTAAGTGTTCTGCGCAAGGCTCGTGTCGTAGTAGCCGTTGAGGTAATCGTAAGGCGCGGTGTCGTCGTCGCGAACTTCCAAGACGCTTGACGGATAAACCAGCGCGAATGCGAACGTGTTGCCGTCTGCGCCCGTGTACGTGTGATAAGTTGTCGTCGACGCGGGAGAAGCAACCTGCGTGAGCAACGCGTTTTCGGGGACGATGTCTTGAGCGTTCTTGACGACGCCGCTGCCCGCGTTGTAGCCGGTGACCGCGCCCGTGTCGGCAGTGTAATCGTTATCCGCGCCCAAGACAATGCCGCAATTCTGAGCGAGACTTTGAACGGCTCCTGCGGTACTCGTCACCGCCGCCATGTCGTAAACGAAATTGTCGACAGCGTCGCGCAGGCTCGAAAAGCGCGAAACCGTTCGGACAGCGTGGTCAAGAATTGCGATGCCGTCGGTTGTCGTGTCGTAAGCGTAGAGCTTTAATACGTTCATGAAGTTTGTCATTGTGGCGTTTGCCGCGGACATTTAATCATCTCCTTCGATTGTTTGTCGCTTACGTTACTTTTCTTTGGCGGCAAAGAAAAGTAACCAAAAGAAACCGCGCCTGCTATGACGCATCCTGCGTCATGCGACAGGCGGTTGCGGCCGTCATCCATGACGGCCGGTAACTCGACGAAGTCATTTCGCTTGTGACCAGTTCGCGCCCGAATGCACGTCGACGGTAAGCGGCACGGACAGTTCAACGACGTTTTCCATTGCGTGACGGGCTTGTTACTTTTCTTTGGCAGCAAAGAAAAGTAACCAAAAGAAACTGCGCCTGCTATGACGCATCCTGCGTCATGCGACAGGCGGTTGCGGCCGTCATCCATGACGGCCGGTAACTCGACGAAGTCATTTCGCTTGTGACCAGTTCGCGCCCGAATGCACGTCGACGGTAAGCGGCACGGACAGTTCAACGACGTTTTCCATTGCGTGACGGGCTTGTTACTTTTCTTTGGCAGCAAAGAAAAGTAACCAAAAGAAACTGCGCCTGCTATGACGCATCCTGCGTCATGCGACAGGCGGTTGCGGCCGTCATCCATGACGGCCGGTAACTCGACGAAGTCATTTCGCTTGTGACCAGTTCGCGCCCGAATGCACGTCGACGGTAAGCGGCACGGACAGTTCAACGACGTTTTCCATTGCGTCGCGCAAAATTTTTTCGACGGCGGCAAGTTCGTCCGACTTCGCTTCAAGGACAAGTTCGTCGTGCACCTGAATGATGATTCGGCTGTCAAGGTCGCGAAGATTTTTTTCGGCGCGAATCATTGCAAGCTTGATTATGTCGGCAGCCGTGCCCTGAATCGGCGTGTTCATTGCCGTGCGTTCGGCGAAAGAGCGCAAGTTGAAGTTCGGGCTGTTAATCGCGGGCAACATGCGTCGTCTGCCGAAAAGCGTCGTCACGTAACCGACTTCGTGAGCTTTGGCAACCGTCGCGTCCAAAAACTTTTTCACGTCGGGATAACGCTCGAAGTAACGCGAAATGTATTCGGCGGCCTCCTTGCGCGGAATGTTCAAGTTCTGCGACAAGCCGTAATCGCTGATGCCGTAGACGATGCCGAAGTTGACTGCCTTGGCTTTGCGTCTAAGGTCGCCCGTCACCGCGTCAATCGGCACGCCGAAAACTTCTGCGGCGGTTCGTGCGTGAACGTCCTGCCCGCGTCGGAAGGCGTCAATCAAGTTCGCGTCGCCCGACATGTGCGCAAGCAGTCGAAGTTCAATCTGCGAATAATCGGCGGAGACAATCACGTCAAACGGTTCCTGCGGCTCGAACAGCGCACGAATTTCGCGGCCTTCGTCGGTGCGCACGGGGATATTTTGCAAGTTCGGGTCGGAACTGGACAGCCTGCCCGTCGCGGTGACCGTCTGATTAAAGCTGGTGTGAATTCGTCCGTCGTCGCCGATAAGTTTGGCAAGTCCGTCAAGGTACGTCGATTTAAGCTTCGTCAACGCACGGAAATTCAAAATCGCCTCAACGATCGGGTGACGGTCTTTCAGCTCTTCAAGAACTTCCGCGTTCGTCGAAAAGCCGGTTTTGGTTTTCTTGACGGCGGGCAATTTCAGCTTGACGAACAGAATTTCGGCGAGTTGTTTGGGTGAATTGATGTTGAACGCGTCGCCCGCAAGGTTGTAAATCTTTTGTTCAAGCGCGAGAATTCGGCGTGACATGTCGGCGGATTTTTGTTGCAGGCGAACTTTGTCGACGAAGACGCCGCGACGTTCCATCTGCGCGAGAACTTCGGTCAGCGGCAATTCCATTTCGCGATAAAGTTTGGTCAGCTCCGCGTCGTCCAAAAGTTTTTCGTACAGTGCGGCGGCGTGTTCCAGCGCGGTGACTTCGGCGGTCAAACCGTTGCCGATGTCAAGTTCCGCGTCGCGAATCGCCTTGTCGCGTTCGGGATAAAGCAGGTACGCCGCAAGCTCCACGTCGAAAATTTTTTGCACGTCGACAATGTTGAATTCGCGCAGGAAAGTTTTCAGCCCGTTCAAAACGATTTTTCCGCCGAAGCCGTCGAAGATGTCCTGCACGTCGGCACGCGTCGCGGAAAAAATTCCTCCGTCGAAAATCTTTACGGCGCAGGAGTTGCTTTTGTTACAGGCGACGGACAAACTTTCCGCCGCGAAAATTTTCCGTGCGTTGAACGGCTGAACTTCAACTGCGGGACGAACTTTCGGCGCGTCAAAAAGCGTCGGCCTGTCGAACAGCTCGTGAATTTTCTTCTTCGCCTGATTGAGCGCGTAACGGTCGCAGAATTCGTCGACGCGGGCAAAGTCGGGCTTGACAGTGAAACTTTCCGCGTCAAAAGTCACATTGGGCACGTCGCGAACAATCTGCGCGAGACGTTTGCTTAACGCGGCGTCGTCGGCAAAATTTTCCAGAGCCGTGCGAATTTTCTTCTGCGGAATTTCGTCGCGGTGAGCCAAAACGTTTTCAAGCGTGCCAAAGTCGCGAATCAACTTCGCGGCGGTCTTGTCGCCAATGC
The DNA here is from genome assembly GCA_947165295.1 of uncultured Selenomonadales bacterium. Classification (GTDB taxonomy): domain Bacteria; phylum Bacillota; class Negativicutes; order Selenomonadales; family Selenomonadaceae; genus Quinella. Next base: position 1,983 of record CAMUZU010000046.1, on the reverse strand, counting down.
CTTTGACGCCGGGGATGTTGTCGGACGGGTCGCCGCGCAGGCTTTTGAAGTCAACCAAATTCGCGGGCGCAAAGCCGTATTCGTCGCGGAACTTTTGTTCGTCGTAAACGACAACGCCCGAAGTCTTCGTGAGCAGAACGCGTGTCGTCGAGTCAATCAACTGCAAGGCGTCGCGGTCGCCCGTCAAGATGTCCGCAGAAAAATTTTCGGCTTGACTTGACAGCGTGCCGATAACGTCGTCGGCCTCGTAACCGGGAGCCGCACAAGTTTTAATTCCCAGCGCGTTGACAAACTCCTTGAGCATGACAAGTTGCGCCGCCAAGTCGTCGGGCATGGTTTGACGGGTTGCCTTGTATTCGGCGAACATTTCGTTGCGGAAAGTTTTCTTCGCCGCGTCGAGAGCAACCGCCGCCAAGTCGGGCTTCACGTCGCGCAGGACTTTCAGCAGGATGTTGGCAGTTCCCGCAAGCGCGCCCGTCGGTTCGCCGTTTGGAGCCGTCAACGCGGGCATGGCGTAAAACGCACGGTAAAAAATTGCGCTGCCGTCGACAATCAAAAACTTTTTCATGACGGTTTAACCTCGTCGGATTGTTCGTTGACTTTGGGCGTGTCTTTGACTTCGGGTTCGTCGACTTTCGGACGCGCAGGCTCGGTCGTGTCGACTTTGGGCGTGTCGTCTTTGAACGGTTCATCGACTTTGGACGCATTGGGTTTCGGCTTGTCGACGGGCTTGACAGGTTCGGGCTTGACGGGTTGCGGCTTGACCGGCTCAACGGGCGAGGCTTGCGGCACGGACTTAAAGCGGAAGATCTTCGCGCCGTCACTGCCGGTTTGCAGGCCGCCTTCCAAGTTGAACAAAACCGTCGCGTCGTCGGCGTTGCAGTAGAGTTGACCTTTCTTTTCGTAACAGAACGCGCTGCCGTACTTCGTCTTAATCGAAGACTGCTTCGGGTACCACTCAAGCTTGACGCGCAAAATCTTCGCAATGGGCACGACGGGCAGATACGAAATGCCTTCGCGCAGGACGGCCTTTGCAAAGTAACGCGTGTCGTTGGCGTCGGTCGGTTGCGTGAGCTGTCCGTTGACTTCGACGTTGTACGGCTTGCCGATAAAAGTCGGTTCGCCGTCGGACGCCTCAATCTTCTGCGAAATGTCGTAGTCGCTCTCGAATGCCAGCACGCCGTAAGGTTCGAGCCACTTCGCCACGTCGGCGACGTTAATATTCTGCCAGCCGTAGCCGTCGGGGTAAATGTAATAGACCACGTCACCTTCGGGCGTCTTCTCGACGACGATTCGGTTGTACGTGATTTCGACGGGCGTGCCGATTGTGACCGCGTCAAAAAGTTCCTCAACGTCGCGTTCGTTCATGCGAATGCAACCGTTCGACACGTAGCCGCCGATACTTTCGGGACGGTTCGTGCCGTGAATGCCGTAGTTGCCTTCAAGTTGCATCCATCGATAACCGAGCGGATTGTCGGGACCCGACGGCACTTCGTATTCCGGGTCGGACGGGTCAATCCACGGCGGGTCAATTTCTTTCGTTTGGATTTTGTAATAACCCGTCGGGGTCGGCGTGCTGACTTTCCCAACGCCGAGGTGATAAACCGCCAACTTCGTGCCGCCGTCGAAGAAAAGCATAAGACGGCTTGCCAAGTTGATGTAAATCTTTTTTTCGGCGGACGCGCTTTGACACGCCGAGCCGAGAATGATTGCCGCGCCGAGAATAATTGCCGTGAAAAACTTCAACGCGTTCATCTGTGAACATCTCCGTTTCTGAAAAATATTTTCCGTCAATATAGCAACTGTATCTGAAAAATTTTTGACGAGCACGCCGTCGGACGTTGCAAAAAAAAATTTTAAAAACCCCTTGCAAAGTTCGTGAAGGTGTGCTATATTACGCTACGTTGGTTTGATTCGCTAGCTCAGTTGGTAGAGCACCTGACTTTTAATCAGGGTGTCCCGGATTCGAGTTCCGGGCGGATC
>CAMUZU010000045.1 GCA_947165295.1 uncultured Selenomonadales bacterium | reverse complement strand
GCATTTGCGTTGCGTCGACTTGCGGCATTTGGCTTGCGTTGAACTGCGGCATTTGGCTTGCGTTGAACTGCGGCATTTGCGTTGCGTTGACTTGCGGCATTTGAGTCGCGTCGACTTGCGGCATTTGCGTTGCGTTGAACTGCGGTGCTTGCGAAGCGTTGAACTGCGGCATTTGCGTTGCGTTGAACTGCGGTGCTTGCGAAGCGTTGAACTGCGGCATTTGCGTTGCGTTGAACTGCGGTGCTTGCGAAGCGTTGAACTGCGGCATTTGCGTTGCGTCGAAGGTCGGCATTTGCGCCGTGTCCGTGGTGTCAATCGTCGTGTCGGTGGTTTCGGGGGTCTGGGTGTCAAGCGTTTCGTTCATGAGAGAATTCCTCCAAAAAGTTTTATTTCGTAACTCCGCGAAGTCACATCCTGTTTACGGGCGCAGTTATAAAAGCGCCAAATTAAACGAACTTTAGAAGCGCCGCGATTTAACCGACGGTTCAGTTGACTTTAATTCGCAGTCAAGAAAACTTCGCGGAAGTCGTAATTTTTCATGCCGATATGACTTTTTGCGCATGAATCGTTCGTGCAAGTGAGCAACAAAAAATCGACGCAGAAGCCGAAACTTCCGCGCCGATTTTTTCGCGTGCGTTATTCGAGCAGGCCGTCCATGCGTTCAAGCGGCGTGCTCAAGTCCATGTGCCCCGACAGCGTTTCGATCTCCTTGCCGTCGACGAGGAACTTGACTTTCGTGACTTCGGGGAAATTCGTCAGCGTGTCGACAATCGAGCCGACGAGAAATTCTTCGCCGGTGGAGCCGCCGACCATGTGCTTGACGATTGAGCCGTCAAGGTCAACCGTCGCCAAACCGTCGGCAACGGTGACGGAGCGGATACTTGCAGTCTTCGGGAAAATCGTCGTCAGGTTTTCTTCGTAAGGTTCGTCGAGCAACATTTCAACGGCGGCAAGATATTTTTCGCCTTCGTGTTCGACGTTGATTTTGCGTTCAACTTCAACCAGGTGCACGCCCGAATCGTCGGGGTAATAAACTTTGACGCGCATGCTTTGTGCAGGCAACGTTTCTGTCGGCGATGGCGGCGATTGCTTGTCGCCTTCGACGGGCTTGACGGGTTTAAGCGGCGGCGGTTCAAGCGGCTTGACTTTCACGTCTTGAGCGACTTGTGCGGGTTTTTCGGGCGCGACGGGCAATTCACCTTGCGGTTGCTGTTGACAACCCGAAACCAACATGACGAGCGCGAGCGTTGCCGATACAAAAATTTTCTTCACGATTAATTGAAGCCTCCTTGACTGAAGTAGCGGTTTACGGCGTTAGTGATTGCCTGCGCAAGTTTCTGCTGGTAGTCGTCGCTTGCCAACAATTTTTCTTCGCGTGGGTTGGTGATAAAGCCCAGTTCGATAAGCGACGCGGCACATTTGGAATGGGTCATGACGTAGAAGCGTGCGCCTTTGACACCGCGATTGTTCAGCCCGCCGAGTCGTTCGAGTTCTTCGTTGAGCAAGGTGGCAAGTCGTCTGCCTTGAACGGCGGTCGGCGCGTGGTAAGTTTCCATGCCGTTTGCGTTGCCGTTGGAAAAAGCGTTGCAGTGAACGCTGATGAAAACTGCGGCGTTGGGCGGAGCCTTGTCCACGCGTGCTTGAAGTTCGGTTGCGTCGGACACACCCGGCGCGGCAACGTCAACATCGGTCGTGCGGGTCATGACGACGCGATAACCGTTGGCGGTCAAAAGTTTCTGCGCCTTGAGCGAAACGGCAAGCGACACGGATTTTTCGCTGACACCCGTGGGACCAATCGCGCCCGCGTCGGAGCCGCCGTGTCCGGGGTCAATGACAATCACGCGTCCGCCGCCGTTGAAGTTTCCCGACATGTCGGCGGGTTCGGGTTCGGCGAAAGTTTTCTTCACGTCGACGATAACGCGGGCATCTTTCTTCGCGGCTGAATCGGCGGGTTCAAGCGACACGTTGACGGCTTCGGGTTCCGTCGCAAGGAAAACTTGAATTCGCGTGTGACGGGCTTTGGTCTCGTTGACGGTGATTTTTTCGACGATGTCTTTAACGTCGGATTGAATTTTCGCGCCCGACGCACGGCTGATTCGTCCCGGCAAAGCGTTGTCCAAGTCGACGCGAACAATGCCCGAAGTCTCGTCAACCGAAACATTGTCGTCGAAGAGTTTGCCGCCGCGATAAGAAATTTCAATTCGTAAGGTGTCGTCGTCCACGTCGAAGGCGTTTATGCCCGTCAGCTCGGCGGGTTTGGCGAACGCGGTTGTCGCGCACGTCAAAACGACGAACATACACAGGCACGTTAGAATTCTTTTCAGCAAAATCATTCCTCCAGTTTGAGGGCAGTCAAAACATAAAATATTTTTTGCGGTACTCGATGAGGTTTTCGCGATTGGTCGACAGCTCGCCGATTTCTTCCCAGCTTGTGCCGTCGTTGGAAAGCGGATTCATGCTCGTCAAAACGTAAAACTTGTCGTCGCAGATGAAAATTTTTCCGTGAGAACTGATTTTCTTGACGCGAAAATTTTCGTAGCGACTGAACTTGCGTTGAAGAATTTCAACCGTCTGTTGAACTTGTTCATTTCGCGCCTTGGCGTTGCCGTACTCGTCGTTGCCGATGCCGTAAGCCAACTTTATTACGACGCCGCGTTTCAACAGCCGCTCGATTTTATCTTGCAAGTCGTAGTTGACGATTCGGAAATTCACCCACGGCGACATAATGTCAACTTCAACTTTGGCGTCGTTCAAGGTGTTGCGCAAAAGCTCATGAAGTTTGCCGTTGGTGTAAATCCGATTTTGCGAACGCTCGGTTTCAAGTTGACGGATGTATTCGTCTTGGTCGGCAAGGCGTTCGCGCAGGTTCGTCAACGTCGTGTCTTTGAGCGCGGCAAGTTCGGCTTCGGCAAGTTTCTTCGCGGCTTCAAGTTTGTCAAGCTCGTCGATGAAGGCGTCCTCATTCGCGGAAAAAGTTTTCTTTAGCTTGAGGCACGCGGCTTGATGTCGGGCTTCAAGCTCGGAAATTTTCTTGCGGTGACTTTCGTCCAGGTTGGCGCGCAGATTCGCAAGTTGCCGTTGATACTCGTTGACTGTCAAGACGTTGTCTGCCGTGAGCCGCGAAACTTCAGCTTGAAAGTCCGCCGTCAACGCTTGACGAATTCGGTCGAGTTCCCGAACGTGCGCCGCCTGCAACTTTCCGACGACCGACGAAATTTCTTCAGTTTCGCCGCGACGAATCAGCGACACGGCAAAGCGCATTGCAAACACCGCCGTCAAGAACAGCATTGCGGTCGAATAAAACTCGTAAGCCGCGACGCCCGAAATTATCGCAAGCAACAGCCAATGCGTTTGAACTGTCGCTTCAAGATTTTTCCGCCGCAAGACTTCGTACAGGCAAAACGCGAATCCGACGGCGAATATCGTTGCCGACAAAGCGAAGTCGTCATGAGTCAGCACAAGCACGCCCGCAGTCGTCGCGATTAAAACCGTCGCCGTGAGTTCACTTTTCATACACTTGCCAAACTTTGATTTCGAGTTCGCCTTTGTAGATGTCAATTTCGCCTTTGAGGTGCACGACGGAATTGTTGTCGCGGCTTTTGAGTAACATTTCCTTGCGTTCGGGGTCGTCGCGGTTGGTTTTGGCGAACATGACGGCTTTAATCGTCTTGTCGGTCGTCGCGTCTTTGACCGTGAAGAAAACGTTGTCTTTGCTTTCGTTGAGCACGGTGACAATGCCGCGAGTTTCTTTGGTCATGCCGGACATTGCCGGGACAATCTGCGAAACTTCGACGAACGAATCGGTCGTAACGGTCGGTGCAGTCGGCGCAGTTTCGTTGACGGTTGCGGGCGGCGGTTCCTGCGGTTGAGAAAATTTCACCGCGACGACGACGGCAATTATCAGCAACACGAACACGCCGACGATTTTAAAATTCATTCGGCGTCACCGTCAACTTTCGCGTCGGAAGTTTCTTCGGCGCGGGAAATTGTCAGCGTCAAATATTCGCCTTCGTCGACGTCAGCGGGCAACAAGTCTGCGGGCAACGTGAATTGACGGTACTCGTCCTCAAGCGTAAAAACCGCCGTCGCAGTGCCGTCTTCAAGCTGTTCAAGGCGCGTGAACTTCGCAAGCTTTTGCGTCGATTCAGCGTCGCGGGAAATTTTCAGCGTCAAGTATTCGCCTTCGCCGCCGTCTTCGGGCAAAAAGTCCGCGGGCAACGTGAATTCGCGGTACTCGTCTTCGTCGTCTTCGACAAGGAAAACCGCCGTCGCAGTGCCGTCTTCAAGCGGTTCGATTCGGTCAAGGTACGCGGTCACTTCTTTTTGTCGCGTTTCTTTTGAGCAAGCCATTTGTCAAGCCAATCCTCCGTTCGTTCGGGCGTGACGGAAAAATTCTTGCCGTCGCTTGTGACAGTGATTGTGCCGTTCCAGCGCGTGCAGAAAATGTGTTTCGCGTCAAGCCCCTGCGCGATGTAATTTTCAAGCGGATCCAAGTGCGGGTGCCCGTAAGTGTTGCGGCGTTCCTCTTCGGGGCCGCAGGAAATCAAGACGTAACTCGGCGCGACGGTCTTGACGAAATTCTCCGTCGACGCGGTGTAACTGCCGTGGTGGCCGGCCTTCAAGATGTCGCATTTGAGAACTTTGCTGTCGTTGTCCGCCCAAAGTTCGGATTCAACTTTCTTTTCGGCGTCGCCCGTGAACATCATGGAAAATTTTTTGTACGTGAGTTTGCCGACGACGGATTCATTGTTCGGGTCGGATTTTTGCCCGCCGTTGACCGCGCTGACAATGTCTTTGGTCGGGTAAAGCACTTTGAACTTGACGGAGTTGCCGAAGTCGAGTTCGTCGCCCGCCTTCAAGCTTTTGTGCACGATACCTTTGACGTCGACGGCCTTCATGTAACTTTTGTACAGCGGTGAAGTCGAGGCAATGCCGTTATCGTAAACTTCGGCGACGGAAATTTTTTCGAGATACGGGTTCGCCTTGAGTTCCTTGTTGCTCGGATTAATCAAAGCTTTCGCGCTGCCGATGTGGTCGGCGTGCGGGTGCGTCAAGATGAGTTTGTCAATCTTCGTGACGGAAAGTTTTTCAAGTTCGCTGACCAGAAGGTCGCGTTCGTCGGTGTCGCTCGTGTCGACAAGAATCGTTTGCTTGCCGGTCTGAATCAAAATCGCGTCGCCTTGCCCGACATTGAGCATGGAAACTTTCAGGTCGCCTTTGACGTTGGCGGACGCTTCGACTTTCGGCTCGTCTTTAACGTCGGGTTTGCTTGACGGTTCGTTTTTAGATTGACCGCCGCAACCGCCGAAAATCAGCGTCGCAAGCATGAGCACGGTTAAGAAAATTTGTTTCATTGAATCATCCTTTCTTTTAGAACCGGGGAGTAGAACTAGGGAGTAGGTAGGTTGTCAAACTCGTTCTATTCCCTATTTGTCGTCCCGCTCGTTGCGGAAGAGAATGTAAATCCGAATGCCTTTCATGACGCCCCACGCTACAAACGACGCCATGTAGAGTTTGTCGATCAGCGACAGGTTGTCGTAATCGAAGTGGCCGAACAGAAACACTGCCGCCAATATAATCAGTATGTCGAATTTGTCAAACGCTTTCTTCAGAAAATCAGGCAACGCGCTCAACCTCCTTTTAGCGACGATTATATCAGGTTTGTTTCAGGTTTGACATGAAATTTTTCGGACGCGTGAAAATATTTTTCGACGCAACTGAAAATCCCCCGACGTGACGGTTGTGTTACTTTTCTTTTGGCGCAAAAGAAAAGTAACCAAAAGAAAACAGCCCGCAGATGAAACATCCTGTTTCAACCGCGGGCGGCGGCCGTCATCCATGATGGCCGGAACTTCCGTCGCAATTAAAAATCCCCCGACGTTGTGTCGAGGGATTTATTTTGGTACGTGTGTGTCGTCTTTCATGTCAGGCGGCAATGATGTTGAGAACTTCGGCGTGCGTCAAAGATTTGCCGTCCTTGCTGTAGCGGTTGCCGCTTTCGCGGAAGCCCGTGCCGAGCCAACCGATGCTGATGTACGCGTCGATACCGTAGCAGTCTTTCAAGGCTTTTTCGGCAATAGGTGCCGCCGCATTGCGCCAAACCGCCGTGCCGATATCGCCGCCGGGCAGTGAGCTCAGAATCTTGCGCAGTCCGTTGGAAATGTCGCCCGCAACGCCGGCTTGTTTTTCCAGCGCGGAATAAATTTCTTCAAACTGTGCGACCGTGCCGCCGCTGATGTTTTCGAGTTCAGCGTCGTTGAGGATTTCGTTGGTGAGGATTTCTTTCGTCATGGTGATTACCGCCTTTCAAATGTGTGATTTTGTTTTCTGTGCCTTATACGCACATCGGCAAGTTTCGTTACACGCGTCGCGAAAAAAATTTCCGCCTGTGCTAAAATGTTCGCGACTTTATCGACGGAGGTAGTTTAACTTGTTTGTAACGGGAGATCTTGAACGAATTGAACGCAAGGTTTTGCGCGGCGAACGTTTGACTCGCGAAGACGGCGAAACTTTGTTTGCTTGCAACGAACTTAGTTGGCTCGGCGCGTTGGCGGATTTCGTGCGCAAGAGACTTTGCGGCGACGAAGTTTTGTACAACGTCAACTGCCACGTAAACTTGACGAATATTTGTGTGTCGCGTTGCAAGTTCTGCGCGTTCGGGCGAAACGCCGACGACCGCAAGGCTTACGCAATGACGCTTGACGAGGCGATTAAGCTTGTCGCCGAAGCAAGCCGCGACCCGAATCTTGTCGGACTGCACATTGTCAGCGGCCTGCACCCGACGTGGACTTTCGAGAATTATTTGGCGTTCGTCGAGACCTTGCACGCGAAATTTCCCGCGCTGTACGTCAAAGGTTTCACGGGCGTTGAAATTCAACACTTCGCGGACATTTCGGGCTTGAGCGTCGAAGAAATTCTGCGTCGACTGAAAGCGGCGGGCTTGCAGGCGATTGCCGGCGGCGGAGCTGAAATTTTGACCGACCGTGTGCGAAATTTGCTTTGTCCGAATAAATGTTCCGCGTCGCAGTGGTTGAACGTTGCACGAACCGCGCACAAGCTCGGACTGCCGACCAACGCGTCAATGCTTTACGGGCACATCGAAACGCTTGCGGAGCGCGTCGAACATCTGATTAAACTGCGCGAACTTCAGGACGAAACGGGCGGCTTCCGAACGTTCATTTGCTTCCCGTTCCTGCCGAAGAACACCGCGCTTGAGGGCGACATCAAGCAAACGTCAATGTTCGACGACCTTAAGACGATTGCGATTTCGCGGCTCATGCTCGACAACTTCCCGAACATCAAGGCATATTGGGTCATGCTCACCGTGCCCGTCGCGCAGGTTGCGTTGAGTTTCGGCGCCAACGACATTGACGGCACGATTCACCGCGAAAACATTTTGCACGACGCGGGCGCGACTTCACCGCGGGCACTCGCTCAGGACGACATAATCAAGCTGATTCGCGACGCGGGACGAATTCCGCGACTTGTGACGGAGGCGATTAAATGAGCAGCGCGACGTTTCACCGAACTTGTTTGTTTGTGGTCTACTTTCTTTCGGCAGCGAAAGAAAGTAGCAAAGAAAGCTGCGCCCGCTACGATACATCCTGTATCGTGCGACGGGCGACGGCGGCCGTCATCCATGACGGCCGGTCAGCGTTGCGACTTGTCACGGAGGCGATTAAATGAAAACGTTGACTTCGGCGCACGACAAAATTTCTTCAGGCGGGCGATTGACTGCCGACGAAATTCTTGCGCTTTACGAAGAGAACGACCTTTTGTATCTGGCGGAATCTGCGCGGCGCGTCAAAGAGTCCAAGACCGGCAAGAAAGTTTTTTACACGGTCAACCGCCACGTGAACTTGACGAACGTTTGTCGTGCGAACTGTCCGTTGTGCGCGTTCAGCTGTCAAAGCGGCTCAAATCGCGCCTTCACGCTCGAACTTGCCGACGTGGAACAAGTGGTCAGGTGTCAGGTGTCAGGTGTCAGCGAAATTCATATCGTAAGCGCGCTTCACCCGACGAAAGATTTCGCATATTACGTCAACGCCGTCAAGCTCGTCAAACGAATTCTGCCGCACGTCGGGATTAACGCCTTCACGCCCGTGGAGATTGTCAACTTCAGCCAAATCAGCGGCAAAAGTTTCGCGGACGTTTTGCGCGAACTGATTGACGCGGGTGTCACGTCGCTTGCGGGCGGCGGAGCGGAAATTTTGTCCGACCGTGTGCGCGAAATTATTTGCCCGAAGAAATGTTCGGCGTCACAGTGGCTTGAAGTCATGCGCACGGCTCACAAACTCGGCTTGCGAACGAACGCGTCAATGATGTTCGGGCACGTCGAAACGATTCGCGAACGCGTCGAACATTTAATCAAGTTGCGCGACCTGCAGGACGAAACGGGCGGATTTATGGCGATGATGCTGTTCCCGTTCCACCCCGAAAACACGCGGCTCGGCGAACAATTCAAACTTCAACGCGTCGGCTCGTGGGAAGATTTAAAAATGCTCGCGCTTGCCCGACTTGCGCTTGACAACTTCGATCACTTCAAGGCGTTTTGGGTCATGTTGACGTTGCCCGTCGCACAGCTTGCTTTGAGTTTCGGCGCGGACGACCTTGACGGCACAATCGGCGAAGAAAAAATCATTCACGCGGCGGGCGCAAAGTCTTCCGCAGGAATTTCCGTCGACAAGTTGCGCAAAATCATTTCGGAGACAGGTTACGTGCCGACCGAACGCGACAGCTTTTATCGCGAAGTTTAACGTTCGCGCACACAAAAAAATTCCTCGCCAAGTTGACGGGGAATTTTTTATTGCAGTCAAGTCGTTTGCGACGGGGCTTCGGTTTTCTTGAAGTACCGGTTAATCGCAAAAGGCGACAAGAACACCGCCATTGCGACGCTTGTTGCAATCATTGCCGCGTTGCCGAAAAGCAAATTCGGAAGTGTCGAGCGAAGTTTCATGACCCCGGCAACTGTTTTGTCGGCAGGTGAAATTTTTTCCCGACGAAACGTCCCGGCAAACGAGCGGTACCAACGTGAGTCACGACAAGAGTTCGCCTTATGAAAGTTTTGGCGACGAACGTTACGACAATTCCGCCGAGCATGTACGGTATCGGGATGTTCAGTGTTTTGAACAAATAAACCGCATGCCCCATGCCGTAAACAAGACCCGTGCGGTCGAACGCCTCTTTGTTGACGATTTTCTCAATGTAAGCGGCAACTTCGTCGCGGTCGTGCCAATCGTTGACGTGTTCGCGGATGTTGCCCATCATGCTGATAAACTTCAAGTTCGCGCCGCCGTGTTCCATGTGCAAAAGCAGCGCGGTATCCAAAACTTTCGCTTCAAGCGGCGTGTACTGTCTGTCGGGACGAAGAATGCTCAACAAATTTTCCGCCGCAGAAATTTTCGGGTCGGGCATGTGAATGTACATGGAGCCGCCTTTTTTGTAGTGGTTGTACGAGTGTTAAGCGTAAGCTGCGAACAGTGGGAACGTGCTTATCAACTCGATACATTGACGCAGGACGTTGCCGACGGAAGTATCAAGCGCGTTCGTGTCGTAATACGAATACGCAAGGATACTGCGCATCATCGATTTCATTATGTCGCCCGTCGGAGCCTTCATGATGATGTCGCGGACGAAATGCGGCGGGAACGTGCACGCTTCGCCAAAACTTTTTTGAATTCGACAAGTTCGTCGTCGCAGGATTTCTTCTTGCCGTCGACAAATTTGGTCGCGACGATTTTGGAAATGTTCGTCAAGCCCGCAAGGACGCCCGCGTTGCGCAAGCGGTTTTGACGCCGTACTCTTCGTAAAGCGCGGGATTGATGTAGTCCGACTTCTTCAACAGATTGACGTGATTTTGTGCGTAACTTCCGAGTGTTTCAACCAAAATAGAGAGCCGCCTTAGTCAAGTTGCATTCTTTGAAAAATTCCTTTAAGCTTTTGCGTGAAACTGCCGCGCTTTACGGGGACAAGTTCGGCGAGATTCAGCGCCGTTCGTGCGCCGCCCGTTACAATTTTAAGTTCGGCGTCGTTAAGAAGTTCGCGTTTCATTGTAAACACCTGCTTTCAAGAATTTCCGCAAAAATTCTATCGTGTGCAATGCGGTTTGTAAAATTTGCGCCGCAGGAAGGAGCCGCCATGAAAATCACTGCCAAAACAATCGACATCAATCAACTGAAAATTTACGTCGCGGGAAAAATCAACATTGCGACAGCCGAAACTTTTCGCAAGGAAGTCAACCAACTTTCGACGGGCTTCGGCAACATCGTCTTCGATTTCGGCGGCGTGGATTACATTTCGTCGGCAGGTCTGCGCGAGATTTTGATCTGCCGAAAAAAATTCGTCGACATGCAAATTGTGAACGTGAGCCGCGCAGTTTATTCAATCTTCAAGATGACGGGCTTCACGAACTTTATTCAGATTGAACGCGCTTCCAATGCACCGAACAGTTCCGAACCGATCAATTAAGTCGACGCACCCGAAAAGTCGAACGATATTCGCGTGCCGTTCAAAAAATTTCTGCGCGACAAGGCGACTGATTCTGCTGACGAAATTTGTTTCGTGTCCGACGGCGAAAAATTTTCGTGACAGGACATTTACGCGATTCAAAAACTCGGCGCGATTGCCGTGCTCGTCAACTTCAACCTGTGCGTCAAAGAAATTGCCGCGCTCATTGATTATGCGGACGCGACGCATTTTTGTTACGGCGAAATGCACGATTTGATTCAACGCGACAAAGATTTTCACACGCGCCTGAATGAATACGCCCGACGACAAAACTTGCATGATTCTGCCGTTCTCCACATCTTCGGGCTTGTCGCGGGAATTTTCGCAAACGCAATGGCGGGTTCGACGATTTACCTGCCGAAGGATATTCGCACGAATACAATTTTGGATTTGGTTTCGCGTGAACGTTGCACAATCATTTCCTGTCGAGTTACGGCTTGAGCGAAATGGCGCCCGTGAGCATCACCACTTACAATGACAGCGTCGAAAATATTCTGCACACCGTCGGCAAGCCCGTCAAAAACGTCGAAATAAAAATCGTCGACCGCGAAACGGGCATTGATTGTCCTGTCGATGAAGTCGGCGAAATTCTCGTGCGCGGCTTCAACTTGATGACTGCTTATTACAAACTTGACGCGGACGAACAACCGATTGACGCGGACGGCTGGCTTCACACGGGCGACTTGGGCAACTTGGACGCGAACAGCTACTTGCACTTGACCGGCCGAATCAAAGAGTTGATTATTTGCGGCGGCGAAAATGTTTATCCCGCCGAAATTGAACGGGCGTTGACCGAATTCGATTTTGTCACCGACGCGAAGGTTGTCGGCGTGCCCGATGATTTTTTCGGCGAAGTCGTCTGCGCGTGTATAAAGTCAGCGTTCAGTTCTGCGAAAGTTTCCCCTTGCTCGGCAGCGGCAAGGTCAACGGCGCGGCTTTGAAACAACTTGCAACCGAAAAATTTTCACGGAGGTGATTTAATTGGCAGCCCTGCATGAACTTATCGCTCAAGTTCAAGATGACAAACTGCGCGGGCAACTTCAGGCCGAATTCAACAAACTGCGCGACGAAAAAACTTTCGGGCTGGTCTTCGAGTCGAGTGCCGAATTTTTTCCGCGTGCCGACTTGCCCGTCAAAAAAAATTCGCTCGTCGCGAAGGTTGGCGACATCGACAAAACTTTTCGCGTCACCGACATTGACGGCGACAAAATCTTTTGCGCTCGCGACAAAAAAACTTTCGAGTTCAGCCGACAAGATTTAATCTGCGTCACGCGACTGGGCGAAGCGATTTATCCCGGCTTGACACGGCTGATTCAATAAGCGGGTATGTTTTAATTGACACAGGTACCGCGTTCAGCTATCATTGAAAAAATTTTTGACGGAGGTGATTCGATGACAAACATAATTGACGCCGTCGTCACGCTCGTCAAAGGAAATCATTTCAAGTTGACGACTTCAACAATCGGCAACAATCGTGTAAACATTCAAGGCGACGCGTTGGAAGTCTACGTCAAAAATCTTTTCGCAGATACGTTCACTTGCACCGAAACCGAACGTCTGCAAAGATGGAGCGAAGTTTTTTCGTGGCTCGGCAACAAAAACAACCCGCCCGATTTCATGTTGCGAAACGGCGACGCCGGCGAAGTCAAAAAAATCGAATCGCCCGATGCCGCGTTGGCTCTAAACAGCAGTTATCCCAAACACACCCTCAAAAGTTCAAGTCCGCTCATCTCCGAAGCTTGCCGAAACGCCGAAGTTTGGTCGGAAAAAGATATGATTTACATCGTCGGCGTCGTCAACGGCAATCGCCTGAAACATCTGTGCATGGTTTACGGCTTGGATTATTGCGCCTCGGAAAAAGTTTACAAGTCGGCGGCATTGAAACTTACGGATCCGCTCGGAATAACTCACACGAAGTTTGCCGCGTGCGAAATTGAAAATCCGTGGCGTGCTTTCGATTACGTTCACAAGAGAAATTTTCATGCCGAATTTAATTTTATGTGCATCATCAACGCGGAAAAGTGGTTGACTTTGGATAACCGCGCAAAGCTTGCCGAACTGCAAAGAAATTCTCCCGCACTGAGAATCGTCGACGTGAAGCTAAAAAATCCCGACAAGCCCGCCGAACTTCGGGACGCGAAACTCATCACTTACGAAAAGGAGTTGCATCAATGTTAAATTATCAGCTGTTCCCGCGTTACCACGCCGTCACGAAAGAAATTCAAGACGTGATTGATTGTTTCGCCGCCGAGTACCAAAAAATCCGTTCCGACATGAAAAACCTGGAGTCCAACGAAGTTTTACACATAATCGCGCCGCGTCTTGAAAGTCTGAGCTTCACGGTCGAAACGGGTAAATCTTTGGCCGAAAAAATAACTGTTCCCGTTCTGTTCGGGCTGAATAATAGCGTCGAAAAGTCTTTCAATGCTGACGCCTTGAGCGGCGACGGCAAAATCGTTATCGAAGTCGAAGCCGGCAGGGCAACCGCAAACAATCAGTTCCTCAAAGATATCTTTCAAGCGTGCATGATGTTCGGCACGGAATATTTGGTTTTGGCTGTCCGCAACGAATATCGCGGGCAAAAAGACTTCAAGACCGTCTACACGTTTTTGGAGGTGCTGTACATATCGAATCGGATAAAACTTCCGCTGAAGGGAATTTTGCTTGTCGGCTACTGAAGTCGGCCGTTCCCAAAATGATTTTCTCCGGGCAAGATGATTGGTACCGTCGCCATCCGAGAACAACTCTTGTGAACAATCCTTTGGCATTTTGTCAAAGGATTGTTTTTCGTTAAACTGTCATTCAGTCAACGCACGGCCGAAACGAAATTCGACAGACTGTATCTGATAATCGACGAGGCACACCGCGGCGCACGCAATGTTCGCGAACAGCTGACCGTCATGCAGAAATTCATAAAGGGCAGTGTCGACGACGGACTTAAGCCGTTGCCCGTAACCGTCGGAGTTTCGGCGACGATCGAACGCTTCAACGAACTTGTCAAGAATTCGGGCGCGGCGATAAATCCCTGCGAAGTTCCCGTTGACGACGTGCGACAAGCCGGCTTGCTCAAAGACAGGATTTTGGTCATTTACCCCGACGAAGGCGAACGCGATATGTCGATGTTGCACGCGGCGACGCTCAATTGGCTTGACAGGTGCAGGGCTTGGCGACGACACGAAGTCAAGCCGATTTTTATTGTGCAAGTTCAAAGCGGCACGGGCAACAAAATTTCCGACACGAACCTTGACGAGTGCTTGAAGATTATTTCGGAGGCGGCGGACACGAAATTTCATGTCGGCGAAGTCGTTCACACTTTCGGCGAAGGCGCGAACTTGACGATTAACGGGCTCAACGTCGTTTACCGCGAGGCGTCGAAGATTTCCGCCGACGAACGAATCAAAGTCGTGCTGTTCAAGGAAAGTTTGTCGACGGGCTGGGATTGTCCGCGTGCCGAAACGATGATGTCATTCCGCCGCGCCGTCGACGCAACGTATATCGCTCAACTTATCGGGCGCATGATTCGCACGCCGCTGCACAAACGAATCACCGACGACGAAACGCTCAACGAAGTTCAGCTGTTCCTGCCGCAATTCGACCGCGACACAGTGAACAAAATTCTTGACGAACTGCAAAGCTTGGAACTCGGCTCGGTGACGCAAATTGACGCGCAGTCTTCAGGCGAAAAAAAGTTTCAGACGCTGACAATCCGCCCGCAAGTTTCGTCGACGATTGACCGCGAAGAAATTTTCAACTTCATCAACGGGCTTGGCTTGCCGACGTATCG
>CAMUZU010000044.1 GCA_947165295.1 uncultured Selenomonadales bacterium | reverse complement strand
GAAAATTTTCGCAACATCATCAAGTGAACGCGCCCGCCCGTCTTCCAAGCCGAAACGCAGCGACAAAATTTTTTTCTCGTGCGCGGACAAAGAACTCATTGCCTCGCCAAGAAGTTCGCGAAGTTGCGAAAAACTCAAGCGGTCAAAGTGCGTCGGCGTATCGTCTTCGACAAAGTCCGCAAGCGTCAAACCTTCGACGAAATCGCCTTCGACGGCAAACTTGTCGCGGTCAACGTAAGCGCGTTCGTCAACCGGCGTGTCCAAAGAAAGTTCGCTTTGTTCCGATTCGCGAAGAGCGCGGACAATGGCCGCTTCGATGCAAGTTTCGGCGTACTCGGTGAACGTGGCGGAACCTTTTGTGCTGAACTTTTTGACCGCCTTGATTAAACCGACGTTACCTTCCTGAATCAAGTCCGAAAACGCCGTGCCGTGCCCGACGTAATTTTTCGCCACGTCGACGACCAAGCGCAGATTCGCGTTGACAAGTTCGAGTTGAGCGTCTTCGTCGCCGCTCGCCGCCCGAATCAACAGCGTGTGAAATTCCTGCGCGGAGAGCAGCGGTATTCGCTTGACTTCCTCCAGATAAATTTCAACGTCGCCCGTTTCGATTGTGTTTGGGTTTTCTGTCATGACCGACACCGCCTTTATCGAGAAATTTTTTGCAACTTTCGCTGTGGTGGCGGATAATCCTTCAATCGTAAAGAAAATCTTTGAGCTTCTTCGAGCGGCGACGAAGTTTGCGCAACGCTTTGGCTTCGATTCGTCGGGCACGTCAACGGTCGATTCGTCGGGCACGTCAACAGTCGATTCGTCGGGCACGTCAACGGTCGATTCGTCGGGCGCAGCGAAAGTTTGAGTGACGTGCTCGGAGTTCCAAACCTGAAACCTTACTTGCGTGCGTTTTTGGCGGCTCGTCCGCGTGTCGTACGGTCAAGAATCGCTTTGCGCAGGCGAATTGCGGTCGGCGTGACTTCGACAAGTTCGTCGTCGTTGATGTACTCCATTGCCTGTTCAAGGCTCATGATTCGCGGCGGGACAAGCCGAATCGCCTCGTCGCTGTTGCTGGCGCGGATGTTGGTTTGATGTTTCTGCTTGCACGGGTTGATGTCGATGTCCATGTCGCGGGAGTTTTCGCCGACAATCATGCCTTCGTAAACTTTCTGACCGGGTTCAATGAACATGACGCCGCGATCTTGCAGATTGAAAATGCCGTAGCCCGTCGTTTCGCCCTGCTCGAAGGCAACCAAACTTCCGCGTGAACGTCCCGGAATGTCGCCTTTGTACGGTTCGTAGCCGTGGAAGACGTGATTCATAATTCCGTTGCCGCGTGTGGAAGTCAAAAGTTCCGACCGAAAGCCGATTAATCCGCGTGCGGGAATCAGGAAGTTCAGCCGCATATAGCCCGCGACGTTCTGCATGTTTTTAAGTTCGGCTTTGCGGCGACCAAGCGACTCCATGACGGTGCCCATGTAATCTTGCGACACTTCGACGGTCAAATTTTCAATCGGCTCGTAACGTTGCCCGTCAACGATTTTGTAGACGACTTCGGGCTTGCCGATTTGCATTTCGTAACCTTCGCGCCGCATTGTTTCAATCAAAATCGACAGGTGAAGTTCGCCGCGCCCGCTGACTTTGAACACGTCGGCGGAGTCGGTCTCCTCGACGCGCAAAGCAACGTTCGTTTGGGCTTCCTTGAAGAGTCTGTCGCGAATGTGGCGGCTGGTGACGAATTGACCTTCCTGTCCCGCGAAAGGACTTGTGTTAACGCCGAAGGTTACGCTTAACGTCGGCTCGTCGACGCGGATTGACGGCAACGCTTCGGGCTGTTCGGCGTCGGCAACGGTATCGCCGATTGAAACTTCGCTCAAGCCCGTCAACGCGACAATCTCGCCCATTTCGGCAACGGGCGTTTCGACGCGGTTCAAGCCGTCGTAAGTGAAAACTTTGCCGACTTTGGCTTTCTTGACGCCGTGCTCGCTCATAAGCGCAATCGTTTCGCCCGAATGAATTTTGCCGCGTTGAACGCGACCGATGGCGATTTTGCCGACGTAATCATCAGCTTCAAGCGTGGTGACGACAAGTTGTAACGGCGCGTCAAGTTCGCCTTCGGGCGCGGGAATTTCTTTCAAAATCGTGTCCATGAGCGGCTGAAGGTCTTTGCTGTCGTCGTGAATGTCGCGTTTGGCAATGCCCTGCTTCGCCGCGGTGTAAATGACGGGGAAGTCAAGCTGTTCGTCGTCCGCGTCAAGTTCCATGAACAGTTCAAGCACCTCGTCGTAAACTTCGTCAACTCGCGCTTCGGGGCGGTCAATCTTGTTGATGACGACAATCGGCTTGAGCTTGTGCTCCAAAGCTTTGCGAAGGACGTACTTCGTCTGCGGCATGGGGCCTTCAAAGGCGTCGACAAGCAGTAACACGCCGTCAACCATGTTCAGCACGCGTTCAACTTCGCCGCCGAAATCCGCGTGGCCGGGCGTGTCGACAATGTTAATTTTCACGCCGCGATAAATAATCGCCGTGTTCTTCGACAGAATCGTAATGCCGCGTTCGCGCTCCAAGTCGCCTGAGTCCATGACGCGCTCGGCAACCTGTTCGTTCTTGCGGAAGATGTGGCTTTGCTTGAGCATTGCGTCGACAAGCGTGGTTTTGCCGTGGTCAACGTGTGCGATAATCGCGATGTTTCTGCGTTCGGAATTTATTCCCATTAAGCTGCCTCCCAAAAAAGTTTCTGCGTTGAAAACTGCGACATTATACGTGCAACGCGTTTTGTGCGCAACAAAAAATTCCCGCCGTTGTCCGACGGGAAGTCAACGCTTGAAATGTTTCTGAACGTGTGATAGCATTTCAACGCGTCAATACAATATCGGCATTGCTTGCGTTCCTGAAGTAATTCGGGCACGAAAAAAGCCGCCTTCTGAGCTGAGGCGACCTTCATCAAAACGATTCGTCATTAATCGGGAGGGGGTCGACGTATCAGCACCGACGACCTGCCGCTATTTTTGTCTTGTTGACTGCGAAAAATTTATCACAGCCGAACGAAATTGTCAATCGAAGGTTTCAAGGTGATTGTCATGAAAAAAATTTTGCCGCTCACACACGGACTGCGCGGGACGATTAAAATCCCCGGCGACAAGTCAATCTCTCACCGCAGCGCAATTCTGTCGAGTTTGGCGACGACGCCCGTCGAAGTCACGAACTTTCTTGCGGGCGCGGACTGCCTGTCAACCGTCGCGTGCATGAAGTCACTCGGCGCGACAATCGAACGTGCGGGCGAAAAACTTCTTGTCACGGGCAACGGACTGCGCGGACTGCGCGAACCCGAAAACGTTTTGGACGCGGGCAATTCCGGCACGACGCTGCGACTGCTCATGGGACTTTGCGCGCCGCAAAAATTCTTGACGACGTTCACGGGCGACGCTTCACTTCGTCGACGTCCGATGGCTCGCGTGATTAAGCCGCTTGCCGAAATGAACGCGTCAATCGTCGGGCGCAACGGTAACCGCAACTTGCCGATAACAATTTTGCCCGCCGAAAAAAATCTGCGCGGGATTCGTTACGAAATGCCCGTTGCAAGCGCACAAGTCAAGTCGGCGATTCTGTTGGCGGGACTTTTCGCGAACAGCCCGACGACCGTCGTTGAACCTGCACCGTCACGCAACCACACCGAAAAAATGTTGTCGGCGTTCGGGGCGAAAATCGAACGTCACGGCAACGAGATAACAATTTCACCCGCCGAAAGTCTTCATGCGCCCGAAAAAATTTTCGTGCCGGGCGACATAAGTTCTGCGGCATATTGGATTGTGCTTGCGACGATTCTTGACGGCTCCGACGTGACGATTCAAAATGTCGGCGTCAACGAAACGCGTACGGGCATTCTTGACGTGCTCAATCAAATGGGCGCGATGATTGAACTTGTCAACCTGCGCACGTCGGGCGGCGAAAAGTTTGCGGACGTTCATGTTGTCGCGTCGAAGTTGCGCGGCGTCGAATTCGGCGGCGAAATGATTCCGCGGCTGATTGACGAAATTCCTGCGCTTGCGGTTGCGGCGGCCTTCGCTCACGGCACGACGGTGATTCGCGACGTGTCGGAACTTCGCGTCAAGGAGAGCGACAGACTTGCGGCGATTGTCGACGAGTTCAACAAGATTGCGCCCGACAGTTTCACCGCGACGGACGACACCTTGACGATTCGCGGCGGACGTGAAAAAATCTTCGCGAACTGCAACACCCGCGCAGATCACAGAATGGCAATGTCGCTGGCGATTTTCGGCGCGGCGGCAAAAGGCGTCACGCTCGACGACGAAACTTGCGTTGACATTTCGTATCCGAACTTTTTCGAGGAGCTGAACTGAATGAAGAAAATTATCGCGGTCGACGGCCCCGCAGGCGCAGGCAAAAGCACCGTCAGCAAAATCGTCGCACGAAAGCTCGCGTACACTTACATTGACACGGGCGCAATGTATCGCGCTGTCGGCTTGAAAGTTTTGCTCAACGGCGGCAACTTCGCGGATGATTCAATCGTCGACGCGGCGCGTGACGTGGACATCAAACTTGACGCGGCGGGAAAAATTTTTCTCGACGGCGACGACGTCACGACAAAAATTCGCACGCCCGAAGTCAGCAAGGCCGCTTCCGACGTGGCGAAGGTCGGCTTCGTGCGCACAAAGTTGACACAACTTCAACGCGAAATGGCGGCTCAAGGCTCGGTTGTCATGGACGGGCGCGACATCGGCACGCAGGTTTTGCCCAACGCGGACTTGAAAATTTTCTTGACGGCTTCCGTCGACGAACGCGCACGCCGACGTTTCGACGAACTCAAAGCCAAAGGTCACGCGGCGGACTTCGACACAATCCGCGACGAAATTATTCTGCGCGACAAGCAGGACTCGCAACGGGAAATCGCGCCGCTTGCTCAGGCGGAAGACGCAATTTTGTTGGACACGACGCACTTGTCGATTGATGAAGTCGTCGCGCAGATTTTGGAGTTGGCGAAGTGACGTTTTACAAATTCTTCAAGATTCTGTGTCGATTTTGGTTCGGCAAGATTTTGCACACGGACGTTATCGGCACAGAAAATATTCCTGCGGACGGCGCGTTTATCTTGGCGGCGAATCACGTCAGCAACTTCGACCCGCCGTTTCTGGGCACGTTCATTGACCGCGAAGTCTGTTACATGGGCAAGGAAGAACTTTTCGGCAACCCCGTCATGGCGTGGATTTGTCGACACCTGCACGTTTTCCCCGTCAAGCGCGGAGCCGCCGACAAGACCGCGATTAAAACCGCCGTGAAAGTTTTGCGCGACGGTAAATGTCTCGGAATTTTTCCCGAAGGCACGCGCTCGAAGACCGGCAAGCTCGGCAAAGCCGAATCGGGCGTAAGTTTAATCGCCGCAATGACGAAGTCGCCGATTGTTCCCGCCGCGATTGTCAACACGGAGAAGATTTTTTCCCGCGACGAAAAGTTTCCGCGTCTCGCCGTCGTTTACGGAAAACCAATGACGTTCAACGGCTCAACCAAAGACCGCGACGCTTTGAACAACTTCGCGCAGGAAATCATGAACGAAATTGCACGGCTCAAGTCAAGCGCACAATAAAAAATCCCGCAAGGTCGTCGAAGCCTCGCGGGAATTTTTTTGCGTCAAAGTTGAATTCGCTTGCCGTGTTCGTCGAACGGGTCACACAGCAGAAACAGCGCGCTCAAGTCGACGTGGAAAATAATCGTGTACTCGTCCTCGTCGGCTGCCGCGCCGTTGAACTTGTTGCTGTACAGGAGCGACGCCGCGTGCGCGTAATCGTTGACTTGGTCGCCGAACGCGTTCACTTTCTTGCTGCAGATCGGTTGCAGAAACTTAAAGACCGTGCCCGCAGGAAAGATGCCGTCGACGAAAACTTTTTCGGGCAGAAACGAATTTTCCTCGACGAACGGTATCGGCACTTTCGAGCGCAGATAAATTTTGTCGAAGTTCAGGTTCTTAATCATGCGTCGCCTCCGTCAAAAGCTAACCGAAAACTTCGCCTTGCGGTCGTCGGCAATCGTCAAGAACTCCGCAAAGCCAGTCATATCCAAAACTTCGCGGACGTTTTCGCGGATGTTGCGGATTCTCATTGCGCCTTGAGAGTCCATGCGTTTTTGAAGTTTAAGCAAAGTGCGCAAGCCCGCCGACGAAATGTATTCAAGTTCGCCCAAGTCAACGGTCAGGTCGGTGACGCCTGCGATTGACGCGCTCAATTCTTTGTCGAGCTGAAGGGCAGTCACCGCGTCGAGCCGCCCGACAAGCTCAACCGTCAAGTTCGAGCCGTCGACGATTTTTCTTATCTCCATGTACAAAACTCCTTTCGTGTGTTCGCGACGTTGACCGGCCGTCATGGATGACGGCCGCAATCGCCTGCGCGTGATACAGGATGTATCACAGCAGGCGCGGTTTCTTTTGGTTACTTTTCTTTGCCGCCAAAGAAAAGTAACAAACCACAACCACGCGCCGATTGTAGCAGAAATTGCCGCCACGGTCAAAAACTTTACACGCGTCAAAGCACATGATAAAATTCGCGCCGACAATACCTTAACGCGACTCCCCGATTCAAAGGAGGTTTGATTTTCCATGGCAATTCAGGAAACAATTATTCCGGGCGGAACGAACGTCGGCACAAGCGGCAATGACTCTTTGCTCACGTCCCAATACGACTATGTCAGTTTGACGGGTATCACGACGGTTTATTCGGCACTCAGCGGACTCGGCGGCAACGACAGACTTGACAACAACGGTTTGGTTGAAAACGTCACGCTTGACGGCGGCGCGGACAACGACAGAATCTATAACACCGTAAACGGCGGCGGCGCAAGTCCTTCGCTTGTCGGCGGCACAGGCAACGACAACATCCAAAACGGTTACGCGACCGACCAATTAAAAGCCAACGACGCGACGATTGACGCGGGCGCGGGTGCCGACACCGTCGACAACTACGGCGACAACGCGTTGATTAATTTGGGCGACGGCAACGATTCACTTTACAACGTCGGCGACAAAGCCACAATCAGCGCGGGCGCGGGCAACGATTACGTTTCACACTTCGGCGACGATTCGTCGATTGACGCGGGCGCGGGTGACGATACTGTCGGCGGCTACGGCAACAACGTAACCGTTCGAGGCGGCGCGGGCAACGATTCACTCAGCGGCTACCGCAAAAACGACAGCGGCAACGTGAAAATTTTGCTCGACGACACGCAGGGCAACAATAACTTCCGCATCAGCTACAGCACGAATTCGACGATTAACGCGGGCAGCGGCAACGATACAATTTCCGCCGACTACGCCAACGAAAAACTTTTGATTAACGCGGGCGCGGGCAACAACTCAATCGTCAGCCAATACGGCAACGGCGTCACCATAAACGCGGCGGGCGGCTCCGACACAATCACAATCAACGATGGCTCGAATTTTGTTGTCGACGCGGGCAACGGTGCCAACGTCATCGAAAACAGCCGCGTAAACGACACGACCGCTTCGGGTCACACAATCACTTCAGGCAGCGGCAATGACTCAATCACCAACCGTGTCAACAACGCTTTAATCACGGCGGGCAACGGCAACAATACCGTCGTCAACGGCGCGTACGGCTCAGGCGGCGGCTCCAACGTCACAATCAACACGGGAAGCGGCAACGACTTCATCAACAATTATTACGACTCCGAACACGCACGCGGTGCCAAACAAGAAAACGTCATCATCAATTCGGGCGCGGGCAACGACACCGTTACGAACATCACCGACAAAGTCACAATCGACGGCGGCGCGGGCAACGACGAACTTTCAAGCTACGACAGCACGGACGTTTCAATCAACGGCGGCGCGGGAGCCGACACGATTTTTATCGCAAACGGTACAGTTTCAGGCGGCGCGGGCAACGATTCAATCAGCGCGGGCAACAACGTTTTGATTCAATACAATTCGGGCGACGGCAACGACGCAATTTGGAGTTTCGACGCAAATTCCACGCTGTCAATCGGCGGCGGAAATTATTCTTCGGCGGTGAGCGGCTCGGACGTCGTCTTGACCGTCGGCAATGGCAAAATCACTTTATCGGAGGCGGCAACTTTGGACAATCTTAACATCGTCGCCGACACAACTGCAGGCGACACAACTGCAGGCGACACGACTTCAGGCGGCGACGTGGAAGTAGCAACGTCTTTGGTCGGGGCAATGCTGTATCGCACGGAGAAAGGTTATCCCTACATCGCGGAAATTGCATTCAATCCCACCGTATATCACGGCGACGAACCGACCAACTACGCGTCGAAAGAAACTTGGACAATCACATCGTCGGACGGCTTGGAACTCGAAGGCTATCACTACACGCCCGAAAACTCCAATGACAAATGGGTCGTTATCATTCACGGCTACGGGCACAATCACAAGCACATGTATCCTTTCGCGGGCTTTTATCTTGCCAACGGCTACAACGTCTTGATGGTTGACCAACGCGCCGCAGGTGAATCCGAAGGCTCGTGGCTGACCATGGGCACGGCGGAAAGTGCCGACATTGCGCTTTGGACGCAAGAAATTGCCCGACGCAATTCCGACGCGAAAATTACACTCTTCGGCGTGTCAATGGGTGCGGCAACGGCAATGCTCGCGGCGTCCCGTTCCGACATCAAAAACGTCACGTCACTGGTCGAAGATTGCGGCTACTCAAACGTTGTCGATATAATAAACCTGTTCAACAACGTCCTCTTACATCAAGAGCAAGCGACGGTTGATTTGATGATGCCGGTTTCCGAAAGCTTGACGGGCTACAACTTGAAGGACGCCGCGCCGATTGATTACATATCCAAAGCCAAAATGCCGACGTTGTTTATCACGGGCAGCGAAGACAGCGTTGTCGCGGGTTCAATGCTCCCCGCCTTGTATAACGCTTCGGGCGCGACAGTTAAGGAACAATTCATCGTCCAGGGCGCAGGTCACGGCGTTGCCAGTTTGTATGACCCCGTCGGTTACTCAAACACGACGTTCCGTTTCCTTGCCGAGGCGAACGGCGAAGGTTGGGCTACCGAAAACGCGGTCGACGGCATTTCCCTGCGCGGCACGAAGTATGCGGACACCATTTCAAACAGCGGCGACAACGTCACAATCAACACGGCGGCGGGCAACGACCAAATCAGCTTGTCGGCGGACGCACAAAACGTTTTGATTCAATATGCTTCGGGCGACGGCAACGACTTCATTGCGGGCTTTGACGACGACGACACGCTCAACATTTCGGGCGCAAGTTACAGCTCGGCGGTGAGCGGCTCGAACGTCGTTATCACCGCCGGCGGCAAAATCACACTCGAAGGCGCGGCGTCTCTGGACAACATCAACATCACGACAAATCAAGATACCACACCTTCAGGCGAAGGCGTCACAATCAACAACACGAAAAGCAACACGCTCGTCACGGGCACGGCTTACGCGGACACAATCACAAACAGCGGCAAAAATGTCACCGTCAACGCTTTGGCGGGCAACGACTCAATCACAAGCAGCGGCGCGAAAGCTTCGATTGACGCGGGCGCGGGCAACGATTCGATTTATGCAAGCGGCAAGAACTCAACGATTAACGGCGGCGACGGCTCCAACTTCGTCAACCTCACCGACTCGAAAGGACTTTACGTTGTCTTTAACGGTCAAACGACTGTCGACGGATTTAACTTGGGCTTCGGCTCCGGTTCGGACACGCTTTATATTCCGGGCGCGCCTGCCGGTGTCGATTTCAGATCGGGCGTCTTGACTTTCTACGACGACAGCAATGCCGTGGTCTTGAGCGACGTGACGACGACCGCCAAAGTCAACCTTTACCACGAAAGCAGACAAATGCTCAACAAGGGCGTCTTCATTGCCGATAACGATTGGTACAGCGTCGAACGCGGCGACTTGTCCGTCAAGAGCGGCGAAGAAGTTTACTTCGTCGGTTCGTCCGCCAGTCCGAATCACGGCGTCGACTTCAGCAGCATTTCAAGCAACCTCAATCTCACGCTGGATACCGCTTACATCGACAGCGAAGACTATGTACCCGGCACGAAAACTTGGATTAACGGCGTCTATTCGATTCGCGGCGGCGCAGGCTTGACGACAATCACGGGCTCCGACAAATCCGACACAATTTTTGCGGGCACGGGCAGAACGACAATCAACGCACGCGGCGGCAACGATTACATTTCGCTGGCTTCGGCAAAAGCACTCGTCGAATACTCAAGCGGTGACGGCAACGACGTCATTGCGGGCTTTAACAAAAATTCAACGCTCAACATTTCGGGCACAAGTTACTCTTCGTCGACAAGCGGCGACAACGTCGTCTTGAACGTCGGCAGCGGCAAAATCACACTCGAAGGCGCGGCGGACTTGGACAACCTCAACATCACCTCAAGCGACGCACCTTCGGGCACGGGCGTCACCGTCGACAACTCCGCAAACAACACGCTGATAACGGGCACGGCTTACAACGACTCGATTTATAACAGCGGCAGACGAGTCACAATCAACGGTCTTGCGGGCGACGATTACATTGCCAACGACATCGACAGCTCCGTTACGGTTGCTTCGCAAGTCGCCAACTTAATCGACGCGGGCGCGGGCAACGATACGATTTACAATCACCACAGCTATCACCCGACGCTTCTCGGCGGGGACGGCAACGACTCAATCGTCGTCAACAAAGGACACAGGATTTTTGCCGACGGCGGCGCGGGCAACGATTCAATCATCGGGCAGACGACCGACACGACGGATAGCAGCGATTGGGCAATGGGCGGCTACGCGACGATTCTCGGCGGCGACGGCAACGACTACATCAGCCCGTTCTACTCAAACAACGCGACGATTAACGGCGGCTCAGGCAACGACACGATTATCATGATGGGCGCGGACTCGACAATCAACGGCGCGGCGGGCGACGACCAAATCAGCTTGGGCACGGCGGACTCCGTCAACGTCTTGATTAATTACGCGTCGGGCGACGGCAACGACTTAATCAACGGCTTCACCGAAAACGACACGCTCAACCTCACGGGCGCGAAATATCATTCCGTTGCAAGCGGCAACGATTTAATTTTGACGGTCGGCAACGGCCGTGTAAGCTTGAAGGGAGCAGGAACTTTGGAAGACATCAACATCATCGGCAGTTACGACGAAGCGGCGGACTCAATCATCAGCAACGACAGAAACGCGGCGTCGGTTATCGGCACGTCGGGCAACGACACAATCACGAACAGCGGTTCACGTGCGACTATTGACGCGCTCGGCGGCGACGACTCAATCACAAGCAACGGCTCAAGCGTTTTGCTTTACGCGGGCGACGGCAGCGATTCAATCTTCGCAAGCGGCAGGCTCTCCACAATCGACGGCGGCGCGGGTTCCAACCTCGTCAGCGTCACGGGCTCGCAGGGACTTTTCGTCGTCATGGACGGCAACACGACCGTCAACGGCTTCAACGCGGGCTTCGGTTCGGGCGCGGACACGATTTTGATTCACGGCGACTCTCCGTCGGTTGACTTCAGATCGGGCGGCTTGACGCTGTACAACGGCAGTCAAAGCATTTTGCTCGACGGCGTCACTTCGACCACGAAACTCAATCTGCATTACGCGGACTCCGTTCGTGCCGTCAGCGAAGTTTTCATTGCCGACGACGACATTTACAAAGTCACCGACAACGACCTTCGTCAAGGCAATTTGTACTTCGTCGGCGCGACGGCTTCACCGAATCACGGCATTGACTTCAGCGACATCACGCGGGCAGTCAACGTGACGCTCGACACCGATTATTCGGCAACTCCGGCTTTCTGGGTCAACAACATTCATTCAATCGTCGGCGGCGCGGGCAATACGACAATCACGGGCTCCGACAAAAACGACACGATTGTCGCGGGCACGGGCAACACGACAATTAACGCGGGCGACGGCAACGACAACATTGCGCTGAATTCGTCGCGTGCAATCGTCAACTATTCGTCGGGCGACGGCAACGACTTTATCGCGGGCTTCAACGCAAACTCCACGCTCAACATTTACGGCGCGGACTTCACCACAGAAGTAAGCGGCTCCGACGTTGTCTTGTCCGTCGGCAGCGGCAGATTGACGCTCGAAGGCGCGGCGGACTTGGACGACTTGAACATCGTCGGGCGTTCAGGTGACACGATTCTTCCCGCCGACACGGACGTTTACAGCGGCGGCGACCAAACAATTTCAAGTTACGCGGGACAACCCGTCGTCTTCAGCGCGGAATACGAAAGTGCCGACTTCGACGGTCTCGGCAACTTCGTCGTCTATTCGTCGGACGGCGGCACACTCACGCTTGAAAACGTCACCGATAAAGTCATCGACCTGCGCGACGCGGACGGCAACGAAGCACTCAAAGCTTACAGCGCGTCGACGGCGGGCGTTATCGACGGACGCGGCTTGAACGGTTACCAAATCATCGACGGCGCAGCCAACGGCACGGACATAATTTACACGGCGGACAACGGCTCTGAACTTTGGGGCGGCGACGGCAACTTTGCGGACGCTTTAATCGGCGGCGAAGGTACCGACATATTCATCGCGGGACAATATCAAGGCGCGGACAACATCTTCAGCGCGGGCACGGAAGACGTCGTCTATTTGTACGACGCGGCTTTGAGCGACATTCTTGCGGCGGTGGACGTCGGCGACAACAAGCTCGTCGTGTGCTTCAAATCGGGCGGTGCCATGGCGGTCAACAGCGACGACAGCTTGAGCGCGACGTTCTACTTGTCGGACGGCTCGACGCACACTTACAATCACACGAACAAAACTTGGCAGTCGGCGTAAACTTTCAGCCGCACGCAAAAAAATTTCCCCGTTCGATTGAGCGGGGATTTTTGTTTGACTGCGCGTCATGTGTGTGTGTTACTTTCTTTTGGCACGCGAATGTACAATCCAAGTGCAACAGATGAAAAACTCACAGTATCCTGCTAAAAAATTTGTAACCTCTTACAAAGGCAGGAGATACCGTGAGTTACAAACATCTTAGCATAACAGAGCGCGAAATGCTAATGTTCTATCGGGCACAAGGCATGTCCGGCTACCAAATCGCCAAACTCCTCGGCAGGAACAAGTCCACCATTTCCCGCGAACTCAAGCGTAACGCAACAGATTATTCACCGAGCAAAGCGCAAGCATGTTACCAACGCCGTCGCAAAAAATCTTGTCCGCACAAAAAGCTTGCACAGCCCGAATTGTTCAACCTCGTCAAGATACTTTTCCTTGATAACCGTTGGTCGCCCGAACAAATTGCGCAGCGATTGAAGCTTGAAAATTATCCGATTCGGGTAAGTTACAAGACGATTTATCGGGCGATTTACGCAGGCATGTTCGACACGCCCGAGCAGAAACGTTCGACAGGTAATCGCGGTGCGATAAGAAGACTGCGCCACCGTGGCAAACCGCGCCGCCCGAAAGGTTATGTGTCCAATCGCGGGAAAATTCCAATCACGAACGAATTGTCAGCGCGTCCCGTCGAAGCAAATGAACGCAGTCGGCTTGGCGATTTCGAGGCGGATACCGTTTTAGGCAAGTTTGGAAAAGCCGCATTGTTGACTTTGGTCGACAGAAAAAGTCGCTTTCTCTTTGCCACAAAAATATCAAAACTTGACGATAAAGAAGTAGAGCAAGCAATGATAAAACTTTTGGTTAGAGAACCGCTACATTCGATAACGCCGGATAGAGGAAGAGAATTTCGTCGACATGGCAACGTTACCAAAGAATTAGGAGTAGAGTTCTACTTTCCTAAACCCCGACACCCATGGGAGCGCGGAAGCAATGAGAACACGAACGGGTTGCTTCGGGAATATTTTCCTAAAGGCTTTGACTTCAACGAGCTGAGCGAGGAAACTTTACAAGCGGTGGTTGAGCAGTTGAACAAGCGACCACGAAAATGTTTGGGTTACAAAAGTCCGTGGGAAGTGTGGTTTTCAACCCCGTTGCACTTCGTTTGACAATTCGCGCAGCAAAAGAAAGTAACCAAAGAAAACTGCGCCCGCAGTGAAACCTTCCGGGTTTCAACGCGGGCGGTTGCGGCCGTCATCCATGACGGCCGGGTTGTCGTCGCGGCTTCGTTCGCGTCACAGAAATTTTGAGCGGCGTTCCTTGAAAGTCGCTTGATTAGTGCTATAATGATTCGGCTTTTGTTTCGGGAGTTTCTCTCTAGATTTGTGTGCGAAGGAGATTGAAATGGAAAACAAACAACAAGGTTCGCTGGCGGGCTTTCTGGTACCGTCAATCGTCGGGATTATCCTGTTCATGATTCCCGTGCAGTATGACGGCAGCTGGACGATTGTCGTCAAAATCA
>CAMUZU010000043.1 GCA_947165295.1 uncultured Selenomonadales bacterium | reverse complement strand
AGTACGGACGCTTCAGGCTCAAAGCTTACGAAAGCACGCTTGACGGCAAATGTCATCTTGCGCTTGTCAAAGGCGACGTGGCGGGCAAGTCGAACGTCCTTGTGCGTGTGCATTCGGAGTGCTTGACCGGCGACGCGTTGGGAAGTTTGCGCTGTGACTGCGGCGAACAACTTGCGACGGCGTTAAAGCAGATTGACGCGGCGGGCGAAGGCGTTTTGCTTTACATGCGGCAGGAAGGGCGCGGCATCGGTTTGGCGAACAAAATGCGGGCGTACGCTCTTCAGGACGCGGGCAAAGACACCGTCGAAGCCAATGTTCTGCTCGGCTTCAAACCCGACCTTCGCGATTACGGTATCGGCGCGCAGATTCTGTCGGACTTGGGTTTGACAACGATTCGCCTGCTGACGAACAATCCCGCCAAACGCGCAGGACTTGAAGGCCACGGCTTGACAATAACCGAACGCGTGCCGATTGTCATTGCGCCGACGAAGTTCGACAAAAAATATCTCACCGTCAAGAAAACCAAAATGGGTCATCTGTTCGAGGAGGTCAATCAATGAACGTTTACGAAGGCAACATCAGCGGGCGCGGCTTGAAATTCGCGATTGTCGTTGCGCGCTTCAACGAATTCATCACAAGCAAACTTTTGGGCGGGGCACTTGACGCTTTGAAACGTCACGACACCGACGAAGAAAACATTTCCGTCGCGTGGGTTCCCGGCGCATTTGAAATTCCGATCGTCGCCAAAAAACTTGCGACTTCAGGCAAGTTCGACGCGGTGATTTGTCTCGGTTGCGTGATTCGCGGTTCGACGACTCATTACGATTATGTCTGCAACGAAGTTTCCAAAGGCGTGGCGGCTGTCGGACTTCAAAGCGGCGTCCCGACGATTTTCGGCGTCGTCACGACCGAAAACATTCAGCAGGCGATTGAACGTTCCGGCACGAAGGCGGGCAACAAAGGCTTCGACGCGGCTGTTTCGGCAATGGAGATGGCGAACTTGGTTAAGACTTTGCCGACCGCCGATTTTTGAGTTGACAACTTCACAAACAAAATCCCTTCGACAAGCGCGTCGAGGGGATTTTTCGTTGCGTTCTGCTATAATCTGTCGCGGAGACAAATCACTTGCACACAGAAATTTTACGGCCGAGCCGCTTTAAAAGCGGCGGAACAGCTGACGCGACGTATCGTTGTCAACCTTCCGACGTTATCGCCGCGAACTAAAATTTTTTCATACGGAGGAATTCACTTGCACACGGAAATTTTACAGCCGACGGAAGAAAATCTTCAACGTGCGGCTCAATCAATCAAGCGCGGCGAAATTGTCGCGTTCCCGACGGAAACTGTTTACGGACTTGGCGCGGACGGCTTGAACGTCGCGGCTTGCGAAAAAATCTTCGTCGCCAAAGGTCGCCCGTCGAACAAACCTTTAAGTTTGCTGGTCAACGGACTTGAAATGGCGTCAACCGTCGCGGAAATTTCATCAACGGCAGAAAAGTTGTTCGACGCGTTTTGCCCCGGTGCCTTGACGATAATCCTGCCAAAAGCTAAAATCGTGCCGGATTTCGTGACGGGCGGATTGTCAACGGTCGGCGTCAGATGTCCCGCTTGCGACACGACACTTGAGCTGATTCGGCTTGCAAACTGCCCGATAGCCGCACCAAGCGCGAATTTGTCGGGCATGCAACCGCCGACGAACGCTCAAGAAGTCTTCGACAATCTGCGCGGACGCGTCGAAATAATTCTTGACGGCGGGCAATGTCAATTCGGAGTTTCGTCAACGATAATCGACTTGACAACTTTGCCGCCGAAAATCTTGCGTCACGGAGCAATTCCCGCCGAAAAATTACTGGAGGTTATCTCGTGAACAAAATCGAACGCAACAAGCTTGCAATGCAACGTTTCATGACGTGCATAAACACAAACGACAAAGCCCTTGCCGAAGAGTTAATCGACTCGACGGCAGAATTCACGACGCCCGTATCCGATAAACCGCTGTACGGCGGCGCGGGTTATTTGAGCGTCGTGGACTTCATGCGCAAAAGTTTTTCCGACATTCGCTGGGACATTGTCGACACGGCGGCGGACGACGACAAAGTTGCGGTTCATTGGACTTGCAGCGGCACGCACGACGGCGAATTCATGGGACTTGCGCCGACGGGCAAAAAGTTTTCGTTCAGCGTCATGAATTTCTATTACTTCAACGCGGACGGCAAAATCGTCAACGACGTGGCGGCCGAAGGTCTTTTCGGTCTGCTTAACGCGTTGGGCTTGGTTAAATGAACTGGAGGTTACAACATGAACTTGATGGACGG
Organism: uncultured Selenomonadales bacterium; assembly: GCA_947165295.1. Lineage (GTDB taxonomy): Bacteria > Bacillota > Negativicutes > Selenomonadales > Selenomonadaceae > Quinella. The sequence goes on along the minus strand of CAMUZU010000043.1, from coordinate 12,421 downwards.
CATGTCTAAGGACCCTGAACTTTTCGCGGCGGTGGAGAGCGAACTCAATCGTCAACGCAACAAACTCGAACTCATTGCGTCGGAGAACATCGTCAGCAAGGCTGTCATGGAGGCGCAAGGTTCCGTTTTGACGAACAAGTACGCCGAAGGTTATCCCGGCAAGCGTTATTACGGCGGTTGCGAATTCGTCGACGTGGTTGAACAGCTTGCGATTGACCGCGCCAAAAAACTTTTCGATTGCGAATTCGCCAACGTTCAGCCGCATTCGGGCGCACAGGCGAACACTGCGGTTTACTTCGCGCTTGCCAATCCCGGCGATACGATTATGGGCATGAACTTGACCGACGGCGGACACTTGACGCACGGCAGCCCCGTCAACATGAGCGGCAAATATTTCAAGATCGTTCCTTACGGCGTCAGTCGCGAAACGGAGACGATTGACTACGACGCGCTCGAAAAGACTGCTTTCGACTGCAAACCGAAAATTATCGTCGCGGGAGCCTCGGCTTATTCGCGAATCATCGACTTTGAACGCCTTGCCGACACCGCCAAAAAAGTTGGCGCGTATTTGATGGTTGACATGGCGCACATTGCGGGACTTGTCGCGGCGGGACTTCACCCCAGCCCGTTGCCGTATGCGGACGTTGTGACTTCGACGACGCATAAAACTTTGCGCGGACCTCGCGGCGGTTTGATTCTGTGCAAAGATGCGGAATTCGGCAAGCAGTTCAACAAGGCGATTTTCCCCGGCACGCAAGGCGGGCCTCTCATGCACGTCATTGCCGCAAAAGCCGTCGCGTTTGGCGAAGCGTTGCAGCCCGAATTCAAAACTTACGCCGCGCAGGTTGTCAAGAACGCGAAAGTTTTGGCGGACACGTTGACTGCCGACGGTTTCCGTATCGTTTCGGGCGGCACGGACAATCACTTGATGCTTGTCGACTTGACGAACAAAAACATCACGGGCAAGCTTGCGCAAAACGTTTTGGACGAAGTCAACATCACCGCGAACAAAAACACAATTCCGTTTGAGCCGCGCAGTCCGTTCGTCACAAGCGGATTGCGTTTGGGTTCACCCGCGTTGACGACTCGCGGTTTCGTCGAAGCCGACATGAAGGAAGTCGCCGACATTATCGCGCTCGTGCTCGACAATCCCGACGACGAAGACAAAAAAGTTCAGGCGCGTGAACGTGTCGCCGCCCTGTGCAAAAAATATCCGCTGTACTGATGATTGATTCGGAGTTACTTGCGCACGTCGAAGATTATTTCAGGCAAAAGTTCGTCGAAGATTACCCGCTTGAAATGCCTTTGGGCGCACAACCGTTGCCGATAACCGACGCCGAACGCGCCAAAACTTTGGAGACGCACCGCAGTTATTTCGCGAACATGCTGTTCGACTTCATGGAGCGCAAAAATCTTTCCGAAGCCGACGTTGCCGCCAAAGCTCACGCGGACACTAAAGTTTTCGCCCGACTGCGCGACGACAAGCGATTTATCCCGAAAGAGCGAACCGTTTGGGCGTTGGTTATTGCGCTGGAATTGAACTTGAACGAAGCGAACACGTTGATGCACCGCTTGAGATATTATCTTGACGCCAAAGTTCGCGACGAAGTGTTACTTGCGTTCTGCCTTGAAAACCGCGTGTTCGACATTGATTCGGTCAACGAAATTTTTGCGCATTACGGTTTGGAGCCGATTGAAGTTCACGAAGACTTTTCGACGCCCGTACAAAAGTTTCGCGACGAAGACTTGACCGCACGACTTGACCTGTATCTTGAGCAAAACTTCCGCGAAATGCCGACGAACACCGGCGGCGCAAAATACTCGATACGTGCGCATTCTCTCGGCGAACCTGCGGAGACTGCGAAAACCTTCGACGTCATTGTCCGCGGGCTGAAAGACAAACTCGGTTTGGCGGGCAGTTTGTTTTCGGATTACCTGTTCAAACTCATCAGGCGCAAAAACATGACCGAAGTCGAAACTTACAAGCGTGCGAATCTTGACCGACGCGTCTTTTCAAAAATCCGCAACGAGCGAAATTACATGCCCGCGAAAAAAACTGTTCTTGCGATTGCGTTTGCCATGCAACTGGACTTCAAGGAGACCAACACGCTTTTGGCACGTGCGGGATATTTTTTGAGCAGCGCACGCAAAGAGGACGTTATCGCGGCGTACTTCCTAGAAAATCAGATTTACGACATGTTCTTGTTAAATGAAGTGCTTGACTATTACGGCTGTCCGCTGATTGGCGATTGAAAGGAGGCGCGACGCATTGGACACAGGCTATCTGTTATTTCTGCAAGGAATTCGCACGGACTGGGGCGGCGAAGGTTTCTTCACGGTCGTTTCAGCATTGCCGACAAGCGCGTTGGCGGCGGCAATTCCCGCGATTTTGTTTTGGTGCCTCAACAAGCCGGCGGGACTTTTTATCCTGTTCAACGCACAAGTCGGGCGCGTGATTAACGAGCTGATTAAAAATACGCTGTGCGTTTACCGCCCGTGGATTAAAGACACCGAACTTTTACCGTCGGCGGAGGCAATGGCGAAAGCGTCGTCGTTTTCGTTTCCGAGCGGACACACGCAATTTGCCACGGCAATTTACGGCGGCTTCGCGTTCTTCTTCCGAAAAATTTTGGCGAAACCGATAATCGCCGTGTTCGCGCTGATTGTGCTGTTCGTGGCGTTCAGTCGAAATTTTTTGGGCGTGCACACACCGCAGGATGTTTTGTTCGCGATGATTTATTCGGTCGGCTTATTCTTCGCGGCGGAAAAACTTTTCGCGTGGATGGGCAAAGACCCCGAACGTCGGCTGACATTTTTCGCGGGCGGGATTGCGGCGACGTTGCTTGTGTTCGCGTGGCTGTATTTCAAGCCGTACCCCGAAGACATGTTGGACGGGCAATTAATTGTTGACCCGCTCAAAGCTCGTGCGGACGCCTTCGACGCGTTGGGCTTCGGACTGTCGTTTTTCCTCGGCTGGTTCTTGGAGCAGAAATTTATCAACTTTAAAACGAACGTGTCCGCCAAACGTCGCTTGTGGCGAATCATAATCGGCTTTGCGATTTTGGGCGTTATCGCGGTGATTTTTTATCCGCTGATGAAATATTTCTTGAGCGTCGAGGCGTACAAGTTCTTCAAGGCGTTCCTGCCGTTTTTCGCGATACTGTTTGCGATACCGTGGGCGTTCACGAAAGCCGAAAAGAAATTCCGCTACTGACAAAAAAATTTCCTCCCGCCGTGTGTGTTGTGTTACTTTCTTTGTGCGGACAAAGAAAGTAACCAAAGAAAACCGCGCTTGCTGTGATGCTTCCGGCATCACGCGCAAGCGGTTGCGGCCGTCATCCATGACGGCCGGTGTTTCCGTCGCGGTTGTGTCGCGACAAAAAAATTTCCTCCCGCCGTGTGTGACGGGAGGATTTTTTTATTTGGCGTCGGGTTTCAAACGCTTGATGTGAAACGTGCCCGTGTTGACTTCCTTGCGGTGACAGTGCGGGCATTCGTTCGCGATAATGCCTGTGTATCCGCAGACCGGGTCGCGGTCGACGGGATGATTAATGCTGAAATAACCCATGTCCGCATCGTGCATGGCGCGGACAAGTGCCTCGAACGCGGAAAGATTTTTCGTCGGGTCGCCGTCCATTTCAATGTACGCAATGTGACCCGCGTTGCAAATGGCGTGGTACGGTGCCTCGATACGAATTTTTTCGCCCGCGCAGATTGGGAAGTAAACCGGCACATGACTGGAATTCGTCATATACGAGCGGTCGGTGACGCCTTTGATGTTGCCGTAAACTTTGCGGTTGGCGCGCTGGAATTGTCCTGCCGTCGACTCCGCAGGCGTCCCGAAGGTCGTCCAGTTGCGTTTTTCTCGACGCGTGTAATCGTCGGTGCGTTCGCGCAGGTGTTTGACAATCTTCAAGCCGAGTTGCTGAGCTTCGTCGCTTTGACCGTGGTGTTTGCCCGTGAGCGCAACGAGACATTCGGCAAGCCCGCAAAAGCCGATTGAATACGACGCGTGCTTGAGGACGTCTTTAATCTTGTCGGTCGGCTTGAGTTTTTCGGAATCCATCCACACGCCTTGACCCATGAGAAACGGGAAGTTGTAAACGTGTTTTTCTTCGATTGTCTTCAGGCGGAACAAAATGTAATCGTGGCACAGCGTGATGTATTCGTCGTACAGCGCGAAAAATTTATCAACGTCGCCTTTGACTTCCAACGCGAGCTTCGGTAGGTTAATCGTCACAAACGCAAAGTTGCCGCGGCTGCCGGACTCTTCGCGCCCGTTGACGTTCGACATAACACGCGTGCGACAACCCATCGTCGCGACACAGCTGTTGTAATCGCCGGGCTTGTAGTATTGCAGATTGTACGGCGCGTCAATGTTGACGAAGTTGGGGAACAGCCGTTTCGCGCTGACCTTGCACGCTTGGCGGAACAAATCGTAATTCGGGTCGTCGACGTTGTAGTTGACGCCGCTTTTAAGTTGGAAAACGCTTATCGGGAAAATCGGAGTTTCGCCGTTGCCGAGACCCGCGTCAATCGCGTTGAGGACTTCGCGAATCACGAGCCGCCCTTCAGCCGAAGTGTCCATGCCGTAGTTGATTGAGCTGAACGGGACTTGTGCGCCCGCCCGCGAATGCAACGTGTTAAAGTTGTGAATCAACGCTTCCATTGCCTGATGAGTTTCTTCAACGACGTCCGCGCAGGCTGAGCGGTAAATCTTCGCCGCAAGTTTTTCGTCGCCGACGACTTTTGACAAACTTTCGACGGCAGCGGGATTGTCGCCTTCGGAATAAGTGCACGCGTCAAAATCAATTTCGCCCGTCGCAGTCACGTCGCAGAAATCGCAGGCGCGTTTGACTTCGTCGCGAAGTGCACGCCGAAAACTTTTGCGCACGCCTTCGGACATTGCGTAATCGAACGCGTTAATCGATTGTCCGCCGAACATGTCGTTCTGGTTGCTTTGAATCGCAATGCAAGCGAGCGACGCATACGAGCGAATCGAATTCGGTTCACGTAAAAAGCCGTGACCCGTCGAAAAGCCGCCGCGAAACAGTTTCAGCAGATCAATCTGACAGCAGTTGAACGTTATCAGCGAAAAATCTTTGTCGTGGATGTGAATCCAGTTGTCTTTGTCCGCCCGCGCAAACTCTTCGGGCAGGACGTAGTTGTCGACGAAGTACTTGGAACTTTCCGCGCCGAGCTTGAGCATAATGCCCATTGAAGCATCGGTGTTGATGTTGGCGTTGTCGCGTTTCAAATCGACGTTGACCGAGTCGGCGAAGAAAATATCGCGGTACGTGTCGACCAACTTTTTCTGCGCGGCGCGGCGTTGGCTGTGACGCTGACGGTAGACGATGAACTGTTTGGCAACGTCGAAGAAACCGTGCGCCATCAAAGCTTTTTCGACGCGGTCTTGAATCTCTTCGACGCCGACAACTTCGCAGTCGCAAAGCTCACTTTCAACCGAATCCGTCACGCGCTCAATGTCGTCGTCGGACAATTTGTCGTCGGTCGTTGATGCGTCGCGGTTCGCGCCGGCTATCGCGTTGAAAATCTTCGTGCGGTCGTAAGTCACGCGTTGACCCGAACGCTTGCGAACTTTGAGCAGTTGCATCCTTCCACCTCCTTTGTAGTGTGTTGACGCCAATATTCGGCACGACGAAACAAAATCCTTTGTGGCGTCACGGCGCGAAAGTTTGACTTCAACCGCAATGCGACGCGGTGTCACAAAGTCAACGGTCAGAAAAATTTTTTCGACGAGTTCACTTGCCCGAAAAGTAAATCACGCTTACATTCGGCGGCGGTTGCGTTTGTCCCGACATTTCGCGAAACATTTCTTCGACGTGTCGCGCCCAAAGTTTCTGCGGCGTCGGAATAAAAGTTCGGTCGTCGGTGACGTTGAGCAAGACCAATTCGACGCGGTCAATCGTCGGCAAAGTCATTCGATTCATAAAGCGCAGGAACGTCAATCGATTACCGAGCTGATAAAATTTTTCCGTCCACGCAGTAAAGTCCGCGCCCGCCGTCGAAAGTTCGTCGAAGGTCACGCGCAGTGCCGCCGAAATTTTTTTGACGCTGTCGGGATTGGTCGCGCTGATTCGGCTGAACGTTTCTTTGACGTGCGCTTTCGCCTCGAACAAATACAAAATCTTTCCGTCGGCTGAAACGGCTATTGCGTCCCAATGCGGCTGATTAGTCGGCCAGAACGAAAACTTTTCGCGGAATTCGTCACGCGACAAACCGAGCGCGTCGGAAAAAATCTTCGGCTCCTTGAGCTGATACTCTTTGAACGATTCGGCTTCAAGCGGCGACAACCAGCGCAGATTTCGTTCGCCGAGCAAAGTTTCAAGTCGCGCCGTCAAAAGTTCGTCGTTGGCAATTCGTTGCATCCAAAACTTGCTGCCCTTGGTTGCCCGCGTGTTTGAAGTGTTGCTCACGTCGGTCGCCTCCCGAAAATTTTTGTCGACATGATAGCTTGAAGACCTTCGCACGTCAAAAAATTTTCGTCGACATTGACGCTGAAGATTCGGGCAATTCAAAGCATTTCACTTGACTTGAAGCACAAGTTACATTAAAATCGCCTTAGGAGGTGGGTTAGTTGTTAGATAAAAAATTAGACGCCGAACAAGCGAAAAAATGTCAAGAGTCCAAGTGGTACCCGAAGTATCACGTCGCGCCGCCGATTGGTTGGCTCAACGACCCGAACGGCTTTTCTTACTACAAGGGCGAGTATCACATCTTCTACCAGTACCATCCGTACTCCGTGAACTGGGGTCCGATGCACTGGGGTCACTCCACGAGCAAAGATCTTTGTCACTGGGAACATCAGCCGATTGCCATTACGCCCGGCGAATTTTCCGAAGGCAAAGAGTGGTACGACTGGGACGGTTGCTTCAGCGGTTGCGGCTACGAGTTTGAAGGCAAACTTTGGCTTATGTACACGTCGCAGCGGTTCAATCGTTCGGCGGAAGGCGCGGACATCGGCGGCAACGCAAGTAACCCGTCGGGCTACAATCCGTCGGGCAGCGCGGGCGGCGGCAACGTCACCGAACGTCAATGCTTCGCCTATTCCGAAGACGGCATCAACTTCACGAAGTACGACAAGAATCCCGTCATCGACATTCCGAACGGTCACCCGATTATTGCCAACGTCGACTTCCGTGACCCGAAAATTTGGGATCACAACGGCAAATATTACTGCGCTATCGGCAACAGAATTCACGACCGTTCCCGCACGCAAATCGTGCTGTTCGAGTCCGAAAACTTCTTCGACTGGAAATTTAAATCCGTCGCGGCAATTTCCAAACCCGATTATTCCGAAGGCACGATGTGGGAGTGCCCCGGCTTCGCGCATTTCGGCGACACCTACGTCATGATTATTTCGCCGCAACACGTCCCGCCGAAAGGTTACATGTTCCACAACATTCATCAGGCGGGCTACATGATTGGCAAGCTCGACTACGACAGAGGCGTCTTCGACCACGGCGAATTCTTCACGTTTGACCACGGCTTCGACTTCTACGCGACGACGATGATGAAAAATCCCGAAGGTCGCTACTTTATCATTGCGTGGATGGCGGCGTGGCAAAGTCCGTTCCCCGAACAGGCGGACGGTTGGGCAACCATGCTTACAATTCCGCGTGAACTTCAATTCAGAGACGGCAAAGTTTACACCGTGCCGCCCAAAGAACTCGAATGCTTGCGCGGCGAAGGCGTTCACTACAAAGATCTTTCGCTCGACAAAGAAACGCAACTCGACGGCGTCAAAGGTACTTGCGGCGAACTGCTCTTTGAAGTCGACGTTAAAAAATCCGGCAACTTCGACTTTGAACTCTTCAGCAGCGACAAAGAAAAAACTTGGGTCAGATATTATCCCGAAGACGGCAAACCTGTCCTTGAGCTTAACCGCGACAATACAATCGAAGGCGGCAAGGGTATTCGCAAAGTCATTTTGCAACCGTTCGGCGACATCCTCAAGTTCCGCATTTTCCTCGACAAGTCCGCGATTGAAATTTTCATCAACGACGGTGCCGAAGTCATGTCGACTCGCGTTTATCCGCAGAAAGAGTCTCAGAACATCGTCTTCACGCCGCTTGAAGGCAAGACGCTCGAAATCAAGTCGCTCGACTTCTACGAATTCTGATTGACACGTTTCGCAAATAAAAAAGACCGCTCGACATCAATCGGGCGGTTTTTTCGTTGACGTTTATTCGGCGGCGCGCAAAGTCTTGACAACGTAAGTCGGCAAGGCGAAGGCTCCGACGTGAATATTCGTGTTGTAATATTTCGTTTGCAAGTTCAGCGAATTCCATCGGGCGAAGTCAACTCCGCTCGTCGGGTGAAATTTTTTCGACGCGAAACCGAACAGCCATTGCCCCGCGGGATACGTCGGTATGTGAATTTGATACACGCGGACAATCGGAAACGAAGTCGTCAGGCGTTTATGCGCCCGTTGCATGGCGGCGGCGTCGCGGGAGTAAAACGGGTTTTCGTGCTGATTGACCATGATACCGCCCGACTTGAGCGCGTTGAAGCAGTTGCCGTAAAATTCTTTGGTGAACAGCCCTTCGCCGACGCCAAGCGGGTCAGTTGAATCGACGATAATCAAGTCGTACTCGTCAGCTTTGCGGCGAACGAACTTGAGCCCGTCCGCGAAAAAAATTTCGACACGCGGATTGTCCAGGCAAGCAGCCGTTTGCGGAATAAATTTTTGACAAGCGCGCACGACAGTTTCGTCAATCTCGACCAAGTCAATTTTCTCGATTGTGTCGTACTTCAGCAATTCGCGTGCGGAACCGCCGTCGCCGCCGCCGACAAGCAAAACTTTTCGCACGTCGGGATTGACGCAAAGCGGCACGTGCGTAATCATTTCGTGATAGATGAATTCGTCGCGCTCGGTCAACATGATTCGCCCGTCAAGGACAAGAATCCGCCCGAACTCCGTCGAATCGAAAATGTCCACGCGCTGAAATTCGCTCGTCTCGCCGAAAAGTTGACTGTCGACTTTAAGCGAAAATCGCACGTTGGGCGTGTGTTGCTCGGTGAACCAAAGCTCCATTTAAAAACCTCCTCAGCCAAGCCCGTTGAATTTTGTCGTCGCACGCTTCGCGGCCTTTTCAAAGGCGGCAAGCGCGTCAGTGTAATTTTTCGCCGCGTAATGCAACTTGCCAAGCTCGTGCCAAGTCGCCGCAAGATTTTGACGTGTCTCCGCGTCGTCGGGATTTTTGACGATAGACGACGGCGCGACAACTTCGGCATTAACGGCGGGCGTCAAGCTGAACAGCAAGCCGATCGTCGCGGCGACAAAAATTTTTTCATGGCGTAAACCTCCTCGAAAGTTTGTGTGATAAAATCTGCGCGAAAGGAGCGATTGACATGGTTGACTTGAAGAAACCTTCCGACGGCACGGAACTTATCCGCAGCGAACTGCAGGCTTTGACCGCGACGAATCAACAGCTCAAAGGCGACCTTCAAGCCGTAACGGGCGACCTGCGCGAAATCAATTCGGACATGCAACAGATTTATTCGGCGAACAACAAGCTCAGCGGGGAACTCGACCTGCTTACGTTTCGGCTTGAACGGCTCAACGCGGACACGCAGGACATTCGCCGCGAAGTTTACGAAATCAAGCGCACGATTGAACGCATGCAATACGAACTGGTGCGCGAACTGAATCGCGGCGGGCGAAGTGACTCGCGGGACTTTTCGTCGACGTTGACGATATTCGCGATTTTATTTCCCGTTATATCGGTTGTGTTCACGATACTGTTGCTCGCGTTGGCGGGGTGACTTCACGCCATGACCTGCAGGCGTTGAATCGACATGTCTTCGGGGCCGGTGATTTGGCAACCTTTGCGTTTGGCGTAGCGGACATAATCCAGAATTTCTCGCGTGATTCGTTCGCCGGGCGCAAGAATCGGAATTCCGGGCGGGTAACACATCAAAAACTCCGCGGCGGTCTTGTCGACCGTTTCGGCAAGCGGCAACGAAATCTTGTCGGCGTAGAAAGCTTCCTTCGGCGCGGCGTCAACAATCGGGTCAATGTACTCGACCTTCATCAAACGCGACGGATCTTTTCGGTAAATGCGTTTAATGTCCGCCAACGCGCTCACCAGCCGCTCAATGTCTTTGACGCGGTCACCGACTGAAACGTAAGCCAGAACGTTTGCAATGTCGCCGAACTCAAGCTGAATGTCGTATTCGTCGCGCAGAATGTCATAAACTTCGACGCCCGCCAAACCGATTGAACGCGTGAAAACCGACAACTTCGTCACGTCGAAATCGAAAACCGAATCGCCGTCCGCAAGTTCGCGACCGTAAGCGTACCAGCCGCCGAGGAAATTAATTTCGTCGCGGGCATATTCGACCAGCTCAATCACCTTGTCGAAAATCTCCGCGCCGCGCAACGCCAAATTCCGCCGCGAAATGTCCAAGCTCGACATCAACAGATATGAGCCGCTCGTCGTCTGCGTCAGGTTGATTATCTGGTGAACGTAGCCCGCGTTGATTGATTCGCCCGTCAACAGCAACGAACTTTGCGTGAGCGAACCGCCCGACTTGTGCATCGAAACGGCAGCCATGTCCGCGCCGACCGACATTGCCGACGGCGGAAGTTTGTCGCTGAAATAAAAATGCGTGCCGTGCGCTTCGTCCGCAAGAACTTTCATGCCGTGAGCGTGCGCGACTTTGGTTATCGTGGCAATGTCCGAACAAATGCCGTAATACGTCGGGTTGTTGACCAGAACTGCTTTGGCGTCGGGATTGTTTTCAATCGCGGCGATAACGTCGGCGACCTTCATGCCCAGCGAAATGCCGAGCTTGTCGTCGACTTGCGGGTTGACGTAAACGGGCACGGCTCCGCAAAGAATCAGCGCGTTTATCGCCGAACGGTGAACATTTCGCGGCAGAATGATTTTGTCGCCCGGCTTGCACGTCGAAAGAATCATCGCTTGCACCGCCGAAGTCGTTCCGCCGACCATCAAAAAGCTGTGCGCCGCTCCGAATGCTTGAGCCGCAAGAATTTCCGCGTCGCGAATCACGCTTACGGGGTGACACAAATTGTCAAGCGGCTTCATCGAATTGACGTCGACATCCAAACACGCCTGCCCGAGAAATTCCGCAAGCTCACGGTTGCCGCGTCCGCGTTTGTGTCCGGGCACGTCAAACGGCACCAATCGCGTCGCCTTCATTTTGGTCAACGCTTCGAGTATCGGGGCGCGGTCTTGAGTCAAATATCCGTCGCACAAAGTAATCAACTCCCAAAAATTTTCGGCGAAAGTTTAGCAAGTCAACTGCGCCGCGTCAATCAAAACATTTCAAGCGACGTTGACCGTGCGTTAAGTCGTCAAGCGTGCGGCAAATCGTCAAGCGTGCGACATGTCGTCAACCGTGCGACAAGTCCGTCAACCGTGCGGCAAGTCGTCGACCGCGTCAAGCAATCAAAAACGGACAGTCGCCGTGACTGCCCGTTTTTATTTTCGTGGGTATCAATTTGTCCCGCCTCGCAATCAGTAACGCCGAACTGAGGGCGTCGGCGCACTTTCGACATCGAAGCCGCTGGGGACATAAAGCATGATTCGGTTGGAGATCATTTCGACCTTGCCGTCGTTGGCGTAAACCACGCCGAGAATGAAGTCGCCGATACGCTGTTGCACGGCCTCTTCGACGTTTTCGTAGTTGACGACCAAAGCGTTGCGTTGCATCAAGTCGCTGCCGATGCTTTTGACTTGTTCGTCGTACTTTGTCGGCGCGTAAATCTTGACGTTAATCGACGGAGTTTTGACGACGGCCAAACTGGGGCGCACGGACGCGTTGTCGGAAGCGTAGGCCTCGTAACGATAGCCGCCCATTGACGTAACGCCGTTTTCTGCCGTGGAGACCATCCCGCCGTTTCGAGTGAAGTTCATCGAGCCGAGCCCCAAGTTCTGCGTCATGCCGGCACCCATTGCCGCGGCTTGTCTTTCGGGCTGTTGGAAAGCTTGAACCGTCGGCTGTTGCGCAGGCTGTTGCTGAAGCGGCGGTACCTGCGCGGGTTGCGATTCGGCAGCTTTGGCCTCGGCTTTCTTGGTATCCTTGACGTCTTCTTCGTCGTCGGGGATAGTTTGCTCCAGCGGCATAATAATATCCGTGAGCTTTTTTATCCAGTCCATCACTATCATAATATCGCCCTTCCGAAGTAGATTGCTTTGCCTGAAGTAAAGCACGGTAATTCTAGCACAGTGTTTTACAAATTGCAAAGGGATTTTTTCAAAATTTTTTCAGGTTGTGCCATCAATAAAATTCGCGGAGCTTGCGCGTGCGTTCGTGTTGACGGAGCTTGTTGAGTGCTTTGACTTCAACTTGACGGATTTGTTCGTTGCCGACCTTGAAAATTTTCGCAACATCATCAAGTGAACGCGCCCGCCCGTCTTCCAAGCCGAAA
>CAMUZU010000042.1 GCA_947165295.1 uncultured Selenomonadales bacterium | reverse complement strand
AGCCGCAAGTCACCGCCGACGACGCGATTAAGTCCGCCAAAGATAATCCGCTTGCGTCGCAGACTTCCGCAACCGTCGACAAGCCGCAAGTCACCGCCGACGACGCGATTAAGTCCGCCAAAGATAATCCGCTTGCCAAGGAGAATCAGCATGAAAAAATTTCTGACGGCAATCCTGTTGACGCTGCTAATGACATCGCCCGCACAAGCTCTGCCGGTGCGCGAAGCAGTTCAAACGGCGTTGACAAACAACCCTAACCTGCAACGAACCGAACAATCAATCCGCGTCGCCGAAGAGTCGCTTAAATCTGCGCGGGGACAAAAAACTTTCTCGATAAACGCGACGGGCGGGCTCAACGCGGCGAAAACCGAATTCCAGGAACACACCGAACGAGCGTCGACGGGCTTAAGTTTGTCGTTGCCACTGTACAGCGGCAAGCGTTTGGAGACGGCGATAAAGTCCGCGCAACTGGGCATCGACGTGGCGAAGTTCGACTTTTCGCAGGCACGCGACGATTTGATTTATCAGGTGGCGACGGCTTACGTCAATGCGCTTGAAAGTTTGGCAACGTCACGCGTCGACTTGGAGACCGAAAGAAATCTTGCCGAGCACGAACGCATGATAGCCGCACAGTTCGACGCGGGTGCCAAAGCGAAGATTGACCTTCTGCGCGCACAGGTGGCAACGAGCAACGCTCTGCAGGACGCCGCACGTTCGCACGCCGCTTACGAAGTCGCCTTGACGAATTTGGCAGCGCTCATGTCCGCCGACTCAATCACGAAGTTGACCGTCGAAGAATTTGAAACTTCATTGGAGCCGGGCGAAGTCGAACAGCACTTGACCGAAGCCGAAGAAAATCGCAACGATTTAAAGTCCGACGCCTTGCGAATCGAACAGGGCGAACTCAACGTGACGAGCGCGAAGTCCGGTTGGTTGCCAAATCTCAACGCCAATGTCGGCACGAATCTCAACGCTTCCGCGCACGAGTGGCACTGGACGCCCGACGCTTCAATCGGTTTAAGCGCGTCGTGGAACGTCTTCGACGGCGGCATAACCCGTGCGCAGGTTGATTCGGCGAAAGTCGAAGTCGAACGCCTAAAACTTGCTTTTGACGCCGACCTTGACAGCGTTCATGAATCCGTTGTCACCGCGCATAAGAACTTGAAGATTGCTCTGCTGCGTTTGACGACAACTCAACGCGCCGTCGAACTTGCCGAGGAAGAACGTTACATTGCGACCGAACGCTACAACGCCGGCGAAGGAATTCTGCTTGATATTTTGGACGCGGAACTTGCCCTGTCCACCGCGAAGAAAAACAACGTCAGCGCACGTTACGACGTGTTGCGTTACAGTTTCGATCTTGCACACGCCACGGGCGACACGCTCAAAGCTCTGCGCAGTTAAGGAGTTTGCTTTATGAAGTGGAAGATTTTTATCGTCGCGGCGATTCTTGCGGGCGCGGCCTTCGGTTACAACTATTACAACGAGACCGTCGTCAAGCCCGCCGCAGTCAAGACTTACGAGACCGCCAAAGTCATGCGCATTGACTTGACCCGAACAGTTTCCGCGACGGGCACAGTTCAGCCGCGTGACAGCGTCGAAGTCAGCGGCAAAGTCACCGCCCGAATCAAAGAGATTCTTGTCGAGGAGAACGACCACGTCACCGAAGGGCAAGTTGTCGCGATTCTTGACGGCAAAGACTTCGAGGCGAAACTTGATCAGGCGAACTTCACGTTGACCAACGCCCGCCAGAAACTTGAGCGAACCGAGCGACTTTACAATATCGGCGCGAAGTCGTTGCAGGAACTTGAAGACGCGCAATATGAATTTGACCGCGCAAAGTCCGCCGTCGAACTTGCCGAAGACGACGTTAATCAAACCGTTATCACCGCGCCAATGGACGGCGTTGTCGTCGGCGAACCGAAAACGCCCGGCACAATGGCAGTTCAAGGCAACGCGAACCCGACGGTTATCATGCGCATTGCCGACCTTAGCGAGAAACTTGTCAAGGCGAAAGTCGACGAAACTGACATCGGAAGCGTCAAAGTTGGCGAGCGCGCAACTTTCACCGTCGACGCTTACCCCGATAAAACTTTCGACGCGTATGTCACGAAGATTTCGCAGACCGACACCGCCAATTCATGGGACACGAATTCCACGACGAGTTCAAGTTCAAATTCAAGCAACGCCGTCATTTATTATTACGTCACCTTCGCCGCGCCTGACGCCGAAAATCTTTTGTTGCCCGCAATGACCGCACGGCTTGATATTGTCGTCGGACAAGTTCGCGACGCGCTGTGTGTGCCGATTGCCGCGTTAAAAACCGACGCGCAGGGTGTTTACGTCGAACGAATCACCAAAGATTCCAAAGGCGTCGACGTTGCCGAAAAAGTTTACGTCACTGTCGGGCTTTACGGCGAGGAACTTGTCGAAGTCACGGGCGGGAACTTGTCCGCCGGCGACGACGTGTCGACAACTTACGAGGCCGCCGAAAAAAAGTCGAGTCAACAAACTCAACGCCGCATGGGGCCGCCGCCAATGTAAATCTTCGCCGCATGAGGAAATATTTTTGACAGGCGACATCGCACAATCGAAAAAGCCCCGGAAATTTTCCGAGGCTGAATTTTTTTGTGTGGAGCCGGCTAAGGGACTCGAACCTTCGACCTGCGCATTACGAATGCGCTGCTCTACCAACTGAGCTAAGCCGGCGTTGAATCAATCAACGTGCCGAAATATAACACGTTACCCGTCGCATGTCAAGAAAATTTTTGCGGTCAGCTTTCGTAGACGTAGCGCAACTCGTTCAAGTTCTGCGTGTTCAAATCCTTGTGGCAAACGCAGGCCGTCGCGTTCAGCTCCATCGTTTGGCGGTTGTTGACGGAATATTTTTCCCAGTGCGGAATGAATTCGTTGTCGGGGTTGCCCGTCGCCGCAAAAGCCGCCCACGACGCTTGAACTTGCTTGACGAGTTTCGGATTCGGCTCCAACAAAAGATCATCGAACGGCTTGTTGAACACGAACGACAACTCCAGCGAATGGAACGAGCCCAAATCTTTGCGCAAAGACTCTTCGCTGAACAGGTAATAGTACACGTCGTTGAACTTCGATTGATTTTCGGCGTCCAGCTCTTGCCCGACGCGCCAATCAATTTGATTGATGTAAGCCATGTAATTTTCGTCGGTGGCGGGGCGACCGTTGAGCCACTTGCGATAAATGTCCTCGTCAGTGTGCGAAGTGCGCGCTTTGTATCTGCTTATGACGGGCGAAATCATTTCGTGCGTGCCGTGGAAGTTCTTGAAATAATTTTCGTCGTACAGCAACCAGTAGCCCCATTCGTAAGAATTGACGCCGGTCAGGAATTTAACGCCGCGTGCGTCGCCGTTCTTTATCGCGGTGAACGGGTCGCTCGGAATATATTTCCCGTCGCAAGCCGGCATGAAGTCGGAGTGAGCCGTTTTGATTCGCAGCTCGAAAAGTTTCAAGTAAGCTTCGCGCAGTTCTTTGGCGGGCTTCTTCATCAAGTCGCGCATGTTTCGCGTGCCGACCAAGCCGATAAAATCTTCCGTGAGTTTGGCGGCGTGAGCCATATCGTGAACGAAGCGCGAAGGCCCCGATTCGGGAATTGCTTTTTGGAACAAACCTCTCGCGGCGGGAATGACCGTCAACAACATGCACGAAATTGAGCCGGCACTTTCGCCGAAAATCGTCACGTTGTCGGGATTGCCGCCGAATGCCGAAATGTTTTCTTTGACCCACGTCAACGCGGCAACCTGGTCTTTCATGCCGAGACAGCCCGTGCCGTCGAAGGCAGAATCAATCACGCCGAAGTTCATAAAGCCGAAAATGTTCAGCCGATAATTAAAACTGACGACGATAACATCATTGGCAGCCGCAATGTTATTTCCGTTGTAAAGCGGTTCAAACGTGCCGCCGTGCATGAAACTGCCGCCGTGAACGAAGAACATGACGGGCAAATTTTTCTTGTCGCTGTGTTTCCAAATGTTGATTGTCAAGCAGTCTTCGCTTTGCACGTTTTGGGACGCAAGTTCGATTTGGTCGTCTTCTTGAATTGCCGACGCGCCGAATTTCTTCGCATCGAAAGTTTTGTTCGACGGCTTCAACGGTTGCGGGTCTTGCCAACGAAGTTTGCCGACGGGCGGTTGAGCGTACGGAATGCCGAGCCACGTCTTAACGCCGATTTCGTCGACGAAGCCGTTGTACGTGCCGTAACGCGTTTTGACCGTGCAGTTGTCCGCCGCAGAAACTTTGTTGCCGAGCGGAAGACCCGTCGCCGCGAACGCAAGTGCCGCCAGCGAAGTTGTCTTGATGAATTCTCTGCGTGTCAAGTTTGACATGACGTCACCTCCGTCAGCTTTCGTACAGGTAGCGCAGGGCGGTCAAGTTCGCCGTGTTCACGTCTTTGTGCAAGCGGCAACCTTCCGCGTTGAGCTCCATGGTTTGACGATTGTTCGCGGAATATTTTTCCCAATGCGGAATTGTTTCGTTGTCGGGGTTGCCCGTCGTCGCAAAAGCCGCCCACGACGCTTGAATTGCCCGCACGAGTCTTTGGTCGGGATGTTCTTCAATGTACGGCATGTTGAACGTGTACGACAGGTCGAGCGCGTGAAAAGCTCCCAACGGGTCAAGCGGCGGCGAAGCCTGCTGAGTGAACAAATAAAAATACACGTCGTCGAAAGCCGATTGATATTCTGCCGCCAATTCTTGCCCGACGCGAAAATCAACCTGCGTTGCAAAGTCGCCGTAAGTTTCCGATGTGTCGGGACGACCGTTGAGCCACTTTTTGTAAACTTCTTCGTTCGTGCTTTTTTTGTAGTGTATAAAAATCGGCGAAATGTCTTGCGCGTCTTTGCGAACAAGGTCAAACAAGTTTTCGTTGGCAAGCAGGAACGCACGCCACTCGTCGGAGGTTGTGCCCGTCAAAATTTTAATTCCGCGAGCCGCGCCGTCTTTGAGTGCTTTGTACGGGTCACGCGGCAAAAACTTTCCGTCGGCGGTCGGATAAAAATCCGCAACGTTCATTTCGCGAGTGTCCGCAAATCCCGCGTAAGCTTTTTGAAGTTCGACGGCGGATTTCTTCATGAGGTCGCCGACAGTTTTCGCGCCGCAGAATTTCATGAAGTTCGCCGTAGTTTGAGCCGACTCTTCGGGCGTCTTGTAAAAACCCACGGCACCCGACTGCGGAATTACTTTGTGCAACAAACCTTTTGCGGCGGGCGCGATTGTCAGGAAGAACGTCGAACTTGAGCCGGCACTTTCGCCGAAAACCGTAATGTTGTCGGGGTTGCCGCCGAATTCGGCAATGTTTTCTTTGAGCCACGTCAACGCCGCGACTTGGTCTTTCAAGCCGAGATAACCGCTGTCCTCGAACGAAGAATCAACCGCGCTGAGATTCATGAAACCGAAAAGGTTCAGCCGATAATTCAACGTGACGATAATGACATCGTGCGCGGAAACGAAATTGCTTGCGTAGTAATTCGGTTCGCTTGAGTGACCGCAGACAAAACCGCCGCCGAAAATCCACACCATGACGGGTTTATTTTTGCCGTCGCCGCGTGACCAAATGTTGAGCGTCAAGCAGTCTTCGCTTTCGTTTTCGGTGAAGGCTTCAACCACATTGCCGAGTTTCATTGACGCCTGCATCGGATCTTTGCCGTATTTTTTCGCGTCGAAAGTTTTGTTTGACGGCTTCAACGGTTGCGGAGCGTGCCAACGAAGTTTGCCGACGGGCGGTTGAGCAAACGGAATGCCGAGCCAAACTTTTATGCCTTGTTCGTCGACAAAGCCGTTGACGTGCCGTAACGAGTTTTGACGGAGCAATTGTCCGCCGCGGAAACTTTGTTGTCGACAGGAAGTCCCGTCGCCGCGAACGCAAGTGCCGCCATTGAGGTCGTCTTGAGGAATTCTCTGCGAGTCATGTCCGTAATCATGAAACCACTTCCTTTCAATACATGTTGAGCATGTTTAGCATGAAAATTCGCGGCACGTCAAAATTTTTTCGACCGTGTGAAACTTCGCGTCGCGTGCAAAAAAAATTGCCGCTTCGTGAGCAGCAGCACTGTCGATAATTTTTCAGCCTGTGAATTCGTCGGGTCGGCACTTTTAAAAAGTGCACAAACAATTGGAGTTATCCGTGACGTGTCAAGCAAACTTCAGCCTGTGAATTCGTCGGGTTGTTCGCTTGAAAACTTGTGTCGCCACAGCAGAGCTTTGACGATTCGTTGAGCCGCGTGCCCGTCGCCGTAAGGACTGCGCGCCTCCGCCATTTGACGATAAGCCGCCGCGTCCGTGAGCAAAGTTTTCGCCGCCGAATAAACCGCGTCGCGGTCGGTACCGATTAATTTCACCGTGCCCGCGTGAACAGCTTCGGGTCGTTCGGTCGTGTCGCGCAAAACCAAAACCGGCTTGCCGAGCGCGGGAGCTTCTTCCTGCACGCCGCCCGAATCAGTCAAAATCAAATCTGCGCGGCTCATCAAGTTCGCGAACGGCTCATAATCGAGCGGGTCGGTCAAGCGCACGCGTTCAAGGTTGCCGAGTTCGGCGTCGACGACTTCGCGGACTTTCGGATTTTTGTGCACGGGGAAAATCACTTCGACGTTCGGGAATTCGTCAACCAGCGACTTCAAAGCTTTGTAAACGTTGCGCATCGGTTCGCCCAAATTTTCGCGGCGGTGCGTCGTGACCAAAATGATTCGGCGGTTTGCGAAGTCGACACGCGACAATTCGCCCGTGAACTTGAAATCGCGGCGGACGGTTTGATACAGCGCGTCAATGACCGTGTTGCCCGTGACGAAAATATTTTTCGCGTCGACATTTTCGCGCAGGAGATTTTCTTTGGCGGTCAACGTCGGGGCGAAGTTCACGTCGGCAAGCGCGCCCGTCAAGCGTCGATTCATTTCTTCGGGATACGGCGAAAACTTGTTGCGCGTGCGAAGACCGGCCTCCACGTGCCCGACTTCAATTTGATGATAATAAGCCGCCAGTGCGCCCGCGAACGTCGTTGTCGTGTCGCCGTGAACCAAAACGACGTCGGGTTGAGCCTGCGACAAAACGCCGTCGAGTCCCGAAAGTGCGCGGCTTGTTATGTCGAAGAGCGTTTGACCTTCCGACATGATGTTTAAGTCGAAGTTCGGGCGGATGTCGAACAGTTTCAAAACTTGGTCGAGCATTTCGCGATGTTGAGCCGTGACCGCAACGAGCGATTCAATTTCGGGCTGACGTTGAAGTTCCAACACGACGGGTGCCATTTTAATCGCTTCGGGGCGCGTCCCGAAAATCGACATGACTTTAAGTTTATCCATGACTGTCTCCTAATTGGCGGGGCGAGCGATGCCGAGTTTTTTTACGCCGTAAATTATCGAAATGATTATGACCAGCAGAATCAGCACGGCGACATGTCGGCTGACTTCCGTCAAGGCGATTGCGCTCAAGCCGAACAGCGCGCTAATCACGTACATTAAAAGAACCGCCTGCCGTTGAGTGAAACCGACGCTTAAAAGTCTGTGGTGCAGGTGACCTTTGTCGGGCTTGAAGATTGGCACGCCGCCGCGAAAACGTCGAACGATTGCAAACGTCGTGTCCAAAATCGGCAAGGCAAGCGCGAATATCGGCACAATCAGCGCGATTGTCGCAACGGACTTGACCGAGCCCGTGACCGAAATTCCCGCGAGCATGAAACCCAAAAACATTGAGCCCGTGTCGCCCATGAAAATTTTTGCGGGGTTGAAGTTGTACTTCAAAAAGCCGACGGCCGCGCCCGCAAGCGAAGCCGTCAAGACCGCAACCAAAATCAAACTTTGGTCGAGCGCGACGAACATTATCGTTATCGAGGCGATTGACGCGACGCCCGCCGCAAGCCCGTCAAGCCCGTCGATTAAGTTGACCGTGTTCGTCAAGCCGACAAGCCAAAAGACCGTCACGGGCACGGCGAACCGGTCGAGATAAAAGAAGTCGCCGAACGGGTCGGTGACGAAGTCAATGCGCACGTCGAACAGCAAAACCAAAATCACCGCCGCGACAATTTGTCCCATGAGCTTGACGCGTGCGGGAAGATTTTTGTAATCGTCGACAAGACCGAGCGCGACGATTAAACTGCCCGACAAGACAAGCCCAACGGTTTCTTTGATCTGTTCGCCGTCGAGCCCGAACTTGACCGCCGTGAATATTATCGCCGCCATGAAGCCCGCGTAAATGGCAAGCCCGCCGATTCGCGGCACGGGTTTTTTGTGAACTTTGCGAGCGTTCGGCGCGTCCATTGCGCCCGTCTTTTTCGCCAACAAAATCACCGCCGGCGTGACGATTAGCGCGACAATCAAAGCCGTCACGAACGCCCAAAGATATATCGGCATTCAATCGACCGTCCCATCAAAAATTTTAATTGATTCTACAACAGGGCTTAAAACTCGTCAATTACGGCGCGAACAAAATTTTTACAAAGCGTTGCGGCGCAAAAAGTTTTTGTGTACAATGTTTTAGCTGTTTGCGAAAAGTTTGGAGGTGACGGCTTGAGACTTGACAGGCGACGGGCGGACGAACTTCGCGAAGTTTCTTTGACGCGTCATGCGCAGAAATTTCCCGCAGGTTCCGCGCTGATTGAAGTCGGCAACACGAAAGTCATCTGCGCGGCGACGATTGAAGACCGCGTTCCGCATTTTCTTAAAGGCACGGGCACCGGTTGGTTGACGGCGGAATATTCGATGTTGCCCTGCGCGGCGACGGAAAGAATTGTCCGCGAACGAACGACAAAAATCAGCGGACGCACGGCGGAGATTCAGCGGCTTATCGGTCGGGCTTTGCGTTCGGTGACGGACTTGTCTTTAATCGGCGAACGCACGATAGCGATTGACTGCGACGTTATTCAAGCCGACGGCGGCACACGCACGGCGTCGATAACGGGCGCATTCGTGGCACTGGTGGAGGCTTGCGAAACGATTTACAAAGTCGGCAACGCTTTCCCCGTGAAAGATTTCGTCGCGGCAATTTCGGCGGGCATCACTCCCGACGGCGAAAAAATTCTTGACCTGTGTTACGCGGAAGATTCGACGGCGGCGGCGGACTGCAACGTCGTCATGACGGGCGCGGGCGAACTCGTCGAAGTTCAGATAACCGCCGAAAAAAATCCGTTCACGCGTGCGCAACTCAACGAACTTTTGGACATGGCTCAACGCGGCATCGACGAACTTATTTCCGCGCAGAAGGACGCTCTCGGTCGCGAACTTGTCTGGCGTGTCGGACGTGTCGGCTAAAATTTCACCGCGACGATTGAACGGCTCGGACGTCAAGCAAATTGTTCGCGTTGGCAACGTCGGAGGTTGAACAGCCGAATTTTTAATGCCCGTCAAACAGTTTTTATCGATTACAGAGGGGAGGAAACATTGTTGAAAAAAATCGTGCTCGCGTCGAAGAATTCGGATAAGCTCAAGGAGATTCGCCTTGCCCTCAAAAGTTTGCCCGTCGAAATTCTTTCGCTTGCCGACTTCGACGACATGCCCGACGCTGTCGAAGACGGCTTGACCTTTGAGGACAACGCGTTGATTAAAGCTCGATTCTTCGCGGCGCGCACACATCTTGCTTGCCTGGCTGATGATTCGGGTTTGGAAGTCGACGCGCTCGGCGGACTGCCCGGCGTTTACTCGGCGCGTTTCGCGGGCTATCATGCCGACGACGACACGAACAATCAAAAGCTTGTCGACGAACTTGCAAAAATCGGCGTCACGCAGTCGAAGGCGGATTATCGATGCGTCTTGGCGTTCGTGGACACCGACGGCACCGAACTTGTCACAAGCGGCATTGTCGACGGCACAATCAAAACCGTTCCGAAAGGCAACGGCGGCTTCGGCTACGACCCCTACTTTTACATCACGGAAAGCCGAACCATGGCGGAACTTTCACCCGCCGAAAAAAATTCAATCAGCCACCGAGGCGCGGCTCTTGAAAAAATGATTCTCAAGTTAAAGGGGCGTTTACCGTGAAGATTGGACTTATCAGCGACACTCACGGCAACTGGTCGGCGATTGACCAAGCATTAAGTATCGCGCAGAACATGGATATGTGGCTTCACATGGGCGACTGCACGCCCGACGCCGAGTATTTGCAATCATTGGTTGACGTGCCCGTTTACGGCGTGGCGGGCAACTGCGACTGGCCGACGGGTAACATTTGCTACGAACGAATTATCGAAGCGGCCAATCACAAAATTTTTATCACGCACGGTCACAACTACGGCGTGCGCTACACGCAAGAATATATAATGGAGGCGGCCGAATCCCAAGGCGCGAACATTGCGGTCTACGGGCACACGCACATTGTCGAATACCTCATGGGTCCGCCGATCATCTTGAATCCCGGCAGTGCTTCGCGTCCGCGTGACGATACTCGCGGCTCGTTCATGGTCATGGAGCTTGAACGCAGCTCGGAACCGCGAATCACCGTCGTGCGCATGAAACCGCATCAACATTATTATTGAAACTCAAAAATCCTCGACAGCGCGTCGGGGATTTTTTTTAATGCGCAATGCGTAATGCTTAATGCGTAATTGGAGCAAACCGTTACGCAATAAAAAAACCCGCCGTAAACTTTCACGCGACGGGGTGAATCGAATTACTTCTTCTGTTCGGCAAGGAACTGCGTCAACGTTTTGCCGCCGACGCCCCAGTTGTCCAGGTCGTTCTCTTTGACAAGGACGTAGAAAAATTTTTCGTCGACGCCCAAAATATCGCTGGCGGTTTTCGTCAAGCCGGCAATGAGTTTTTCTTTCTGCTCCTTGGTCGGGTGAACGGCATCAATCGAAATCAACGGCATAAAAATTCCTCCTCAACTCAAAAGTTTAACGACGGCTTCACCGACGGCAGCGGCTGACGCGGGATTTTGTCCCGTGACGAGTCGCCCGTCAACTTCGACGTGATTCGCCCAATTCGCCGCCGCGTGGTGAATCGCGCCGTGATTCTTCAGTTCAGTTTCAAGCAGGAACGGCACAATGTCCGTCGCTTGAACTTCGGCTTCTTCGCCATTGGTGAACGACGTAAGATTTTTGCCGTCGACAAAAAATTTCCCGTCGGTGAGCTTGACGTTGACCAAAGCCGCAGGGCCGTGACAGACCGCCGAAACAATCCCGCCGCGTTCGTAAATGTCGCGGGTGACTTTCTGAATCGCCGCGCTGTCGGCAAAGTCCCACATGACGCCGTGCCCGCCCGCAAAAAATATCGCGTCGAAATCTTTGGCGTTCGCGTCGTCAAGTTTAATCGTGTTTGCAAGTTTGCGTTGAAAGTCCGCGTCGTCCCAAAACTTTTTGTTGACCGCGTCGTTGAAGTCGAGACTGTCGCCGTCAATCGGAGGCTTGCCGCCCTTAATCGACGCCAATTCAAACGCAAAACCCGCCGCCGTGAATTTCTCAAGCGGGTGCGTCAATTCGCTGAGCCAAAAGCCCGTCGGAATGCCGGTTGCGCCTTTGACGTTGTTGCTCGTCACGACGCACAAAATTTTCTTCATGCGCATCACTCCTTAAAATTTTTCGGACAAAACGATATTCGTCGGCGCGTAATCAATCGCCCGTTCGTCTTTAATCAGCGCGGCGACCGACTTGCGATAAGCTTTGTATTCGTCGGACGCGAAATATCTTTGAGCCGCCGCCTCGTTGCTGAAAATAATCATCGTGTGCAGGAAGTTCGGGCGCGCTTGTTCGGCGGTGACGAAAGCTCCCATGACAGCCGAATTGTCACGTGCGGCGCGAATTGCTTCGTCGGAAATTAATTTCTGGAACGTCGCGAGATTTTCGGGCGCAATTTCAAAACGGTTCGTGCGGACGAAGGTTCCGACGCCGCGATCTTTTTGCTCAAGGACAATTCCGTTGACGGGCAAAATCTTCAAGCCCGCAAGAATCGGCAGACGTTCGGCGCGATACTGCTGAAACGCCGCGCTCGTCGAGTGAATTCGGTAAGCTTCGTCGCTCTCGTAAATTTCAAGCAGGCGCATCAAGTTTGGGTTGTTGCGTTCAATCGCGCCGTAAAGTGCGTAAGTGCCCGACTCTTTGGCGGTGTTCGACGCCAAAATTCGTGCGCCCATTTCGGCAATTTGCGGCATCGTGCCTTCGGTTGACTCGACGACCGCCCACTGAACACGCGGGAAATTTCCTTCGGGCGTGCGGATTGACTTCGCGCCCGCTGAGGCCGCCAACATAAAAATCACTCCCAACGTCAGCAAAAAAAGTTTCTTCATGACAAACCTCCAAGACAATCGTGACGGTAACCGGCCGTCATGGATGACGGCCGCAACCGCTTGCGCGTGATACAGGATGTATCACAGCAAGCGCGGCTTTCTTTGCTACTTTCTTTCGCCGCCGAAAGAAAGTAGATTCAACGCGTTGGCTGTGTAAATTTTTTCGGTCAAGCCGCGCCGTGCAAGTTCATCGTCGAAAAGTTTCTTCCTGCCGAGGACGACTTTCGCGGGCACGTACGGATAATCGGTGCCGAAAATTATTTGTTCGAGACTTGCAACTTTCAGCAACATGTCGAATTGTTCGGGCATCGGGTCGCCCGCCGTGTCGAAGAACAATCGCCCGAAACTTGCCGCGAAGTCAACCGGATCCATCAAATTCATCGACGCGAGCATTTGAAACATTGCGCCCGCACGCTGTTTCATGTACGGCAGGAACGAGCCGCAATGCGGGACGACGACTTTCAATCGCGGGAATTTTTCGAGCGTGCCGCAAGCCAACATGTTCAACACTGCGCGGGTTGTGTCGGCGGGATATTCAAACAAAGCCATGACTTTGCCCGTGACGACGACATTTCGCGGCAGTGAACGTGCCGGGCTTGGATGAATTATCACGAGCGAACTTTTTTCGTTAAGCGCGGCAAAAATCGGGTCAAGTCGTTCGTCGCCCAAATAAACGCCGTCGGAATTGCTTGCGACCTTCACGCCCAAAGCTCCGAGTTTTTCCGTCGCGTAATGAAATTCTTCGATTGAGCCTTCGACGTTCGGCAACGGCAACAGCGCGGCGAAAGCGAATTTGTTCGGGAAACGTCGGCACAAGTCGGCGAACTCTTCGTTAATCGCCCGTGCGGCTGACGTGTCCGAAATGTGCGGCGTCGCCGGTGAAAGTATCGTGAAGTCGATTCCCGCGTCGTTCATGAACTGCAAATGTTCTTCGACGTTCCACTTCGGCAACGGGAAGCCTTCTTCGGCCGCCGCGTCAATTCCCAAACGTTTGAGCGCATCGACGTAACTTGGTAAAATTGCGTGCGCGTGAAAGTCGATTCGTCGCGGGACGGTTGCCGCGTGTGTCGTCATTGCAAAGCCTCCAATCGCCAGCGTCAAGCCGAGTTTCAAAAATTCTCTGCGGTTCATAACATCACCCGCCAAAGGTTACCACGTCAAGTAAACTGCAAGTCAACAAAAAAATCCCCGCCGAGTTGTCGACGGGAATTTTTGTTTGCAACCGCAAGCGTAATCCCGGCCGTCATGGATGACGGCCGCAGTCGCTTGTCGCACGATACAGGATGTATCGTAGCAAGCGCAGCTTTCTTTGGTTACTTTCTTTCGCTGCCGAAAGAAAGTAACGTTCAACGCGAATCAATCTTGCGGACGAGGTTTGCGAATCATGCCGAGAATCAAGCAGCCGACGATTGAGCCGACGATAATCGACAGCAGATACATCATCGGGTTGCCGATTGTCGGGACGACGAAAATGCCGCCGTGCGGAGCCATAAGCGTGCAGTCGAACATCATGACGCCCGCGCCCGCAATGGCCGAACCGACGACGCAAGCGGGAATGACGTGCAACGGATCGCCCGCCGCAAACGGAATCGCGCCTTCAGTAATGAACGACAAGCCCATGATAATGTTCGTCGGAGCGGTCTTCTGTTCGCTCTTTGTGAACTTGTTCTTGAAAAACATCGTGCAAAGCGCAATCGCAATCGGGGGAACCATACCGCCCGCCATTGCCGCCGCAATGACGTAATAGTTGCCGTCAGCAAGCAAACCGACGCCCGTGACGTAAGCCGCCTTGTTCAACGGACCGCCCATGTCGACAGCCATCATGCCGCCGATAACCGCGCCCATGACGAGTTTCGCCGAAGGATCCATGTTGCCGAGCGTGTCTGTCAACCACGCGTTGATACCCGAAACGGGCGGACCAATGACGAAGTTGCAAATCAAGCCGATAATCAACACGCCCAAGAGCGGGTAAAACAAAATCGGTTTCGTGCCTTCAAGCGACGGAGGCAAAACGCTCAACGCTTTCTTGAGCCAGTTGACGATAAAGCCCGCAAGGAAGCCCGCAAGCAATGCGCCCAAAAAGCCCGAACCGTTCGAGGCACTGAGCGCACCGCCGACGAAGCCTGCCGCCAAACCGGGACGGTCGGCGATTGACATTGCGATAAAACCTGCAAGCACGGGCAACATGAAGCCGAAGGACGCGCCGCCGATACCCATGAACGTCGCCGCCGCAGGTGTGATTTTACCGAAGTTTCCGCGTTGGTCGGCGGGCAAGCTGTTCAAGTCAACCGACGCGCCGTCAATCAAGAACGAAATCGCAATCAAGATACCGCCGCCGATAACGAACGGTAACATGTGCGAAACGCCGTTCATCAAGTGCTTATAAACTTGACGCCCGACACTTTCGTTTTCGACGGAGCCGCCCGCGTCGCCCGCAGATTCGCCCGCTTTGGCGTGGTAAATCGGAGCCGAGCCGCTGAGCGCACGGTCAATCAATTCGTCCGCCTTGTTGATACCGTCGGCAACTTTGGTAATGACGACGTGTTTGCCGTCGAAACGCGCCATTGCGACGTTTTTGT
>CAMUZU010000041.1 GCA_947165295.1 uncultured Selenomonadales bacterium | reverse complement strand
ATTTCAGCCGCAAGTTGACGTTCCGACGCCGCAAAACTCGACGTTGAAAATCCTTGCGAACCTAACGCCGTGCGCAGTCGTTGAAGTGCTTCTTGTTGTTGACGAAGTGATTCTTTCAACGCCTGCGCTTTGGCTTTGGCGTCCTCGAAACCGCGTCCGCTTTGACGTGCCGCTTGCTCCTGCGACTTCAATGCGCGTTCGGCTTCGCGGACTTTTTGGGCAAATAAGTTGACATCGTCACGAGCCGCTCTGAATTTTGTTCGCGCTTCGTCGATTGCCTGCGTGTTCGCGCTGAGCTGTTTTAAGACTTGAGCTAACTGTTCGCCTTGCCGTGTGCCCAAAAGTTCACGCGGAATTTTTTTGCCGTTGGAGCCAAACGCTTTTGCTTGTGCGTACAGTTCGCCGCGTTGTCTGCGAAGGTACGCCAAATTTTCACGGGCGGCGTTCAAGTCGCCTTCTTTTTGATTGCGAATATTTTTGTACGCTTTGAGATCCGAGCGAAGGCGTTCTACCGCTTTTGAGTCTTCGCGGAACTTGCGCGCCATTTTATCGGCGTTGGTTTGCGCTTCAGCCATGCCGCGTTGAGTTTCCGCCAAAGCTTTTTTCAGCTCACGGAATTTTGCCGCCGCCTGCTGAAGTTGATTCAGTCCCGCCGCCATGCCCGCAAGTCCCGATTTTGACGCCTGTGCCGCCGCAGACGCTTGCCGTGCCGCGTTTCCGAGACCACGCATAGCATTTGCCGCCGCCTGGAGTGCCGCTTGCAGCGAACCGTCAAGTGCCCCGTTTATTTTAAATGAAACTTGAAATGTTCGTGCCACAAGCTCACCTCCTCGCGTTCATTTGGGCATTGATTCGTTTGACTTTCGAGCTGATAAGTTTAATCCACTTCGGCAACGTGCTAATCGGGCGATTGAGCCAAAAGTCCGCGCTACCGAAATTTGCGTGCGTTAAATCGAGGACGATACTTCGGAGTTCGTTGACGGCGTCGCGCTGTCCGAAGGTACGAACAAAAAATTGAACACGGCTCCGCACACTTTGACGAATTCTTTCAGCGGCAACGCTTTGATTTCGTCGGCGGGGATTTTCAACGCCATTGCCGCAAGTCGCGCCTGAAAACCTTTCGTGAACGACAGATCGGCGAACGTGTTGCCCGCCGCCCGTTCCTGCGTTTCGGCAAGTTCAAATTCGTAGCCGCGCAGATTGTTCAAGCCTTCGTTGAGTTTGTCAAAGTCAATCATGATTCAGCCTCCGTTAAAATCCAAGTGCCATGCGAACATCAAGCAACTGGTCGACGCCGTTGACGCGACTGATGAAATTCAGCTTGTCGTGCAGGAAAATTTCTTTGCCGTCGATTTTGACGCTGATAATGTCGCACTCAAACGTGATTTCGGTGTCGGTGAGTTCGCCCGGTTCAAGCTTGCCGAGATTGATACCTTTCGGGCGACCGCGCATGTCGACACGGACGCGAACGACTTTCGTCAAGCCAAGTGTCGGGTCGTAGCGTTGAAGTGCTCCGCGACAAGACAAATTCGCCGCAATTCGCTGTTGCATGAGTTCGACAGGTTTGTCGAAAAGTGCGCGGAACGTCAACTTCATTTCGAGACTTTGCAGGTGACCAAGTGTCGGCGCGTCCATTTCGCCCGCGATACCTGCACCCTTGATAGTTTGCGTCATGTACTGCAATTCGGGCAATTCGACGCTTGCCGTACCAAGGCAACGTCCGCCTTCGACGTAAACCTCATAGTTTATTGTCTGTTCTAAAACGTCTTGAACGCTCATGGTGTCGCCTCCTATTCAAACAGCGTCGTGAAATAATTCGGGTTGAACTGCACGGTGAATTGAATTTTCTGTGCGGGAACGGCGAATCCGATGTCCATGCGGAACAACATGTTGCCCGCCTCAAGTTCGCTCGTCGGATTGTCTTCGGCAAGAAATGCAATATCGCCGCCGAGAATCGCGCCTTGTTTGGCAAGACCGTTAATCCATGTGCGCACGGAATCAACAACCGTATCGACGAGCACGCGGTTCATCGGTTGATCAATGCGGCTGAAGAATCGCAAAATCAACGTGTTGTTAATCCAATTCAACATGCGACGAACGCTGATAAAATTAATCGGGTCGGTGTCGTTCGGAAATGCCGCACAGTGGTTGCCCCAACTGCGCCAACCTGCGAAATTGAGCGCGGTGACGACGCCTTGACCGTTGACGTAGTTCGCCAAATTTTTGCCGAGATAAACCGCCGTGCCGTCCGCCAAACATGCGCCGTTGCAAGCTAAAGTTTCGTTCGACGGGCTTTTGTACGGAATATCATTGTGATTGGCGTCGACGACACACATTAACGCGGCAAGGTGACTGCTAAGGTGATACTTTTCGCCGCTCAATTCGACTTCCGGCCATGTCGCGACAAGAAAACTGTCGGTAAAGTTTTTGTCGGTTTTCACGGTGACAACGTCGGTGTATTTTCTTGTCGTCGCGGTCGGCAAATCGGCAATCGCCAACGCCTTAAAGCAACCGTTAATGCTTTTACACTTGCTCGACATGGCGGCAGCAACCGCCGCGTCATTTGAGAATTTCGGCGCAATGACGGTACCGGGGACGACGCCGAGTTTCGGATAAACGTCTTCGAGTACTTCAAGCCCAAAATTTTTGCCCGTCATCGGGTCAACGCCGCCCGAAATTGTCGACGCGGTGACTGCCGACGGGTCAATTTCGCGGTACGTCACGAAGACTTTATCCTCGTCGACTTTTGCAATGCCCGCCGCCGTCAACGTGATAACCGTTTTGCCGTCGGAATTGTACGCCGCCGAATAATCGGTGCCCGCCGTCAACGTCGCATAAGTGTCGTCGTTGCCCGTGCTGATGATGATTGAGCCGATAACCGTCGGTTTTTCAATCGTAATCGGCACGTTGACGCCCGTAACCTCGATAACTTTTTGTGCCGCGTGTTTGAGCGGGTCAAGCACGTTAATGAAAATCACCGGTGCGACGTTGTACAGCGTGAAGTGTGCTTTGGCGACTTCGCAAAGTGTGAAACTGTCGAAGTCGTCACTCCAGCCGAATTGCGTCACGAATTCGTTAAGCGTCGAACACAAAATCGGCGTGTTTACCGCCGCAGGTTCCGATGCAAGGTGAATCGGTGCCGTACCGAATGCGACCGTCGGCGTCGTTATTTGCGTCAACGGGACAATCGGTGTCGGCAACTCATTTACGTAGATGCCATGTTTGAAATCGATACTGGTCGGCATGAGTCAA
Source organism: uncultured Selenomonadales bacterium (assembly GCA_947165295.1). GTDB lineage: Bacteria > Bacillota > Negativicutes > Selenomonadales > Selenomonadaceae > Quinella. The sequence continues at coordinate 11,564 of CAMUZU010000041.1, read as the reverse complement.
CCCTCCTAAAAGTCTTCAAGCCCCGCGAACGTTGCCGTTACGGAGCTTGGAATTGCGCATGTGAATTTGTCGGTGACGGCGAATTTCGGACTTCTCACGTCGACGCGTTTAACGCCTGCCGTCAAAAGCATGTGAATCAATCGCGACGGATTTAAATCGCGTCCGAGTTTGGAACGTTGCCACTCAATGTAATCTTGAACCGCTGTATCTGCCGCCGCTTGAATTTCTGCCGCCGCCGTCACGTTTTCGCGGGAAATCCAATACGTCAAGTCAATTTCGTACTCGTGAATCGTCGGCACGCGAATCGTCAGTTGGTCGGTGAGCGGTCGAACCGTGCTTTTGCTCAGGTAAGCTTCCACTGCGTCCAAAATTTCTTGCGTCGGCAGCTGTCCGCCTTTGAGCAACGGATAAATTTGTACCGTGCCGGGAGTTTCCGAATCAACCGCCACGTCCGAAATTAAAGCCGAAACGCTTTTCGTGTGAAATTGGTACGCGCCTTCGGAGCCCGCGCAAGAATACGCTTCGGGTGCCTCGTGAATACGTTCGCGCAGGTTGTCATCCGACTCAATGTCGGAGCCGCCCGCCGAAGTCGTCACATTTCGCGCCGATTGCAAAAACGGTTGCGGGTCGACAACTCGATTGATTTCACCTACCGCGTAGCCGTTGCCCGTTTCGCCCGTGACAAGACAGGTTGCCCGCGCAGTTTTGACGGTTTCGCCCGCCAAAAAAATCAACGGTTCGTCCAGCGCGAAATAAATTTCGTCGTCAGCCGTGAATCGCGTTCCCTGCCGAATCGTCGTGACTTGTTCGCGTGCCGTTGACAGCGTGACTTCAATCGTCGTCCACGCCGCCGTTGCAGGTAACCTTTTGACGCCGACCAAGTCACCGAGCCGTTCAAGAAATTCACCTTCGGCGAACGCAAGCAGATTTTGTTTCGCGACGTGATCAATCAGCAAACGCTGTTGCATGAGCAAAAGCTCAACCGCCCGAAGAAAAATTCGTAACGGGTCGGCACGTTCGAGTTTTCGTCCCAATAACTTTTCAACGGTCGCGACAACTTCAACGTCAATCGTTTCAGGGTCAGCCGCCGCAAAAGTTATCGGTGACACGTCTTTAAGTTTCATACGTATTAGCACCTCGGAACGGTTTCGGGCGCAAAGTGTTTTGTCTGTACGCCGTCAACGTCAATTTCGTAATGCCAAGTTCGTCTTCGGAGTGAACGACTTCGTAGCGTTTGCCGTCGAAAATAACCCATTCACCGTGACGCGGTAGACGTTCTTTCTTGCCGCAGTAATCGGCGGTTTTGAAAAACAACGTCGTGAAGTCGCCGTGTAAACCGTCGAAGTTGAACGTTTCGTTGCCCGATTTTTTGTCCGTCGACACGCGAACTTGAGCGCGTAAAGTAACGCCGTCAAGCGTCACAAATTGCGCGAACTCGTCCGAACAAACGAAGATATCGAGATCGGCGGCAAGGTCGTCGCGGAACGTCATTTCTTTTTGCTCCGTGAAGTTTCAGCTTCGAGCGGCGGCAAACCGTCAATCGTCGGCTGTGTTTTGAGCACAGTTTTTGCTTCGCCTGTCGTTACCCAATGTCGACGCGTGAAACTCTGTACGTCCGAATCTTTCATGTTGAAACTTTCGCCCGACAGGATAAAAGTTTCGTCGTATATCAAATTTTTAAGTGCCGTGACTTTCATTGTGACCACCTCAATTACGCGTGCGGAATTGCCCGTAAGCGATTTCAATGCGTGAACCGTTCATGCAAATGTACACGCTCCAATACAAATCATCTTCGACGGAAAACCACATTGCGCCGTTGACCGTTGAAGGTTTCGTGCCGATAACGACGCCGCTGTTTTCGTCCTGCAATCGTTCATGATACATGTCCAAACCGTTAACGAATTCGTCTTTCGTAATCACGCTGAGACACCTCCTTTCGTCGGGGGTGCCCTGCGCGTTGAACACCCCCGAAAATTTTCAGTGGTGTTCGTTAGTCAGTGACGCTCAATCGCCGTTACCTTTGTTGAAAATGCTATCGATGTCGGCTTGCGTAATCGTTTCGGCTTGCATGGAACCGCCGAGACAATCCCATTTGCCGTCGACCGTGCGAGCAACGTTGTCGCCCGCCTTGATCGCGGTACCGAAGTCGTCAGCACCGCCGCCGGTTTTCACGCCGTAAACGTCGCCCGCCGCCGCATCCGCAGGAAGTTCGCCGTAACTTTCGACGCTGCCGCAGTAACGCATGACGCCGACAAGGTCGTTGTTTTGAACGAATTTGCCTTCGTTGAACGCGTCCTGCCGAGTTTTGAACTTGTCCAGACCGTTAATGAATTCGCTTTTGGAAATGCTCATGAATTGTTGCCTCCTACGCAATCAAAGTTTGGATTGAGCCGGGGACGACCGCGTACTGTCCGCAATTTTCGTTGACCGCAATCGCGACAATGTGACGTTCGGGATTTTTGGCAATCGTCGCTTGTTCCGCAATGAACCAGTAGTTGACGCCGTTGACGAGCTGTGTGCCAACGAAAACGAGCGGCGTATACTTCGCGCCCAGCAAATTATCGACCGCCGACCACGCCGACGCCGCGCCCTGCGGCATGGAAGTCAAGCCGATGAAATTTTCAAATTGAATAGCTCCCAACATGATTTTTACCTCCAAACAAAGTTAAAGCCCGACTCCGCCTCGAAGTCGGGACTCGATAATTTCTATGCGTACCGTGATGTTCAAATGCCCGTCAAGCCCGCCCGTGAACAGCACTTTTTGCACACGAGCACGCGGCTCCTGTGAATTGACCGCCGCAGTAATTTCGGCTGTCGCCCGCGCTTGAACGGCGTTAACGGGTTCGTCCAAATACCGCCCGTCGATACCGAATGCCCGATCGAGCGGCACCGTGCCTTTGAACGTCGCCAAAATCGTTTGCACATTTTGAACGATTTCTTCAAGCTCCGTCGACGGCATTAAATTCACGTTGCTCAATGTCGGTCGAACGTCAACCGTCATGTCTCCGCCACCTCCGCAACGTAACTTTCAAACGTCAAATCCATTGACGCGACGATAATGTTGCCTTCGCCGTCCCATGCCGTCGCCTTCGTGCTTGCGTCCGTGATAACCCACATTGTCGCGCCGACAACCTCGTTGCCGATAATCAGCCAATCCGCCACACCGTCAAGACAAAGTTGCTTGACGGTTTCGATTTCGTCGGCAGGATTGACATTTAACGCCGTCGTCAACGTTACAGTCAGCGTGATTTTTTGCGTGTCGGAACCAAGCCACTCAAGCACAGGCGGCTGATTTATCAATTCATGACGCGCATAACGGCTTTTAACGTCGTGTTTGAATTCGTCGAATGTCAAAACTTTTTCGCCCGAAACTTCAAAAACCAAATCTGCGAACGCGCCAATCATGATTCAACCTCCGATGAAAACCGTCGGCGAACCTTGCGCGACGGCGGAACCGCAACTGACGGGGTCGCCGACACGTCCCGCGGGCTTGCCGTTGATGAAAACCGTCGACGAACCCGAAGCGATAACGCCCGTGTGCGGCGGATGATAAAAGCAACCGTGAGGCGCATACAAATCGCCGACACGTCCCGCAGGTTTGCCGTCAATGAAAACGTTCGGGCTGCCTTGAACGAGCGGACGCGGCGGGCAAAGGTCGTGCCCGGTGCAAAGGTCGCCCAATCTTGTCGCCTGCATAATTTAGCCTCCACTGTTCAGATGAATTGTTTCGGCGTTGATAACCGCGTTGCCGGTACTGCGCAAATTAAGACCGCCCGAAGCGTCGAATTTAATATCGGCTTTGCCCGCGAATTTAATTTCGTCGGTCGCCTCAAGCGTGATTTTGTCGGACGACTTGATTAAAATTTCGTCTTCGGCGTCGATTGTGATTTTGCCCTTGCACGACAATTTCAGTTCGTGACTTTCGCGGTTGTACTCGACAAATGTACCGTCGGCAAAATCAATCCGCGTCACGTCCTGCGAATTCGCGTTGGGCTTTGACTTGTCGTTGAATCGGCTGCCAATAATCCAACCGTTCCCCGTCATGTCGGCGTTCGACGCCATTAAACAGACAACCATGTCGCCAACGTCGGGCATCGTGTACGATTTATTTCCTGCCGCGCAACTTGTCAGAATCGGCATTTCGGCACCGACCAAATCATCTTTGTCGGGAAATCGGACGCGTGCCGTGTGACGTTCGGGATAACAAGCCGTTACCGTGCCTTCTTTGACGAGCTGGCGGGCGTCGCCTTGCACGGCTTAACCTCCGAACAACGGGTCGAGATCTTCGTCGGTGATAGTTTCGGCGTCGTCGCTTGAAGAATTGCCCGCCGTGTTGATAACCGCCCAATCCGCCATAGTTTCGGGCACGAGCAAAAATCTACTAAAAATCGTCAGCGAACTTTGCTGTGCGTTGTAATCGGCATGGTAGACAGGAACCTCACGAGCTACAATCGTTTGCCACGCGCCGGCTTGATTCATGTACGCGACGGAACCGTAAAGTTGCCGCCCGATACCGGGGACGCCGATAATCGCAACGTCGGGGTGCAAGAACGGCTTGACTTTGCCCGTAATGTTGTCGGTGTACGTTTCGGCGTAGCTGATAATTTCCAAATTGAGCGCGCTGATGTGTCCGATAAAACGAGCCTGCGGGCTTGTGTAATGCGGGCTAAACGTCGCCATTGACAGATTTTCGCGGTTAGGAATCGACAACCATTTGAAAATCGTTTCGTTGTTGAGCAATTTCTTTTCGACGTTTTTGCCGCACAACATGAGCGTCGGAATAAAGCCGCTGTCCTCTTGAATTCGTTCGGAAACGGCTTTGATGTCGCCGTAAATATCGGCGGTCGGATTAGCCCAGTCGCTCGACGCGTTGACTTTGCCGTTCCAATCGAACTTGATTTCGTCGGTTTCAATCGTAACGCCGTCGTCGGCATAACCGCGAATTGTTGTTTTGCCGAACTGCAAAATGTCAGCCGCCATTTTACTTTGGGTGTTTTTAATCATGCGGCGCAAATCCGTCAAGTCGTCGGCTTGCATTTTCGCGGCGCGTTGTTCAGCCGTCATTGTCGAAAATACAGGCAGTTCGCCGAATTGACGAAGTTCAATATCGCCGAGACCGATAACGCGTCTTGCGCCGGCTAATGGAGCTTTGTACAGATTAATCCGACTGCCGCCGCGATTGACGTTTACACCGCGTCCGCCTTTTGAAATGAACGGTGCAAGCAGTCTGCCTTCCTTACGATATTCGACGGCAATATAACCGTTAGTCAACGTCGACGTAATTTGATTCGGAAACCACGTGTCAACCAGATAACTTGCCGGCGGTTTGATTCGCTCGATTGTTTGAACCAGTTGAAATGTGTCCGTGATGAGCCAAGGATTCTGCGGCATTTATTTCACCTTCCCGAAATAATCTTTGATTGATGTCAAGTGAATATTCGACTTGCGAAGCTGATCTTCAAACGGCTCAATTGTCAATGACGACGTGCCGCCGAGTTTGATTCTTTCGCGATTGAATTTGCCCGAAGCGAACGCCTGAGTAACGGTGTGTTCGGCATCGGCAACAAAATTGTCGCGGGCTACGACCAAAACTTTTGACGCGTCCGAAACGTCGGAAACAAGTTTGAATTCGCCCGTCGGTGTGTCGGCGGCAAGCAACATGCCGCGTTCAATCGCCGCGCTTGCTCCGACGTTGACATTCCAAATTGTTTGAAACGAACCGTCCGTGCCGCCACTCAACTCATCGCGTTGAATGCCGTCGAACGTTGCAAAGTATTCAGCCATTTTGCTTACCTCCGTTTGCATACTGGACAATCAAATCTTGCTGTGCTTTGATAGGGTCGACGCCGCCTTGTGACGCCGTGACGCCTTCCGCGCCGCTGGTCATTTGGTCGCGAATCACTGCCGTGATTTTGTCGGCAACCGTGTTCGTCGGATTTTCGACTTTCGGCGGAGCGGCATTGACAGCGACATTTTTCACCGCGTCAAAATACGGCGTCATTTCGTCGACCGTTTTGCCCTTGTCGATTGCCACTTCGATCAAAGCGTCAACCGCCGCGTTGGTACCACGCAAAGCCAAAAGCCCGCGAATTCTGCCGAGTTCCTGAGCACGAATCGCCGCCGCGTCAATCACCGGAGCCGTATTGTTTTCGACGGGTGCCGCTTGTGCTTCGACGGGCGCGGTTGTCTCCGTGACTTTCGTGTCGCTTGTTGTTTTCGTCATAGTTTTTGCCTCCAGTACTCGACGAAGTTTTGTTTCGTCGAATTTTTTTATGTCCACGTTGAGCGTATTGACGACCAAAAGTTTTTTCGCGTCGTCAATTTGCATGTCGACTTCGCCTGTGATTTCGTCGATAAAGCCGCTTGACAGGGCTTGTGACGCGTTCAGCCACGTTTCCGACTGAATCATCGTGCGAACGTCTAACCGTGCGTCCTGTGCCACGTCAGCGCGGTTTAAACGGCTTTCGTAAGTTTCCAATATCGACGCCTCGACGGCTGCTATCGAACTTTGAACTTTCGACAACGCCGCCGCATCGTAAAAGCCCATTAAGCCGACGGCGGGCGCGTGAACCATGTACAACGCATTCGACGCCATTAAGACACGGTCGGCACCACACGCGATTAACGTCGCCGCTGACGCACAAAGACCGTCAATCGAAACGGTGACGTTGCCGCGATTTTTTATCGCGTTGCTGATTGCCAACGCCGTAAAGCAGTCGCCGCCCGCCGAATTTATGTGTACGGTGACAGGCTTTGAGCCGAAACTTTTCAAGTCGTCGACAAAACTTTTCGCCGTCGTGTCCGTGTCAAGCCACGCGTCGGAAACAATGTCGCCGTAAATAAAAATATCCGCCGAAGCGGATGCTTTGTTCCAAAATTTCACTTTGTCACCACCGTTCGAGCTGACTTCGCCACGATAAATCTTCGGGCTGAAGTGCCTGATAAATCAGTGTCGCGTAGGTATAAAAAAACGGCGTCGGTTGGTCGGGCGCAATTTCCCAAGTAGCCGAGTCCGTCAATCGAAATTTGTTGCCGATTAACCTGTGCGTCAAAAGATGATGTCGCACAGTTTGCGTCAAGTGATATGAATTCTTCCAACCGTCACTTTCGGGCGCAAATATGCCGAAATTTAATGCCGCCGTCATCGTAGTTTTCGCGGTTGAGCCGTCGAGTTCGTCATTCGTCGACAACCACTCGACCAAAATCAGCGGATAATAGCTGTCATCGTTGAAGGCGTCTTTCGGCAAGTTGCCTTCGTAAACGTTAATCGGCACGCGAACAATTTCAGTCGAATTGTGATATTCGAGCGGAAATTTTATGCCGTCGACGGCGCGGCGAATTTCGTCGGCAAGTGTCGTTACAAATTCAGTTTCAGTCATGCCGTCACCTCAAAAGAATCCGAGTGCCGCAATTTCGTGTTCGAGATTGATTCCGATACGTTCTTCCATGCGTCGAACGATAAACGGCGCGACATGCGGATTGCTCAGCATACCGGGCGCAGACGGACCGGACAACCTCCGAATTGGAAATCGGCTTCGTCCCGTGCGTTCGTAAGGTTCGCCGTTTTTCTGAATAAAGCCGCGTCGAATTGAGCCGCCTTGACCGCGAACGTTCATAATGAACACACCGCCCGCAGGCATTTTTCGAGGACGGGAACGCGGTCGCAACACGAAACTTGACGCTTTGTTTCGTCCGCCGCGTGAAGTCATTTCGCCCGACATGCCCATTGCACGGAGCTTGATTGTTCGCGTGACTTTGCCCGCCGCGATTGTGTATCGTTGCGCGATTTTTCTGCCCGCGTCTTGACGTGCGCCGCGCAGTGTCCGCATTATCGCCGACCGAATTGCACGTTGAAGTTTCGATACGTCAGCGTTCGACAGCTTTTGAATCGCTTCGTCGAGTCCCGTCGTCGTTATCCGAAACATCTTCGTTGCCTCCGTCGTCGATTTTAGGATTGATTTCGGGCTTCGGTGCCGCCGAAACAATTTCGCGTTCCTGTTTGAGCGTCGCCGAAATTTCGTCGAAGTCCAAACCGCTGCTTTCGGCAACTTCGCGTTCGTAAGTCGACAAGCCTGCGTCAAGCCGTAAAATCATCGCTTGAGTTTCTTTGACGGGATCGAGTATCGAACTGCGTTCGTTGTACCACTGCGCCGAAGTCCACAAGCTTTTCGTCAACGGGTCGTCGAAAAATCCCGGTGCCGAAATTCGTCCGATTGCCACCGCTTCCGCAAGAAATTCTTCGTACACGGGCTGACAAAAATCCGTCACGAACGCCGCTTTGCGTTGACGGAATTCGTCTTCGGCTTGAAGTAACGCCGCACGACTTGCCGAGTAACTCGATTGAAATTTTTTAACAAGCAACTCATACGGGATATTCAACGCCGCGCCGACCTGCGTCAAAAATGCATTCGTGAACACGTCGAACGTCGATTGCGCGTTTGAACTGTCGATTGCTTTCACGTCGACGCCACGCGGCAAAGCGGCTATCGTCGCCGAGCCGAGTTTATAATCTTCGGCGTTGACGCAAGGCGTGTCGCCGTCTTCGTCGCCCGTGCCGACAATTTGATTCAAGTCGTTGTTCGATAACGGTTGCACGAAAAACAAGCTGAAAAAACTTTTGATAATCGCGCTTGTCAATTCGGCATCGGCATAACGCGACATTTGCTTGATTGTCTCGATAACGGGAGCCAAAAACGGCACGCCGCGAAATTGGTCGGGGCGAACGTCTTTGCAAATGTGCAAAACGTTTCGACAGCCCGTTTCCTTGCCGAAAATTCGCACGCGCTGCCATTTGAGTTTGGGCGTTACCGTCGTCGGTTCGTTCCAAATACGATTGCAAACGTAAATCGCCTCAAGTTGCCCGTTTTCGTTGACTTCAATGCCGTTGACAATGCGATTTTTACTGTCTTGCAATATAATTTCCACGTCACCGATTGCGCCGAATTTGTCACCAATCGGGTTGGATATACGCTGTGCTTCGAGCAGTTGAATTCGCAAGCTGTAGGGCATGTCAGAGCGCGTAGGACGCCTTTTGAACAGTCCGAAACAATCACCGTCGAACAGGTATGAAGTGAACGCTATCGCTTGAAGTTCGCCGAAAGTATTGCGTCGCGAAAAGTCACAGTACAACGAGTTCGCCCAAAGTTCAAACTCACGCTTTGTTTTGCGGCTCCATTGACGAGCTTGCTCCGACGTCATGCCAAGTTCATCGTAACGAATTCGCGGGAACACTTTTAAGCCCGTGCCGATAACGTTTGTGACTTCGGTATTTATCGCCGCCGCTCCGACGGGTGAATTCGCCGCCAAATCCGCCGCACGGTCGCGCAAAGTTTGTAAGTTGCGATCAATGTCCTCTTTCGCCGACCAGTGCTGTGGAATCCACGTTTTAAGCGTCTTTTTGGTGAGTGACGCGCCGCCTTCGGAATATCCGCTCATGTGACGAACACCACCCGACGCACGCCGCGACCGGGATTTTCGAGCGACGCAATTTCGTCTTCAAGGGCTTCCATTGCTTTTCGCAGTGACGCCAAGTCGGGACGCCGCAATCTTCGGTCGCCAATTTGATATTCGACGCCTTTAAGAATTCGCGCTTCGGCTTCGCGATACATTTGCAGACGTTCGCGCAGGGCGTCAAGTCTCGTCGTTGTTATTGCCATAAGTCCATCTCCTTGTACGCCGCCGAATTGTGTTTGCGTTTCTTTGACGGTTTGGCGTCGCCCGTCAAAAGCCCGTGCCGCGTTGACCAAAACTTTTCGGGATTTTTGCCGACGCAACTTTGAGCACACGCCAAATTGTAGACCGCCAAGTCCAAAGCTTCGTTGCGCGACTTCGGAATTATCGGCTCCCACGCAGGATAAACAATGCCGTTGACCTGTCTCATAACGCGGTGCTCAGCGATTAACTGTTTGAAATAATCGGCGTCGTAACCGCGCTTGCCGACAAAATCATCATCACGCGGATAATGCATGACACCGTCACCGTCGGTAATGCCGAGCCGCGACATAATTTCCTGCTTGCCGTCGTCGACGCCGAGAATTGTCAACAAGACGCCTGAGCCTTTCGGATTGCTGTACTTGTAAATCAGCGGCAAGCCCATACCGGCTTTACCTTTAATCGGGAAACGTCCGCGTGTCATGTTTCGATTGCAGTAAGCGTAAACCGCCGCCGTCGCGTAGCCCGAATCAATGAACGTCCGAGCAACTTTCATCGGTGTGCCGTTCGGCAGATGATAGACGCGGTCAAGTTCGGCGTCCAAAATCAGCCACGTGTCGGGATTGTTCGGGTCGCCGCGAACGATCGAGCGGACAATTCCCCAACGTTCAAAACCTGCCGACCAGCCCGCAATTTCGTATTCAAGACGATTGGCTTGCACGTCGACGGCTGCCGTCAACAGCAAAACTTTCGACGGTAATTCGCCGTCGTAATCTTCGCGACGGTTGAGGAAAACATTTTCATCGTCGTATTCGCCCGTGAGTTTGTAAGTTTCGCCGAATCGCGTATTGCAAACGACCGCTTCACGGGTCGCGTTGCCGCGAGCTTCAAGCCACTCACGCATAATTTCTTTCCAAGACAGCCACGGTGACGAAAAGCCGTTCACCCAAAACGACCGCACGCCGTTTTTAATCGCGTCGGGATTTTGCGCCTCGTAACGTTGAGGTGCATTTTTTATTTCGAGTTCGCTAAATTCAAAGCCGCAATCGGGACATTGCCAACGAACATCGTTGACGATAACTGACTTGTTGCCCGCTTCGTCACGCGTCGCATGATAATCGACCTGCATTTGACGGTAATTCGGGACGTGCCACTCGCCGCAATTCGGGCATTGGTGACGCCACTCCTCCTGCGTGCCAAGTTTGTACTCCAGATCAATTCGGCTTGCACCTTCGGCGGTGGGCGTTGAAAACAGTCCGATTTTGTAATTCCAAAACGTTGTTGTGCGCTTCGCCGCCAAGTCAACGGGATCGCCTTCTTTTGACGCGGACGGCGGGAAACGGTCAACCTCGTCGCACAAAAGTATTCGGATTGGTCGTGACGCCAAGTTAGCAGGCGAATTCGCACCCGTCAAAACCAGACGTCCGCCCGTGAAAAATTTCGACAAGATTGTCTGATTGCTGTCCCGCGTGCGCATCTTGTCGTAAAAAATCGGCGTCAAGACTTTTGTATCTTCAATCATACGTGACAAACGGCTTTTGCTGAAGTCCTGCGCAAGTTCAAGCGTCGGCTGAATTATCATCATCGGGCACGGGTCAATGTGCGCGAATCGCCCGACGATATTTAGCAGGCACTCCGACTTCGCGACCTGTGCCGCCGACTTGACTGCCACGCGGTGAATCCGTTCGTCAGTGAACGCGTCCATGACTTCACGCATATATTCAACGCGTGAAGTGTGCCACTGTCCCGGCTCCGCGCTGTCACTCGGCAGTTGACGGAATTTGTCCGCCCACGCCGACACACTGACTTTACGTATCGGTCGAATTGACTTCGCCAGTGTCCGCTTCAACGTCAGCGACGTTTTCAAAGTTCGCGCCCTCCAGTCCGCTTGCAAGTTCGGCAAGATTTTCTTC
>CAMUZU010000040.1 GCA_947165295.1 uncultured Selenomonadales bacterium | reverse complement strand
GGGTTATTGGTTTTACGGCACGCCGATTTTGACGTTCATGCTGTGGCTGATTCAACATTCACGCGTTGACGGCGTCAAAAGAATTTTCTTCCTTGCACGCGACGGATATTTTTTGCAACCGCTTTATGAATTCGTCACGCAGCGAATCAACGCCGAAACTTTGCCGAACGATTACTTCCACGCGTCGCGGCGGGCGGTGACGGTCGCGTCGATTTACACGCTTGACGACGCAAAAGCTTTGATGAAGTTGCGCTTCCACGGCACGACGGCGAAATTCTTTGGCGAACGCTTCGGGCTTGACTTGGGCGACGACACCGAAATTAATCTGCCTGACGATTCGGTTTTGTTCGAGAATCACTCCGAGGAACTTGTCGAAAAAATCATCGACGAACACGCGGACAGAATTCTTGCGCACGCGGCGGACGAACGCGCCAACTTCCAAAAATATATCGCGAACCTTGGCGGCAGTCTTGAAAATGTCGGCGTGGTTGACATGGGTTATTCGGGCACGATTCAATTTTATCTGCAACAATTGACCGAAAAGAACTTCACGGGCTATTACTTCGCGACGTCTTCGGCAAACCGTTTCGGCGACGACGCGGAAAAATTCTTGCGCGGCTGCTTCACCGAAAACGACGATTATCAATACACGAAGTCCGCCGTGTATCAGTTTCAGTTGCTGTTCGAGGCGATTTTGACTGCGCCCGACGCTCAGCTGAAAAATTTCGACGCGGAAGGTCAACCGATATTCGGCGAACCCGAACCGGGGCAAACTTACTTCAAGGAGATTAGCGAAGTTCACGAAGGCATCAAAGATTTCTGCCGCGACGTGACGGAAATTTTCGGCGACGTGCTGTTACGCGTGCCGCTTGATCAAAAGTTTGTCGACACGTGGGTACGCGCCTTCGTCACCGACAAGCACGTCATTTCGCCCGAACTGCGCAAAATCTTCACGCTTGACGATGAGTATTGCAACACCTTCCACGGCAACGCGCTGGATTTTTACTTCAGCGGTGCCGACCGTATCGCTCAGCCCGATTAAACGCGTGTGTGTTACTTTCTTTCCGCGTGGAAAGAAAGTAACCAAAGAAAGACGCGCTTGCTACGATACATCCTGTATCGTGCGACAAGCGGGCGGAAGCGCGCTGGCAAGCTTTCGCGCCGTCATCCATGACGGCCGGTCAACGTTGTCGTTTGTGCAAAAAAATTTCCCCGACACAATCGTCGGGGATTTTTTTGTTGTCGGTGTGATTTACTTGCCCGCGAACTTGATGACGCGTTCTGGCATTTCGTCGAAGTCGCAAACGTCGCTGTGCAAAACTTCGGCGGTCGACAGCGCGGCGAGATTTTTCGGCACGTTAATGTTCGTCAAGACGTTAAGCAGGTGAAGTTGCTTCAAGTCGTCGACGCCGTCAACTTGCTGACCCAAAGCCTTCAACACCGCGCCGGTGAACTTGAACGGGCTGGCAGTTCCCGCGCTCAACACGGGCATGAAGTCTTTCGTTTTGCCGCGGTATTTGCTCAGGGCGGACACGGCAACCGCGCTGTGCGTGTCGAGCAGATATTTGAACGAGTCGTACACGCGCTTGATAATGTCGAGCGTTTCGTCTTCGGTGACCGCCTCCGCGTAAAAAATTTTGTCGAGGCGCTCTTTGAGCTTGCGGTCGATTTTGTACTTGCCCGTGCTTGAAAGTTCGTTCATGTATCGCGCAACCTGTTTAACGTCGCCGTTCGTTTCGTGGTACAGCAGGCGTTCAAGGTTGCTTGAAATCAAAATGTCCATCGACGGCGTGATTGTCTTGTGGAACTTGCGGTTGCGGTTGTAAGTGCCCGTCTTGAAAAATTCCGTCAAGACGTCGTTGACATTCGACGCGCAGATTAACTTGTGAATCGGCAAGCCCATCTTCATTGCGTAATAAGCCGCGAGGATGTTGCCGAAATTGCCTGTCGGCACGCTGACGTTGATCTTGTCGCCGAGCTTGACTTGACCCGCCTTGACAAGTTCGAGGTAGCCCGAAAAATAGTAGACGATTTGCGGGACGAGCCGACCCCAGTTGATTGAGTTGGCTGAACTTAACTTGACTCCGAGCTTGTCGAGTTCGTCGCGGATTTTCGTGTCGCCGAAAATTTTCTTGACGCCGTTTTGACAGTCGTCGAAGTTCCCGCGCACGGCAGTGACGTTGACATTCGAGCCGCGTTGCGTGACCATTTGCAGACGCTGAATTTTGCTGACTCCGCCGTCGGGGTAAAACACCATGACTTTCGTTTGAGGCACGTCCGCGAAGCCCGCAAGAGCCGCTTTGCCGGTGTCGCCCGAAGTTGCCACGAGAATCAAAATTTCTTTCGTTTCGCCGACTTTGGTCAACGCCATGCGCATCAACTGCGGCAACATTTGAAGCGCAACGTCTTTGAACGCACTTGTCGGCCCGTGAAACAGTTCCATTTCGCCGACGGGCGCGACGGGATTGTTCGGGTCTTGAATCAAAATCGCGACGGGCACACGAGCCGGCACGTCGAAGAAGTTGTAAGCCAGCTCCGTGCATTCGCCCAATTCGTCGGCGGTGTAATCGGTCAAAAACTTGCCGAGGATAATTGCGGCGCGTTGTTCGTAAGACTTGTCTTTGAGCGCGGCAATTTCGTCGAGCGTGACCTTGGGAATTTTTTCGGGCACGAAAAGTCCGCCGTCGTCCGACAGCCCGCGAAGAATCGCCTCCGCCGAACTTATCGACTTGATTTTGGAACGCGTGCTTGTGTAATTCAAGTTAAAACCTCCTTGACTTCAATCAATGCGTTTGACTTTGCCGCCAGCCGCCGCGATAATTTTTTCGTCGGGCACGGCGTTGTTCCTGTCGGTGAAGACTTCGATAAAATTTTTGTCCGCACGATAAACCGCGTCCGTCACACCGTCGAGCGTCTTGAGCTTGTCGGCAATGAGCGTTTGAGCTTGAGCGGGCGCGTCGACGTAAACGACCTTGTAATCGAGCCGTTCAATCTTGAAGATGACCGGGCGCGTGCCGTCGTTGCAACAGGCAATCATCAAGTGTTCGTCGTTTGTCCAGCTGCGCATAATCGAGCCGCCCTGCAGAGCCGTGTAAACGTAGCGACTGAAACAATCCCACGCTTCGGAACAGTGAGCACCTTTGCCTTGCGTCCAGAAAGTGTCTTCGTCGCCGTAACGTTCAAAGATGTATTGCGCGCCGACTTCGTAAAACGGACACGCGCCCGAATTCGGGTCTTCGAGATATTTTTCCTGCAAGTCACCGAAAACTTTTTTGTCGATGACGGTCAGCTTGCACTTGTACTGCATGTCGTTCAACTCCTCAAAAAAAATTCCGTCGCAAAGACGGCTTGAAACTCAAACGAACAGCTCCGTGACAAAAACGACCGTGCAACACAAAAGCGCGACTTTGAACAAACTTGCACCGAACCAGGCCGCCGCAATGCCCGCGACGAATGCCAGCGTGCCCGACAGTTGTGACTGCGTGGCGTGGATTATCGCGGGGAAAGTCATTACCGCAAGCGTCACGTACGGCACGTAATGCAGGAACGAGCGCACCGTCCGATTTTTTATCTCGCCGCGAATCAAAGTCAACGGCAGAATTTTTATCGCCAACGTCACCGCGCTTGCGACCAAAATGTAAATCCAAATGTCGTGCGTCAAAAGTCGTCGTCCTCCTTGACGGGAAACAGAATTGCCGCCGCGCCCGCAATTAAAATCGTCAACGCGATTGTCCTGTTGCCCGCCGACACGTCGGGGAAAATTTCTGCGGCAAGCCAACTCAGCGCGAAACTTGCGACGACCGACGCGCCGATAACTTTGTCTTTGCGTGCGGGCGGAATAATCACCGCGAGAAACATGCCGTACAGCGCGACGCTTAACGCACTCACCGCCGACGGCGAAAAAAAATTCCACGCGACGATACCGCAAGCCGTGCCCAGCGACCAACCGGGCAACGCCGTCAACATTGCGCCGTAATTGTAAAACGGATTGAGCCAACGTCCGCCGCGTGCAATTGCAATGCCGAAGATCTCGTCCGTCACGTCGAAGCCGACGAAGATTCGGTGATAAAACGGCGTGTCGGGCGAAAACTTTTGACTCAGCACCGCGCTCATCAAAACGTAACGGGCATTGGCGACCAGCGTCAACAGCGCGATTTCAAGATACGGCGCGTCCGACCCGATAACCGTAAAAGCCGCGTATTCGCCCGCCGACGCGTTGTTAAGCAGGCTGATAACGAAACCTTGCAACGGACTCAGCCCGACGTATTTGGCGATAATGCCCAACGAAAATGCCACGACAAAATATCCGAGACCAATCGGCGTGCCGTCGCGGAAGCCGTCCAGAAGCGCCTGCCGATTTTCACTCGTCATAGAAAGTCAAACCGTCGCTTTCGAGTTGTTCGCGAAGCCCGCGCATAAAAATTTTGCCGGGGTCAGTCTTGACCGCGTAATAATCCGGCACAAGTTCAATGTACAGCCCGCTTGCCCGTGCCGCGTCCTGCTGATAGTGCCCGAAGACGTATTTAATCGTCGGATATTTCGCGTGCAGATATTTAATCAGCCGAACGTTTGCGGCAAGTTGCGCGTCCGTCAAGTCTTCGTTGCCGTCGTAGCCGCCGACGTTTTCAATGCCTATTGCGCAGTGATTGTAACCGATTGCGTGTCGGGCAAGATTCGTTTCGGGCATGAGCCGATAAATCGTGCCGTCGCGGTCAACGATAAACTGCGACGCGACGTTGAGCCTGCCTTCGTCGTCGGTCATTTCTTCGGCGGAAAAATATTTCCAAACAGATTCAGCCGTGCCCATTGCCGTCCAGTGAACAACGACAGCTTGCGGGACAATTTCGCGAATGGCTTTGCCGTAATGTTTGAGCGTGTACTCGTCGCCCAATTCGTCGCGGTGTTCGCTCCACGGAATAAATTTGTCGGCGAAGGGAACTTCCGCGTGAACGTTCGCCGTCAACATAATCAACGCGCAGATTGTCAGCAGAAAACTTTTCATGCTGTCGCCTCACTGAAACATGTCCATGACGCGCCCGACGTAATTTTGAGTTTCGGCGTAAGGCGGAATGCCCCCGTAGCGTTTGACGGCGTTGGGTCCCGCGTTGTAAGCCGCGACAGCCAGCGGTACATTGCCGTCGAAGGTATCGAGCATCTGTTTAAGATAAATCGTGCCGCCCAAAACATTTTCGTTCACGTCGTAAGGATTGACGCCCAAAGATGCCGCAGTTTCGGGCATGAGTTGCATGACGCCGATTGCTCCGACGGGCGAAATTTCGTCCTGATTCATGTTCGATTCTGCAGTGGCAATGGCGCGGACAAGTTGCGGGTCAACGCCCTGTTCAACAGCGGTCTGCATGATTAAATCTTCGACGGGGACAAGTTCGGCTTCGTCGTCGGCGTAAATGTCGTCGGGAATTTTCGTGTCGCGGTCGGGAATTGCAAGCTCGGTGTCGGGCACTTCGACGCGTTCAATCTGCGGTGAAGTTCGTTGCGGGCGACGCGGATTGTCGGACGCAATTTCGGGCGGCTGAACTTTGTCGCTCTTCTCGTCGACGGGCGGCTTTTGAGGTTGCTCGACTTGTTCTGCTTGACGCAAAGCTTCGGCGACTTTTGCCGCGTTGACAATGTCGTTGTCGTTGACGGGTTGCGTTGAGCCGGGCGGCTGTTGAACGTCGGCAACGCCCTGCGTCGGTTGAGTCGGTTGAACGGTTGCTTGCTTTTGGATTTCGCGTTCAAGAGTCGTTTGAAAGTCCGCGCCCAAATTGCCGACACCGATTTTGTCTTCGATTGCCGCGATACGTCGTTTAATCTGGTCAATGCGCCGCGCCATGTCCGTGCGCCCGACCGGTTGAATGCTTTCAATGTCAATCAAAGTTCGTCACTCCTTTGTAAGGGACAAGTGGTAAGGGACAAGGGACAAGTTTTTGTCAATGTCGCATGTGAAGTTGCAGGCCGATTTCGTCAAGCATCTTTTGCTCCTCGAACAGCAGTTGCTCGTTGTACTCGCGCCGCCGCTTGTCTTTGAGTTGCTCGATACTCTTAAGGTACGTCATGAGCTGCATTAAAATTTTGAGCTTCTGTTGCTTGTCCTGCGTCGCCTTCAAAATGACTTGCTGCTGTTCTTCGATTTGGTTGCGCTTCCAGTTGAAGAAACTGTTGTACATCATGATTGTGCCGACGTTGACGGTTTTGCCTTCGCCCGTGAGTTCGGCGAATTCGGCTTGACCGTCCTGCAGTTCGCTCATTAAAACCTGCAACTTAGCGCGGCACTCTTCCAAATGTCGGCTCGCTTCGGCGAATTTTAATTCGGCGTCGTCCTTTTTGCGTTGCGTGACTTTCAACAGCGTTTCAAGCTGGAATTTGAATTTCTTCATGACGATTAACCGCTAATCTTAATGAGCTTCTTTTTGGTGACGTCGTAAGTGTCGACCTCGAAAATGCCTTGACAGAGGAATTCGTTAATCGCGTCGATTTTGCTTATCGCCTCGTCGATTCGCTTGCTGGAACCTTTGACATACGCGCCAATGTGAATCAAGTCTTCGGCGTCCTTGTAAACCGCCATCAACGCACGCATGTTCTGCGCCGCCTTCAAATGTTCGGGCGACACAACTTCGTTCATGACACGGCTGACGCTTCCCAAAACGTCAATTGCGGGGAAGTGATTCTGCGCGGCGATTGAGCGACTTAAAACAATGTGCCCGTCAAGGATTGAGCGCACGGCGTCGGCAATCGGCTCGTTCATGTCGTCGCCGTCGACAAGCACGGTGTAAATGCCCGTGATTGAACCCGTGTTGCTCGTTCCCGCACGTTCCAAAAGTCTCGGAAGCAATGCGAAAACCGACGGCGTGTAACCGCGTGTTGCGGGCGGCTCGCCGATTGTCAAGCCGACTTCGCGTTGAGCCATTGCAAAGCGCGTCACCGAATCCATCATCAAGATGACTTTGTGTCCTTTGTCGCGGAAGTATTCGGCAATGGCGGTGGCGGTCATTGCGCCTTTGATTCGGACAAGCGCGGGTTGGTCACTCGTGGCGACGACGACGACCGAACGTTTCAAGCCGGCTTCACCCAAGTCGCGTTCAATGAAGTCACGAACTTCGCGCCCGCGTTCGCCAATCAAACCGATAACGCTTATGTCGGCTTCGGTATTTCGCGCAATCATAGACAAAAGCGTTGACTTGCCGACGCCTGAGCCTGCCATAATTCCGATACGTTGCCCGTCGCCCATTGTGATTAATCCGTCGACCGCACGAACACCGACGTACAAATTTTCGTGTATGCGCGGTCTCGTCAACGGCGGCGGAGGCGGCGCGTGCAACGGATATTCTTCCGTCGACAGAATTGCGCCCAAACCGTCCATCGGGTTGCCAAGACCGTCAAGCACGCGTCCCAAAAGTTCGTCGCCGACTTTGACTTGTAACATTTTCTGCGCGGCAACAACTTCGCAACCCGGTCCGACACCTTGCATTTCGCCAATGGGCATGAGCATAACAAAGCCTTCGCGAAAGCCGACGACTTCTGCGGGTATCGGCGCGGCGTTGCGGAATTTCGACGTGATGTAACAAAGTTCGCCGACGCTGACGGTGGGGCCTCGCGATTCAATGACAAGCCCGACGACCTGCGTGACCTTGCCCGTAAGCTTAATCGTCTTGCACTCGTCGATTGCGTTTTTGAGCTTCTGTAAGTTGATGTCGTTCTTTATCATGTCGTCTCCAAAGCAAAAAGGGATCGGGCACGGTCAAAGCCGCTCCCAATCCCCGCGAATGAAGTTCAGTCTTTGGACAAGTCGGCGCCGTCTTTGAGCCAACTCATCATGCCGCGCAATTTCTTGCCGACGGTTTCAATCTGGTGTTCGGCGTGAATTCTGCGTTGAGCAAGGAAGTTTGCGCGACCCGCCGCACGGTTTTCGACGAGCCAGTTGCGTGCGAACGTGCCGTCTTGAATTTCGGCCAAAGCTTTCTCCATAGCCTTGCGAACGTCAGCGGTGATAATCTTCGGCCCGGTGGTGTAGTCGCCGTATTCGGCCGTGTCGCTGATTGACTTGCGCATCTTCGCCATGCCGCCTTCGTACATAAGGTCGACGATAAGTTTCATTTCGTGGAAGGTCTCGAAGTAAGCGATTTCGGGTTGATAGCCCGCCGCAACGAGGACTTCAAAGCCGTTCTGAATCAGGTGTGTGACGCCGCCGCAAAGCACGCATTGTTCGCCGAAAAGGTCGGTTTCGGTCTCTTCTTTGAACGTGGTTTGAAGGACGCCTGCGCGGGTGCCGCCGATTCCGCGTGCGTAAGCGAGCGCAATGTCGAAGCAGTTGCCCGTCGCGTCTTGTTCAACGGCGAACACGTCGGGCACGCCGCCGCCTTCGACGAACGTTCTGCGGACAAGGTGACCGGGGCCTTTCGGCGCGACCATGAAAACGTCAATGTCCGACGCGGGAACAATCTGCTTGAAGTGGATGTTGAAGCCGTGCGCGAACGCCAAAGCCGAGCCGCTCTTCAAGTTCGGCGCGATTTCGTTGCGGTAAACGTCGGCTTGCTTTTCGTCGGGGATAAGAATCATCGTGATGTCGGCGACTTTAACGGCCTCGGCGACGGGCAGAACCTTCAGGCCTTGGCTTTCGGCGACGGCTTTGGACTTCGAGCCTTCGTACAGACCGACAACGACATTGACGCCGCTCTCTTTAAGGTTGAGTGCGTGCGCGTGTCCCTGCGAACCGTAGCCGATAATGGCGACGGTTTTGCCGTTCATGATCTCCCAGTTGACGTCTTGGTCATAGTAAGTTTTTGCCATAGTACTCCCTCACTTGATGATAATTATTGATTGTATTCTCACCGCGCTCAAGGGCGATTAACCCCGTGCGGATGACTTCCAAAATGCCGTAAGGCGCAAGCAGTCGGGTAAACGCCGTGACTTTTTCGTCGTTGCCCGTGATTTCAAAGATGAGTGTCGTCGGCTGAACGTCGACAACGTGTGCGCGGAAAAGTTCTGCCATCTTCAGCACGTCAAGGCGCGTCGTGTCGTCGGCGGAAACTTTAATCATTGTCATGCCGCGAGTGACCGCCGTCGCCGAATCAAGGCGTTGCACGGCCTGCACGACGGGCATCTTTTCCAGCTGTTTAATCATCTGCTCGATTAAACTTGCGTCGCCGTGGACGACAACCGTTATCCGCGAAAATTCGGGCGACTGCGTCACGCCGACCGACAGGCTGTCGATGTTGAATTCGCGGCGGCTGAACATGCTTGCCACGCGCACGAGGACGCCCGGCTGATTCTCGACGTAGACCGACAAAACGTGCTTCATGTGTTGGCGGCTCCTTTCCAAAAAAATTCCGCGACGAATAATAACACGCTTCGCACAAAGTTTCAAGACGGTTGCGCGGCGTTGAAAATTTTTGTACACTGCCGACAAAGTTTTTTCGGAGGGAACGACCGTGGCAACTCAACTCGACGTTATAAAAAAATTCATGGCGGCTCTCGACGCGGCGATTTCTGCCTGCTCGAACTTCTCGACGTACGCGGACTTTCGTGCGCAACTTTTGAGCGACTGCGACGCCGAAACTTTTTCGTAAACCGATGTGCAAAATTTTTTGGAGGCAACGACCGTGACCACGCAACTCGACGTTATAAAGAAATTCATGGCGGCTCTCGACGAAACCGACTCACAAGGCGAGGCGGCTCTCGACGAGGCGATCTCTGCGGTGTCGAACTTCTCGACGTATGCGGACTTTCGCACGCAACTTTTGAGCGACTGCAAGACCGTCAACAACGCCGAAACTTTTCTGCGCAATTACTGCGGGATAACTCTCGACGACAGCGACACGGGCGCGATTACGGGAACTTCGTCGGGCGGCTCCGTCAAGACTGCCGAATCAATCGTGCCCGAAAGCGGCGAACTGATAAATTTCACGGGCGACACCTTCACCGTCAACGGACTGACCGTCAAGCTCGGCAACGGCAACTCGTCGGGAACGATAACTTCTGCGCGCAGTTTCAGCGACCTCAACGCCAACGAAGTTTATCTTTGGCAGGCACTTTACACGTGGTGGATGGCCGGCGGGCTCGACCTCATTGCCGAAAGTTACGGCGACAATTACGGCTTCGACGAATCAGGCTCCGCCGTCACCAAAACGCTTTGGGTTGTCATGTCGAACCTCGGCAGCGGCACTTTGGCGGTGACGTGGGGCGGCCCCGGTTACGCGCAGAAGTCAACCAACGACCTGCGGATTTATATCAACACGTATTATTACGGCTCGGTCACGGGCGAAGACGGCGTGCCGAACAACGGTCAAAAGTATCTCGACCGCACGCTTGCTCACGAACTCACTCATGCCGTCATGCGCGCCAATATCGATTACTTCGACTACTTGCCCGGCTTCATCAAGGAAGGCGTCGCGGAAATTACTCACGGCATCGACGACACGCGAACTTCCGCGCTGAAAACTTTGGCGGGCTCGTCAAGCAAGCTCGGTCAAGCTCTGTCGCTCAACATTAACACCGTCACCGTGTCGGGCGTCGCGTCGGCAAGTTACGCGGGCGGTTACATCTTCCTGCGATACCTGGCTCATCAAAACGCGGACTTGACTTTGACGAACACGACCGCTTCAACGTCGCTGAAAACTTTCGCGGGCAACGACACGATTAAAAATTCCGCAAGCCGCGTGACGATTGACGCGGGCGACGGTGACGACTCGATTGTCGGCGGCGGCACGAATAATTTTTATGTGTGGACGGGCGGCGACGACACGATTCGCAATTTCGGCGCGACGGACACGCTGTCGATTGCCGGCGGCTTCAGTCAAACGATTTCGGGCAACGACGTTTTGTTGACGGCTGACGGCGGCTCGGTGCTGTTGACGGGCGCGGCAAAACTTTCGACGCTCAACGTCAACGGCAACTCGATTGTCGACACGACGCCCGCGGACACGACGTTGACCGTAACTAATGCGACAAGTTCACCCGTCACGATTAATTCTGCGATTGAAGTTGTCGACGCCTCGACGCGCACAAAGGCAGTCAAAATCACGGGCAACGCGCTCGACAACACTTTGACGGGCGGCAGCGGCAACGACACGCTCAACGGCAATTCGGGCGACGACCTGTTGACGGGCGGCGGCGGCGCGGATGTTTTCATTTACGGCGCGGGCTCCGACACCGTCACCGATTACGGCACGGGCGACAAACTTTCGTTGACCTCGGCGATTGAAAGTTTCGGCTCCGTCGGCAACGATTTTGTCTTCGATTTCGATAACGGCTCGTTGACTTTGTCGGACGCGGCGTCGAAGAAAATTTCCGTCGTCGGCAACTCAAATGTTTTCGCGGCGAACGGCATTTACAATTCGGCGGGCACTGCAGTCACCGTCAACACGTCGACGAAAGAATTCACGGCGGATTCAAAGCTCGTGACGATTGACGCGGCTTCGACTTCAAGCGCGACGATAACCGGCAACTCGAAGGCAAACAAAGTTTCGCTCGGCAACGAAAATGTTTTCATTTGGACGGGCGGCAACGACACGCTTTCAAACTTCGCGGCGAACGATTTACTTTCGGTGACGGGCGCGGTCTCGGACGTTTCGACTTCGGGCGGCAACTCGATTGTCAAAGTCGGCACGAATAAAATCACCGTCAAAGATTCGTCGCAAGTCATCTTCAGCGATTCGGGCGGCACGCGCATTTTCGACGGCGGAGTTTTCTTTGACGCGGACGAAACTTCGGCGACGCTTGCCACGTCAACCAAAAACTTCGACGCGTCGGACACGAACGTCACTTCAATTGTCGGCAACGCGAAGGCAAACAAACTCACCTCGAACGCGACGGGCGCGACTTTGACGGGCGGGCGCGGCAACGACACTTTCGTTACGGCGGGCGGCGACGACTTCATCACAGATTACGGCACGGGCTCCGACAAAGTTTCGTTGAATTCGTCGATTGAAAATTTCACCGTCACGGGCGACGACGTTTCGCTTGACTTGTCCGACGGCTCGTTGACGATTGCGGGCGGCGCGGGCAAAAAAATTTCGCTCGTGTCGGGCGGCAAGACGACCGCGAATATCTTCACCGACGACGGACTTTTTAACGCGGCGGGCACTGCCGTAACTTTGAGCGCGTCGACCGAAACTTTCACGGCGACTTCAAAGCTCGTGACGATTGACGCGGGCTTGACTTCAAACGCGACGATAACCGGCAATTCCAAAGCAAACAAAGTTTCGCTCGCCAACGAAAATGTTTACGTTTGGACGGGCGGCAACGACACGCTCGACAACTTCGACGACGACGACTTGATTTCGATAACGGGCGCGGTCACCGACGGCTCAATCAGGAGCGGCAACAGTTACGTCAAAGTCGGCGCGAATAAAATCACCGTCAAGGATTCGGCGCAGGTCACCTTCACCGACACGAACGGCACGCGCATTTTCGACGGCGGGATTTTCTTTGACGCGGACGAAACTTCCGCGACGCTCGGCTCGTCGATAAAAGATTTCGACGCGACGGACAACGTCATTTCAATCACGGGCAACGCGAAGGCGAACAAACTTCACGCGGGCGACAACTCAACGACTTTGACGGGCGGCAAGGGCAACGATTCACTTTGGGGCGGCACAAGTTCCGACACGTTCACTTACTCGAAAGGCGACGGCAAGGACGTCATCTTCAATTTCGGCGCGAACGACCTGCTTGAAATTGTCGGGCTTGACGGCACTGTCGCGGGCAAATTCAATTCCGCAGGCGACGCGCTCACCGTCAAAGTCGGAGGCACCGCCGTTGCCGTGCTGAAAGATTTCGGCGCGACGACAACTTTCAACGTCACCGCCGACGGCACCGCTTGCAAGATAACCAAGTGAAACTTGTCGCGACCAATCATTAAAAATAGATTTTTTTTGCCGGCCGGTGTAAAAAGTTTCCGCGTATGTTATAATCGCGAAAAATCTTTTACGGGAGGCGAGCGGTCATGAAACGTTTGTTTATGGCGACGCTCATTGCAGGGAGTTTGTTTTTCATGCCCGCTGCCGAAGCCGCAATTGAAATTTATATCGGCGAAGGCTCGGCGACAATGAGCGAGGCCGAAACTCAAGACGCTGCCATTGATCGTGCAAAACTAAAAGCTTTGCGTAACGCGCAGGAACAAGCCGGCGTCTACATTAAAAATCAATCACGAATGCGCGACCTTGAACTTGTCGAAGACGAAGTCGAAATGATTTCCGGCGGCATCGTCAAAATTTCAAAAACGGATATCCGAAAGTCTTTGAGCGACGGCGGCGTCATTCAAGTTTTCGTGACGGTCACCGTGCAAATCGACACCGACCAGTTGCAACGCGAAATTGAACGACTCCTCAATAAGCGCAAGCCCAAAGAGGAACCCAAGCCGCCCGTCGACAGACCCAAACCGCTTGACAAGCCCAAGCCGAAGCCCGAAGAAAAACCCGTTGCGCAGCCGAAGCCCGAACCTGTCACGCAACCGAAGCCCGACCCGGTCATTAAGCCGAAGCCGGAGCCTGCGCCGCCTGTCGAGAAGCCGAAGCCGCCCGTCGAAGAACCGAAGCCCAAACCGATTGAGCCACCCGCGCCAATCAAGCCGATTGAGCCGCCGACGCCCGTCGAACCGGTCACACCGCCGCCGACAGAATCGACACCGAGTTTTTGGAACACCGACGAAAAAGACTTGAGTGCCGAACTCATGGAGATGATCAACGCCGAACGCGCCAAAGTCGGCAAGAAAGCTCTGAAGCGCAACAGCGTCCTTGCCAAAGGTGCCAAAGTCCGCGCCGAAGAACTCATCGAAAAGTGGTCGGACAAACGCCCAAACGGTACCGGCTGGTGGACAGTGTTGCCGCTGTCCTTCCAACAAAAATCTTCGTGGGAATACATCCACAGCGGCTACGACACGCCGCAGAAGGTCATCAACTGGTACCTTGAGCAAAGCAACAGCAAAATTCTGAGCAGCGATTATACGACAATCGGCGTCGGTTACATTTACAAAGAAGATTCATCCGAAAAACATTACTGGGTTGTCATATTGAGCACCTGACACCTTGCGAACAAAAAATTTCCCCGTCGCAGTCGGCGGGGATTTTTTTTGCGTTGTGTGAAAAGTTTCCGGCGTGTGTTATAATCAACCAAATTTTCTGCGGGAGGCGTTTGACGTGAAAAAGTTTTTGACCGCGTTGCTGATTGTCGGGAGTTTGTTTTTCGCGACGACGACCGTTGAAGCTGAAGTCAAAACTTACGAAGGCTTCGGCGAATACGTCATGGGCGAACGTGACACTTTGGAGACCGCCAAACAGGGCGCGAAAGATAAAGCACTTCGCAATGCGCTGGAACGGGCGGGCGTTTTGATTCAAGCTTTCGCACGCACCGAAGATTCGGAGCTTGTCGAAGACGTGATAACTTCGCAAACGGGCGCGATTTTGAAAGTCGTTGAAATCACTTACGACCGCGAAGATTTTTTGGTCAAAGCGCATGTTTGGGTTGAAATCGACGCCGACGACATTAATCGCCGCCTCGAAGAAATTTCGCGCAAACCCAAAAACGCGTCGCCGTCAAAAACTTCGCAGATACCCTCAGACGCCGTCAAATACAACGGACATCATTATTACGTTTTTCCCAGTAAATTTGTAACGTGGGAAGAAGCAAAAAGTTTTTGCGAATCACTTGGTGGACATCTGGCTATTATCAATGATGCTGTCGAAGATAATTTTTTATTCAGATACATGAAATCTGTTGGCGTTGATATTGCATATTTTGGACTTACAGATACAGGACATGAAGGCACATGGCTTTGGGTGGATAATACACCACTAATTTACAAAAACTGGGGAAATACCGAACCAAACGGTGGAACTCATGAAAATTATGTTGCATATCTCGCTTGGGTTAATCCAAATGGCGAATGGATAGATGGCTTTTTTAATGGAGCGGCTGGAGAAGGAAATTTCATTTGCGAATGGGATTATTAAATTTTTTCTAAAGAGGAGCGCGTTCATTGCAGATACTTTACAACATTGCGGCGATTGTCGTCGTGATTCTGATTATCCCCGTGTTCATGATTCGTTCGATACGCGAGCGCGGCTTCGTGGAGCGAATCAAACAAAGTTTCG
>CAMUZU010000039.1 GCA_947165295.1 uncultured Selenomonadales bacterium | reverse complement strand
ACGCGAAGATGAAACGCACGCCGACGGGTTACAGAGTTCTTGCCGGCAGCGAAATTGTTTTGCTCGACGACGGCAACCGCCCGTTCAACGTGACGGAAGCCCGCCGCAACGCAAAAATTGTCGACGGCAAGTTGACTGAGGACGTGGAATTTCCGAAGCCTTCGCCTGCCGCCGAATTCGTCTTGGGAATGTCTGCAAACGGCTATCAAAATTGGCGAGCACGTGACGGCGTGACGTTGTGCGATATTTTGGGCAGAGGTTGACCGCGCATGAAATACGTTTATCCCGCAGTCTTTACACGCGACGGCGATTTTTACTTCGTCGAATTCCCCGACATGCAAGAGGCGGTTACGCAAGGCAACGACCTTAACGACGCGCTTTACATGGCACAAGACGTCCTGAATACGTGGCTGGCATTTCTTGAAGACAGCGGCAAAGACATCCCGAAGCCGAGCGACATAAATTCATTGACACTTGACAGCGGACAATTTGTCAACTTGATAATCGCCGACACGGACGCTTGGCGACGGCTCAACGTCAAGAAAGCAACCGCGTGACTTAAAACTTTTTTGGGAGGTAACGACATTGTCGATTGAACGAGTGAAAAAATTTTTCGCGCAGATTGGCGAACCCGAACGCGTCATTGAGTTTGAACAGTCCACCGCCACAAGCGAACAAGCCGCGCAGGCTTTGAATTGCGAAGTCGGACGAATCGCCAAAACAATTTCGGTCTTCGTGAACAAAAAGCCCGCGTTGATTCTGATGTCGGGCGACATGAAGCTCGACAACAAAAAGTTCAAGGCGCAATTCAACTGCCGCCCGCAGATGATTCCCGTCGTCGACGTGGAAGCTTTAATCGGTCATGCCGTCGGCGGAGTTTGTCCCTTTGCCGTCAACGAAGGCGTGCCGATTTACCTTGACGCGTCGCTTAATCGTTTCGACGTGATTTATCCCGCCGCGGGCAACGATCGAAGTTGCGCAAAGTTCACGCTCGACGAACTCGACCGATACATAAACTTCGCGGGACGCGTCGACGTTGCCAAACCGAAATGAGGTGACCCAATGCTGAAGAAATTTTTTGCGTGCGTGCTTGCCGCGACGATTTTGTTTGCGTCAAATCCGACAAAGGCGCAATACGAGGACGACGGCGAAACCATTGCCGAAGTCCCGACGGAAATTTACATGTGGGTTCAGTCCACGCCGCGAGGAAATTACTGGTTCAATCACCGCGACTCCGGTTATCGCGTCAAAGAAGACGGCACGCTTGACCTGTACACGCTCATGGTGCCGACAGTCATCATGTACGACAACATTCAGATTCAAGACGTGATTCAAAAGCGCAAGTGGCGTCAACTTTCCCTTAACGGCTACGAACGACTTGCCGGGCGTGCGGATTTTTTGAAGTTCGACCTGCGCAACATGACGGTTCAGGTTGTCGAGCGCGTCGACCTTGACGACACGTGGGCGCATCTTGACAGCGACACGTCGGGCGAGCCCGTCGCGTTGACGAGCATTCCCGCCAAGGACGTGCGTTATAATTTCTATCGGACGATTTTGGAGTGGGCACGCGCACACAACGAATTGATTATCGCCCGTTCACGCGGACACTTGAGCGACGCCGACGGCGACCTTCCGATTAACGAGGTGCCGATAAACAAAATCTTCATTCCGCCCGCAGAAGAATCGTCGCCCGCTTGACGGCAAAAATTTCTTGACAGCAAAAATTTTCAATGGTAAACTGCGCTTGCTTTGCGGAGAGTTGTCCGAGCGGCTTAAGGAGCACGACTGGAAATCGTGTGTTACGTTGATAGCGTACCGAGGGTTCAAATCCCTCACTCTCCGCCATAAAAATTTTCAGCTGTGAGCGCAGGGACTCGGTTTCGCCGAACGTCAACTGTACTGACAATCTCGCCAGGGCATACGCAGCAACGAGAGGTTATTGTAGCGCAGCTTCGGACTTGAGGTCGGGTCTTTGCGCTGACAGCTGAGACGAAATTTCCCCGTCACGCGGCGGGGATTTTTTTGTTTCCGTAGCCGGTCGGTCATGATATACTACAGCCCGCAACGTTGACCGAAACTTCGGCCGTCACGGACGACGGCCGCACGCTTGCGCCATGATACAGGATGTATCATCGCAGGCTGCTTTCTTTGGTTACTTTCTTTCGCGCCGAAAGAAAGTAACACGCAAATTCATCGGAGGAAAATTTTAATGGCACAAGAAGCACTTTACGGCCGCGCCCGCCCGAAAACTTTGGCTAAGCTAATCGGGCAAGATCACATTTCAAACGCGCTGGCTCAGGCAATTTCTGGCGACAGACTTTCGCACGCTTACTTACTCGTCGGCACACGCGGCACGGGCAAAACGTCAACCGCACGGCTCCTCGCCAAAGCAATGAACTGCGACACTGTTCGCGACGCGCAGAAGTCCGGCCGTCCGCTCGACAAAAAAGAAATTCCCTGCAACAAATGCGACGCCTGCCGAAACTTCAACGCCTCGCCCGACAACGTGGAGTTCGACGCCGCGTCAAACCGTTCCGTCGAAGACGTCACGCGCATGTTGTCGACGGCTTACCTTGCGCCGCTGGTTTCGCACACGAAGACTTTCATCATCGACGAAATTCACATGCTCTCGACCGAAGCGATTAACTCAATTCTGAAACTCATCGAAGAGCCGCCGTCGAACGTCGCGTTCTTTTTGGCAACGACCGAAGTCAACAAAGTTCCGATAACAATCCGTTCGCGCTGTCAAGTGCTCAACTTTCGACTGATTCCGCAGACGACAATCGCGCCTTATCTGTTGCGAATCGCAAGGCATTTGGAAGTTGACCTGCACGAAGACGCGGCCAAGAAAATCGCACGGCTTGCGGAAGGTTCCATGCGCGACGCTTTGACTTACTTCGATCAGTGCTACTCAAGCGGCGGCAAAGAAATTTCGCTCGTCGACGTGGACGAAATGCTCGGTTTGATTTCCGACGAAAAACTCGACAAAATCATTTCCGCCGTCAACGCTCACGACCGACGTGCGACCGCCGACGCGATAACCGTTGCGTTCAATTCGGGCGTCGCGCCGAACTCAATCGCCGAATCGTTGATAACCCGTCTGCGCGATTTGGAATTCGCCAAACTCAATCGCGGCGAAAAAAGTTTCGCGGGCGTGGACACTCTCGTCGACGCGTTGCGCAAGTCAATCAGCGAAATGTACGGCTCAGGCATCCCCGACATAATTTTGGAAATGACGCTTTTGAAACTTGCCGCGCCCGTTCAAATGTCCGCACAACTTCCGACCGTCGCGCCCGTTCAACCGTCAAGTACAAACCTTGACGCGGGCAAGAAAATTTTCTATGATGTGCTGAACAATTTCGGCAGGCAAGACGACGACATAAATCACCTGCTCAAGAAAACTGTCGTCACGAACTTTGACGGCAAGACTTTGACTTTGGGCTTCAAGTCCGCGACGTTGGCAAACATGTTCGGCAACAACCGGCAGGTGGAATTCGAGCAACAGGCTGCTCAGGCGGCGGGTCACCCGATAAAAATTTCCGTCGTCGTCGACAAGAACTTGTCCGCGTCGATTTTGGATCAGGTAAGCGAACCCGACAGGACGGCGTTGGCGGACGCAATGAACGCATTCGGTGCCTCCGACGCCACGAAGATTTAACGTGAGGAGAGATTTTGCATGGCACAACAAGGCGGCTTCCCAGGCGGCGGCTTCGACTTGAACGCGATTATGCGTCAAGCTCAAGCCCTGCAACGCAGCTTCGAAGAGAACAAAGCCAAACTCAAGCAGGAGACGGCCACGGCAACCGTCGGCGGCGGCATGGTCAGCGCAACCGTCGACGGCGAAAAAGTCGTCAAAGAAATTAAAATCGCGCCCGAACTCGTTCAGGACGGCGACGTCAGCGCGATTGAAGATTTGGTTGTCAGCGCGGTCAACGCCGCCAACGTCGAAATCGAAAAGAAAATCAACGCGAACATGTCGGCTTTCGCGGGCAACGCGCTCGGCGGTCTCGGCGCAAATTTGGGCAACATGGGCGACCTTATCGGCAAGTTCCTCGGCGGCGGCAACATGCCCAAATGACGGACAATTTATGAGTTCAAAAGCTATGGCGGCTCTCGTCGAGTCGCTGATGAAATTGCCGGGCGTCGGTGCCAAAACTGCCGCTCGGCTTGCTTATCATATCGTCGAAATGAAACCCGACGACGTGCTCAACTTGGCGGAAGCGATTCGCTCCGTCAAACAGGATACGCACGCTTGCGAAATTTGTTTCAACACGATTGACGCCGACAAAAATATTTGCGACATTTGCGCCTCCGACAAGCGCGACGGCAAAATTGTTTGCGTCGTCAAAGATGACAAAGACCTTGACGCCATTGAACGCACGGGCTCTTTCGACGGCAAGTATCACGTGACGGGCGGTTTAATTTCACCGCTTGCGGGCGTGTCGCAGAACGATATTCACCTGCGCGAACTGATTAAGCGCGTGCGCGACGAAAACATCGAAGAAATTATCGTGGCGTTCGAGCCGACCGTCGAAGGCGACGCAACCGCTTTGCTCATTGCGCGACTGCTAAATCCCGCAGGCGTCAAAGTCACCAAACCTGCACGCGGAATGGCCGTCGGCGCGGACTTTTCGGGCACGGACAACTTGACAATCGCCAAAGCAATCGAAAACCGCATACCCGTTTAACTGCAATGTGGAATTTGAAATTAGGAATTCAACCGTCGACTTAGGTCGGCGATTTTTTTTGCAGGCGTGTAACGAAACTTGCCCGCCGTCATATAAGGCACAGAAAACAAAATCAAACACTTGAAAGGCGATAATCACCATGACGAACGAAATCCTCAGCGATGCTGAACTCGAAAACATCAGCGGCGGCAACCGCGACGAGCTTGCACTCGACACGCAACTGTTCAACACAATGGGCGGACACATCAAAGCTTACGACCTCGACGACATCACCAACACGAACTTTAGAAGCATTGCGGCGAAAATCAATTCGCTTTACGGCAAACTCGGCATTCAAGTCACCTACAACGACTTGGGAGCCAGCTCTTACAAGATTGACGGCAGACCTGCCTCGCGTAACCAAGCTGTTGCGGAAGCACTCAACCGCGCCGGCTATCACAACATCGACCCGAAACCGTTCCAAATTTAAATCGGTAACAACGTCACCGCGAACAAAAAATCCCCTGTACAAATCGACGAGGGATTTTCAGTTGCAACGGAAGTTCCGGCCGTCACGGATGACGGCCGCCGCCCGCGGTTGAAACAGGATGTTTCACCTGCGGGCTGTTTTCTTTTGGCAACGTGGACATTGCATCCAATTTGGTTCGACGTGTTCGCTTCGATTGGCGAGGCAGTCAACCAACTGTTCCCCCGCTTTTAAAGCGGGTCTTTTGCGCCAAAAGAAAAGTAACACAACCGTCACGACGGGGGATTTTTTTTGCGTCGAAGCTGTTGTAAAATCTTCGCGGGTGATGAAAATGATTCTTCGACAGCCGACCAAAGCGTTGCTTGCCGAGTCGCTCAAAGATCTTGCGAAGTTCAAGCCCGTCGACAAAATCACCGTTCGCGAGCTTGCCAAACACTGCGGATTAACCGCGCAAACTTTCTACAACAATTTCCGCGATAAGTACGAGCTTGCGGCGTGGATTTACAATCGGCAATTCGACGCGGCGTTTGAAACTTTTGTCGATACGCGGGACTTCGAGGCACTTATTTATCGTTGCGTGGAAATTTTGTTCGAAGACGAGACGTTTTATAGAAACGCGCTGAAAAATTTCGTTGGGCAAAATTCGTTCCGATACACCACCAACGACCACGCGATTAAATCAATGGCGGCGTGGCTTTCGACGCGTTGCAAGTTGACGGTTTACATGCGCACGACGTCCGAGACGATTAACGATTGATTTTCGGCGGACACGAACTTTCAGCGCGGGAGCTTGCGAAACTTCTTGTCGAGTGGATGCCTGAGCCGCTCAAGCCGCTACTTTTACACAGTTGACGATTTGTAAATTGAAATTCTTCGGCGCACGTCGCAATTTCGACGCGTTGCAAGTTGACGGTTTACATGCGCACGACATCCGAGACAATTAACGATTGGTTCTTGGGCGGACACGAACTTTCAGCGCGTGACTTGTCGAAACTTTTTGTCGAGTGGATGCCCGCGCCGCTCAAGCCGCTACTTTTACACAGTTGACGATTTGTAAATTGAAATTCTTCGGCGCACGTCGTAAACTTATCGGGACATTTTTTTACGGAGGTTGATCTTTCATGCCGATGGTCAAAGATTATCTGTACAACAAATTCAAGCACGGTATCGAGGCGGGCAAGCTTCAATACGGCGTCGGGCAAGAAACTTCGTCGGCGGAAGTCGCGGAGATTTTGGCTACGTCGAATTTCGATTGGCTCTTCGTCGACGGCGAACACGGCAGTCACACCGTCACATCGATTTTGGACATTGCTCGCGCAATCGCCGCTTACGACATGACGCCCGTCGTCCGCATTCCGCAAGCCGGCACGGGCATCATCAAACAGTTGCTTGACGGCGGCATTCAAAACATCATCATTCCGAAAGTCGAAACGGGCGAAGAAACCGAATCGATTATGTATTGGGCTTCTTACGCGCCACGCGGCAATCGCGGATTCGGTGCGTCGGCGGTTCGTGCGGGACGTTTCAATCGTCACCCCGATTATCTCGCCCGCAACGTCGAAGAAATTTGCATTCTGCCGCAGATTGAAAGCGTTCGCGGTCACGAAAATCTTGAGGCAATTGCCAACACGCCCGGCGTCGGCGGAATTTTCTTGGGACCGATTGACTTGGCCGTCGACATGGGGCACGGCATTGACATTTTCCACCCCGAAGTTGAAGCGGCAATGGACGACATGATTAAGCGCGTTCGCAAGCTCGGCAAGCCCGTCGGCACAATCGCGTTGACTACCGACCAGGCGAAACGTTTCGTCGATTTGGGAGTGAGTTTCCTTGCGCTCGGCGGCGATACATTCTTTTTGACTTCGGCGGCGGACAACACGCTCGACACGTACAAAAAAGCTCTCAACGCTTGATTTGGAGGTTACATCATGAAAAACGTTTTGGTTATCAGCGGACACCCCGATTTGAAAAATTCCGTCGCGAACAAAATGATTCTCGACGAAATTGCCGCACGTCTTCCGCAAGCAGAAATTCGCAAGCTCGACGAAATTTATCCGACGTATCAATTCGACATCAAAGCCGAACAAGCCGCGCTGGAAAAAGCCGACGTCGTTGTCTTCCAATTCCCGATGAACTGGTACGGCGTGCCGGGTCTTTTGAAGCTCTACATTGATAAAGTCATGGAGCACGGCTGGGCTTACGGCTCGACGGGCACCGCGCTTGCCGGCAAGAAATTCATCATCTCGTTGACGACGGGCGTTCCCGAAGCGGCTTTTGCGGCGGGCGCATTTGTCGGGCACACGGTTGAAG
Organism: uncultured Selenomonadales bacterium; assembly: GCA_947165295.1. Taxonomy (GTDB): domain Bacteria; phylum Bacillota; class Negativicutes; order Selenomonadales; family Selenomonadaceae; genus Quinella. Next base: position 8,097 of record CAMUZU010000039.1, on the reverse strand, counting down.
AACTCATGTTCCCGCTCGTCAAGTTCGCCGAAATGACCAAGCTTGACTGCAAGAAAATTTTCTGCTCAAACGGCATGATGTGCGTGCCCGGCGTCACCACCGACGAACAGAAAGCCGCGCTCGTCGACAAGGCGAAAAAACACGCCGACGATTTAATTGCCTTCGTCGAAAGTCTGTGAACGAACATGTTCCCCGACATCGTCAAGAAAGTTCCCGTGCGCGATTACGGCATTGACGGCTTGGAAGTTCACGTCGACCATACTTCGACGGGCACGGTTTATTTCGTTACCGCGACGAAGGAAGTTGTCTTCCCCGAACACAGCCACGCCGCGCAGTGGACGATTGTCGTAAGCGGCTCGTGCACGTTCACCGCGAACGGCGAATCGAAAACTTACAACGCGGGCGAAACTTACTTCATTCCCGCAGGCTTGAAACATCAAATAACGTTGCACGCGGGTTATTCGGAAGTTGATTACGTCGACGACCCGAACGATTGAAATTTTTTGATTCGCGGCGACAACATTTGAACGTTGGTGACGACACGCCGCGACAACTGTTCCGTCGCTTTTAAAGCGACCGACCCGAACGATTGAAAGGAGTTTTTCACCGTGGACAACAAAGTTACCGACGGTCTTCAAAAGATTGTCACCGAACTTGCGCAACAGGCGGACAGTCACGTCATTCAATCGCGCATTTTCGCAAGTCAAGGTTTGACGAAGCTTGCCAAACAGTACGAAGAGCACGCCGCCGAAGAACGCGGTTACGTCGTCAAATGCATTGACCGCTTGATTGATTTGGATTGCGAAGTCAAACTCGAAGCGAAGTCCGCCGCGCCCGTCATTTGGGACGCCGTCGAATATCTCAAGCACGACCTGCAAGTTTCCAAACACGGGCTTGCTTGGCTCAAGGACATTCTTTGTGCCACGCAGGACGATCCGACGACCTTCGACCTTTTGAAGGCTTATTATCAAGACGAAGAAGCCGACATGTATCAAACGGAGCAACAACTTGCGTTGATTGAACTTATCGGCAAGCAGAATTGGTTCGTTCAACAGCTCTGACACAAAAAATTTTTCGACCCGTTGCAGATTCTTCGCGACGGGTTTTTTCGATTGGAGGCGGTCACGTGAAAAGCATTTCGATTGACAAAAGCAAGTGCATTCACTGCGGCAAATGTCTGCGCGATTGCATTGTCGGTTGCATTCAGTTCGACGGCGAAAAGTTTCCCGCTTACGTCGACGGCGGCGAAAAGCTTTGCGTCGGCTGTCAACATTGCATGGCGGTCTGTCCCGTCGGCGCGCTGTCTTTCGGCGGAAAAAATCCCGACGACTCGGAGCCCGTCGGTTACTGCAACGGCGAAGAACTTTTGCGGCTGATTAAATCGCGTCGAAGTGTTCGCTTTTACAAGAAGCAGGACATTCCGCCCGAAACGTTGACGAAGTTGACCGACATGTTGGCTTACCCGCCGACGGGCGGCAACCGCGACAACTTGCACTTCAGCATTGTCGGCACGGCGGCGAAGATGCGCGAACTTGTCAAGCTCACTTACGCGGCGATTGAAGCGAACGACAAGCCGTCACCGACGATGCAATTTTGTCTGGAGCAGTACCGAAACGGCGTCGACTTCGTTTATCGCGGAGCGCCGTCGCTCGTCGCCGTGTCAATCGACCTGTCGAAAACGATACCGGGTTGCGAAACCGCCGACCCGATAATTCCGCTGGCTTATCTGGAGCTGTACGCGCAAAGTTTGGGGCTCGGCACGCTGTGGACGGACGCGGCGTTGACTTTGGCTCGCGAACTGCCCGCCGTCACACAAGCGTTGGAAATTCCCGACGGTTATTCGCTCGCTTACGTGATGTTGCTCGGCTTGCCGGCAATAAAATATCAACGCACGGTTCAACGCGAAGCCGCACGGTTCAAAATCATTTAAGCTTTACAGTTTCGGCGAAGTGTAAAACTTTTTGTCAAACCCGTTGCGCCCGCTTTAAAAGCGGGGGAACAGTTGTCGCGTCCGACCTTTCGACTACCGCAATGTTGTCGCCGCGAACTGAAACTTTTCGGCAAGCTTTACAGTTTTGGCGAAGTGTAAAACTTTTCATCAAACCCGTTGCGGAAAATTCCTGCGCGGGTTATTCTTTATGCGCATTATGTTTTGGGAGGTATTCGCATGAGCAACGAAGACATTATCCGCGCATTTCACTTGATGTGGGACAACTTCCCCGAAGCCGTGACGATTACGCAGAAAAGCCGTGAGATCGTCGCCGTCAACAAGAAAGCCGCCGAATTCGGTCTTCAGCCGGGCGTCAAATGTTCGACAATCGGCAAGCCCGAAAATCACAAAGGCTGTCAATGCGACAAAGCCGTCGACACGGGCGAGCCGCAAATTTGCACGTACGAAGGCAACTTCGGCAAGGCGTACGGCTACTGGATTCCGATTCCCGAAAAGCCCGACTGGGTGATTCACTTCGGCGTTGGTTACGCGTTCGAGTACCCGAAGATTGACCGCAGTCCGTCCGTCAAGCCGCCCGCAAGCGTTTACAATTTGGCGACGGGCACAGACCTTGAAGCGGCGATTGCAACGTTGGCTCAGGGCGAAGCGAACGGCGTCATGATGTATTACGCGCTGGCTCGTTTGGCGACGGAACAGGGCTTGCCCGAAGCCGCGAAAACTTTCATTGCGTCGGCGAATCAAGAAGCGGTTCACGCGGGCTTTTACGCGACCATGAGCGGCAAAGTTCCGCAAGACTTTTGGCAATTCGTCGCGGGCGTCGCCAAAGCCGAATACAGCGGCAAGACGAAAATCAAATCGTTGGCAGATGCCGTTCGTGCGAAAGGTTTCGACTCTGCGGCTGACGAGATTGAAGTCTTCGCCGAACAGGAATGGCATCACGGCGTTGTTATCGACGAACTGATTGCAAAGTACAAGCCCGAAGTTGCCAAAACCGAAGGCAAACGCTGGGTCTGTTCCGTGTGCGGTTATGAACATGTCGGCGACAATCCGCCCGAAAAGTGCCCCGTCTGTGGTCAACCTGCGTCCGTGTTCAAAGAAAAAGTTCAACCCGCAAGTCTTCACGGCGCAACGAAAGGTACCGAACTCGAATTCATTGCCAAGGAAGCCGCCCGCGCAGAACTCAACGGCACGCTGATGTATTACGCGCTTGCACGTTTGGCGACGGAGCAAGGTCTCGACGACGTTGCCAAAATTTTAATCGAATCCGCCAATCAAGAAGCGGTTCACGCGGGCTTTTACGCGACGCTCAACGGCAAGTACCCGCAAGATTTCTGGGAACTGCTCGACCGTGTTCGTGCCGCCGAATATGCGGGCGAAGGCAGCGTTAAAGCTCTCGCCGACAAATTCCGTGCCGCAGGTCTCGACAAGGCCGCCGACGAGATGGAAACTTTCGCCGCGCAGGAAAAACATCACGGCGTTGTTATCGATGAGCTGTTCCAAAAGTACAAGCCCGACTTCAAGCCCGCCGATACCGCAGGTCAAAAAGTTTACGTGTGTCCGTGTTGCGGTTACAGATACGTCGGCGATTTGGACGCGGAGCCCGACAACTGGACTTGTCCCGTGTGCGCTCAGCCGAAAAAAGATTTCAAGCAAGTTGACGCTCAAGTTGCGGAAGCTCAACCTGTCGAAGCTCAACCTGCGCAAAAAGTTTGGGTCTGCACGATTTGCGGCTACGAACACACAGGCGACAATCCGCCCGAAATTTGTCCTCTGTGCGGTCAACCTGCGACTGCGTTCAAGGAAAAAACGTCATGAACAGGCGTGACTTCATTAAAACTGCGGGCGCGTTGACGCTTGGACTTATGCTTGACGGTCAAACTGTTGTTGAGGCGAGGAGGTCTCTTGACATGAAAATTTCTGCGGTCAAACTCTACGACGGCGGCTTTATGATGAAGTCGTTCGCGTGCGGCGGCGGTCTGCCCGAAGGTTCAATCGCCGAAGAAAAACTTCGTTCCAGTCTGCAAAACTTTGTTATCGACACGGGCAAGGAAGTCATCTTGGTTGACACGGGCTTTCCCGCCGAAGAAACAATTCCCGTGACGAAAGACTCCGTGATTACTTTCGGCGACAAAGTTGCCGATTACGTCGACGCGCTCAAGAACGCAGGTTACGCGCCCGAACAAGTCACGAAGATTCTTATCACGCACAAACACCCCGACCACACGGGCGAACTGCGTCACTTCCCGAACGCGAAGATTTTTATTTCGCGAATCGAAGCCGACGACATGAAACTTGACGGCGCAAACGTCGTGCGCACGGACTTCACCGACGGCGCGTATAAAAACTTCGACGCGTGCCAGAAGATTGCCGACGGAGTTTATTACATCTTCGCGCCCGGTCACACGAAGGGCAATTCAATCGTCATCGTCGAGGACGGCGACAAATATTATTTGATTCACGGCGACGTTACTTATACCGACGAAGCATTGCTCGAAAACAAGTTGTCCGTCGTCTTTGAAGACATGGCTGCCGCCCGCGACACGTTGACGAAGGTTCGCGACTTCATCAAGGCGAACGATACCGTTTACCTGTCGACGCACACGCCGTACGGTTACGAAAATCTCGACGCGCAGAAAATCATGAAGTTGCCCGACGTGGACGACGCGCCTGCCGCCGAAGTTCAAGAGACAGCTCAACCGACGGGCGGCACGGTTTGGGTCTGCTCGGTCTGCGGCTACGAACATGTCGGCGACGCTCCGCCTGCGAAATGCCCGCGCTGCAAGCAACCTTCGACCGTCTTCAAGAAAAAATAATTCGCGACTGAAACGTTGCGGCACCGCTGAAATTTGTCGGCGGTGATTTTTTTTGTGATATAATCGTCGCAAAACCTTTGGAGGCGATTGAATGCTTAAACTTGTGCTTTGGGATTACACGGGCGAAAGTTCGTCGTGGTGTGAACAATTTCTTCGCCCGAACGTCGCAAAGATTGTTCGCACGCTCAAGCCTGACGACCCCGATCAAGCCGAAGTTATCATGCGCGGCGATTGGGATTACGTCTTGATTTTCGCCGACGACGACACGCAGAAGGTCTTCGACGAAATTTTATCGACACTTCGGGCAATGAACGTTGCGACCGACAACATCATCATGGTGAGCACGCTTATTCATTGGACGCGAAATCCCGACGCGGCTCAAATACTTCTCAACCCCGCGACGAAGCCGGCTGAACTGATTCTTCGTCGAGTGAACTTGGACACTCACAAGCAGTGGCACAGCTTTGCCGCTTGTGAAGCCGACGGCTTGAATTACGTCGCCACATCTGTGGATAAGACTGTTCTTGCGAACATGTACATGACGGGCAAAACTTACGCCGCTGACGATATGCAAGTTTTTCACGCGCTGACGAAAAAATTTTACGGCACGAATGACTCCGACGGTTACTTTCTGGACTTGGGCGCGAACATCGGCACGACGGGTATTTATTTCCTTACGAAACTTGCGCCGAACTTGAAGCTGTTCGCCGTGGAGCCCGACGCCGAAAACTTCAAGCTGCTGCGCGTCAACTTAATCATGAACGAGCTTGAAAATCGCACGACGCTTGTCAACTGCGGCTTGGGCGAAGACTTCGACACGCTGACAATGTACAGAGACTTGAAAAATCCCGGCGGCAACAGCGTTTTTCGTTTGCGTGAAGAATTCCCGGCCGAAACGATTCAAATTGCGCCGCTCGATTATCTGCTTGCCGAAAGTTCAATCGCGCCCGAAGAAGTCAAATACATCTGGATTGACACGGAAGGCTTTGAACCGCAAGTTTTGCTCGGCGCGAAGAATTTGCTCGCGAAAAGTTTTGCGCCCGTGTTCATGGAGTGCAACTTGTTGGCGTGGCAAAAATCCGGCTCGCTCGACCGAATGATTGACTTGCTTGCGGCCGTCGGCTATCGTCACTTCATTTGGGTTTATGAATATCTGCAAAGTTGCGCAGAAAATATTTACCCGCTCGACGCGCTCAACGATTTCGTCAAGGACGCGCCGCCGCCTTTGGGACGAATCGGCGACATCTTCCTGATAAAACACTTGGAGGCGATTTAATGATTAAACTTGTGCTTTGGGATTACACGGGTCAAAGTTCGTCGTGGTGTGAAAAATTTCTTCGCCCGAACGTTTACGAAGTTGTTCGCACGCTCAAGCCCGACGACCCCGATCAAGCCGAAGTTGTCATGCGCGGCGATTGGGATTACGTTTTGGTCTTCGCGGACGACGACACGAAGAAGGTCTTCGACGAAATGCTTGCGACGATGCAAGAGCTGAACGTTTCGACTGACCGAATCATTTTCGTTGACAAACTCGTCGATTGGTCGGACAACCCTGCGGCGGCTCACTTGTTGCTTAACCCGACGGAGGCTGAAAGAATTTTTCGTTGGTTGACTTTCGCCAATCACAAGCAATGGCACCGTTACGCCGCCTGCGAAGTCGACGGTCTTCATTACGTTGCCACGACTGCGGACAGATACATTGTCGGTTACAGTTACGTTACGGGCAAAAATCACGCTGCCGACGAAATGCAAGCTTTTCACGCGCTGACGAAGAAATATTATCGCGTCGACGACTCCGAAGGTTACTTTCTCGACTTGGGCGCGAATATCGGCACGACGGGAATTTATTTCCTTACGAAACTTGCGCCGAACTTGAAGCTGTTCGCCGTGGAGCCCGACGCCGAAAACTTCAAGCTGCTGCGCGTCAACTTAATCATGAACGAGCTTGAAAATCGCACGACGCTTGTCAACTGCGGCTTGGGCGAAGACTTCGACACGCTGACAATGTACAGAGACTTGAAAAATCCCGGCGGCAACAGCGTTTTTCGTTTGCGTGAAGAATTCCCGGCCGAAACGATTCAAATTGCGCCGCTCGATTATCTGCTTGCCGAAAGTTCAATCGCGCCCGAAGAAGTCAAATACATCTGGATTGACACGGAAGGCTTTGAACCGCAAGTTCTCTTCGGCGCACGGAATTTGTTGGCTCGAAGCAACGTGCCCGTGTTCATGGAGTGCAACCTGTTGGCGTGGCAAAATTCCGGCTCGTTCGACCGACTGATTGACTTGCTTGCGGCGACCGGCTATCGTCACTTCATTTCCGTCGACGAACATTTACAAACTCGCGCAGAAAAGATTTATCCGCTTTACGCGCTCAAACATTTCGTCAAAGACGCGCCGCCGCCACTCGGACAAATCGGCGACATCTTCCTGATAAAAAATCTTCAAGCATAAAAGCCGCGCCTTGAAAAGCCGTCGACTGTGTTATATAATCGCGTCACAAATTTTCAATCAATTTTTGGCAAGGAGGAACGGAAATGATTTACACCGTAACTTTCAACCCCGCGATCGACTACATCATTCGGCTCGACAAACTCACCACGGGTGCGATTAACCGCGTCACGTATGAACAGGTGCTCGGCGGCGGCAAGGGCGTCAACGTCTCGATTGTGCTGGGCAACCTCGGCCACAAGTCCACGGCGACGGGTTTCCTTGCGGGCTTCACGGGCGACGAAATTGTTCGCCAACTGCGCACGTTCAATGCCGATGCCGACTTCGTCAAACTCGACGAGGGCTTTTCGCGCATCAACGTCAAAATCAAAGCCGACGTTGAAACCGAAATCAACGGTCAAGGTCCCAAAATCAGCGACGCCAAACGCGAAGAACTCTTCCAAAAACTCGAAAAGCTCGGCAAGGACGACACGCTGATTTTGTCCGGCTCAATTCCCAACACGTTGCCCGACGACATGTACGAACAAACTTTGTCGCGCATTCAAGGCAAGGGCATTCGTTTCGTCGTCGACGCGGAAAAAGGTCTCCTCCTCAAAGTTTTGAAATTCAATCCGTGGCTCATCAAACCGAACAATCACGAACTCGGCGACATGTTCGGCGTCAAACTCACAAGCGACGCGGAAATTGTCGAATACGCCAAGAAGTTGCAGGCGAAAGGCGCACGCAACGTTTTGATTTCAATGGCGGGCGACGGCGCGATTTTCGTTCCCGAAGGCGGCGACAAGTTCTTCAAATCACCGGCTCCGAAAGGCACGCTTGTCAACTCCGTTGGCGCGGGCGACTCGATGGTTGCCGGTTTCGTCGCGGGCTACATTGAAAGCAACG
>CAMUZU010000038.1 GCA_947165295.1 uncultured Selenomonadales bacterium | reverse complement strand
ACGGCCGCGAAGTTCAAATTTGGGTCACCAATTACGTCGTGTTTGAATACGGCACGGGCGCGGTCATGGGCGTGCCTTCGGGAGACCAACGCGATTGGATGTTCGCCAAAAAATACGGGCTTGACATTATCTTGACGTTGCAGCCGAAAGGTCAAACGCTCAAGCTTGAAGACATGGACGCCGCTTACGTCGAACATGCGGGCGAACTTGTCAATTCGGGCGAATTCACGGGCATGGATTTCGACGCGGGCTTTAAAGCGATTATGGATTACGCGGAGGCTCACGGCTTCGGCAAGCGCAAAGTCAACTACCGCCTGCGCGACTGGTTAATCAGCCGTCAACGTTATTGGGGCGCGCCGATTCCCGTCATCTACTGCGACACGTGCGGCGAAGTTCTCGTGCCCGAAGAAGATCTGCCCGTCAAGTTGCCCGACGATGTCGAATTCAAGCAGGGCGCGTTGAGTCCGCTGTCGACTTCCAAACAGTTCAACGACTGCAAATGCCCGAAATGCGGCGGCCACGCTCACCGCGAAACCGACACAATGGACACGTTCATTTGTTCGAGTTGGTATTACATGCGCTACACCGACCCGCACAACGAAAATCGCCCGTTCGACCGCGACAAAGTCAACTACTGGAGCCCCGTCGACCAATATATCGGCGGCATTGAGCACGCGATTTTACATTTGCTGTATTCGCGTTTCTTCACGAAGGTTTTGCGCGACGCCAAGCTTTTGGATTACGACGAACCGTTTGCGAATCTGTTGACACAAGGCATGGTTATCAAAGACGGCGCGAAGATGTCGAAGTCCCTGGGCAACGTCGTCAGCCCCGAAGAAATTATCAATCAATACGGCGCGGACACGGCTCGGCTGTTTATCTTGTTCGCCGCGCCCGTCGAACGCGACCTTGACTGGAGCGACGAAGGCGTTCAAGGCTCGTTCAGATTTTTGAATCGCGTGTGGCGAATCCTGAACATTTTCGGCGACGCGATTAAGTCCGGTGTCGACAATTACGACGCACAGATTTTGTCGGCGGAAGAAATTTCGCTACGCCGCACGTTGCACAAGACGATTAAAAAAGTCACCGAAGATGTTCGCGACCGTTTCGCGTTCAACACGGCGATTAGCGCGCTCATGGAGCTGGTCAACGCAATGCACGCGTTCCAAGACAAGCCGATTAACCCGAATCTTGCGCGGGAACTTGCACGCGACTTGCTGTTGATGCTTGCGCCGTTCGTGCCGCACATTGCCGCCGAACTGTGGAGCAAATTTTTCGCGGGCGACGTGCACAAACAAAGTTGGCCGACCTTCGACGCGACGGCGATTGTCGAGGACGAAATTGAAATCGTCGTGCAGATTAACGGCAAAGTTCGCGACCGTTTGAAAGTTTCCGTCGGTCTGACGAAAAACGACCTTGAAAAACTTGCGCCTACTCTTCCGCGTGTGCAAGAACTCACTGCGGGCAAAAATATCGTCAAAATCATCGCCGTCCCGAACAAATTGATTAATGTCGTCGTAAAATAATTCATCGCGACAAAAAAATTATCCCCGACAAAAAATGTTGGGGATTTTTTTGTTTTGTGCTTGACAAAATCGTTTTTTTTTTTTTAATAGACGGGCAAAATGTTTCGCGGAAAGGAGCCGTTGACCGTGTCGAACATCATAAATTCAGCAACCGATATATCCCGAATATTGTCGAACTCCGCCAAAGAAAACGAAGAACTTCTAAAAACTTACAACGACGAGATAAAGCCGCGACTGAAGTCAATCATAAATCAACATTCTGTCGCCGGCGTGATTATCGGGCCGTTGCCGACAATGGGAATCGCCACGACGATAAATTTGGTGACCTTGTACGCCAGACTGAGCAAAGTTTTGGACATTCCGCTGATGCAGGAGTTGGACAAACTCATCGCGCCCGCAATCTCAAGCACGCGTTCGGCATTCATAAAATACGGCTTGTTGCTTGCCGCGATAAAAATTTTCGTAACGGGTCTGGATGCAAGCGGCGTCGGCTTGCCGATAGGGATAATCGGCGGCGCACTCAGCGGCTGGTATTTCTCCAACAAGGCGGGAAACATTTTTGCCAATAATATTGCAGATTTTGTACTCGACAAAACCGAAAGGACGTGACTTAAATGGGCTTGTTTGACTTGTCGGGCAACCGCGATTTGAAATTGAAACTGTTCGCGATTCTCGACGGCGGCAAATACGGCGACAAAGATTTTATCGAAAACAGTCTTCGCAATTACGAACGGGGTTTCACCGACAGCACGATTAAAAATCTCGATTCGGACATGGAGTTTCAACATCATTATCGCGATAAAATTTCCGGCGACGCGGAACGCTGGTTGATTCAAGGCATCCGAGAATTTCTGCGGCAAAAAGAATTGGGCAGAAGTTTCAGCTGAAATTTAAACAAAAAATTTATCCCCCGACGCGAAGTCGAGGGATTTTTTTCGTTTACAGAACTTTGTAAGTGAGCGTCGTGTTGCCGATTAGAATTTTGTCGCCGTCGTTTAATTCGCGGCTGCTTATCGGTTTTTTGTTGACAAGCGTGCCGTTCAAGCTGCCCGCGTCGTGCAAAATATGTCTGTGCCGCTCGTAGCTGATGTACGCGTGAATTCGCGAGGCACTTTCGTCGTTGACGACAAAGTCGTTGGAGTCCTTGCGTCCGAGATAAATTTGTCGTTCGCCGAAGACAACCTCCGTCGTCTTGAAGTCGGTGATAACCGCCAGATTGTATTCGACTTTGCGCGTGGGAGACGTGCGCATCGTCTTGATAATTTTCGTGTGGTCGGCAACGATTGTGATTGCGTCGTCGCAGGCGGTGTCGTCGCGAATCAACGTGCGGCTCAACACGTCGTTTGCCAAATCGATTGTGTCTTGTTCGGGCGCGTTTTCGGGCACGTAAGCACTTTCGACGGTCAGTGAACTTTGCGCGTCGGAAGTCTTTTCAATCTTGACGGTGAGCTTGCCGTCCATGAAAGAATTTTCGCGGATAACTTGTCGCTCGACTGCCTCGTACAGTTCGTGAATCAAACGCGCCGCGCTCAGTCGGTGACAGTCTTCCGCGCAAAGATAAATCGTGTACGAATTCGGGACGACATTGTCCGCGTTCTTTTGCTTGGCGACTTCGCGTTCCAAAGCTTCGATTAAGTCGTCGGGTTCAATTTCGCCGCGTCGACGGAAAAAAGTTGCGAACTGTCCTTTGAGCGTCGTTGCAAGCTTCAACTTTGTCGCCTCCTTAAAAATTTCGGCGACATTATAACACGTCTGTCAAATCCCGCAAACCGTTGACAAAGCGGCGCGCCTGTGATAAATTTTTCGTGCTTAGCAAAGCGATCTACTTCGTAAATGGAATCGAACGTAGTTGTTACCGAACGAAAACCCCCGTACAGTTTGCGAGGCTGCGCGGGGGTTTCGTTTACCATAATCGGCTTGCGAGACCAATTAGCGGGTACGGCAGAGGTGAATTCGCCTGCTGCTCACTTTTTGAAGAACCGGTCGTAAATGAAACTGCCCACGAAACTTGCAAGCACGTCCAACAACCAGCCAAAAATGGAATCGAACATTAAACTGTCACCTCCTCTCGTTCGGTGTTCCGCCTCATGAGAGGGAGCAGCATCGGCGCGATTATAGCACAAAATTTTTTGTTTGTAGACACGCGCAGGCTTTTTGATTATAATTCGGCGAGTGAAGTTGTTCATTACTCGAAAGTTGGAGGGGGTTTTTCAATGAAAGGCGGCAACAAACCCGTTTACGTCATCGGGCACCGAAATCCCGACACGGACTCGATCTGTTCGGCTATCGGTTACGCTCATCTCAAGCAAGCACTCGGTGAAAACGCCGTGCCCGCCCGTTGCGGCAAAATCAACAACGAAACCAAATACGCGCTCGAATATTTCAAAGTCGAACAACCGTTGCTTTTGACGGACTTGTATCCGCGTGTCAAAGACGTTGCGCTCGAATGCAAAACCGTCGTTCGTCAACACGACACGCTCAGGCACCTCGGCGAAGTCATGCGCAAAAGCGAATTGCAATCCGTGCCCGTCACCGACTCGAACGGCGACCTCGTCGGCATTGTCACCGTCAGCGACTTGGCGAAACGTTACTTCCTTGAACTCGGTCTGCAAAGTCTCGTTGACATGCGCGTTCGCTACCGCGACATTATTCAGGCGACCGACGGTAAGGTTTTGGTCAGCGGCGACGAAAACGCGTTCATCGAAGGCAACATCGTCATTGCGGCGGGCTCGGCTTTCTCGACGATAAGTATCCTCAACAAGAAAGACATCGTGCTCGTCGGCGACAGGAGCAGCGAAACTTTGCTCAAGTTCCTTGACTGCGGAATTGCCTGCCTCGTCGTCACGCAGAACAGCCGCATTGCGCCCGAAGTTTTGGAAGAGGCCGAAAAGCGCGGAGTCTTCGTGCTGTTGACGCCGTATGACGCGTACACCGTCGGACGATTGATTAATCAGTGCGTGCCGATTCGCCGAATCATGAAGTCAAACCCCGTGTGCTTCCGTCCCATGGATTTGCTCAGCGACATTAAAGGCGTCATGGACGAACACCGTTACCGCAGTTATCCCGTCGTCGAAAACAACAAGCTCGTCGGCATTGTCAGCGCGGATGAAATCATGTTGCCCGAACGCGAAAAAGTTATCCTCGTCGACCACAACGAACGCGGACAGGCTATCGAAGGCATTGAAGACGCCAAAATCATGGAAATCATTGACCACCACAGACTCGGCGGCATTCAAACTTCGGAACCGATTTACACTCATCAAGAACCCGTCGGTTGCACGTGCACGATTGTCGCGAACATGCATTGGCACCGCGACGTTGAAATTCCGCCGTCAATCGCAGGCTTGCTGTTGAGCGCGATTATTTCCGACACCGTGCTGTTCAAGTCGCCGACCTGCACGCCTTACGACAAAAAGACCGCCGAACGTCTCGCCGACATTGCGGGCGTCAACCTCAAGGAATACGGTCTTGCCATGCTCAGAGCCGGCGCGGGTATCGGCGACAAAACTCCCGCCGAAATCGCCAAAAACGACATGAAAGAATTCAAAATCGGCGACTACAAGGTGTTGGTTGCACAAATCAGCGTCATGTCACCGCAGGAAGTTCTTGATATCGAAGACGATATTATCGCCTTTATGAAGGAGAACATCGAACGCGAAGGCGTCGACCTGCACTTGCTCCTTGTGACGGACATTCTCGAAGAGGCAACGACAATGATTTACGCCGGCTCTCCGCGGACACTTATCGGCGAAGCGTTCAAGAAAGATGCTAGTGGCAACCATATCTACCTCCCCGGGGTAATGTCGCGCAAAAAACAGGTCATTCCGCCATTGTCGGAGGCCGTCAAACGAATCAAGCCGCAGTGACCATCAACCGCGACAAAAAAATTTCCCCGACGTTCAATCGAGCGTTGGGGTTTTTTTATTGCGCAGTCTTCATTGACAACAAAAGCCCTACGCGTTAAGATTGTGTCGTTCAACAAATCATCAACAGCACGCAGGGCAATTCGCAGTTTCGATTCTACAACGTCCCCGCCGTGCTGTCAATCACGAAAGGCGGGAGTTTTATGGAAGACAACGACTGGTCGGTTTACGCGATTATCGACGGCACCAACGATTTCGAGTACATCGGTCAAACCACGCGCTCGGTCGAAGAACGTTTCAAAGAGCACACCAAAGCCGATTCGCGCATCGGTTACGCTATCCGCGCTCACGGCGAAGACATGTTTATTGTCGTCGTCCTGAAAGTGTGTCACAGCAAAGACGAACTCGATTATTGGGAACAGAGGCTTATCAAGTCGCGCAACACCAAACACCCCAACGGCTACAACTTAACCGACGGCGGTGACGGCGGCACGCTTTGCGACGAAATCTGCGCCCAAATTTCGGCTACAAGCACAGGTGTTCCAAAGTCTCCCGAACATTGCGCAGCAATCTCGGCAGGTCACAAAGGAAAATTTATCGGCGAAAAAAATCATCGTTTCGGAAAGCATCATACACAAACGGCGCGATATATCATTTCGATAAAGCAACGCGCTGACAGCCCATTCAAAAATTTGTTGGCGGAACTGGACGCTCGACAGATGTCATACGCCGCGCTTGCAAAACTTTTGGGCTTTGCGTCGATGTCGAATCTCTCAGACAAAATGCGTTGTAGAAAAAACTTCACCGAACGCGACAAAGTCCGCCTCGTCGAGATTTTCGGCAAACCGATTGAGTACCTGCTTGCACGCGACGAAGAGCCGATTGTTACAAAAACTTCTACACCAAAACACGGATACAGCCCGTACAAAAATTTGCTTGCGGAACTGGACGCACAGCAGCTGTCGTACGCGAAACTCGCACAACTTTTGGGCTTGTCGTATACGTCCGTTTCATCAAAGATGAGCGGTCAAATTAGTTTCACCGAACGCGACAAAGTCAAGCTCGTTGAGATTTTCGGCAAAACGATTGAGTACCTGCTTGCCCGCGATTAAATTTTTGCGACGCGGCAGGAATTTCTTTCGTCGCGCAGAAAAATTCGTGCGAAAAAATTTTTGGGAGTGACTGATTGTGGATAAAGAGCAGCTTGCGAAGTTGGTTGCCGACAAAATCGACGCGGCGGTCAAGTCGAGCGAACATCCGAAGAAATTTTTCATCACGGCGAACGGACGCGGCGTCACCGACGGCGGCGACCTGTACAACGCGGTTTTGGCGGACGTGCTGTCGGTGGTGAAAGTTGCGCTCGTCGACATCTTCCAAGAGTTGGCGGCACCCGCGGCGAAACCTGCCGACAAACCCGACAAGCCCGTCAAGACCTCGAAGAAGTGATTGCCTCGGAGTTTCGGGAAAAAAATTCCTCCGTCGACACGGGGGATTTTTTTGCGTCAAAAATTTTGACCGACGCGCTAATCTCTGTTACAATGCCCGAAACTGAAAACTTACTGAACGGTTCGCAAGCTGTCGAGCCGTGTTAAGGAGGACTGAATACGGTGGCTCTCATTGTGAAGAAGTTCGGCGGCTCTTCGGTTGCCACGACCGATAAAATTTTGGCGGTTGCCAACAGAATCCTCGCCGAAAAGAAGCCCGACGACAAAATCGTCGTTGTCGTTTCGGCAATGGGCAAGACGACCGACAGCCTGATTGCGCTTGCCGGCGGTATCGACGCTGAGCCGTACAAGGCGGGCTATCTGCGCGAACTGGACATGCTGTTGACCACGGGCGAACAAGTTTCGATTGCGCTTTTGGCAATGGCGTTCAAAAAGTTGGGGCAACCGGCAATTTCGTTGACGGGCGCGCAAGTCGGAATGCGTACAAGTTCCGTGCACACGAAAGGCCGAATCTTGGGCATTAAACCCAAACGCGTGCACGACGAATTGAATCGCGGCAACATCGTCGTCGTGGCGGGCTTTCAAGGCGCGGACAAGTTCGGCGACCCCGTGACTTTGGGACGCGGCGGATCGGACACCTCTGCCGTGGCACTTGCGGGCGCACTCAAAGCCGACGAATGCGAAATTTTCACGGACGTCGACGGCGTTTATTCCGCCGACCCGCGAATTGTTCCGCATGCACGCAAGATGAAAGAAATTACCTACTACGAAATGCTGGAGATGGCTCGACTCGGCGCGGGCGTCATGCAACCTCGTTCCGTCGAAATGGGTCAGTACTTCAACATGCCGATTCACGTTCGTTCGACCTTCACCGACAAGACGGGCACGATTATTCGGGAGGATTACACTGTGGAAGAAAAAGATTTTGAAATTCGCGGCGTCGCGCACGACATGAAAGTCGCCAAAATTTCCGTGCTGGGCGTGCCGAACACGCCGGGCATTGCGCACACGCTGTTTAAGGCTTTGGCGGACGCGAACATCGATGTCGACATGATTGTCCAAAGTATCCGCAACATCGACCGCGACATCAACGACATTGTCTTTACAATCAACTTGAACGACTTGCCCGAAGCGAAAAAAGTTATCGGCGTCGTGAGCGAACAACTCAACGCGATAACCGTCCTGTTTGAAGAAGACATGGCGAAAGTGTCAATCGTCGGCGCGGGCATGTTGGGCAGCCCCGGCATTGCGGCGCGCATGTTCGGTGCCTTGGCGCGTGCGGACGTCAACATCGACATTATCAGCACGTCGGAAATAAGCGTGTCGTGCCTTGTCAAAGGTTCGCAAGTCACCGAAGCCGTCAACTCGATTCACGACGAATTCTTCCCCGACAAGTAAGGCAACGTCGACCGGCCGTCATGGATGACGGCCGCCTCCGCCTGTCGCATGACGCAGGATGCGTCATAGCAGGCGCGTCTTTCTTTGCTACTTTCTTTCCACGCGGAAAGAAAGTAGATTCACCGCGAAATAAATTTGAGGACTTGCCTTATGAGAGTTTACGACTGCTTTCCGTTCTTCAACGAGCTTGAACTTTTGGAACTGCGGCTTGAAACTTATTACGACATTGTCGACCGTTTCGTTATCGTCGAGGCGGACAAGACGCACGCGAATTTACCGAAGCCGTTTAACTTTCTGAATAACATCGACCGCTATCAAAAGTACCTGCCGAAGATTGAATACGTTATGGACACGTCGGTTGTGCCGTACAGCGGCGCGGGCGACTGGTCAATCGAAAACAATCAGCGCAACAGCATCATGAAGGGCTTGATCGACGCCGAGCCGGACGACTTGATTTTGATTTCGGACGTGGACGAGTTCCCCGACCCGGCGATTTTGAAAACGCTGATTGAAAGTTTTTACGACGCGTCGAAGGACGTTGACTGCTTCGTCTTCCACGACACGGCACCGTTCACGAAGAGCGGTTCGCACTACTTAATCTTCAACAGCACCACGCGGATTAACAGTTGCCTGAACTTGACGCCGATAACGTTTCAGCAGAGATTTCACACGTACTTTTTCGACTTGGTGTCGCCGCATTCGCTGTGGGGCGGTACCGTCGTCAGCAAGTTCAAACACGTAAGCTCCCCGCAGGCGATTCGCGACGTGTGCAAAGACTTGCCGAGAATTCCCAACGGCGGTTGGCATTTTTCTTCAATGGGCGGCATCGACAAGTTTCTTGAAAAGGCACGTTCGGGCGGAGACTTCAAACAATTTGCCGCCCGCGACCCGCGCTACCTGGACAAAGATTTTTTGCTTGACGCAATGCTTCGCGGCGAATATCTGTTGCACGAGGCAAAGTTCGTTCACTGCGACTTGAGCGAAATAAAGTTGCCCGCGTTGCCCGCGTTCCTGAAAAAATATCCGTACTTTCTTCGCTCGAATCAACTTTCCGAAAGCAGGTGACCGACATGACCCGCTTTAAAAGCGGGGGAACGGTTGTCGCGATTGACATTGCCGACTGCCGCAACCCGTTCACCGCGAACTGAATTTGAGGACTTGCCTTATGAAAATTTACGACTGCTTTCCGTTCTTCAACGAGCTGGAACTTTTGGAACTGCGGCTTGAAAGTTTGTTTGACATCGTCGACCGCTTCGTTATCGTCGAGGCGGACAAAACGCACGCCAACAATCCAAAGCCGTTCAACTTCCTGAATAACGTCGAGCGTTATCAAAAGTACCTGCCGAAGATTGAATACGTTATGGACACGTCGGTTGTCCCGTTCAGCGGCGTGGGCGACTGGTCACTTGAACACAATCAGCGCAACAGCATCATGAAGGGCTTGACGGACGCCGAGCCGGACGATTTGATTATGATTTCGGACGTGGACGAGTTCCCCGACCCGGCGACGATTAAAACAATTCGCGAAAGTTTCACCGACCCGACAAAGCACGTCGACTTCATTGCTTTTTACGATGCGACGCCGTTCACGAAGAATTTTTTGGTTCCGTTCCACAGCGGCACACAAATCGCGGATTTTTTGAACGTCAGCCCCGTCGGCTGTCAACAGAAATTCCACACGTATTATTTCGACTGGATCTGTCGCGACTTGCCGTGGTCAGGCACGGTTATCGGCAAGTTCAAACACTTGAGCGAGCCGCAAGACTTCAGGAACCGGCGCGAATCTTTGCCGCGAATCGTCGAGGGCGGTTGGCATTTCTCCAACATGGGCGGCATCGACAAAGTCATCGCGAAGATGTCGGCGGCGGTTGAGTGCGTGGAACTGTCTGCCGTCGACAAAAAATATCTCGACCGCAACTTCGTTGAAGAAGCAATGGCAAGCGGCAAGTACTTCCACACGCCCGCAAAGTTCGTGCCGTGCGACTTGAACGACATCAAGTTGCCCGCGCTTGAAGCGTTCGTGAAGAAATATCCGCAGTTCATTCGACAGCCGTTGAGCTGAACAAAATTCCCCGCCGATAAGTCGACGGGTTTCTTTGTTTGCGGCCGAAGACTTGTCGCTTGTGTGTACGTGAATACATTGCCGAAAAAATTTGCCAAAAGCCCGCAAGCGGTTATAATGTCGGCGACAATTCAAACCAAAGGAGACTTCCCAACATGTCAATGACCATGGCAGCAACGCACGCGGCCGGCCGAAAGCTCAAGGACGCAATTTTCGACGCGAACAAAGCTTGCAACGAGGCAATTAAAATTCACGGCACCG
Organism: uncultured Selenomonadales bacterium; assembly: GCA_947165295.1. Lineage (GTDB taxonomy): Bacteria > Bacillota > Negativicutes > Selenomonadales > Selenomonadaceae > Quinella. Next base: position 6,529 of record CAMUZU010000038.1, on the reverse strand, counting down.
ACGCGGTCACCAACGCGACAATCGGCGTCGTGCTCAACGAGGACGGCAAACTCGCCACGCTCAACACCGTCGAAAAAATTTTCCGCTCGCTGGAAATGTCGGAACTTGTCGCTTACGCGCCGATTGCCGGTCTGCCCGACTTTTTGGACGCCGCGATTGATTGGGTGTTCGCCGACTGCAAACCCGACGCGCATATCGGAGCCGTCGCCACGGCAAGCGGCACGGGCGCAATTCACCACGCCATTGCAAACTACGCCGAACGAGGCGACGCCGTGTTGACTTCGGATTGGCGTTGGGGCACGTACGACATTATCTGCAACGAAACCGGCAAGCGGCTCGAAACGTTCAAGCTGTTTGACCGCGAATTGAACTTCAACATTACAGATTTTGCCGTCAATGTCGACGCACTGCTCAAGAATCAAAAATCTTTGCTGGTGATTTTGAACACGCCCGCACACAATCCGACGGGCTTCGCGCTCAGCTTGGACGAGTGGGACAAAGTTCTCGACGTGCTCAAAGCTCAAGCGTCGACGGGCAAAAAAATTTCTCTGCTGGTCGACGTCGCGTACATTGACTTCGCGGGCGAAAAAAATTCCACGCGGGCTTTCATGAAGAAGTTCGGCAACCTGCCTGCGAATCTGTTTGTGATGATCGCGTTCAGCATGTCGAAAAGTTTCACCTGCTACGGACAACGCACGGGCGCGCTTATCGGCTTGTCGTCGGACGCAACGGTTGTCGACGAGTTTAAAGAGGTCGGCAAATATTCCTGCCGCGCAACTTGGTCGAACGTCAACCGCGGCGCACAAGCTCTGCTGGTTAAGCTCACACGCGACGCGGAAACTTTTGCCGCTTACGAAGCCGAACGCAACGCGCTGTATCAGATGGTCAAACGCCGCGCAGATGTTTTCGTCGACGAGGCCAAAGCTTGCGGCTTGCGCATGTTGCCTTACACGGGCGGGTTCTTCCTCGCGATACCTGCGGAAAATCCTGCCGCCGTCTGCGACAAACTTCACGACGAATTGATTTTCGCCGTCCCGCTGAAATTGGGCATTCGAGTTGCCGCCTGTTCGACAGCCTTCGACAAGATGCACGGTGTCGCCGAAAAAATTTTGCGCGCAATGAAGTAAATCGTTTCGACAAAAAAAAATCACCCCGCTCGATTGAACGGGGTTTTTTCGTTGACGGAAAGATTTCAGCACGTGTGACAAACTTCGTAAAGACCTGCGCGTTTGAGCGTGTCGACGACGGTGTCGCCAATGTGCGCGACGGTGTCGGCAACCTGAATTCCGACGGCGTTCAAAGCTTTAATCTTGTCGGCCGCCGTGCCTTTGCCGCCCGAAATAATCGCGCCCGCGTGACCCATGCGTTTGCCTTCGGGAGCTTGACGACCGGCAATGAACGCCGCGACGGGTTTGTCGGGCATGTTTTCGGCAACCCATTGCGCCGCGCATTCTTCAGCATTGCCGCCGATTTCGCCGATAAGCAGAACGGCCTTGGTGTCGTCGTCTTCCTTGAAGAGTTTGAGCACGTCGATAAAGTCCATGCCCTTGACGGGGTCGCCGCCGATACCGACGCTTGTCGTAATGCCGATACCCGCGTTCATGAGCTGGAAAGCGGCTTCGTACGTCAAAGTTCCCGAACGCGAAACAAGCCCGACGTGTCCGCGCTTCTGAACATTGGGCGGAATAATGCCGAGTTTCGCTTCGCCCGTCGTCATGATACCGGGGCAGTTGGGGCCGATAAGCCGCGTCTTCTTGCCTTCCATGTAACGGCGAACTCTGACCATATCCAAAACGGGGATGTGTTCGGTAATGCACACGACGAGTTCAAGTTCGGCGTTGACTGCCTCAAGAATCGAGTCGGCGGCAAAAGCTGCGGGCACGTAAATGACCGAGGCAGTCGCGCCCGTGGCTTTGACGGCGTCGGCAACGGTGTTGAACACGGGCACGCCTTCGACAACTTGACCTGCCTTGCCGGGTGTCACGCCGCCGACAACCTTCGTGCCGTAAGCGAGCATCTGTTTGGTGTGGAAGGTCGCCGCCTTGCCCGTGATGCCCTGAACGATAACTTTTGTGTTCTTGTCAACGAGAATCACTGTATCAACTCCTCAGAAAAAGTTTGTCGGTTAATGCCTGAACAGCAATGCGTAAATCCGGCCGTCATGGATGACGGCCGCAATCGCCCGTCGCACGATACAGGATGTATCGTAGCGGGCGCGGTTTTCTTTGCTACTTTCTTTGTCCGCACAAAGAAAGTAGATCAACACGAACGCGTTCAGAAAAAGTCTTTGTCGATAATCTTGTCGTAAATGTAACCTTCGCGCACGCCCGAATCGCTGTAAAGAATGCTCAAACTGCCGAAACGTTTTGCAAGCACGTCGGCGATAATCAAGCCCGGCATGAAGGTATGCATTCGTTCGGGGACGGTTCGCATGAGCAAAATTTTATCGGGAACAATCAACTCGTGGTCGCGCTTGAATCGGTGCAAGATGTCTTGAATCCGCCGAACTTCCATGCGCATGTTCTGCCGCGTCATGCCGTACATTGCGTTGTAAAGAGCCATTGCGCCTTTAAACGTGCCGCCGATACCGCAAATTTGCGCGTGGCTTACGGCTTGAAACTCCTGCACGGCACTCACGGTCGCTTCGGCTTCGGCGTACATTTCCGCCATTTCAACCGCGCTGGGCAAGATGTGTTCGCCCGTGTATCGCGTGTGGAAACTCAAAGATCCAATCGGCAGGCTGGCTTTGACTTGAATCTGTCGGTCTTTGAAGTAAACGATTTCCGTCGAGCCGCCGCCAATGTCGATAAGCAAACCTTTTTCGTCGGCAAGGTTGTGCGTCGCGCCGATAAAGTCATAAGTCGCCTCGTCGTCGCCGCTCATCAAAAGGATGTTGATTCCCGTGCGGTAAGAAATTTCGTCGACGGCCTGCGAACCGTTGACCGAATTGCGCAGAGCTGCTGTCGTGAAGGCGGTCACGTGCGTTATGCCGAAGTCGTCGAGGAAGTGACGATACTCGCCGATAATGTCGACGACCTTGTCAATGCCTTGGCGTTGCATGACGCCGTCGCGCACGTAAGAGGCAAGTCCGACGGTGTGTTTCTTCTTCATGAGCATTTCGACGCGGTCGCCGTCAATGTCGTAAACCGCCATGCGAATCGTGTTCGAGCCGACGTCAATCATCGCGTAAAGCATCTTGCCCACCTCCTTGCGGGAAAGTTATTCGGTCAACGCCGCAATTTTCCTGCGTGGAGTTCTTACTTTTCTTTTGGCGCAAAAGACCCGCTTTAAAAGCGGGGGGAACAATTTGTTGACCGCCTCGCAACCGAAGCGTTTTCATTACGCATTAAGCATTACGAATTACGCATTGCAGTTCAGTTGTCGATTTCGTGCGGAGATTTACTCACGATTTGTCCGTCGCGGTCGCGGTAAACGACGTTGGCAATGCGTGCGTTGATAATCATGCGGCGACACAGCTTGCACGGTTCGCCCGACGCGTCCGAGTCGTCGGAGCAGTTGACGCCCGCAATGTAAATCGTCGCGCCGTTCATGTCTTCGGGGTTGCCGTTAATGATTGCGTTCTGTTCGGCGTGCACGGCAACGCACAGTTCGTAACGTTCGCCTTTGGGCACGTGAAGCCGTTCGCGTTCGCAGACGCCGCTGTCAATGCAGTTCGTTTCGCCGCGAGGAGCACCGTTGTAGCCCGTCGAAACGATGATTCGGTCTTTGACGACGATTGCGCCGTAACGTCGACGCAGGCAAGTCGCACGTTTGCCGACTTCGCGGGCAATGTTCAAAAAGTATTCGTCCCAATCGGGGCGCGTGTTCGGTTGATTCATGTTGACATCTCCAAAAATCTTCTAACTAAAATTTCGGCAACAAGCGCGTCGACGGGTTCGGGCGGCACCTGCATTGACGTGGGCAAGAATCGTCGCCAACCCGTCGGCGGATTTTTTTTCCAGTACAAACGGCGCGCTTCTTCGGTCGTGTGTTTTTCGTCGACAAGTTGAAATGTCAAGCCCGCGTCGGAAAGTTTTTGTGCGGCTGACTTGTGCGTTGTCCCGTCGCCGAGAATCACCGTCGACAATTCAAACTGCGCGGACAAAGTTTTAATCACGTCGGCAAGTTCGTCCGTTGCTACGACGCGTTGAAATTTTATGTCGCCCGCCGTCGACAAAACTGCAAGTCCGCATTTGTCGCGGCCGGGGTCAATTCCCATTACGAACATTGGTCGATGTCCTTTGCGTGACTTTGATTTTCAAACGGAGCGGCCCCAACGACGTTGTGTCTTCGCGGGCGTAAGCAGTCAACGAAATTTTCCCGCGAGCCGCCGCAACCGCGTCAAACATTTCGTAAAGCTGTTCGCCGTCAATCAAACCGACGGAGCCGGTCAAGGGGTCGTTCAAAACGCCTTTGTCCGCCGCCGCACGATTGACCGCCGTCAAAAAGTCGCGCACGACAACTTCGAGAGCCGTCTGGTCGTTGATTTCGTAACTTTTGGAAATGACGAGTTCGCCTTTGCTGAAGATGAGTTCGTTGGGATAAAGTTCGAGACGAGCGCGCACGGGTTCGCCGCGAACGACGTTACCCGCCGCCGTGATTCTCAAGACCATGTCGCGCCCGCCGGATTGCAGTTCGTTTACGACGCGCTGAAGTTCGGGCTGATAAATCCACACGGAATTATCTTCGTCGCCGCCGAAACGTTCAATCAGGTTTTGCGTGGCAACTTCCGCCAAAGCGTTGATTCGGTCGGCGATTTCGTCGGGGGTGAGTCCCGCGTTGATGACGCCGCTTGCAAGCAATTCGCCCGCACGCAAAGTTATATCGCCTTGACGAATTGCAATGAGGCCTTCGCGCAGATTGCGGTTGCGTTCTTCCAAGTCGCTGTTGTCGGTGGTGAGCTTTTCGTTATCGGTCGAGAGCTTTTGATTGTCGGCGGAAAGTTTCGCGTTGTCGCCCGAAAGTTTTTCGTTGTCGGAGCTGAGCGTCACGTTGAATTCGCCGAGCTTTTGATTGTCTTCGGTGAGCGCGGCGTTCGTCGACGAAAGATTTTCGTTCTGCGCGGCAAGATCGGCGTTGGTGGATTCGAGGCGTTGACCTTCTTCCTTGAGGCGGTCGGATTCGGCGCGAAGTTCTTCCTGTTCGTCTTTGAGGCTGAGAATTTCGCGTTTGGAGTCGCGAAGATTTTCGTTCGCCCGTTCAAATTCGGTTTGCGCTTTGAACAGTTCTTCGGTCGCGTCGTCGAGTTCGGCAAGCGTCGAATTCATAGTTGCGCGAAGTTCGTCCATGCCGAAAAGAGCCGTGCGCACGTTTTGCGATATGAGTACCATGAAGCCGATTGACAGCGCGGTTATGAAGCCGCCCGTCAAAACAGTCACAATCATTGACGTGTGACGCGGTCGCAGTCCGAAGATTGACAGGCGTTTCTTGCCGATTTTCGTACCGAGTTTGTCGCCGATAAAAGCTATTGCACCGCCCGTGACAATCATGACCAGAATCAAATATATTCCGTCCAAGCGGAAACCTCCTTATTCGCCGGCAATGCGCATCGGTCGCGTGACGCTGAAGACGCTTTCGACGCGGCGCAACTTGTTCAACAGCGTGTCAACCTGCGCGGCATTGTTGACTTCGACGCCAAGCAAGACCGTCGACGTTTTGTTGTTGCGATTGGGCACGGCGTGAATCGACTGCAGGTTAAGTTTCATTTCGGCGGGCACGGCGATAAGTTCGGCAAGCACGCCCGCTTTGTCCGAGCAAACAATTTCAAGTTCGACGGTGTAAAACTTGTCGCTTGTGCCGTCCCAGCTGACTTCGATCATGCGGTTGACATCGGTGACGCCGTTTAAAATGTTCGGGCAGTCCGCACGGTGAACCGAAACGCCGCGCCCGCGTGTGACGTAACCGGCAATTTCGTCGCCGGGAATCGGGTTGCAACATTTGGCAAGGCGCACGAAGAAACCGCTTTCGCCTTCGACGAGCACGCCCTGTTCGGAGTGCTTGCCTTTGCTGCGCGACGGAGTAACTTTTATTTCGGAGAGCAACGCGCTGACTTCGGGCGGCATGTGTTCAGCCAAGTCTTTCTTGTGAAGTTCGACAAGCCGCGTTATCACCGAGTTAATCGACGTGCCGCCGTAACCGATACCCGCAAGCAAGTCGTCTTCGTTCGGCAAGCCCATGCGTCGGGCGATAAGCTCAAGTCGGTTGTCTTTGAGCAAATCTTTGGGCGCGTAACCGAGACGCTTAAGTTCCGTTTCAATCTGTTCGCGGCCGTTGGCAATGTTTTCGTCGCGGTTTTCGCGCTTGAACCAGGAACGAATTTTTGTGCGCGTGTCACTTGACGCGACGATATTCAACCAATCGCGGCTGGGGCCGTTGTTCGCCTTGTTGGTGACAACTTCGACGAAATCGCCGTTCTGCAACTTGTATTCGAGCGGAACAATTCGCCCGTTGACTTTCGCGCCAACGCAGTGATGTCCAACTTCCGTGTGAATTCGATACGCAAAGTCAATCGGGTTTGAACCACGCGGCA
>CAMUZU010000037.1 GCA_947165295.1 uncultured Selenomonadales bacterium | reverse complement strand
CTTCGGTCTTGCCGTTTTCGACGAGTGCTTCGGCACCTTTTTTGTCGCCGACGTAAACGAACTTGCCGTCCTTCACCGCGAACGCTTCGACAATCTGATTGTCTTCGGATGTGAAAATTTTTCCGTAAACGACCAAGTCAGCTTTGTCACCGCTTGAAGTCGTTTTGATGAATTCGCGTCGTGTCAAGTCTTTAATCATAGGATGTACTCCTTTCAAACATTTGGGCGCATTGTACAGCAAACGTCGCGGGTAAGTCAATTCGACAAGTTACCGCGTTCAAATGCACACAAAAAAATTGACGACGTTTCCGCCGCCAATTATCGGGTCGAATTTGTGTTTTATGCCGAGTAAACTTTCTTGCCTTCAAAGTAAGTCGCCGCAGGTTTCGCCGTGTGAATTTCTTTTTCGGGGCAGGTGAGCACGTCTTTGTTGACAAGCAGGAAGTCCGCGTATTTGCCCGTCTTGATACTGCCGCGTTCGTTTTCGAGGAACATTTGTTTCGCGACGGCGATTGTCAAAGCGTTGATTGCCTGTTCGCGGGTAACGAGTTCTTCAGTCCACCACGGCTTACCGGTCTCAAGGTAACATTGACCCGTAACCGCAATTTCGATAACGCCGAACGGGTCGTCGGGGCTGCCGCTCAACGCCGGAAAATCCGTGTGCGAAGAAACGTTGACGCCGTTGTCGAAATAAGACTTAATCGGATAAGACTTGTCCGCCATGCCTGCGGGAACGAGTTCGGGCAACTCCGCCTGATCTTCGTCGGAAAGATGATGCCATTGCATACCCGAAACGACGTAAATGTTGTGGTCTGCCATGCGCTTGTAGTCCGACGGAATGACTTGGTGCAGGTGAACGAGCGTGTTGCGCATTTCGTCTTTGCCGCCGTTGACATAAGCGTTGACGGCGCGATTGATTGCTTTGTTGCCCATTGTGTGAATGTGCATTGACAAGCCTTGTTCGTTCGCCCAGCGGGTGATTTCGGTAACTTCTTCTTCCGTCCAGTTGACGATGCCTTGATGACCGTCGGGATACAGCGGTTCGACAAAACCCGTGCCGCTTTCAACCGTGCCGTCCATGAAGAGTTTAATCCAGTTCGTCTTGAGGTGTTTGGTCGCGTATTTTTGAACGTCAACGACAGTTTGACAAGCTTTGTCGGCGTCCATCCAGCTTTCAAATTCGTAAGTCAAGCCCAAGACAAATTGCATGTCGCCCGCCTTGTCCATTTGCTGAGCCGCCTTGAACAGGTTATCGGTGTAGAAGTAGTTGCCCCAGCCGTCGATATACATCGTGTAACCTTCGGACAGCAGGTGTTCTTCGATTCGCAACATGGTTTCTTTCGCCACGTCGACGGAAAAGAGGCTGTCGTTGTCCAGGAATGAGCGCGTGTAAGTGCCCGCCTGTTCTTTGAGGAAACCTGTCGGCGTGCCGTCGGAGCCAATGACGATTTCACCGCCGCGAATGTCGTCGCCTTTTTTGAGGGTTTTGCCGTCTTTGGACATGATGCCCGCGTTGACAAGCGCAAGCGTGTTCGTCAAACCTTTGTGACCTTCCTCGTCGGCGAAGTACATCGGAATGTCACTGCAAATGGCGTCGAGCTGTTGACGCGTCGGCATGTTTCTTGAGAATTCCATTGTGTTCCAGCCGAAACCGAAGATTGACGTTGCGCCTGCAGCTTTTGCCTTCGCGACGGCGGCGGGAACAATCTCCTTTAAGAATTGGTCAACGCTTGCTTCGCGGTCGACAATCGTGCCGACTGAGTGCATGCCGAGCATTAAATAATGCGCGTGTCCGTTGCCGCACGAAGGCATGACAAGTCCCTTGCCGGTGTAGTCGATAACTTCGGTCTTGCCTTTTTCGATGAAGGGTTGAACGCCTTTCTTGTCGCCGACGTAAACATATCTGCCGTCTTTGACCGCGAAGGCCTCGACGATTTTGTTGTTTTCGGAAGTGAAAATTTTTCCGCAAACGACGAGGTCGGCTTTGGTGTCAGCCGCGAAAACTTCAGTGGGAATCGCCATTGCCAACGCCGCCAATGAGGTCGTCTTGATGAATTCGCGTCGTGTCCAATCTTTTGACATGAAGATAACAACTCCTTTGAAACATTTACGCGCATTGTACAGTAAACGTCGCGGGCAAGTCAAAAATTTTTCCGTCGGTTATTTCGACGTGTAAACCCAATCGCCGCCAATCATTGTGCCGAGAACTTTTGCTTCGGAAATTTTTTCGGGGTCGCAAGCGGTAATGTCCGAATCAAGCACAACCATATCGGCTTCCTTGCCGACGGTGATACTGCCGAGCGTGTCTTCGCATTTGAACTGATAAGCAGTGTTTATCGTCGCGGCTTTAATCATTTGCTCAAGCGTGACGCGTTCGGTCGGATTAAGCAAAGTTTCGGGTTGACCGGGCATTTGACGAATTACGCCGCATTGCATTCCGAACAACGGATTGATGTTCGTCGTGACTGGATAATCTGTTGCTTGTGTGACGACAATGCCGCGGTCGAAAAGTGACTTCATCGGGTACTGCTTTTCGGCGCGCTCTTCGCCGAGATAAGGCACCGACAATTTGCTGTGAGCCAACGGATCTTTCATAAACCAGAACGGATTCGCCACGGCCACGACGCCGAGTTTCGCCATACGGTCAAAGTCTTGCGGTTGCACAAGTTGCATGTGAGTAATCGCGTTTCGTTTTTCGGCGGGAGAGTTCGCCTTTTCAAACGCGTCCAAAGCCACGGTTACCGCGCCGTCGCCGATTGTGTGAACGTGAATCGTCATGTCGACTTCGTTGGCTTTCTTGACGGTTGCCGCCAAAGTGTCCACGTCAAAGCGCAACATGCCGCGATAGCCGTCGCCTTTGTCGCTGTAAGGTTCGGTCATGTAAGCCGTCCTGCTTTCGAGAACGCCGTCGAGCAGAATTTTAATCGTGTCAATGTCGAAACGCTTGCCGCGATATTTTTCGCGGAGTTCAAGCGCGTGGTCAATGTCCGCAAGAGGATTTTTGTCCGCGAAAACCTGATAGCCGCCGTGCATACGAAGTTTCAGCTTGCCTTCTTTGTCGAGTTGACTGTAAGCCTGCATGACGTTTTCGGAGCCGTAATCGAGATTGACCATCGGGTCGTAAAGCGTCGTCAAGCCGAGCGACAGGAACAAGTCTTGATACGCCAAAATCGCCTGCTTGTACTGCTCAACGTTGAAATGATAAACCAAGTCCTCAAAATAAATCTTCGAGCCTTCGCGGAAACAGCCAGTCGGGTTGCCGTCAGCGTCGCGAACAATGACACCGTCGGCAACGTCGGGCGTGTCTTTGGTGATGTTTTTGAGCTTCATTGCCGCGGAATTCAGCCAATACGAGTGGTGACCGTAATCAATCAGCATAACGGGCTTGTCGGTCAAGTCGTCAATCATTGAGGCTTTGGGGCCTTCGAGTCCAAAAGTTGCGTCGTCCCAGCCGATACCTTGAATGCGTTCCATTTCGGGATGTTTGTCGACGAATTCTTTCAAGCGCACGCGAACGGCTTCGACAGTTTTGCAGTCGTTTAATTGGCACATGAGCAACATTCTGGAGCCGCCGAGGTGACCGTGAGAGTGAGCGTCAACCAAACCGGGCAGAATCATGCCGCGTTTGTACTTGAGAACTTTGGTACCCTTGCCGATATGTGACTTAACGCCCGCCCGCTTCGTCGCCGACGTAAGTGTAAACGCCGTTTGCAATCGCCACGGCTTGAGCTTTGGGCTTGTTCGCGTCGACGGTGTAAAAGTTGCCGTAAATGACAGTCTCCGCAGGGCTCGCGAAAACTTCAGTGGGAATCGCCATTGACAGCGCGGCAAGCGACGCCGTCTTGATGAATTCGCGTCGGGTTATCTTTTTGAACATGTGACATACTCCTTTCAAACTTCGGGCACAGTTTACAGCAAGCGTCGCAACAACTGCAATGTGGAATGAGGAATTGTTACGCGCCGCCAACAAACTAACCACTAGCCACTAGCCACTAATCACTAACACCGCACCACGGTTCGCCGCTCATGAAGTCGCCGCCGTGATAGCACGCCGCACGCGCTCGACAGCCGCCGCATTTGTTTTTGTATCGACAGGAGCCGCAGTTGCCCGAATAGTTCAGCGTCCGCAAAGTTTTCAAGACTTCGTTAGTCCGCCAAATTTCGTCGAAGGGAGTTTGCCGCACGTCGCCCAACTCCATGTTCAGGTATGCGCACGGCTGAACTTTGCCACGCGGGCTGATGATACAGTAACTCAGTCCCGCAAGACAGCCGCGACGAAAACGAGTTTTAACGCCCAGCTCGTCGGCAATTCGCAAAAACTGCGGCGCACACGTCGGCTTCAGTTCGATTGAAACTTCGCGTTGCTTGAGCATGATTCGCGTCAAAACATTTTCGTAACCTTCGGCGCGCAGTGATTCTTCTTCGATTGACGCGGCGCGACCCGTCGGCACAAGAAAGAAAAAGTGATGCGCCTTAGCCCCGATGTCAATCGCAAAGTCCGTCAACGCTTCAAGCTCGTGTTGGTTCCAGTCCATAACCGTCGTGTGAACTTGGAACGGCAAGCCGACTTCGCGACAATTTTTCATGCCTTCGACGGCACCAGTCCACGCGCCCGCGAACGAACGAAATTTGTCGTGCTTGTCCGCGTCGAGTGAGTCGAGTGAAATGCCCATGCCTTTTGCGCCCGCAGACTTCAAGTCCGCCGCCATCTGCCGCGTTATCAGCGTGCCGTTCGTGCCGAAGACAGCGATTAACTTCAAGCGTGTGGCGTGTTCGACAAGCTCCAAAATGTCGGGACGCATCAAAGGTTCGCCGCCCGAAAAAATCATTATCTTGAAACCTGCGCGGGCAATCTGTTCAAGCAAAGTCTTCGCCTCGGCGGTCGAAAGTTCTTCGTCGGCCTTGCAACCCGCGTCGCGGTAGCAGTGCGCGCAATACATGTTGCAAGCGTTGGTTGTGTTCCATGAAACGATCAAGTCAATTCCTCCCGTGTGAAATGTTCGGTCGATGTCGGGCAAATTTTACATGATGTCGCCGTCGAACTCAAATGCCGCCGTCAGAAAGCAAAACACCCCGACAATCCGTTGACCGTCGGGACGTTTTATCTACGACGTGCTCAAACATCTTTTCCAGGGTGACAACTGAGCACAACTGCGCTGATATTTTCGCCAAAGTTGAACGATTAATTTCGTCGTGTTATAATTTTGCCGATGCTACTCCCTCTCGAACACCACGGCAGAACTCAACACGAGAGGAGGTGTTTATATGGTCAGTATCCTCGGTTCGCTGGCAGTCGGTGTGGTCGCTTCCATCATCGGAAACTACATCTACGACCGTTGGCTCAAGAAGTAGCAGGCGTTGTTCATTCCGGGTGCCCTTGATTAATCGGAGTCGCTAACCGATTAGGCAAAACGAAGCCCCCGTGCAGTTCGCTATTCTGCGCGGGGGTTTTCGTTCGTGTTAGTATGGTCAGCATCCTAACGTGTAGTATCCTCGTGTTGTGCGTAATTTATCACACAGACGGCGGTTTGTCAAACAAACTTCAAGCGTCGAAGTCAACATCGGCAAAAACGAAGCCCCCGTGCAGTTAGTCACTCTGCGCGGGGATTTTTCGTTCGTGTTAGTATGTCCAGCATCTAACGTGTAGCATTTTCGTGTTGTGCGTAATTTATTACACGGACGGCGGTTTGTCAAAATTTTTTCAAGCGTCGAAGTCAACTTCGGGCAAAGCGTCGACAATCTCAAGCGTGCGAAGACTCACCGTCAGGCAACTCAAAATCAAGTCGAGGATGTAGCGCGGGTTGTCGTGCTCGGTGCCCCAGGCGTTCGCGTCGTTGACCAGCCCGCTTGCCTTGTCGCGCTTGACTTGGTAGCGGTCGATTATCCACTCCAGCGGACTGCGCCCGTTGACAACGTAATCGAAACTGCGCGGCGGGATGTTGCGTATCGTGATTCGGTCGTTGTATTGCAACGTCGTCTTGTCTTGCGACAGGCGCAACTTCGTCACGCGATAATCTCCGTCGCCGACAACTTCGACGCCTTCGGGTGACGGTTGCCGCTCGTAATTCAAATGCAAGTCCGCAAGTTCACGCCCCGCCTGTGACAGCTGCCAAAACTTTGCCGCGTCGTCGATAAGGAAAATTTTCGGCAAAGACTTCTTCAGCTCCGACGAAAACTTGTCGCGATAACTCGGCAGGTGCAAAAAGCCGTACACGTAATAAAACACGTCCGCTTTCGTGACTTCGCCGTACAGCTCACGCGCCCGACGCAAAATCCAATCAGTCACGCCGTCGCGCCGCGAAAGTTGTTCGCCGAAGCCGGGCAATGAACCCTGTCGCGGTTGCTCGTACCAGTACAGCGGAAAACATTGCGTGCCCGAATGCAACGCGTTCAGGTCGGTGATTTTGTTCGTGACGAAAGCCGACAATTCTTTTTCGCCGCCGAGACCCGACACGCAGATTAACAAGTTGTCTTCGTTGCCCGTCGGAAAAAGTTTCGGCACTTGATAAATCATGTCGTTCAACGCGCCGTCGAAGTAAAGATGTTGCTTGCAGAACGGTCGATAAACGCTTTCGACAATCTGCGCGTCGTTGAACTTGATTACATGCTTGCGAAGTTTATTCTGAACGGTCGAACGGTTCCAAACGATTTTCGTCGGGTCAATGTCCGTAGTCTTGTGCGTGTTGTAATAGTCAATCGTTGTTTGAATGTTCGCCGCCAAAGCGTCACGCGAAAAATTGTAAGCCCAAGCGTCGCGAGCCGTCATAAGTCCTCTGCTTTGAATCACGAAGAAACTTTTGGCCGCCGCGTCGAATTTCGTTTCGGGAGCAAGCGCAATGAAGTTGTCGAAGGTGTCGCCGCGCTGATTAATCCAGTCGCCTTTGTCGTTGGGCACGATGACTTCAAAGCCGCCGTTGAGGACGTCGGGCGTCGCGTTGATTCGTGCAAGTTTTTCGTCGCGGGTGAGGTAATCGCCGATGTCGCGGTAAAAAATCTGCGCGTCGCCGTGATGTTCGCTGTCCTTGACCAAAATCGTAATCGCAATCGGTGCCCGCGAACCTGAGCCGAAAATTTTGCCGCCTTCGCGACGGGACGTTTCACCTTGAGTGCGTTGGTTGCCGCGCAGATTGAAAACGTAAATCGCGCTGAAGTCCTTGACGAAACATTTGCGAAGACCGTCCATAGCCGCGCCGTCGAGCCAGCCCGCGTTGGTGACGAAGCCGATAACACCAGCGTCTTTGATTCGTTCAGTCGCCCAACGGAACGCCTTGATGTAGCTGTCGTAAAGTGAATTCTTGTTCGTGGCGTCGGTTGCCTTGGCGTAAGTGTCTTTGATTCGCTCTTCGAGGTTGGCATAACTCTGATTCGGATTGTTGTCGCTTGCGGATTTTTGCCCGACGGAGTAAGGCGGGTTGCCGACGATAACTTTAATCGCCGTGCGTTTCTGCAGGTTGACGCGAGCGGAGTTGGCTTGCATGAAGCCTTTAAGCGGCAGGTCGGCTTGCCCGCGTTCGTAAAGCTGAAATGTGTCGGTGAAACAAATTCCGCTGAACGGGCGGTAAGCGTCGGCGTCGGCACGTGCGGCGAAAGTGTTTTCGATGTTGACGGCGGCAATGTAATACGCAAGCAGGACAATTTCGTTGGCGTGAAGTTCGCTTGAATATTTTCGCTCAAGGTCGGCGGGACGAATCAAGCCGCTTTCAATCAGCCGCGTGATAAAAGTTCCCGTGCCGGTGAACGGGTCGATAATATGAACGTTGCGGCTTGTGAGTCTGCGATTGAAATGTTTGTGTAACACGGCGTCGACGGAGCGCAAGATAAAATCGACGACTTCGACGGGCGTGTAAACGATACCGAGCTTTTCGACGGTTTTGGGCACGGCGACGCGGAAAAATTTTTCGTACAGTTCGATAATGATTTTCTGCTTGTCGGCGGCACTGTGAGCGATTCGGCAACGTTCGCGCACGGAGTCATAAAACTTTTTCATGCGGTCGGATTCTTCGTCGGTGTCGCGGCTGTCGACGAGCGCAAGAATTTTTTCCATCGATTGACTGACGGGGTTGCTCTTGACGAAGGAATAATTTTCAAACACTGCCTCGAAGACGGGACGCGAAACCATGTGTTGCGCAAGCATTTCGACGACTTCGGCGGGCGACACGGACGGATTCAAGTTCTGTTGCAGCGTGTAAACGAAATTGTAAAATTCGCGGCTGACGTTCTTGTCGTTGACGATTAGTTCATTGATTCGGTTCGTGTGGCGTTCGGCAATTTGAGCAACGTCCTTTGCCCACTGTTCCCAATAGCGACGGTTGCCGACGTGTTCAACCATGCGAGCGTAAAGAAAATCTTTCCACGCGCCGAAGTCAAGCGAAAGTTGAAACGGTTCGTCGCCGCCGATTTCGTCTACGGGTCGTGTGATGTCAATGTGTTCGCTTTTGCCGTTGAGTTTGATCTCTTCGATGAAGATGTCGAGGCGTTTGTCGTGAGCGCGCAGGGCGTTGAGCACGTCCCAAATAACGTCGTAAGTTTTGCTTGCCGACAAGACGTCTTCGGGACTTTTTTCGAGCGGCACGACGACGGGAATGATGATGTAGCCGTACTTTTTGCCGGGAGCTTTGCGCATGACGCGGCCGACGGCTTGAACGATTTCGACTTTGGATTTCTTCGACGACATGAAAATCACGGCGTCAAGGGCGGGCACGTCGACGCCTTCGGACAGGCAGCGAACATTGGTCAAAATTCTGCAGGCGTTTGCTTCGGTCGGCGCGGACTTGAGCCAATGAAGTTTCGGTTCGCGTTTTCGTGAATCCATTGTTCCATCGACGTGAGCGGCGTGAACGTCGAGCAAATCTTTCTTCGCTTCGGCAAGAGTGTTGAAGGTATCCGCAACGGTTTTTGACGCGGTGATTTTCGGGCAGAAAGCAACGGCTCTGTGCATTGGCGCGGGGTCGACGTCCGCCAGTTGCCGCGAAACGTCAATCATCTTTTTGGACAGCGCGTTGATACACCCGTTGATTTTGGCTGTGTCGTCGTCGGGCTTTTTGTCGGCGGAAAATTTTTCGTTGACGGTCAGCACGATGACTTTGTAATCGGCGAGTAAATCTTTGTCGACGGCGTCGCCGAAGTTGAGCCGATAGAATTCGCGCCCGTAAATGTTTTCGTCGTCCATGCTCCAAAGCGTGATGTCGTTGACTGTCGCCTTGGTCTTGGCGTCGGAAGTGTACAGGCGCGGCGTTGCAGTCATGTACAGGCGTCGACGTGCGCGGATGTTTTCGTTGTCGTGCACGAAGGTGAATTGCGTCGCCTTGTCTTTCGACGAGCCGGTCGTCCTGTGCGCTTCGTCGCAGACAATCAAGTCGAAGTCGGAGCCGAAAACTTTTTGCGCGGCGGCAACTTTATCCAGCGATTGATACGTCGAGAACACAACGGTCATGCCGAAATTTTCGCGTCGCGGAAGTTTAATCGCGGCGGCAATTTCGTTTGGGTCGGTCGTCGGCGGCAAGGGCAAGTTCACGTTGCGAATTTCGTCGTCGTTTTTGTTGGCGGCGGTTTCGTCGGAGCAAACGCAAATCGCCTTGAAGGGCTTGTCGGAACTTTTTGCCCACTCGACGAGCGTTTGTTTGATGAGCGTGATTGACGGCACGAGGAACAAAATTTTTCCGTCGGGCGACAGAGCTTCGGCAATTTTAAGCGCGGTGAAAGTTTTGCCCGTGCCGCACGCCATGATTAACCTGCCGCGGTCGTTGGTCGCGAAATGTCGGCAAGCTTCGTCGACGGCCGTTTGTTGATATTCGCGCAGAAATTTTTTCGTCAGGACTTCTTCGCCGAATTTGCCCGCGTCGAGTTTTTCCCAATCAATTTCGGCTTCGCGCAGAGTGGCAAGGTTGATTCGCGTGACGGGCGGCGTTTGGTTGCGCAAAGTTTCTTCGGCGTTTTCGGTGAAGTTGTCGGAAGTTGAAATCCAAACGAGTTCCGAAAAATTTTTCCCGTCGAAGGTTCGGTTGCTTGTCGCGATAAAAGCGGAAACGTCGTCTTTGTCAATCGTTGTCGTTTCGGCGTAGAATTTGCACTGCACCGCGCAAAATTGCCCGTCGACGGTTTTGGCAACAATGTCAATGCCCAAGTCAACGCTGCCGAGTTCTTCGCGGAACGGGAATTCGCGCCAAAGCCACACGTCGGAAAATTTTCCGCGCCACACGGGGTAAGTCAGCATAAAATTTTTCATCAGGCGTTCAAACTTCGCGCCGCGTTCGGGAATGTCAAGCTTTCGATAACTTTCAAGCAGTTCGTCAATCGTCAACACGCACACCTCCGAAAAGTTTTTGAGTCAATTTATCACGCGGGCAATTTTTTTGTCGAACGGCTTCCGACAGGATTATCGCGGCGGAAATTGCGACGTTCAGGCTTTCAACGCGCCCGCTCATCGGTATGAAGATCTTTCGCGCAACGGACAGAATTTCTTGCGACACGCCCGACGCTTCCGAGCCGAAGACAATCGCGACGGGTTTGTTCAAGTCGTGACGGAAATAAACTTCAGCCGACGAATCAACCGCCGCCGCCAAAAGTTCACGCGTGCGCATTGCCGACAAAAATTCTTCGTGCGTCGAAGTCGCAACCGTCATGTTGAAAAGCGCGCCCATTGTCGAGCGAATGACTTTCGGGTTGAAAAGTTCCGCCGAGCCGTCAAGCAGAATCAAGCCGCAGTCGAACGCCGCCGCCGTCCGCAGAATCGTTCCGACGTTGCCGGGGTCTTGCACGCCGTCAAGCGCGACGACAATTCTTTTCGCGTTGACTTCGTCGAGCGTCGAAAGTTTCTGTCGGGCGACAAGCAAGATACCCTGCGGCGTTTGCGTGTCGGAAATTTTTTCGAGCGACGACGGCGAAATTTCTTCCAGCGGCGCAAACTTCGTCAGCCGTTCAATCAAAAGTTGTGCGCGTGTGTCCGACAAAAATTCCCGCGTGAAAAAGCCGAACTCAATCAGCGCGGGCGGAATTTCTTCGCAGAGCCGCAAACCTTCCGCGACGAAAAGTTTCAGTTCACGGCGGAATTTTTTTTGCGACAGCTTGCGAACGAGTTTGAATCGTGCGTTTGACATTTGACAACCTCCGCTATAAAATTTCGGGCGCATTGATAATTCTTTTCGAGGAGTGATTCGTTTGAAGAAGACGTACAAAATCGACGTTGACTGTGCCAACTGCGCCAACCTCATGGAGACCGAGGCGAAGAAGACTTCGGGCGTGAAAGATGCGGTCGTGAACTTCATGACGCTCAAGATGAAAGTCGAATTCGACGACGGCGTTGACGCGGGCGAAGTCATGCAACGCGTGCGCGAAAACTGCAAGCGCGTCGAGTCGGACTGCGAAATTTTCCTGTGAACGCGAAACAACGGCGCAACTTAATCCGAATCGTCGCGGCGGCAATTTTGCTTGTCGCGTTGAACTTGGTCGAAGTCGCGGGCGTCGCACGGTTCGCGCTGTACCTTGTGCCGTATTTAATCGTCGGGTATGACATCCTGCTCAAGGCGGCTCACGGGCTGAAAAATCTGCGCGCACTGGATGAAAGTTTACTCATGACGATTGCGACGGTCGGAGCTTTCGCGCTGGCAATTTACGACGACGGCGATTGCAACGAGGCTGTCGCGGTCATGCTATTCTATCAAATCGGCGAATGGTTTCAAAGTTACGCGATCGGCCGCAGTCGCAAGAACATTTCGGAGCTTATGGACATCCGCCCCGATTTCGCGAACGTCGAAACTGCCGACGGTTTGGAGCAGGTTGACCCCGACGAAGTCGAAGTCGGCACGGTGATTGTCGTTCAGCCGGGCGAAAAAGTTCCGATTGACGGCGTCATTGTCGAAGGCAATTCCACGTTGAACACAGTCGCGTTGACGGGCGAAAGTCTGCCGCGTGAAGTTTCGGCGGGCGACGAAGTCATCAGCGGTTGTATCAACTTGAACGGCGTCATCAAAGTTCGCACGACAAAAGAGTTCGGCGAATCCACCGCGTCGAAAATCCTTGAGCTTGTCGAAGACGCAAGTTCGCGAAAGTCGAAGTCCGAAAACTTCATCACGAAATTTGCGCGAATTTACACGCCCGCCGTCGTCATTTGCGCGGTTGCTTTGGCGGTGATTCCGTCGCTGATTTCGGGCGATTGGGGCACGTGGATTTATCGTGCGCTGATTTTCCTGGTGATAAGCTGTCCGTGCGCGCTGGTGATAAGCATACCGCTGAGTTTCTTCGCGGGTATCGGCGGGGCAAGTCGCGACGGCATTTTAATCAAAGGCTCGAACTTTCTGGAGACGCTCTCGAAGGTCACGACCGTTGTCATGGACAAGACGGGCACGTTGACTCGCGGAAGTTTCGACGTTGACGCCGTGCACAGCAAGAATCTGCAATTCGACGAAAAAAGTCTGTTGCACCTTGCCGCGCACGTCGAAAGATATTCAACGCACCCGATTGCGAATTCTTTGCGCAAGGCTTACCCGAACGAACGCGACGATTGCACCGTCGAAGGCGTCGAAGAAATTGCCGGCCGTGGAATTCGTGCGACGATTAACGGGCGTGTCGTCTGCGTCGGCAACGAAAAGTTCATGTCGGAAGTCGGCGCGCAAGCCGTTCACTGTCACAAAGTCGGCACGGTGATTCACGTCGCGGTTGACGGCACTTACGCGGGTCACGTCGTCATTTCGGACGCGATTAAGCCGCACGCAAAGCAAGCCGTCGACGAACTCAAAGCTTCGGGCGTCGAAAAAATTTTCATGCTCACGGGCGACAGCGAAAAAATTGCCTCGAAGGTTGCCGCCGAATTGAACTTGCAAAATTACCGCAGCGAACTTCTTCCCGCCGACAAGGTCACGGAGTTTGAAAAAATTTTGTCCGCGTCGACGGGCACGGTTGCTTTCGTCGGCGACGGCATTAACGACGCACCTGTTTTAAGTCGCGCAGATGTCGGCATTGCAATGGGCGCGCTCGGTTCGGACGCGGCGATTGAGGCGGCTGACGTTGTCTTGATGGACGACGACCCGCTGAAAATTTCGCGGGCGATAAAAATTTCGCGCAGGTGTCTTTCAATCGTCAAACAAAATATCGGCTTCGCAATCGGCGTGAAAGTCCTGTGCTTAATCCTCGGCGCGGTCGGTGTGGCGAACATGTGGGCGGCAATTTTCGCGGACGTGGGCGTCATGATTCTTGCCGTGCTCAATGCAATGCGGACGCTGATTGTCCCAAAGTAAGCTCGACTTCGGTCGGGCGATTTTTTTTTGCGGCGAAGTTGTGCTACAATCGTCGCGCAACATCTTTCAGGAGTGATTCAACATGAAATTTATCTTCGACATTCAAAGGTTCGCGGACGACGTGACGCTTGCGGCGAACGAAACTTACGTGCTTGACGGCGTGACTTACACGGCGGGTTCAAACGGCGCGACGCTCAATCTTGACGGTGGAAAAGTTTCGGGCATTTCAAGCGGCTCGGTCACCGCGACAACTTCAGGCTCCGACGCGAAAGTTTCTTTCGACGCTTCCGACGGCGCGATTAACTTCACCGCGACGGCAAGCGGCAAAGTCATCACGGTCAAGCAACTGTTCCCGATTGAATTCATCAGCGGCGAATTCGCGTACAAAGGCAACAAGCTCAACGTGTCGGCGGGCTCGACGCTTGCAATCATCGGCACAAGCGGCAAGTACTCGTTGCGCAACGAAAACACTTTCGTTTACGGCGGCACTTACACGTTCACCAACACCGGCTTTACGACCGACAGTCAACACACGATAAGCGACTTCACATTGACAAACGGCAGCGACGTTCGGAAACTTCAGCTGGAACAATACGGCAAAGTTGTCAACAATTTCGGCGAACGCGGCTTCACGCTCCTCAAAGGCTCAAGCGAAGTCGTCAAGCTCGGCAATTACACGTTGACGGCGACGGCGACAAATGACGCGGCTTTGAACATTGTTCTTGACGCGAAGGGCGCAACTCTCGTCCCGCGACAAGGCGACGGCACGCTCAACGTCACGCTCACCCGCGGCGACACGACGGTTCTTGCGGGCGAACTCGAATGCACAAGCGGCGAAATTACTTTCGGCTACGACAACTCCGTCACTTTCGCGAAGGGTACAAGTTTTAATTTCACGCAGGGCGATTACGTTTTGACGGTAACGGCAACCGACGACGCGGGCGGCTCGCTTTCTCTCGGCACGGACGGAATTTCTTTCACGCCCGGCAAAAACGACGGCGCACTTGACATCACGCTCACGAAGAACGGTCAAGCGATTTTCGACAGCTCCGTCAACGTAAGCGGCGGCACAATCACTTTCGACCCGACGACGCAGAAAATTTCCTTCACCGACGGCACGAAAATTTCTTTGGCGTTCAACGGCTACGAACTCAACGCGACAGTCAACGGCGACGCAAGCGTCAAAGCAGTGTCGGACGGCAAAGGCAACTATACAATCACGCCCGACGAAGGCGACGGCACGCTTGACTTGACGCTCAAAAGTTCAAGCGGTACCTTGAGCGCGAATCTCGAAGTTTTAAGCGGCTCGTTCATTTTCGGCGTCGGCGGCAAGTTGACGGTCACCAAAGGCACTGAACTGAAATTTGACTTCGGCGGCGGCAACGTCGTCAACTTCAAGGCGACGGGCGACGCGGGCGGCTTACTTTCGCTCGACACGGACGGAATCTCTTTTGCGCCGAATTCGGGCGACGGCGGACTTGAACTGTCAATCACTCGCGGCGGACAAACGCGCACGGCTTCGCTTGACGTGACGGGCTCGGTGACTTACAAGCTCGACGGGTCAATTTCGCTCACGAAAGGCACCGTCGTCAAAAACAAATTCGCGGACGGCAACGCCTTGACGATAACCGCGACAACCGACGCAAGCGGCTCAATCGTTTTCGCGCCGAACGACGGCTTGACAATCACGCCGACGACCTCAAACGCGCTCGACGTTCTTTTGTCGCGGGACGGCACGGACATCATCGAAATTGCGGGCATTGACGGCTCGGTCAACTACAAAGGCGGCACGTTCACTGCAAGCGACGGCACGGAACTTTACTTCGTCGACCCTGCGGGCTACTACAACGATAATGTTTTGCGAACGTCGGGCGGCTCAACTTCCCTGAACTTCAACGCGGACGGAATTATTTACACCGCGAACGAAGGCGCGACTTTCACCATGGACTACCTGCAAGGCACGACGTGGAACTTGCAAAACGGCGCGATAACCGACCACTTCAGCGGATTGATGCAGGGACTGCTGAGTTTGTCCGACGGCAGTAATTTCGTCACCAACGACAGCGAATATCCTTTCACGCTCGAAAAGGAGGGCAACTACATGCTCAACGGCATGAAAGTCACCACATCTTCCGAACTCGTCGACGCGCTGTTTACCAATTACGACACGGTAACCGTCAACGAAATCGCTTACACCGCGCTTGATGACAAAGTCACCTTGACAACCGACGGGACGAGCACAACCGTTTCGGGCGGCAAAGTCACCATGCAAAAGGACGGCTTCGACAAAAGTTTAAATTTCGACACGACCAAAGGTTCCGTTTCTCACGTCACCGAAGGCGAGGCTTATTTAATTTCCACGGCTGCCGACTTGCAGGCTTTGGCGCAGAGAGTCAACGGCGGCGACGACTGCACGGGCTTGACCTTCAAGCTCACGGGCGATATTGACATGAGTTCAATCGCAAACTTCACGCCAATCAGCACCGACGCCAATCAATTCAACGGCACTTTCGACGGCGGTTGCCACACAATCCGCAACTTGACGATAAATCATCCCGACGACGACAATCAGGCACTCTTTGGCAACGTCGGCAAGGGAGCCGTGATTAAAAATGTCAATCTCGTCAACGCTGCCGTCACGGGCAGAGACGACGTTGGCGGGCTTGTCGGCGACAATTCCGGCAAGATTTTAAATTGCACGGTCAACAACGGCACCATTACAGGTACGAATAACGATATCGGCGGCATTGCGGGCGAAAACGACGGCACAATTCTTTCCTGCGCGGCGACGAACACGACCGTCAAGGGTAAATATTCCGTCGGCGGGCTTGTCGGCAACAACGACGGCTCGATAATCATTTCTTACGCGATAAGCCCGACCGTCAGAACGGATATTGCGGACGCCGATTATGGCGCGGTTGTCGGTGACAATTCCGCCACGATTAAGGCTTACTGCTACGATTGCGACGAACCGACCGTCGGCAAAAACACAGGCACATCGACCGAAATTACTTTCGTCGACAAAGCGCAAATTGACGGACTCGCCGTAGGAAAATCTGCACGAAACGACGCGGGCACGTTCACCGTCGCGGCGGGCACGAAATGGTACATCAATCGTGGCGACGAAGTCATCACGTTCACCGCGCCGAAGAAAATTTCCGTGAATCATTACGTCGACGGCGGCATTTCTTACTTCGACTTCGACGGCGACATTACGGCGAATGTTTCCGTCACAAGCGGCGGACAAACGGTTTTCGCGGGCGACTTGAAACTCGGCGGCGTCATCAGTTGCAACCCAACGTCGGGCACTTTAGGCTTGACGGGCGGTAACAGCTCACACGGCGACGGCACGAACACTTACGCGCAACTCAGCGTCAACGGCTACGAAATCAAAATGTCCACGAACGACACGACCGTTGTGGTTGTTCCCGAAATTGTCGACGGAAAAATCTCGCTCAACTTCCCGAACACACGCAAGGACGAAATGCTGTTCACGGTCAGCAAGGACGGCAACACGCTGTTGGACAATCAATTAATCATCAGCGGCACAATCGGTCTGGACTTCGCGTCGCAGGAAATTTCCTTGACGAAAGGCACGGTCTTGACGATTGTCGGCGACCACGAAAACTCGTTGGAAATCACGGCTCTCGACGACGCAAGCGGGCAGTTGACTTTCACCGACGCAGGAATTCGTTTCGCGCCGAATGCGGGCGACGGTCAACTTGAATTAAACTTCGTCACAACCGACCGCAAGGCTAACATCGACGTTTCGGCGGGCGCACTCATCTTGAAGGCCGACCGCACGCTTGCGCTCGAAAAAGGCACCGTCGTCAATCTCACGTGGGAGGACGGCACTTCGCTCAAGTTGAGGGCTTCCGACACGGGCGGCTCAATCGGCTTCGACGCGCAGGGTTTGAAAATTTCTTCGGACGGCGAACTGTCAATCGACCTGACGACCGCCACGGGCGTTCAAACGACGTTGTCAAACCTCGAAGGCACGATTCATTACAACGCGGGCAAAGTTCTGTTCGACGAAAATTCGACGCTCACGGCGACTTCGACGCTCGGCGGGCAACCCGTCAACATCACGCTCGAAAGCAACGGCACGGGCGGTTACATCGAAATTTCGGCGACGGGCACTCGTTATGTCGCGGGCACGGGCGCGCTTGCAATCACTTGGTCACGCGACGGCAAGTCCAGCACGTTCAGCGTCGGCAACGGCGAAATTTTCATCGGGCACGGAGTTTTCAAAGTCGCCGAAGGTACCGAACTTTCGACCGACCTGAAAGACTTGGTTCCCGCGCTGTACTTCACGACCTCGGAGCCGGGCAATTACGTCATCAACGGGCAAACCGTCACGACTTCCGCCGCGAACATTTCAATGACGGCGACCGATAATCAAATGACTTTCAGCCTGCGCGACGGCGACGAAGTTTCGGTAAACGGCATGACTTTCGCGGGCGCGGGCGACGTAATCATCACGGCGGACGCGGTCACTGTCGGCGACGGCGTGACTGCCACGGGCTTCGACAAGGGCAAAACTTTCGTGCTGTACGAAAAAGGCAGCGTCACCGTCGACCAAAAGATTTTTGAGTTGACTGAAGACGTGCCGACGGGAATCAGCGTTACGGGCGCGGACGACGGATTTATTTTCAGCCGCACAATCACCGCGGAGAGCGAAGAACGCCTCGGCATCAAAGATTCGCCCGACATCGGCAAGATTTTCACGGAACGCTTTATCGCGAAGAACGACGACAGTTACCGCGTGCAAACCGACCTGCTCGGACTGCAGAAGATTATCGGCGTGTCGGACGGCGCAAGCGTCACGGCTTCGGCGGCAATCGGCGGCGAACGCATGGAAACAATTTTCGACCTCGTCACCGATTCGACGGGCACAATCACCGTCGGCAGGAAAGCTTACGCGCTTGGCGGATCGTCGGGCGTCGCGGTGAAGGCGGACTTCGAGGCAAGCAATAAATCTTACGTGC
>CAMUZU010000036.1 GCA_947165295.1 uncultured Selenomonadales bacterium | reverse complement strand
CAATGGGCAACGCGGGCGTCAATCGCGTCGTCAACTCCTTTGTCAACGGCGGCAAGGACGAAATGCGCAATACGCTGGTGCACGTGTACGGCGTCATGGAGTCGGACTACAAGCGCATGGCTGAGCACAACATTTATGTCACTGAAGGCATGCTTTGGCACCACAACAGCGACGAGTTGAAAAATTTCTTGCTTGAACGTCTTCCGGGCGACATGGGCGAAAAAGGCTTCCCCATGAAGTCATACTTCGACAACGGCGTTGTCATGTCTTCACACTCGGACTTTCCCGCGTTGGTCGGCAGCCCCGACGATCCGTTCGGCATTATGGAAATCGCGGTGACGGGTCTTTTTTACAAAGAACAGGCGTCGCAACCGTGGTGGCCGGAAGAACTTATCACCCGCGAACAGGCTATCGAATCTTTGACAATCAACGTCGCCAAACAGATGTTCCTCGAAAACGAACGCGGCAGTATCAAGCCCGGCAAATACGCGGACTTCCTGCTTGTCAACAAAGACGTGCTGACTTGTCCCGAAAAAGAAATTCACACTGCGAAACCTGCGGCGACTTACTTCGAGGGCAAGAAAGTTTACTCGGCGTGACACACAAATTCGACCCGATAATTGGCGGCGGCAACGTCGTCAATTTTTTTGACTTGCCCGCGACGTTTGCTGTATAATGCGCCACAAATGTTTCAAAGAAGGTGTTATCTTTATGTCCAATGAACTCACCCGACGCGATTTCATCAAGACGACCTCATTGGCGACTGTCGGATTATTCGTCGCGGGTTGCGGCAACGACAACGATAACAAAGCAGAAGTTGCGCCCGTCGATTACTCCGACAAAAACAACTGGATGCGCCGACCCGAAGTGACAAAAGCCATCGATACGGTGTACATTTACCCAACCGAATATATCGACGAATCCGAAGGCGCGCCGATGTTCGCCGACATTAACGAAAAGTCCATGAGAGAGCCCGCGCAATACACCTATCTCATGCAGGCGACGGCTTACGAAGATTCTACAAACGTTTTCGCGCCGTTTTACAGGCAGATCAATTTGTCCTACGCAGGCAAACTGACGGGCAAGGATTTGAACGACGCCTTTAACGGTGTGCCCAAAACAGATGTCTTTGCGGCACTCGACTACTACTTCGCGAACTTGAACGGCGGACGACCTTTCATCCTTGCGGGACATTCTCAAGGCTCGATGATGCAGAGCTTTGTTCTTGCCGAATACATGAAGGCGCATTCCGAATATCTGAATCGCATGGTTGCGGCATACGTTATCGGCTACTCGATAACCGAGGATTATCTCAAAGCCAACCCGCACCTCAAATTCGCCGAAAAAGCCGACGATACGGGCGTCATCATATCGTGGAACACCGAAGGCGTCGCAAACGCGGACAAGAAAAATATCGTCGTTCTGCCGGGCGCAATCAGCATCAATCCCTTAAACTGGAAACGCGACGAAACCTACGCTTCGGCGGCGGAAAATTTGGGCGGTTACATTTACAACGAAAAAGCCGGAAAAATGGAGATCGTTCCCAACGCCGCAGACGCACAAATAAATCTGAAACGTGGCGTGGTAGTCACAACGACCAAGGCAGTGGCTCCCGTGTCCTACACAACGATTTTCGGCCCCGACAGCTATCACGAAAGCGATTATGCGCTTTACTACAACAACATCAAAGACAACGTGGCAAAGCGTGTCGCGGCTTATCAAAGTAAGGCGAAATAAACTTGCCGACGATTCGGCTCAACGATTAACGGCGAACAATTGACTTGACACTTTTCCGACCGCTTGTTATAATGCCGCGTAGCAGTTTTGCTGCAAGTGTGTTAGGAGGAATGTGTATGAAAACTTTCGTTGCCGCCGTGCTGAGCCTGTTTGTCATGACGTTTGCGACGGTGTGTTTCGCCGAAACTTACGAAATGGTTTACGAGGCACCGAACTTCACCGAAGGTCTGAAAAACGAGCAGGCCTTGTCGGAAACTTTCAGCACGCCGCATGGACTTCTCAAGATTCAGGCGCGTAAACTCTTGCAAGCGAAAAGCGAAAACCAGTTGCACTTCATAGTTTGGCTTGACGAGAAACGCCTTGACGACGCGCACTATCCGAAAGTGGAAAACGGCTACACCGTCCGCGTATTCAAGAACAAGTCAAACTCCGATCTGTTTTTTTCGCTTGAATCGATTGATCGCGCCCTGCTTTTCGGCTATTCGCCCGTCAACAAGAAATTGGAAATTTACATCGACAGCCTTAACTACGCGCACGAAAACGGAGCTGTTCCCAGCATCGTGGCGTTGAAAAACGGCGATTTGGTTTTGGCGTTTGACAAGGACAACAAGAGCAAGCGTTATCGTTTCAACTGGGACGCCAAGAAAAGCTGGTTCGGCTATTCCGACCTCGGAAAAGATTGGCCGTCGATAAGCAAAGACAAACAATAAATTCCGACCGATTCGGATACAACGGACTCGACAGTTGCTGTTGAGTCTGTTTTTTTTTCGCCACGTCAAAAAACGTTTGACTTGCCGCAATACTTACGCTAAATTTCGCAACCGAAGGGACGTGATATATTTTGACACGCAGAGAATTTATCAAGCTGACATCAGCGGCGGCGTTGGCAATGGCTGTTCCCGTTGAAGTCTTCGCGGCGGACGATTTAAGCGTCAAAACTCGTTACGGCACGTTTAACGGCTTTGTCGACGAAAACGGCGTGCGCACGTGGCTCGGAATTCCGTTCGCTCAACCGCCCGTCGGCAAACTTCGTTGGCAGGCACCGCAACCGTTGAAACCGTCAAACAAAACTGTCGACACGAAGAAGTTCGGCTTCAAGGCAATTCAATTTGATGACCCGACAGAAAATCCGTCGTCAATCCCGCAAAGCGAAGACTGCTTAACGCTCAACATTTGGACACGCGGTCAAAAGAAGAATTTGCCCGTCATGTTTTTCATTCACGGCGGAGCTTTGGCGTTCGAGAGCGCAAGCGACCCGATTTATTACGGCAGCAACTTCGCCGCGGCAAATGATGTCGTCCTGGTGAGCTTCGATTATCGCATGAACGTTTTCGGCTTCATGAACTTCACGTCGATTGATCCGACGTTCGAGGACGCGGGCTGTCTCGGATTTAAAGACCAAATCGCGGCGTTGCAGTGGGTCAAAGAAAACATTTCGGCGTTCGGCGGCGACCCCGACAACATTACGATTTTCGGCGAAAGCGCGGGTTCGGTGTCCGTGATGTTTTTGACGGTCACGCCTGCCGCGAAAGGTTTGTTCGACAAAGCAATTCCGCAGTCGGGCTCGCTGTTCCTGTACAATAAGCCTGAACAATCCGCCAAACTTGCCGAAACGTTCATGTCAATGTGCGGCGCGAAAAAAGTCGGCGACCTGATGAAAAAATCCACCGACGAACTCAAAGCCGTTTACCTGCAACTAGCGGACGCTCGCGGGCTCAGCTTGATGGATTACATGCCGACATGCGACGGCAAGTTTTTGCCGCTCGACCCCGGCAAGGCACTCAAGGACGGCGCGGCTCGCGACATAAAAATTTTGACGGGCACGACCGCCGACGAGTGGCGTTGCTTCCTGTTGGCGGACGAAAAATTGTTTGACATTCTTCGCGCAACCCCGCAAACAAATTCGCCGGTCTTTGCGCACTACAACGCAAGCACGCCGCAGGAAGTTTATCAAAAGTGGCTCAACGGGCGACCCGACAGCGCGGACACTTACGGCGACTTTGCGACGCAGTTGGATTGGCGCGTCGGTCAAGAATTGACGGCGGAATATCAGTCGGCTTACAACGACGTGTATTTTTATTTGTTCAGTGAGAATTCGCCGATTGAACTTTTGCGTTCGTGCCACGCGGTTGACTTGCCGTTTACTTTCAACAATCCCGACGAACTTCACCCGAATCCGCCGCAGAATCTTGTTAAGCAAGTTCAAACGACGTGGACGGCTTTTGCGACGACGGGCAACCCGAATAACGAAACCATTCCGCACTGGGAAAAATACACCGCCGCCAATCGTCAAACTATGGAGCTTAACTCGAAAGGTTGCGCCTTACGCAAAGACTTGAACACGCAAACTTTGGACGCCTTGCGCTACGTCTACGAAAGTTAAAGGATGTGATGTCGTGGCAAACCTAACACGCAGAGAATTTCTCAAGACGACCTCAATGGCGGCTCTTGCTTTCGCGGCAATGGGACTGCCAATCGACAACAAAGTTTTCGCGGCTGGTGATTTAAGCGTCAAGACTCGTTACGGCACGTTCAACGGCTTCGTCGACAAGCAGGGCGTGAAGACGTGGCTCGGCATTCCGTTTGCTTAACCGCCCGTCGGCAAACTTCGTTGACGCGCTCCGCAACCGTTGAAACCGTCAAATAAAACTCGTGACGCGAAAAAGTTCGGCTTTACCGCCATACAAGTGGTCGACGAAAACGAACTTGCGTCCAAAAATCCGCAAAGCGAAGACTGCTTAACGCTCAACATTTGGACACGCGGTCAAAAAAAGAATTTGCCCGTCATGGTTTTCATTCACGGCGGCGGCTTTCAAAGCGGCGATTCAAGCGACCCGCTTTATAACGGCAGCAACTTCGCGGCGGCGCAGGACGTCGTTATCGTCACTATTAATTATCGGGTGGCTGTCTTCGGCTTCGTGAACTTCGGCGCGATTGATTCTGCGTTCGAGGACAGCGGTTATCTCGGCTTGAAAGACCAAATCGCGGCGTTGGCGTGGGTCAAAGAAAATATTTCGGCGTTCGGCGGCAACCCCGACAACGTGACGATTTTCGGCGAAAGCGCGGGTTCGGTGTCGGTGATGTTTTTGACGGTCACGCCCGCCGCGAAAGGTTTGTTCGGCAAAGCAATTCCGCAGTCCGCAAATTCTTACATGTACAACACGCCCGAATACTCCGCCGAACTTGCGCAAGTGTACATGGACACGGCGGGCGCGAAGTCAATGCGCGACATGATGAAAAAATCTTCCGCCGAACTCGAACAGCTTTTTGAAAAAGTTAGAGCCGCTCGCATTAAACAAACCGTCAAAGATTATCTGCCGACCTGCGACGGGAAATTTTTGCCGCGTGACCCGTTCAAGGCACTCAAAGCCGGCGACGCTCGCGGAATCAAAATGTTGACGGGCACCACCGCCGACGAGTGGCGTTATTGGTTCTTTTACTTTGATAACTTGTTCGAGGTGTTCCGCGACAATCCGAAAAATCTTTCGCCCGTCATGGTGAAGTACACGGCGAAAACTCCGCAGGAAATTTACGGCGCGTGGCTCAACGGTCGTCCCAACACGTTGGAAAACTTTGAAGACTTCGTGGAGCAGGTTGACTGGCGCGTCGGGCAAGAATTGGCGACGGAATATCAATCGGCTTTCGACGACGCTTATTTGTATCTGTTCAGTGAGTGGTCGCCCGACGAAAAATTGCGTTCGTGTCATGCGGTTGACTTGCCGTACACCTTCAACGTCGGCGATCACCTTGTGCCGAATCCGAATCAAAAGCTCGTGAAAATTATTCAATCGTCGTGGGCGGCTTTTGCGGCGACGGGCAATCCCGACAACGAAACAATTCCGCACTGGGAAAAGTACACCGTCAACAACCGGCAAATCATGGAGCTGAACTCGAAAGCTTGCGTCTGTCACAAAGACTTGAACACGGCGAACTTGGAAGCCTTGCGCTACCTCTACGAAGATTGATATCAGAAATTTTGGAGTCGAAACGATTGTGTTTCGGCTCTTTTTGTTTGTCGCCGCCGCAACAACGCAGATTTTTGGGCAATGTTATAATCAGCAAAATTTATCGAAGGAGGCGCGTCACCGTGCGGAAAGCTTTGCTAATCGCGCTGCTGGTCGGCTTCGTCGCCTACGCGGGCTTGAACTTAGCAGAAAGCGTCACGCCTTACGTTTCGATTGCCGAGGCGCGTTCAAGTTCCAATTCCGTGCAAGTCAAAGGCCTGCTCGATAAAACTTTCGCCCCGCAACAAACCTGCGACGAATTCACCTTCAGCCTGCAGGACGAGGACACGGGCGAAACTCTGCGCGTCAAGTTCGACGGCGTCAAGCCCGATCAGTTCGACGAGGCGTATCACATTGTCGCGGTCGGCAAGTTTGATTCGTCGGACGACAGCTTTCACGCGAAAAAACTTTTAATCAAATGTCCGTCGAAGTACGAGGGACAAAATCCGAATTGACAGCTTGAGTTGTCGGGCGGTCAACCAAACTGTTCCGCCGCTTTTAAAGCGGCTGTCCGTCGAAGTACGAGGGACAACGCCCGCAAAGTTGAGGTGATGACTTGACGGGAAATTTATTTTTGGTCGGCGCGATTATTGCGGCCGTTGCGGTTCCAACCGTCTGTTACGTGCAAAAAATTCCGTCGGCTCGGCTGGTGAAAATCTGCGCGGGACTGTCGGCAACGTTCGTGGCGGCGGCAAGTCTTCTGCTGTGGACGCTGATATTCGCGGACGACTTCACGGTCGAATACGTCGCGGCTTACTCGTCAACGCAACTGCCGACGATTTACAAAGTCTCGGCGTTCTGGGCGGGTCAGCAAGGTTCTTTTTTATTGTGGCTGCTCGTTCATGCAATGGCGGGCGTGGCGTTGACTTTCCGTCGCACGAACGCGGCGACAGTGGCGGTTTACTTCCTGTTGCAGGCGGTGTTGACGGCTTTGGTCTTGGCGAAGTCGCCGTTCGCGCCGAATCCCGCGCAGGTCGTCGAAGGCGTCGGGCTCAACCCGCTGTTGCAAGATTTCTGGATGGCAATTCACCCGCCGATAATCTTCGTCGGTTACGCGTTACTTGCCGTGCCGTTCGCGTTGAGTTTGGGCTCTTTGTTGACGGAAGCGGCGTCGCGAAGTTGGCTTGACGAAGCTCGAATTTGGACGTTGACTGCGTGGAGTTTTCTCGGCGCGGGAATTTTCGTCGGCGGCTATTGGGCGTACAAAGTTCTCGGCTGGGGCGGCTACTGGGGCTGGGACCCCGTCGAAAACTCGTCGCTCGTGCCGTGGCTTATGGCGGCAGTGTTGTTGCACTTGGTCAACCTTGCGCGAAAAAAATCCGCCGTGCTGATTCAAGCACACGTCGCCGCAACGTTCACTTACGCGCTTGTCGTTTACGGAACTTTCTTGACGCGGTCGGGCATCTTGGGCGACTTTTCGGTTCACTCGTTCGCAAGTTCGACGGTCGGCGCGGCAATCGCTTTGGCGGACGCAGTGATTTTAATCGGCGGGCTGACGGTGATTCTTTGGAAGGCGAAACAACTTCCGCAGGGCGCGCTTTACGACACGCACGGCGAATCGGCTTTCGCGGTGTTGCTCGGAAGTTTGCTGATAATTTTCGTCGCGGCGATTGTCTGGGTCGGAATGTCAATGCCGCTGTTGAGTCAACTTGTCGGTGAAGCGGCGGCGGTCGACACGGATTTTTACGTCAAGAGCACGGCACCAATCGCCGCAGTTATCGTCGCGCTGTTGATTTACACCTTCGCGAAATTCGGGCGGACGATAAGTCTCGGCGGGAAAATCGCGCACGTCGGCTTCGTCGCAATGTTGGCGGCAATCGTCCTTTCGTCGACGGGCGAAACTGTTACGCAGGAACTCAAACCTCGCGCAAAACTTCAAATCGGCGGGCACGAAGTCATTTACGAAGGTCAAACCTTCAGCGACGACGGACGCGAAAAATTTTACGTCTACACCGTCGACGGCGAAGTTGTTCGGGCTTTGACGAAACTGCGCGGCAACGGCACCGATGCGGCTCGCGAACCGGCGATTCACAAAAGTTTTTCGGGCGACGTGTACATTGCCCCGCACGCTCCCGAAGTCGACGACGTTTTTGAACTCATGTTGACACGCGGACTTTTCGCAATGGACGGCGAACTCGGCTACGTCTTCACCGACGCGCAGATTGACCGCGACTCAAGCGGCAACCCGATTCAAGCGACGGCGACAATCACGGTCACCGACGGCGAAATTGTCGAAGCGATTCACCCGACGATAACCGTCACACCCGACGGCGGCACTTCGCAGGCGATTGAAGTTTTCAACGGTCAACGGCGCGTGCGCTTGACGGGCATATCGGGCGACTTGCAAAAAGCGCGGCTTGAAATTCTGCCGACAATCGAAAAGCTGTCAAACATGCCGATAACCGCGACCGTCACGACAAAACCTTACATTTGGTTGCTGTGGTTGAGCGTGTCGACAATCTGCGCGGGCACGTTGCTTGCAATCAAACGTTGACGAACGAACGCGGTTGACGAAAACGTTGCGGGTAACACCAATAGTTCCGCCGCTTTTAAAGCGGCCGACCGTCACGACGAAACCGTTCATCTGGTTGCTGTGGTTGAGCGTCACGACAATTTGTTTCGGAACACTGTTTGCGATTAAAAAATAATTTCACGGAAGGAGGTCACGAGATGTGCATTAAAGATTTGCTCGAAAAGCACACGCTGAAATGTCTTGCCGGAGGCTTCGTTATCGGCGCGGCGGCTTGCGGTGTCGGCTCACTGTTCCTGCACGCGTCGGGCACGCCGACATTTTGCGGACAATGCCACTCAATGAAACACGAGGCGGCGACGTTCGCAATGTCAAGCCACCGCAATCAAGACTGCGTCGAATGTCACCTGCCGCACGACAACACCGCGCATTACCTTATCGAAAAAGGCCGCACGGGCATGGTCGACATGTATCATGAGGCAATGCGCGATTATCCCGCACGAATCAAGCTTGACGCGGACGCCCGAAAGATGGTTGCCGAAAACTGCCTGCGCTGTCACGAAGCGGCAATGTCTTACGTTTCGACGGCACCCGGCGGCACGCAAGAAGACTGCTTGAAGTGCCACAGCAAAGTTGCGCACGGCTCGAATCACTTGGAAGGGGGTATTAAAGTTGACTAAGATGCAAAAATGTATCGCGGGCATACTCGTCTTATGCGTGGCGTTCTTCGGGTTGCTGTTCGCCAGAGTCATTGCCAAACCCGCGACGAAATTTGAACTTGCGGCAATTCCCGAAGACCAAAAGTTGACGCGCATGGGTTACGCCGAAGCTTATCCGTTGCAGTTCAATTCGTTTAAGATGACAATGGACAAGTCGCCCAGCCCGACGGGATTCGGCGGCGCGGACGCTTATTCACATTTGACGGAGCAGCCCGAAGAGATTGAACTGTTCAAAGGTTACAAGTTCTCGATTCAATACGACGACGACCGCGGGCACTGGTACGCAGGCGAAGACATCCTCAACTCGAAACGCCGCCCCGGTCAGCTCGGTTCGTGTATCGTGTGCAAAGGCTCGTACATGTACGACGTTTACTTCAAGCAGAGCGGTTGGGAATTCGCGTCCAAGCCGTTCGACGAAGTTGTTGCGCCGATTAAAGACGACGAATGGTTCGGTTGCTCAAGTTGTCACGACCCCGACACAATGCAGTTGCGCATTTACAATCAAGGTTTCGTCGAGTCAATGGCGGAACTCGGTATCGACGTGAACAAGGCGACGCATAACGAAATGCGCGCTTACGTCTGCGGTCAGTGCCACAACGAATATTACTTCAAGAAGAAAGAAGACGGCCGCGTTCACATGCCTTTTGCCAACGGTCTCGACCCCGAATCGGAATGGAAATATTATCACGACGGGCACGATCCGAAGTTCGATTACGATTGGATTCACCCCGACAGTGGCGCGTACATGTTGAAAGTTCAGCACCCCGACTTTGAATGCTGGACGGATTCGGTTCACGCGCTCAACGGCGTCACCTGCGTCGATTGCCACATGCCGTACATGCGTCAAGACGGCGTCAAATACACGTCGCACCATGTGACGCACCCGCTCAAACATTACGACACCGCCTGCGCGAAATGCCACGACGAATCCTACGAAACGATGTTGCACCGCGTGCAAACGATTAACGACAACACGTTTAAACTTCAGCGCATTGCGGGACAAACGACGGCTCGTGCGCACAAAGTCATCAAAGCCGCTCACCTTGCGGGCGCGACCGACGAACAGCTTGCCGAAGCGCGTCAGCTTGTCCGCGAAGCTCAGTGGTATTGGGATTGGTCGGCCGCCGAAAACGGAATGGGTTTCCACAATCCCGATAAGATTATGAAGTCGCTCGGTTTGTCGATTGACGCGGCGCACAGAGCGATTGAGTCTGCGACGGCTGCGGTCAAAGGCGGTCAGCTTGCGATTGAACCGTTGCCGACGGAACCTTACGCGGATACGAAGTTCGCCGACGCGATTAAGCCCGGCATGACGCCTGCGCCTGCACCGCAACCCGCTCAATGAAATTCTTCACGCACGAAACAGAAAATCCCTCGACACAACGTCGGGGGATTTTTTTGTCGAAAGTTAATTCGGAGGCAGATGCTTAGCATTTCTTTGGCGCGGAAGTTTTGTTTTTGTCGCTGAGTTTGTCGTTGGCGAACAGGGCAAGAGCACCCATGACGGCAAGTCCCGCTGCACCCGTGATTAAATTGTTCCGCGTCTGATGTCTGGAAACTGCGCGCTGATTTTGTTCGTCGTATTCGTCGGCGACGCGTTGGTCGTGTTCGCGAGCTTTTTCTGTGCACGTGCCGGTTAAGATCGCTCCAAGCAATTCAAGCATGATTGTCACCCCTTACGCACGTTTGACGGATTTTTTGTTGTCGGCAAGCTTGTTGATTCCGAAGGCGGCGACGGCTCCAAGAGCGGCGATTCCCGCAACTTTGCCGATAGTAGCCTTGTTCGATTCGCTCATGGCTTCCTGCTTGCGGCGGTCGGATTCGCGCATTTGTTCGTTCATGTCTTTGCCCGAAAGCACCGCGCCGGCAATGTCGAGAAGTACCCCAAACATACAAATCACCTCGTGAAAGTGTTTGCCGTCATTATAAAATCTTGCGCGGAAAATTTTGTGTCCCGTCGGCTAACTTGCGGAAAAAATTTCCCCGTCGACGTGGCGGGGATTTTTTGTCGTTGCGCACGACGGGCGATTGACTTCAATTCGGCTGATTCGCGTTGATCTACTTTCTTTCCGCGTGGAAAGAAAGTAGCAAAGAAAGACGCGCCCGCTATGATGCATCCTGCATCATGCGACGGGCGGTTGCGGCCGTCATCCATGACGGCCGGATTTTCGTTGCGTCGGAGATTTTTGTGATATAATCGTCGCAAACACTTTTTGGGAGGTATTCGGCATGAGCATTTTGGGAGCAGTCGTCGTTCCGCACCCGCCGATAATTTTGCCTGAAGTCGGTCACGGCGAGGAACAAAAAATTTCGGCGACAACGCAAGCTTACGAAGACATTTCGCGGCGAATCGTCGAACTCAAGCCCGACACGATAATCGTCACAAGCCCGCACACCGTCCTTTACGCGGATTACTTTCACATTTCGCCGGGCGAACGGGCGACGGGCGACATGTCACGTTTCAGCGCACCGCAAGTCAAGTTGCAAGTCAACTACGACGAACTTTTGGCGCAGAAATTGTCGACGTTGGCGGCGGCGGAAAAAATTCCCGCAGGCACTTTGGGCGAACGTGATCCGTCACTTGACCACGGCACGATGATTCCGCTTAGATTTTTGCAACTGGCGGGGCTCGACTTCAACCGCGTGAACTTTTTGCGAATCGGATTGTCGGGACTCAACGCGGCGACGCATTACAAATTCGGGCAACTGATTGCGCGTGCCGCCGACGAACTCGACAGGAAAATTTTCTTCGTGGCAAGCGGCGATCTGTCGCACAAACTCAAAGCCGACGGTCCTTACGGCATGGTTCCCGAAGGCGCGGTTTTCGACAAGCAAGTCATGGACAACTTAAGCGGCGCGAATTTCCTGCGGCTGTTGACCATGGACGAAAAAATTTGTTCGCGGGCGGCCGAATGCGGTTTGCGTTCGTTTTGGATTATGGCGGGCGCACTCGACCGAAAAGCCGTCACCGCCGAAAAATTGTCTTACGAAGGCACCTTCGGCGTCGGTTACGGAATTGTTTGGCTCAACGTCGGCGACGCGGATTCAAGCAGAAATTTCGACGTGCAACTTGCCGACTTCAAACGCCGCGAGTCAGCCCGTCGCAAGTCAAGCGAAGATGCTTTCGTCAAGTTGGCGCGTCACAGTCTGGAAACGTTCGTTAAGACGCACAAGCCCGCCGAACTTCCCGACAACCTGCCCGACGAATTGACTTCGCGGCGTGCGGGCGCGTTCGTCAGCTTGCACAAGGACGGCAACCTGCGCGGCTGTATCGGCACGATTATGGCGACGCGTGACACTTTGGCGGAAGAAATTTTACAGAACGCAATTTCCGCCTGTTCGCGTGACCCGCGCTTTGAACCCGTCACCGTCGACGAACTCGACGATATCGAATACAGCGTTGACGTTTTGGGCGAGCCCGAACGGATTTTCAGCGTCAAAGATTTGGACGTGCGCCGTTACGGAGTCATTGTCGAAAACGGCAACCGTCGCGGTCTTTTGTTGCCCGACTTGGAAGGCGTCGACACCGTCGAAGAACAAATTGCCATTGCCAAACGCAAGGCCAACATCCGCGCCGACGAAAAAGTTGCGCTCTGGAGGTTTGAAGTTATCCGCCACCACTGAGGAGGTCACGTCATGAAAAAATTTCTTGCCGCGATTGTCGCTGTGCTTGTCGTGACGGCGGCTTTTGCGACGGTCTTTGCGGCGAATTACGTCGGCAACGCGAACAGCCGAAAGTTTCACGTCGGAAATTGCGCGTCGGTCGGCAAGATGAAGCCCGCCAATCGCGTCAACTTTAATTCACGCGACGAAGCGATTGCGGCGGGTTACGTGCCCTGCAAACGTTGCAAGCCGTGAAAAAATATTCGCGCCTCCGCCGGAAGTTTATGGTAAAATTTCTGCGGAGGTGTTTTTTTTGGATTGGTCAACTTTCGCGTACTTCCTGACGGCGTCGGTTTTGTTGACGTTGGCACCGGGGCCGGACATTTTGTATCTGCTCACGAAAAGTTTGGCGGACGGAGCGCGTGCGGGCATAATTTTGGCGTGCGGGCTGGTGAGCGGAATAATTTTCCACACGACGCTTGTCATGGTCGGCGTGGCGGCTCTGATAAAAAATTCGGCGACGGCACTGCTGCTGCTGAAAATTTTCGGCGCGGCTTATCTGCTGTACCTTGCGTTCAAAGCGTTTCAATCTGCGCGGGCGGGCAAGAAACTTTCGCTTGCGAAGTCAACGGCAAAGTCAACTTCGGCGGCTCTGTACAAGCGCGGCGTCTTGATGAACGTCCTGAACCCGAAAGTTTTACTGTTCTTTTTGGCGTTCCTGCCGCAGTTCGTCAACCTGAACGCGGACGGCGCGAGCTTGCAAATTTTGCTGTTGGGCGTGACGTTCGCCGTGCAAGGGCTGA
The DNA here is from genome assembly GCA_947165295.1 of uncultured Selenomonadales bacterium. GTDB lineage: Bacteria > Bacillota > Negativicutes > Selenomonadales > Selenomonadaceae > Quinella. The sequence continues at coordinate 5,496 of CAMUZU010000036.1, read as the reverse complement.
TAATTTTTTCGTGCGTGGCAATGTTCGCGGGGCGCGTGCGGCAACTGATTCTTCGCAAGCGAAACGTCGGGCAACTGCTGAACTTCGTCGAAGCGGCGGTGCTGACGTTAATCGCGGCGGGTTTAATTCTGTTTTGAGGTGATTGACTTGAAGAAAATTTTTTTACTCGTGCTGATTGCGTTGACGTTGACGGGTTGCGGCTCGTCGAACGAAAATTCCGCGCACAAAGTCGGCATGTTGACGCAACTGAATTCGTCGCCCGAACAAGCGGCAAAAGTTTCAAGCGGCGGCGAAGTGAACTTCTACGACAACTTTAACTCCATGCAGATGGCGTTGCAGTCCAAGCAGATTGACGGCATTCGCACGTACAAAAGCGTCGCCGAACACATGACCGCCAACAATTCCGAACTTGAGATTAAAGACGCGGCGACGGTTCGGCTCGTCGACAATTTCTGTTGCGCAATGCGTGCGGACGACGTTGACTTGAAGTCTTCGTTTGACGCGGCGATTGGCGACATGAAGTCCGACGGCACGCTTGAGACCTTGACCGAAAAATTTATCCGCAATTACATGACCAATCCGCCCGCAGTCGAAATGCCGCACATTGACGGCGCGCCGACGATTAAAGTCGGTATCACGGGTGACCTGCCGCCGCTCGATTTGGTTTTGGCTGACGGGACGCCTGCGGGTTTCAACACGGCTGTCCTTGCGGAGATTTCCAAGCGCATCAATCAAAACATTGAACTCGTGCAAGTCGACAGTGCCGCACGTGCCGCCGCGCTCACAAGCGGGCAAGTCGACGTTATCTTTTGGGTTGTCGTCCCCGAAGACTCGTCGCGCCCGAAAGACATTGACACGCCCGCGGGTGTTGCCGTCACGACGCCTTATTATCAAGACACCGTCGTTGACGTGAACTTGTCGAATCTCGGCGCGGGCTTTTGAGGTGAACACATGAACGTTAAACTTTTGGACACGAACACCGTCAACAAAATCGCGGCAGGCGAAGTCGTCGAACGTCCCGCTTCCGTCGTCAAGGAGCTTGTCGAAAACTCGATTGACGCGGGCGCACGTCGCATCGAAATTGAAATTCAAAACGGCGGCAAAGCTTTGATTCGCGTGACCGACGACGGCGCGGGCATGAGTCGCGAAGACGCCGCGTTGAGTGTCCGCCGACACGCCACAAGCAAACTCGTCACCGCCGACGACCTTTCGCGCATTTCGACGTTGGGTTTTCGCGGTGAAGCGTTGCCGACGATTGCCGCAGTGTCGAAGTTCACCTTGCAGACGCGCAGACCGTCCGACGAACTCGGCACGAAAATTTCAATCGACGGCGGGAAAGTTGTCGATACGCACGAAGTCGGTTGCAAGAGCGGCACAAGCGTCGTCGTCGAAGAATTGTTTTTCAACGTGCCCGCCCGTTTGAAGTTCCTTAAAGCCACGCCGACGGAGGCAAACCGCATTCACGACTTCGTTGTTAAACTTGCGCTGAGCCGACCCGAAGTCGCCTTCCGTTTCGTCAACGGGAACCGCACGGCTGTTGCCACGCCCGGCAACGGGAACTTGCTTGACGCGTTGGGCGCGATTTACGGCACGGAGCTGACCGAATCGCTGTTGCCGCTCAAAATTGATGACGCCGACTTGAAACTTTCGGGTTGCGTCACGAAGCCGAACATCCTGAAGAGTTATCGCGGTTGGCAAACGTTTATCGTCAACGGGCGCGTCGTCGAAAGCCGCACGATTTCAAAAGCCGTCGACGAAGCGTACAAGTCGCTTGTCCCGAAGACCGGTTTTCCGCTTGCCGTCGTTAAGCTTGACGTGCCGACAAATTCCGTCGATGTGAACGTTCACCCGCAGAAAATTGAACTCAAGTTCGCCGACGAAGGCAAAATCTTCAAGGCGGTTTATCGAGCCGTTCGCGAGGCCGTCGAAGGCAAGCAGTCCGATGAACAAAATCTGCAACAAATTGCCGCGCCCGTCGAAAGTCCGCGTTTCGAGCAGTTGACTTTGGGCGACGAGTTCAAGGACGTTGCGCCGAAAAAAACTTCGCCGCGCAGAAAGAATCCGCTTGACGACTTCAACCTTGAAGAAGTTTTGACGACCGTTGCCGAGGCGAAAAACAAACCGTTGCCGCCGCAAGTTGAAAGTCCGCCGCCGTCAAAGATTGAACACGTCGAGAGTCCGCCGCCCGAACAAAAACTTTTCGAGCCGCCGAAGTCCGACAAAGCTCCGTCGCCGCAAAAAAAATTCGCCGAGCTGTTCCCAATCGGGCAGGTGGCGAAGTGTTACATTGTCGCGCAGAGCGGCAACGATTTGTACGTCGTCGACCAGCACGCCGCGCACGAGCGAATTCTTTTCGACCGACTGAGCGCGTACGCCGAAAACATTCCCGCGCAGGGGCTGCTGTTTCACCGTGTCATGAAGTTTGACGAGCGCGAGTCCGAATTAATCGAGCAAAACTTGTCGACGTTCGCAAAGCTTGGCTTCACGCTTGAACCGAGCGGCGTCAACGAATTCCGACTTAAAGAAGTCCCGCTTGACGCTGCCGACACCGACGAAGAAAATCTTTTGCGGGCGATACTTGCGGAAGTCTTCAACGGCGTCAACGCTGCCGACGACATTGCGAAGAAAATTCGCGCCGCGACGTTGGCAACGACGGCTTGCAAGGCGGCAATCAAGTCCGGGCAGGAACTCGACTTGCAACAGATGAAAATTTTGCTGAACGACCTGGCGAAGACGCCGCACCCGCACACTTGCCCGCACGGCAGACCGACGACGATAAAATTCTCCGCCGACGACCTGGCAAAGATGTTCAAGCGCACGTGACGCTTACCGACGAAATCAAAAGCCCCTCCGCATGTCGGAAGGGCTGATTTTTTTGTGTGACGTTCACCTGCCGAGAGCTTGCAGGCAGGCGGCGCGATTTTTTTTCGCACGTGTAAAGTTCGGATCGAGTTCGACGGCTTTGTCGTAATCGGCAAGTGCCTGTTCGTATTGCTTCAAGCAGTGGTGAGAGACGGCGCGATTGTTGTACGCGTTGGCATAATTCGGGTTGAGTCGTATGGCTTCGTCGTAATCTTGAATCGCCCGCTCATATTGATTGAGCCCGTCATTGTAAGTGATGCCGCGATTGATGTACGCCGCCGCGAAATTCGGATTGAGTTGAATCGCCTTGTTGTAATCCTGAAGTGCCTGCGTGTACTGCTTGCGATAAAAGTAAGCGTTGCCGCGATTGTAATACGCCGCCGCAAAGTTCGGCTTGAGTTCGGTGACCTTGTCAAAGTCCCGAATCGCCGACTCGTATTGTTTGAGATGTTTATAAGCAAGTCCGCGATTGATGTACGCCGCCGCGAAGTTCGGATTGAGTTCAATGACTTTGTCGAAGTCGTCAATCGCCTGCGCATACTGCTTGAGAGTTTTGTAAATGAAACCGCGACCGTAATACGCCCCGACAAAATCCGGCTTGAGTTTGACAACCTTGCTGAAGTCGTCAATCGCCTGTTCGTACTGCTTGAGATAAAGATAAGCAGTGCCGCGACCGTTGTACGCCTCCGCCAAAGTCGGGTTGAGTGCAATGGCTTCGTCGTAGTCGATAATCGCCTGTTCGTACTGCTTGATACGAAAGTAAACGGTGCCGCGATTGTTGTACGCCTCTGCGAACGTCGGATTGAGTTCGACGGCTTTGTTGTAGTTTTGGACGGCAAGCGCGTACTCTCCGCAGCGTGCGAAGTCTTTGCCGTGACGGTTGTATATGTCGGCTAAACTCGACGGGGACACAGTCAACTTACTCCTCTCGATGAAAACGTTTGACGCGAAAAATTTTCGTCACGTGTCGCAACTTTCCTGCGTGCAAAAAAAATCGGTCGGCGACAAGAAACTTTCGCCAACCGTTGAACGAGTGATTTACTGCACGTTCATGGACAGTTCGATAAATTTGTTTGACAAGCGCGCACGTTGCAGGACTTCTTCGGTGACTTCCGCGCCCGCTTCGACGACGATTGTACCGCTGTCCGCCATAATCGTTTTGGTTGCGTGTTTGCCGAGCAGGACGCGGCGACGACGTTCGTCAACGGCCTTTTCGGCGGGTTTCTTGACGGACGGTTTCGCGTCGGTGCCCATTGCCTTTTGAAGAGCCGCTTTGAGATCTTCCGCCTGCTGAGTCATTGCCGCAAGTTTCGGGTCTTCGGCGGGCTGTTCGTCGAAGGTCGGCATTTCGTCGACAACGGGAATTTCGGCAAGCGACGGCGTGTCAAGCGGCTGTTCTTCGACTTCAAGCGTCGGCTCCGTCGGTTCTTCGGTGAACGGCGTAAACGGTTCGTCGTTGACTTCCGCTTCGACTTCGGGCGCAACTTCGGGTTCAGGCGTCATCATGTTTTCAAGTGCCGCTTGAGCTTCTTCGGGCGTCTCGTTGAAGATGTCGTCGTTGCGCATTTGGTCGGACGTGTCGGGCATTGCGGGCAATTCTTCGGCCGGCATGTCGAAAGGCTCTGCGGGCGCGTCGAAAGTCTGCTCAGGTGTCGACGGAAGTTCTTCGGCGGGCGCGTCGAAAGTCTGCTCAGGTTGAGCGTCGAAAGCCGGCTCGAAAGCGGGCGCGTTCGTCACGGAACTATTTTTTTTTTCCGCGTCGGCGTCAACGACAGTGACCTGTTTGCCGAAGATTGAAATTTGGTCGGCGGTGACTTCGTTGGCAGTGCCTTCGGGCGTGGTGATTTCGACTTTGACAATCTTGCCGCCTTCGCCGATAAAAACTTCGGTGACCTTGCCTTGAATGCGGCCGGTTTTCGTGATTGCCTTCGTGCCGATGACGCGGATATTTTCGTTTAAGAAACGTTCGTAGTCGCCCGCTTCTTCCAAAGTCAAAATGTTGTCGCTGTGGGTGATTGTCACCGCGTCTTCGCCGATAGCGATAACCGATTCGTAAGGAATGAGCTTGACGCCGCGATACCAGTCGTCGTCCTCTATCGTTATCGCCGCGACAACGCCGTTCTTCGCGTCAATGAGCAGAGTTTTGCTCGTGCCCAGCTCGCGGCCTTCGGTTATGCTGATAATCGGCAGGCCTAGAATTTCAACGCTTTTCTTCATGCTGATACCTCCAAAAGTTTTTGTCAATCGGATTTGAAATGCGCGGCTTGACTTTATATCGCCCGAAACGCGCTGTCAACCTTCGCGGAAAAAAATTTCGTCACTTGGAGCCGTTGCGAATCTCGGCGTCGACTTCGCGCAAAAGTTCTTTCGGGATTTTGCTGAACGGCGTCGATAATGCGCGGTGTCGGAGCAAAACCGTACGCACGGCACGCAAGTATTCAAGGTTCTTGACGAATTCTTTCTGCGTCGAGGCGTTGCGTTCCACCGCCGGCAAAGTCAAAGCGTCTTCGTAAATCTTAATCGCCTTCGAGTAGAGAGCTTCCTCCTTGTAGACGTTGCCCAAGTCAATAGCCACGAACGGCGCGTATTCGTCGTTGCGGTAACGTTCGAGCGCCTTGCGATAAAAGTCAATCG
>CAMUZU010000035.1 GCA_947165295.1 uncultured Selenomonadales bacterium | reverse complement strand
TGATGATTCCGCTTAAACTCATGGGCAAAAGCATGAACGAAACCGACAAGGCAGTTCTTCAGCAAGCGCAAGAAATGCTCATGAAGCAAAAGCCGCTCGTTCAAGCTTACGTTGTCGACGAAGTCAAAGAGAAACTCATTAATTCCGAAGCCGCAATGGGCGTCGTCTTTTCGGGTGAAGCTCCGATTATCCTGCGCGAAAATCCGAACATGGCGTTCGTCGTCCCCAAAGAAGGCACGAACTTTTGGATTGACGGCTGGGTCATCACCAAGAGCGCAGAAAACGTCGACAACGCGCACAAGTTTATTGACTTCATGTGCCGCCCTGATGTCGCCGTGAAGAATTTCGAGTACCTCGGTTATTCGACGCCGAACACGGGCGTTAAAGAACTTGTCGAAGACGAAGAACTCAAGAATTCGTCGATTGCCTTCCCGTCGCCCAACGTGTACAAAGGTCAAGAGACTTACAAATATCTCGGCAACGACATGGATGAGTATTACAACAGCCTGTGGATGAAAATCAAGGTCGATTGAAACTCCCGCGTGAATTTTACTTGCGCGACGGCTTGACGGTTGCCCGCGAACTTGTCGGCAAAAAACTTGTCACGAACCTGCGCGACGGTTTGACGAGCGGAATTATCGTCGAGACCGAAGCTTACATGGGCAAGCTTGACGCGGCGGCGCATTCGTATCGCGGCTTGACCGAACGCACGAAGATTTTTTACGGCGCGGGCGGTTTCGTCTACGTCTATTTGATTTACGGGCGCAACCTGTGCACAAACGTCGTCGCGAATTTGGTCGACGTGCCCGAAGCCGTGTTGATTCGTGCGCTTGAACCCGTCGACGGCATCGAGCTGATGAAAATTCGTCGCGGCAAAAATAATCTGCGCGATTTATGTTCCGGTCCCGGCAAGCTGTCGCAGGCATTGGGCGTCACGAAAGATTTTTACGGCGCGGACTTGTGCGGCGGAGAAATTTTTATCGAGGCGACGGACTGTCAACTTCAAGTCGCGGCGACGAAACGAATCAACGTCGATTACGCGGGCGACGCGGCAAATTATCCGTGGCGATTCGTGGCGGTCGGCAACAAATTCGTCAGCAAATAAAAACTCCCCGTTCAATCGAGCGGGGAATTTTTTTGTTGAGTTATTTAATCGTGACGAGCGTCGCGCCCGTGCCGCCTTCGTCCTGGTCGGCGAACTGGAAATTTGCGACAGAACCGTTGCCGCGTAAAAAATTGTGGACGCCGATTCGCAGTGCGCCCGTGCCTTTGCCGTGGATAATCAGAACTTGCTTGAGCCCCGACAGTTGCGCGTCGTCGATAAATTTGCCGCAAACTTGCTCCGCCTCGTCGACGGTCATGCCGCGAATGTCAATCGAACGCGTGACGGTCGCGGTTTTCTGCAGAAGTCCCAACGAACCACGATTTTGATTCGTCGACGTTGACGGCTGCGACGTTTCCTGTTGACCGTGGCTGACGAATCTGCAGGCGGAAACTTTGACCGTCGTGCGAAGTGCGCCGATTTGCACGCTGAGCGAATCGTCTTCGATTGCAAGGACGGTACCTTTTTGGTCGAGCGGCTTGATGTAAACCGTGTCGCCGACATTGAGCTTGTCGCGCTTGATTCGCGTGCCGACGAACTTGTCCGCGATAATGCCCGTCGCCGAATCAATTTCAGCCTCGCGCAGTTTGTCGCGGGATTGCTGAATGACTTGTTGCCGACGTTTGACGCCCGAATCGTCGAATTGCTCTTTCAGCGCGGCGATAATTTCTTCGGCCTCGCGTTTGGTTTCGCGAACCATGGCGGCGGATTTTTCTTTCGCCTTGCGGATGATGTCGCCTTTCGTGCGGGCAATTTCGTCGCGCATTTCGGCGATTTTTTTCTCGTGCTTGACGACTTGTTGTTGACGTTCAAAAATCTCCGCGTTGCGCTGTTCGTAAAGCAGGCGTTCACTTTCAAGCGCGGACAAAATTTTTTCAAAGTTGGCGTGGTCGGCGGTGATTAACTGTTTGGCGCGAAGGATTAAACTTTGCGGCAAGCCCAAACGTCGGCTGATTGCAAAAGCATTTGACGCGCCGGGAATTCCAATCAGCAGGCGGAACGTCGGGCGCAAAGTTTCCGCGTCGAATTCAACGCAAGCGTTTTCGATGCCGTCGGTCGAGTACGCGAAAGTTTTCAGCTCCGAATAATGCGTTGTCGCGATTGTCGCCGCGCCAATTTGCAGTAACCGTTCGAGAATTGACGTTGCCAAAGCCGCGCCTTCGTCGGGGTCGGTGCCCGCGCCGATTTCGTCAAGTAAAACCAAGTCGCTTGCCGTCACGTCGTCGAGTATCGCGACGATTTTTTTCATGTGCGCCGAAAACGTCGACAAGCTCTGTTCGATTGACTGTTCGTCGCCGATGTCCGCGAAAATGTTCGTGAAGACCGCGATTCGCGAGCCGAACGCCGCGGGAATGTACAGCCCCGCCTGCGTCATGAGCGCGAGAAGTCCGAGCGTCTTCATGGAAACGGTTTTGCCGCCCGTGTTGGGTCCCGTCACCAAAAGCATGGAAAAGTTTTCGCCGAGCCGAATGTCGACGGGCACAACTTCATTTGCCGCGATTAACGGGTGCCGCGCAGATTTCAGGTCGGTGAACTTTTCGAGCACGGGCTCCGTCGCGTTCATGTCGCGGGCGAGTTTTGCTTTGGCGAAGAGTAAATCGAAGTCCGCAAGAATTTTGATGTTGTCGTCGAGCGTGTCAAGATTTTTTCGGACGGCGTCGCTCAAGTTGCGAAGAATCCGCGCCACTTCGTGACGGTCGGCGGCTTCGAGTTCTTTGACCGTGTTGTTCAAGTTGACGACGGCAAGCGGCTCAATGAAAACCGTCGCGCCCGTGGCAGATTGGTCGTGAACGATGCCGGCAACCTGCGATTTGTATTCGAGCTTGACGGGCAGGACGTAGCGATCGCCGCGCATGGTGACAATCGCGTCTTGAAAAAATTTCTGCTTACCCGCGTCGTGCAGAATGTTGAAGATTTCGTTCTTGATTCGGCTTTGAGCACTTTTGAGGTCGCGGCGAATTTTTTGCAGTTCGACGCTTGCCGTGTCGCGAACAGTGCCGTGTTCGTCAATCGCGTTGTCGAGTTGGCGTTCAAGGTTGCCCAAAATTTCAATTTCGTGTGCGCGTGACTTGAGTTGCGGCGCGTCGACTTCGGTCTCCTTGAAAAAACTTTTGACTTGCCGCATGGCGTACATTGTCGACAGCACGTCGAGAAGTTCTTCGGCTTCGGCGACGGAACCAAGACGAATTTTCTTGAAAGTTTCGCGCACGTCACGAAAGCCCCCGAACGGCGGCGAACTCACGGCGAAAACTTTCACGGCTTCGGTCGTCAGCGAAAGATTGTAACGCACGGTCTCCGCGTCGTCGGCGGGCAAAAGTTTTTCTGCCAGCTCCTTGCCGAAATTGCTTGACGCGCAGTCGCGAAGTCGCGCAAGAACTTTGTCGAACTCCAGCGTTGCGAAAGAATTTTTCTGCATTGAATCACTCCGAAAGTTTTTGCCGACATTATAACACGTCGCAAAAAAAAATCCCCGTCGTTCGTGACGGGAAATTTTCTGTCGTGCAAGTTCAACTGCGCAAAACGTCTTTGTTGTCGAGGACTTCGCGGGCGACGGTACATGCCAAACAGTTGCAATACTGCGCGCCCGAAGCTTTGAGAGCCTCGGCGTTGTCGACGAACTTCTTCGCGCCTTCGACGCCGAAATATTTAACTGCCTCGTCGCTGTTGTGCGCAGTTTCAAGCATTTCATCAACGTCGACAAGATTGTCTTCAAGCGCGGCAAGCAGATTGTCGACGGCGATTTTTTCAAAGGCAAGCGACGCAAGGTAAACTTTGACCGCCTGCTTGACAACGTCACAGCAACTTGGCGACGCGGACATTTCTTTAAGCCGTTCGATTAAAGTTTGTTTGTTCATGTGACCTCCGACAGTTCAGGCGAGCAGAACTCTTTTGTGCACAAGAATTTCGCGCCCGATTTTGCAGGCGGGGCAGTCGCAATATTTTTCGCCGCGAGCTTTGAGTGCGTCGGCTTTGTCCGCCAACAACCGCGCATGTGCCGCGCCCAAAAGTTCGATGAGCTGTTCCGAATGAGCCGCCGTAACAAGATCGTCGACGGTTTGAATGTCTTCTTCAAGTTCGTCGATGAAATTCTTCGCGGCAGTTTTTTCGACCGACATTGAGCTTAAGTAACCTTTTGCGGCGCGTCGAAGAACCGGGCAACAAGTCGGCGTCGTCGCCATGTCGCGAACTTTTTCGATTAACGTTTGCTTGTTCGTGTCGACGGCACTGTTGAGCGCGGACAGAAAAGCTTTGACGGCGGTTTGTTCAAAAGCCAACGCGCTGAAGTAAGCTTTCGCCGCCTGCTTCAAGTCGGGGTGACAGCTCGGCGACGCCGCCAAGTCTTTGATTTTTTCGATTAACGCTCGTTTGTCCATGGCGAAACCTCCAAACTTTCAGGACAGGAGCACATCTTTATCGTTGAGAATTTCCAAAGCAAGCGTGCAAGCCAAACAGTTGCAATACTTCGCGCCCGCGGCTTTGAGTGCGTCGGCATTGTCCGCCAAAAGTTTCGCACGTTCGGCACCAAACTTTTCGACGCAGGCTTTCGAGTGCGTGAAGGCGACAAGCTCATCAATCGGCGTGATGTCGTCTTCGAGTTCGGCGACAAGTTTTTTCGCGGCGACTTGTTCGGCTGCCAAAGCGACAAGATAATTTTTGACCGCCTGGCGCAAGTCCGGGTAACAGCTCGGCGACGCTTCGAGGGCTTCGAGTTTGTCGACCAATGTTCGCTTGTTCATGTGAAACCTCCAAACTTCAAGACAGCAAAACGTCGCGGTTGTCGAGAATTTCAAGCCCGATTGTGCAGGCCTTGCAGTTGCAATATTTCGCGCCCGATGCTTTGAGCTTGTAAGCGTTTTCGGCAAAAAGTTTTGCACCTTCGACGCCGAAAAATTTTATCATGTGTTCGGTGTCGCCGACGTTTTTAACCAAAGTGTCAATGTCGACAACGTCCTCTTCGAGTTCGGCAAGCAAATTTTTCGCGGCAACTTGTTCAGCCGCAAGCGCGACAAAGTAATTGTTGACCGCCTGTTTCAAGTCGGGGTGACAGCTCGGCGACGCTTGCAAAGCTTTGAGTTTTTCGACAAGTGTTCGTTTGTCCAAACTAAAACCTCCGATTCAGGCAAGCAACGCGGCTTTGTTTTCGAGAATTTCCAAAGCGAGCTTGCAGGCGGGGCAGTCGCAATATTTCGCGCCCGAAGCTTTGAGTTCGTCGGCATGTGCGGCGAAATTTTTTTTGACCGTCCGCGCCGAAGATTTCGACCGCACGTTGAGAGTGCGCGAAGGCAACCAGATTGTCGACGGTTTGAATGTCGTCTTCGAGTTCCGCCAAAAGATTTTGCGTCGCGGATTTTTCGTCGGGAGTGCCCGCCGCGTCGAAATAAGCTTGAATCGCCGCTTTGAGTTCGGGGCAACAGCTGTAAGCCGCCGCGAGTTGTTTAAGTTTTTCGTTCAACGTTTGCTTGTCCATGATAAAACCTCCCAAAAAAATTTACGCCGTGCGGGACTTCAACGCCTCGTCAAGCGCAACCGCCAACTGATCTGCGCAACTGGTGCCGCGTCCGCCGCATTGGTTGCCGCGCAAAATGTTCGCGATTTCCGCCGCGTCTTTGCCTTCGACAAGCCGACCGATTGCGGGCAGGTTGCCGGGACAGCCGCCGACAAAATTCACGTCGTGCAGGTGACCTTCGTCGTCCAGGCTGAAAGTGATTTGCTTGGAACAGACGCGTTGCGGTTTGAAAATATAGCTCTCCATCAAAAGATCTCCTCCAGATAATTTGCGGGCACGTGTTCGGTCAGCCACACGCCGTTGACTGAACGAAAGAATTTGAATCCGTCGGCGAACATGCGCAGACTTTGCACGCGGAAAATTTTCGGTACACCGTGACGCATTCCGACCTTGCGTGCGGTTTCAACGTCGGCGGACAAGTGCACGTACAGCCGCGACATTTTCATCAGCCCGCGCAGTTTTATCGACGCAACGGACTTTTCGCCCGTGCCGTGAAACAAAATTTTGGGCGGCTCAAGTTCGGCAAGTTCCACGTCAACGGGTATCGAGTGCCCTTGATTGGCGCGAATCAATCTGCCGTCGTCGCTGAACGAATAACGCCGCTTGTCGTCCGACGCAACAATCTGCTCAAGCGTCGCACGGTCAATCTTCGTCACGCGGCAAAGTTCGTCGACGTGCGCCCAGCCGTGTTCGTCGAGTTCAAGCCCGACAAGTTGCGGCTTGTGGCGAAGAATCAGGCTCAAAAACTTGCTCGTGTTTTTGCGCGACAAGTCACGTCGCCTCCCGCGAAATTTCGTCAAGCTTAAAGCGAAGTCAACGAACTGTCAAGAAATTTTTTGCGACGTTGCAGTCGGCTTCACAATGGACACGCGGCGAGTTTTGCAGTAAAGTTGCGGCGAAACATTTTTGGAGGCTCAAACATGAATTCATGGAACGAAGGTTACTTCACCGATTCGACTTACACTTTCGGTTATTACCGCGAGCTGTCGCCGAATTTTATTCGCTGGTGCTTGACACTCAAAGGTTTCGTCGCGCCCGAAGTTGACGGCGGCTGTCACTGCGAACTTGGTATCGGGCAAGGCGTTTCGGCAAACATTCACGCGGCAACTTCGGCAGGTAAGTTTTTCGGCACGGACTTTAATCCCGCGCATGCCGCCAATGCTCAGGAACTTGCCGACGCTTCAGGTTCCAACGCAAAGTTTTTCGAGGACAGCTTCGAGGAGTTCGCCAAACGCGACGACTTGCCGCAGTTCGACACGATTACATTTCACGGCATCTGGTCTTGGGTCAGCGACGAAAACCGCCGGCACATGCTTGACTTCGTGCGCAAACATTTGAAGTCGGGCGGCGCGGTTTACTGCAGTTACAACTGCTTGCCGGGCTGGGCACCCGTCGCGCCTTTTCGCGAACTGTTGAAGTTGCACGACACCTTTCACGCAGGCGGCAACGCGGACGAACGAGTCAAAGCCGCAATGAGTTTCGTCGACGAATTCATTGCCGCGAAGCCCGCGTATCTTGAAATTGCGCCTGCCTTTGCCGAACGTTTCGAGCAAATCAAAAAGCACAACCCGCATTACATTGCGCACGAGTACTTGAACTTGGATTGGGACTTGATGTATTTCACGGACGTTGTCGACATGTTCCGCGACGCAAAGCTTGACTTTGCCGCGACTGCGTTGCCCGTCGAGGCACTTGAACGGCTTGGCGTTTCGGAGGAGGCGTGGGCGTTCCTGCGCAAAGTCGGTGACCCGCTCTTTCGCGAACAGATGCGCGATTACTTCGTCAACCGACAGTTCCGCAAAGATTTGTTCGTGCGCGGACTGCGTCGCCTGTCGCCGTTTGAACTGCAACGCAAGATTCTGGAGACGCGCTACGTGTTGCTTCGCCCCGCCGAAGACGTGACACTGAAAATCGCAACGGGCACGGTCGAAGTCAAGTTGACCGAAGAAATTTATCGCCCGCTGCTTGAATTCCTGCAAGAAGACAACTTCCGCCCGAAGACGTTCGTCGAGTACCTGCAACGTCACCCCGACACAAAACCGCCCGCGTTGGTCGAAGCGGCAAACCTTTTGGTCAGCGGCAACAGCGTCATGCCGTGTCAAAGCGAGGCAACCGTCAAGCGCGTGAAGAAAACTTGCGAACGTTTCAACGCTTATGTCTGCGAACGGTCGAAGGTCAACGAGTCGATAAAATTCTTGGCAAGCCCCGTGACCGGCATGGGTATCAGTGCCAACCGTTTCCAACAAATTTTCCTGTCGACGTACAAGGCGGGCGAACGTTCGGCGGACGCGCTTGTCAAAGCCGTTTGGGACATGATGTCGCGACAAGGTCAGCGAATCGTCGTCAACGGCGAGAAGGTCGACGACGTCGACAAGAATTTGACGCAGCTGAAGTCGGCGGCGGAAACTTTCCTGTCGAAGGAATTGCCGATATTCAAGGCGTTGCAACTTTGACGCTTGTCCGCACAAAAATTTTTTCGCTCGACGTTCGGGCGATTTTTTTTGCGCCGTGATATAATCCGCGAAAAACTTTGGAGATGATGCTCATGAAAATTGTTGACGTTTCAAAAGTCGGGCGCGCCGAAGTCGAACGACTCTTGACGAAGAAACCTTTTGACGAAGTGGAACTGTCGCCCAAAGTTCGTGCGGCGAATCAAAAAATTTTCGGCGAAGACTTAAGCGCGGTCGACATCGTGCGGCGAATTGTTTCCGACGTTCGCAGGCGCGGCGACGAAGCTGTCGTCGAGTGGACGCGCAAAATTGACGGCGTCGACATGAAAACTTTCGTCGCGGACATGTCGGACGTTGAAGTCGCGCCCGAAGTTTTGTCGTCGCTTACTCGTGCCGCAGAAAATATTCGCAGTTACCACGTCGAACAATTGCCCAAGTCGTGGATGACTTTTCGCGGTGAATCGATTTTGGGTCAATCAATCGTGCCGCTTGACCGCGTCGGCGTTTACGTGCCCGGCGGAACTGCCGCGTACCCGTCAAGCGTCTTGATGAACGTCATTCCCGCCAAAGTCGCCGGCGTTCGCGAAATTATCATGTGCACACCCGCCCGCGACGGCAAAATCAATCCGACGGTTCTTGCCGCAGCGAAACTTGCGGGCGTCGACAAAATTTTTTGCGTCGGCGGCGCGCAGGCGATTGCGGCTATGGCTTTCGGCACGGAACAAATTCCACGCGTCAACAAAATCGTCGGCCCCGGAAACATTTTCGTCACGCTTGCGAAGAAGGAAGTTTACGGTCACTGCGATATCGACATGCTTGCGGGTCCCAGCGAAATTCTGATTGTCGCGGACGAGACTGCCAATCCCGTTTACGCGGCGGCGGACATGCTCAGTCAGGCGGAGCACGACCCGCTTGCCTGCAGTATCGTCGTCACCACGAGTTCACAACTTGCCGAAAAAATTTCCGCGCAGGTTGACGCTCAACTTGCCAAACTTGCTCGCCGCGAAATTGCCGAAACTTCAATCGAACGCAACGGATTAATCGTCGTCGCGAAAGATTTGGATGAGGCGGTTGACTTCGCGAATTTTTCCGCGCCCGAACATCTGGAGCTTTTGGTCAAGTCGCCGTTTGAACTGTTGCCGAAAATTCGTCACGCGGGCGCAGTGTTTTTGGGCGAAAACTCACCCGAACCGCTCGGCGATTACTTCGCGGGACCGAATCACGTTTTGCCGACGGGCGGCACGGCGAAGTTCTATTCCGTGTTGAACGTCGAAACTTTCCTGCGGCGAACAAGTTTGATTTCGTACACGCGCAAAGATTTGCTCGCGGCGGCGGACGACATAATCACGCTTGCGACGGCGGAAGGCTTGTCGGCTCACGCGGCGGCAATTGACGTTCGCAAATAAATTCGCGCTGTCACTCGCAAAGTGACCAAAGTTCCGCGACGTGTGTTATAATCGCCCCAAAATTTTTCGGAGGCGATTTTTTTATGAAACTGCTTCATACGGCGGACTGGCACCTTGGCAAGACGCTCATGAATCGTTCGCTAATCGAAGATCAGAAATTCATCCTGGAAAAATTTTTGGCGATTGTCGACGAAGTCAAACCTCACGCGATTATCATTGCGGGCGACGTGTACGACCGCGCAGACCCTTCGACGGAGGCGGTTGACCTGTTCGACAAAATTCTATTCGAGTTGACCGAGCGCAAAGTTCCCGTGCTGTGTATCGCGGGCAACCACGACAGCGCGCAACGTTTGAACTTCGGCAGCCGACTTTTCGCGAACAAAAATTTTTTCATCACCGCAAAGACCGCCGACAAGCCCGAAACGATTCCGATTGCGGACGATTTCGGCGACGTGTACTTTTCGCTGATTCCGTACTTCGAGCCCGCCGAAATTCGCGAAAAATTTTTCGGCGACGAACAACGACGTTTGACCTTCGACGAGGCGAACAAATTTTATCTTGACGAGGCGCGCAAGGAAATTCCTGCGGGCGCACGAAGCGTCGCGATTGCTCACGTCTTCATAAACGGCGGCGAAACTTCCGACAGCGAACGAAAATTCGTCGGCGGCACGGGCACCGTCAGTTTGGAAAACTTTTCGGGCTATGATTACGTTGCGTTGGGGCACCTTCACAGCGCGCAGAAAATGACTAAAGAAAACATTCGTTACAGCGGGTCGCCGTTGAAATATTCCGCGTCGGAGGCGTCGCACGAAAAAAGCGTGACTTTGGTCGAGCTGGACGCAAACGGTTTTGTCAGCGCAAAAACCATTCCGCTCAAGCCGTTGCATGATTTGATTGCCGTCGAAGGGACGCTTGCCGAACTTCAAGCTCAACCGCCGTGCGACGATTATGCTTACGTCACGCTCACCGACGAGAAATTTGTTTACGACGCGGCTCAAAAGTTGCGCGACGCATTTCCGAATTTGATGAACGCGTTAAACAAAGCCCGTTCCGAAAACGCCGTTGCCGAGCCGACAAGAAAGTTCCGCGAAGACGTGTCGATTCTTGAACAATTTGCCGACTTCTTCAAGGAGATGACCAAACGCGAACTCACCGACGACGAGCGCGCCGCCCTGAAAGAAATTTGCGGAGGTTGACGACATGACACCGATTAAATTAAAAATGCAGGCGTTCGGCCCTTACGTCGAACCCGTCGAGCTTGATTTTAAAAACGGCTTGCGCGACGAAAAAATTTTTCTGATTCACGGGGCGACGGGCGCGGGCAAAACCACGATTCTTGACGCGATTTCTTTTGCACTGTACGGCGAAACTTCCGGCAAAGCGCGCAAAAGCGACGACATGCGTTCACAGGCGGCACCCGTCGACGTGCCGACCGAAATTGATTTCGACTTTGAACTCAACGGCAAACTTTACGAAATTCACCGCACACCAAAGCAGGAAATTCCCAAAAAGCGCGGCGACGGCACAACGTCAAAACCTGCAGACGCCGAACTTAAATGCGACGGGTATCAGGTGTGTTTCAGATCCGCCGACGTCACAAAGAAAGTCACCGAACTTTTGGGCTTCAACGCAGAGCAATTTCGGCAAGTCGTTTTGTTGCCGCAGGGCGAATTCAAAAAATTTCTGTCCGCCGACTCGAACGAGCGACAAGAAATTTTGAACGTCCTTTTCGACAGCATGCCTTACGCGAAAGTCGAAGACAAACTTGCCGAACGCGCAAAGACTGCCGCCGAAGTCGCCAAAGACGTGAAAAGCTCACTCGACGCCCTGCAACGGCAACTTGACGAGGCGAACGCTCAAGGTCAATCGCCGACTGAACTTGCGAACAAACTTTCGGAGGCTCAAAGCAACGTCGACGCACTGAAAAAAATTTCCGAGACCGCGCAGGCTCAACTGACTGCGGGCAACGTTTTGGCGGACAAGTTCAAAAATCTGCGCGAATTGACCGCGACGCTTGCCGAGGAGAAAACTCAATTCATTGCGGCGGACGAGGCGTTAAAATCCGCTCAAGCCGAACGCCAACTGCGCGAAGGCGAATTGCCGCGACGCGAAGAACTCAAACGCACAATCGCCGAGCTGCAAAAATTTTCCGCGACGCTTGACTACTTGACGAAACTTCAATCGACGTTGGCAACCGAGCAAAAGAAACTTCAGACCGCGACGGACAATCTGCAGACTTGCGAAGCGCGCACGAAATCTTACGAAGAGCGACTCAATCAGCGCAAGGCCGAACTTACTCAACTTTTCGGCGCGGACGCAAATTTCGTTCGGGCGGAACAACTTTTGGCGCGGGCGCGGGAACTCGAAAATCTTCAACGGGAAATTTCGCAACACGAAAGAACTTTGTCGATGCAACAGCTTAAACTCGACAGCGTCACCGAAAATTACGAGTCCGCGAAGATTAATCGGAACCGCCTGCAAATTGTTCACAGCGCGGCTCACCTGGCTCAACATTTGGTTGACGGGGAACCTTGCCCGGTTTGCGGCTCGCGTGAACACCCCGCAGTTATCGCCGAAGCAATTCCGACCGCCGCAGAACTCGACGCCGCCGAAGCCGAATTCAAACGCAGCGAACGCGAAAAATCCCAACACGAACGGACGATTGACAAACTCAACGGCGAACTTGACGCGCTGAAAAATCGTTTGCCCGACTTCGCCGACGTTCCCGACGTGCCGACTGCTCAAGCCCGTTGCGACGAGGCGAAAAAACTTGCCGACGCGCTCAAACAATGTCAAGCCAACATCGACAAGGGCGAAAAATTTATCGCGCAGAACAGAGCCGCCTTGGACAAAGCCGTCGCCGACCGAAACAAAGCGTCAAATGCCGTCGAACGAATCGAAGGCGAAATCGCGGGCAGAAAAAGCGATATCCCCGAAATTTATCTTGCCGACGGTCAAAAGCTTGCCGACGACTTGAAAGCCGCGCAAACCGAATCCGACACGCTCGACAAAGCTTGGAAAGTTGCGCAAGACGAATTCAACGACGCGTCAAAAAATTTCTCCGCGTGTGAAGCGACAGTTCAAACCGTGCAAAAGAATTTCGACGCGCTTGACGCCGAACTCAAAGGCAAGACTCAACCCGACGTTGCGGAACTTACGCGTGCGGCGAACACTTCAAGCGACAATTTGAACGCGGCGATTGACGAGCGGGCGAAACTCGAAAACACGTTGACCGCGCTGAAAAAAGTTTCCGCCGACCTTGCCGACGTTGAACAGAAATTCACCGCCGCTCAAAACGTCGCCGACATGTGGCGCAGATTGTCTGACGTTGCCAACGCGACCGGCAAAGGTGAAGCCGCGCTGAAAATTTCGTTCCAACGCTACTACCTGTCGACAATGTTTAACGAAGTCGTCAACGAGGCGAACAATCGCCTGAGCAAGATGAGCGGCGGGCGATACACTTTCCGTCAGAAGGACGCGGGCAACACGCGTGCGAAGTCCGCCGGCTTGAACTTGGAAATTCTCGACGAATTCAGCGGACGGACGCGCCCCGTCGAAACTTTGTCGGGCGGCGAAAGTTTTCTTGCGTCGCTGGCTTTGGCGTTGGGATTGGCGTCGGTCGTGCAGAATCGTTCGGGCGGCATCAACCTCGACACAATTTTTATCGACGAAGGTTTCGGCACGCTCGACAGTGAAACGCTTGACTTCGCAATTTCAACAATTATCGAACAGAGCGGCGGGCGACTTGTCGGAATCATTTCGCACGTCGAAGAGCTGAAACGACAAATTCCCGTGCGCCTCGAAGTCACCAAGACGAAAATCGGTTCAAAGGCGAAATTCGTTTCGTAAGCCGCGACGTTACCGCAAAAAAATTCCCCGCGCAGATTGTTGCACGGGGTTTTTTCGTTGCGTGAAATTATTTGGCGAGCAAAGTTTTCGCAAGACGCACGGCTTCAACTCCGTCGCGAGCATAAGCGTCCGCGCCTGCAGAATCGGCGTATTCTTGAGTCAACGCCGCGCCGCCGACCATGACTTTTGCCGACGAGCCCGCCGCTTTCAAGTCCGCAATAACCTTGTCAATCTGAATCATCGTCGTGGTCATGAGCGCGCACAGCCCGACAATGTCCGCGTCGTGTTCGACGGCAGCACGAACAATTTCCGCCGCGTCAACGTCCTTGCCAAGGTCAACGAGCTTGAAGCCGCTGTTTGAAATTAACGCGCCGACGATATTTTTGCCGAGGTCGTGCACGTCGCCTTTGACGGTGGCGATAACGAATGTGCCGTGTGTTTTCGTTTCGCGGGCGGGGAAATTCTGTCGCAGTTCGTCGAAGGCAAGACGCATCGTTTCGGCACTCAACAGCACTTGCGGCAGGAAAATTTTTCCCGCACCGAAGTCGTCGCCGAGCGAATTCATTGCGGCGGTTAATGCGCGTTCGGTAATTTCTTCGGCGGAAATTTTTTCGTCGACGGCGCGGCGAATCAACGCGGGAATTTCGTCCTTGTCGCCTTCGACGACGGCAGATTTAATCGCGCTCAATGTGTCGACGGGAATTTTCTTCGGCGCGTCAACCGTCGAAACCTGCGCGAGTTTGCTGAACTGTAAACCGTTCGCGTCGTGACCGAGCAGAGCGTTCGCCGCCTTCAGCACGTTTGACATCGATTCATCGTACGGATTCATTATCGGCGCGTCAAGACCGTTCGCCAAACACATCGCAAAGAACGTCGAGTTAATCAGCGGGCGATTCGGTAGCCCGAATGAAATGTTGCTCAAGCCCATTGTCGTCGGCAGGTTCAGTTGACCGTAAAGTTGCAACGTGCGCAAAACTTCGCGGCAGGCGTCTTTGTCGGCGGAAATTGTCATGACCAGCGCGTCGAGCAAAAAATCTCCGTCGTCAAGCCCGTGCGACTTCGCGACTTCCAAAATCTTTTTCGTGACGGAAAATCTTTCGTCGGCAGTTTTCGGGACGCCGTGCTGAGTTATCGGCAAAACCAAAATTGCCGCGCCGTAACGTTTCGCAAGCGGCAAAAACTTTTCGAGACGTTCGGGCTCCAAGCTGACCGAATTTATCAGCGCACGACCGGGAAAATTTTTCAAGCCCGCTTCCAAAGCGTCAACGTCGCCCGTGTCAATGGCAAGCGGCACGTCGACAATCCGCGCAATTTCGCGAACTGCCCGCGACATCATTTCGGCTTGATTGATACCCGCGACGCCCATGTTGACATCGAGGACTTGCGCGCCCGACTTGACCTGATTAATCGCGTCGCGTTTGACGCCGATAAGCGAGCCTTCGCGAATTTCTGTGGCAAGTTTCTTGCGCCCCGTCGGGTTGATTCGTTCGCCAATCAACGTCACGGAACTTTTGTTGACAACGACGGTTTTACTTCGGCTTGCAAGTTTGAGCGTCCGCACGAAAGTTCTTTCGACGGGTTCAAGCTTTTTGACGCACGCCGCAAGTTCGCGAATGTGATCGGGTGTCGTGCCGCAACAGCCGCCGAGGTACGTCGCGCCCGCTTCGACGAGAGCTTTACCCCAGCTGCCGAAAGTTTTCGCGTCCATTGGAAATTTCGTCACGCCGTCTTCAAGGTACGGCATGCCCGCGTTCGGCTGAACACTCACGGGCACGCGACAGTTCGCCGACAAAATCTTGACGACGGGCACAAGTTGCTCCGGTCCCAGCGAACAGTTCACGCCGACAATCGACGCGCCCATTGCTTCCAAAATCACGGCGGCGGACTGCGGGTCGGTTCCCGTGACGGTTCGGCCGTCCTCCGAATACGACAGCTGACAAATGACGGGCAAGTTGCAAACGTCGTGAGCCGCAAGCAACGCTGCGCGCATCTCCTGAATGTCAATGCAAGTTTCGACAATCAAAAAATCCGCGCCCGCGTCTGCCAACGCTTGAGCTTGTTCGCGGAAAATGTCGTAAGCGTCGTCGAATTCCAAATCGCCCAGCGGTGCAATGAACTTGCCTGTCGGGCCGATTGAGCCTGCAACTTTGACGCCTGCGGACTTGGCGAGCTTGACGGCGGCGGTGTTGAGTTCGTGAACTTTGTCGGACAAGTCGTAATGCGCCAACTTGATTCGCGACGCGCCGAAGGTGTTCGTTTCGACAATCGTTGCGCCCGCGTCGACGTAAGCGCGGTGAATTTGCTTGACGACATCGGGCGAAGTGAGGTTCATCAATTCGGGGCACGCGCCGGCTTTGAGACCGCCCGCTTGCAACATGGTACCCATTGCGCCATCGAAAATTTCAATCATCAGCGACCCTCCAAAAAAGTTTCAAGCAACGTCGGAACGCGGCGACAACGTCGGATTAATCGCAACGTCGCGGCGCGTCAACTGTTCCGTCGCTTTTAAAGCGACCCTCCAAAAAAATTTCAAGCAACGAAAACATGTCGTCGCCCGCGAACAGGTTCAACAGGTTGAGCCGCGTCGCCGTCGTGTTGTCCGTTTGACTTGTTAACAGGTCGACGAGCCGCAACAGTTCGCTCTTGACGAAAAGATTTTGTTTGTACGCCGCGAACGCAAGCAACTCGAAGACTTTGTACGCCGCGACGAACAGCCCGAAGTTTTGCGCGACGGTTGCTTCATTTCGCCACGGGACGCAGTTTGTGAACATTTCGTTGACCAAAAAATTTTCCATCAATGTCGCGTGCCGTGCCGTGAAAAGTTTTCGTTCGGCGGTGAAGTCAAGCAATTCACCTGCCGAGGAAAATTCTTCGCCGCGCAGATTGGCAAGCACTTGCGTCATGCGTCGTGAAAATTCTTCCGCGTTGAAGTTGACGCTTGCGAACATGCGCGGGACTTGCTCCGACAAAAATTTTTTCGATTCATACGCGGCGATTAACTTTGTGAGCGCGTCGAAGTCAACTCCGCCCGAAATTATTTCGTCGAGCCGGTCGAGGAAAAATCCCAGCACGATTAATCTTTGGTCGATTGTAAGCGTGCGCCTCTGCAGGATTGAAATCATTGCAATTTGAATTTCGACGACGTGAGCGAACAAACTTTCGGGCACGTGCATTTCGTCGACGAGAATTATTTTGCCGCCGTGAACTTTTTCGGACACTTCGACGAGTTCAAAGCCGAGCGGTTCGTCGGTGAACAAAATCATTTGAGCCGCAAGCGGGCACGTCAACGACAGCGAACGTTCAAAAAATTTCCCGAAGCTGAACGTTTGGCGCGGGTAAGTTCGGCACACCAGCGACAGAAATTCTTCGCCGTGTTCAAGTTGCAAGCGACACAAGCCGCCGTCGGTGAGTAGCGGGCACGGGTGTTGACGCATGTAAAATTTCCCCGTGGCGTCGTCGCGTGCCAACAAGTCGAGCAGTTCGGGTTTGAGGCTTGCATAACGTGCGTAAGTTTCGCCGTCAACTTCGATGTTCCAATTTCGCCTGCAACAGTTGTTCGGGCAAGTCGCGCCGTCGCAAACAAATTTGCTCACGTACTGCGGCTGAAAGTACAAATATCGATTCGTCATGAAGTGTCACCGCGTCATTTCTTCTTGCGTTTCTTGGACTTTTTGGGCGAGCGTGTCGCGTTGGCGAACTTGGCCTTGATTTTTTCGGTTTCGGCTTTCTGCTTGTCGGAGGTCTTCTTGTCGCGTTGCATCTTGGCGTATTCGGCACCGAGCCCCGCCAATTTGTGCTTGACGGTCATGAGCGGATGACTGAGCAACATTTTCTTGCCGCCGCCCTTCATGATTTCGTTAAATTCGTTGGTGAAGCGTTCGCCGAAGCAGGGCGTTTCGCATTGTTCGCAGATTGGCTTGCCGATACCGTACGGACAGCGTCCGATTTTCAGCAGAACGGTCGAGAGCACGGCGGTACACTTCGCGCAAAGCTTGCCGTCGGTCGTGCCGTGGTTGGCGTTGCAGTACTTGCCGAAAGTCTTGCGGATGTTTTCTTTTTCTTGCGGGACGTTGTTTTTCAATTCGGGCTCCTTGCGCTTGGGCAGGAAGCTTTTAATCTTGTCGAGAATTCCCATGTTCAAACTCCTTTCGCGGTGAAGTCGGTTAATTTTAATTGCCGCGCAGGATAAAAGCAAGCCCGCCGATTGTTCGACAAGTCTGCGGTCAAAGTTTGTTGACATTGAGTTGACTCCGTAGCTACAATCAATTAACTAAAACTTTTCGGAGGCGGTCGCTTTGACTGGCAAAAAGAATTTGCTGATTTTGATTTTGATGGTCGGCGTGTTCGGCATACTCAACACCGAAATGGGCTTTATCGGAATTCTGCCGTACATTGCCGAACGCTACGACGTGACGATTGTTCATGCCGGCTTGCTGATAAGTTTGTTCGCGCTGGGCGTGGCGATTGCGGGGCCGACAATGCCGCTGATTTTTTCGCGGGTCAATCGCAAGCACCTGATGGTTTTCGTGCTGGGACTGTTCACGGTCTGCAACGTCATTGCGGTTTTCGCGAAGGACTTCAACTTGTTACTTGCGGTTCGCGTGTTGCCGGCGTTCTTCCACCCGGTGTATTGTTCAATGGCGTTCACCGTCGCGGCAATGATTGCGAGCGCGAAAGAAGCTCCGAAAGCCGTCGCGAAAATCAACATCGGCGTGGCGGCGGGAATGGTCGTCGGCGTGCCGATAAGCAACTTTTTGGCGGAACGAATTTCGTTGACGGCGTCGATGACATTTTTCGCGCTGGTGACGTTGGCGGCTTTGTTGGCGACGATTTTTTACGTGCCGTCAATGCCCGTCAAGCAAGCGTTGAGTTACGGCAGTCAACTGAAAATCTTGAGCAAGCGAGTTCTTTGGGCATCAATCGTCGCGGTGATTTTCTTGGACGGATCAATCTTCGGCGTGTTCAATTACGCGGCGGAATATTTTGCCAAAGTGTCGCTGGTTCCCGCAACTTCGGTCAGCGCGCTGTTGTTCGTGTTCGGCGTGTGCAACATTTTCGGCAGCATGTTGGCGGGCAATTTGTTGACGGCTCAACCTTTGGCGACGGTGAAATTTTTCCCGTTCGTGTTAGCGGCGGTTTACGTGGCGTTCTTCAACGAGCCGAACTTTTGGCTGTTGACGGGACTGGTTTTCTTCTGGGGAATTTTGGCGGGCGTCGCGGCGAACATTTACCAGTTCTGGATTTTCCGTGCGGCACCCGAAGCACCCGACTTTGCGAACGGAATTTTCTTAACGTCGGCGAACTTGGGTTGCATGGCGGGAACGGCGTTCAGCGGACTGTTTATCGACGCGCTGGGCACGGCTTACGTGATTTTCGGTGGGCTGACTTTCGCGGCGTGTTCGGCGGTTGTAATTTGGATTCAAGCGTCGCGGCGCGAACTCAATCCCGTGGCGAGGTGACATCATGAAAAACTTTTTCGAGGCTGTCAAAGAATTCTGCGCGCAACACTTAAAGCAAGTGACGTTCGTAATTGTCGCGTTTGTCGGCACGATTATTGCGCTGCTGTCGAATTACGCATCAACGCACGGCTACGGAGACATTTTGCATTCGGGCGACGAACATCACCGCACGTATTATCACGACGAACGACGCGACCGCTATGAACGCCGCGATTCAAACCGCAAGCCGTGGACAATGCAAAAGCCGTCGACAAGCCGCCCGTCAAATTCGCATTCGTCGGGGCACAAGTGAGGTTTATGTCATGAAAAAATTTTTCGCGGCAATCTGCGCGGCGACTGTTCTGTTGACGGGTTGCAGTCAAAATCACGCGGCGAATTCGTCAACCGTCACGGAGGCAAAAACTTTGGACACAATAACAATTTCCGTCAACGGCAAAACTTTAACGGCGACGCTCGACGACAATCCGACTGCCCACGCCTTCGCCGAAATGTTGCCGCTTGATGTCGACATGAACGAACTTCACGGCAACGAGAAATATGTTTATCTCGACGCGGACTTGCCGTCAAAGCCCGAACGCGTCGGACAAATTCACGCGGGTGACTTGATGCTGTTCGGCTCGAACTGCGTCGTGATTTTTTACGCGGACTTCGCGACGAGTTACACTTACACGCGCCTTGGAAAAATTGACGCCGCCGACCTTGCCGCGACTTTGGGCGACGGCAATGTTCGCGTGACGTTCGCGAGGTGATTGACATGCTGAAATTTTTCGTCGCGCTGATGATTTTGTTCGTGCCGCTGAACGTCGCCGCGCAGTCAAAAGACCTTTGGATTGACGGCGCACGCGGCAAACTTTTCGCGACGTTGCAGACGCCCGACGGTCAAGCGAAATTCCCGCTGATGATTTTGTGCCACGGCTTCAACGCGGACAAAGATTATCCGTTGCTCAAAACTTTGGCGGACACGTTGGAGGCTAGCGGCATTGCGTCAATTCGTTTCGACTTCAACGGCCACGGTCAAAGCGACGGCGACTTTCAAGGCATGACTATTGCCAACGAAATTGCCGACGCGAAAAAAGTTTTCGACTTTGCACGCAAGCTTGACGGCGTCACGAGCATTTCAATCGCGGGACACTCTCAAGGCGGAGTCGTTGCCTCGACGGTTGCCGGCGAACTTGGCGCGCAGAAAATCAAAACCATCGTGCTGTTCGCCGCAAGCCCGGCAATTCGCGACAACGCTTTAATCGGGAATTTGTTTCACGTGAGGTTTGACCCGCTTGACCCGCCCGAATACATCGAAATTAACACGCCCTACGGCAAACGCAAAGTCGGGCGCGAATACATCTTGACTGCGCAGAACTTGCCGATTTACGAGACCGCCGCGAAGTTCACGGGCAACGCGCTCATGATTCACGGCACGGGCGACAGGCGCGTCGCGTACACTTACAGCTTGCGCTACAAAAAAGTTTTCCGTCGCGGCGAAATTAAAATCTTCGACCGAGCCGACCACGCTTTCACGGGCGAAGAAAACCGCGTTGCGAAATTTGTCGCCGATTGGTTGACACATCAAATCAAATAATTCATTGGAGGTCTTCATATGAAACGTTCGCTGAAAAAATTTTTAACTGCCGCGCTGTGCTTCGGGATTGTCGGTGTCGGTGCCGACGTTGACGCCGCGAAAATTCCCGCCGACGCGTCCGCCGCTTCGTCAAGCAAAATCGTCGCCGAAAAGTTGCCGCTTGTCACCGAGTGGGACAAAGTCTTTCCGAAGAGCGACAAAGTCAATCACCGCAAAGTTACCTTCGTCAATCGCTACGGAATAACTTTGGCGGCCGACCTGTACGAGCCGAAAAATTATTCGGGCAAACTTGCGGGCATTGCCGTCGCGGGCGCGTTCGGTGCGGTCAAGGAACAAATTTCCGGCCTCTACGCTCAACAGATGGCGGAGCGCGGATTTTTGGCGATTGCCTTTGATCCGTCGTTCACGGGCGAAAGCGGCGGTCAACCGAGATTCGTTGCGTCGCCCGACATCAATACCGAAGACTTCAGCGCGGCGGTTGACTTCCTGTCGACCTTGCCGAACGTCGACGCGAATAGAATCGGCATAATCGGCATTTGCGGCTGGGGCGGACTTGCTTTGAACGCGGCGGCGATTGACACGCGAATTAAAGCGACCGTCGCGACGACAATGTACGACATGAGCCGCGTGACCGCCAACGGTTATTTCGATTACGACAAGACGCCCGAACAACTTGCCGCCGAACGTCAAACGAATCGCGAAAACTTGAACCGTCAACGCACGGAAGATTATCGCAACGGGACTTATGCGCGGGCGGGCGGCGTTCCCGACGACGTGTCCGAAATGCCGCAGTTCGTCAAAGATTATTACGCTTACTACAAGACCAAGCGCGGCTATCACAAGCGTTCGCTGAATTCCAATGCGGGCTGGAACACGACAAGCGCGCTGTCGTTTACGAACATGCCGCAGTTGAGTTACATCGCCGAAATAAAAAATCCCGTGCTGATTGTTCACGGGGAGAACGCGCACTCAAGATATTTCAGCGAAACCGCCTTCGAGAACATGACGGGCACGAAGCGTTCGGGACTTGACACCGTCGCGGGCAACAAGGAACTGCTGATTATTCCCGGCGCGAATCACATTGAC
>CAMUZU010000034.1 GCA_947165295.1 uncultured Selenomonadales bacterium | reverse complement strand
TTTTGTACGCCTTGAGCATGAAGTGACTGCGCGTCTGCGTCACGCCTTCGATTGGCGCAAGCCGCGTCGCCACGAAATTTGCCACGTCTTTAAGCGATTTGCCTTCGATGATAACCAGCAGGTCGAAGTTGCCGCTCATAAGGTAAACCGTGCGCACTTCGTCGAAGCGGAAAATTCGTTCGGCAATGGCGTCGAAGCCGACTTCGCGTTGCGGCGTCAAGTTAATTTCAATCACCGCAGTGACCACGTCGTCGCCGAATTTTTCCCAGTTAATCAGCGCGCCGTAAGACAGGATGATTTTTTCTTTTTCGAGGACGGCAATGTCGCGTTCAATTTCGTACTCGGATTTTTGCAACATGGAAGCAAGCTCGCTCGTGGTCAAGCGGGCGTTGTGCTCCAGCAGTTCAAGAATTTCTTTCATGACAATCACCTCTTTTGTAAGCAACAGTAACCGGCCGTCATGGATGACGGCCGCCGTCGCCCGTCGCACGATACAGGATGTATCGTAGCGGGCGCAGCTTTCTTTGCTACTTTCTTTCGCTGCCGAAAGAAAGTAGATTAACACGAATAAGCTTCGAGTAAGCGACAAACCGCCGCGACGAAAACTTTCAGTCGTCCAACATCAGCGCGGCGAAGACTTCCGACTCGTGCAACGCGGCAAAAGCTTTTATCGCCTCCATGCCGCCCGTGCTGTGAGCAAGTTTGTCGTCCAGCGCGCAAAGCATCTCCAACAAAATTTCGACGGTCAATCGCCCGCGTGCCAAAGCCGTCAACATCGCCGCAAATTCCGCAAGCCGAAAGGTCGTCACGAACACGCGGCAATTAAAGCTGTCGTCGCCGACGAACGCGCACGGGTACAGCCGCATGACAAATTCGTTGACAAGCCAATTTTCCGCGACGGTCGAAAAGTTCTCGTACATTTGCGTCAAGACGTTTTTGCGGGCGACAAGGTAACTTTCGATAAGGCGCGTCTTCTTGTCGACGGTCAAGCCCGCGTCGTAAGTTTCGCCGAAAATTTCTGCCAAAGCCGCCGCGTTGCTCTCGCTGTCGAAGTGAACGGGCACGGACTTTTCGCCGAAAATTCGACACAGCCGCTTGAGCCGACGATTTATCGACAAGTCACGCCGCTGAAGAATTTCAATCGCCTTTTGTTGCACGAACAAAAATTCTTTGACGGGGCGCGAAAGTTTCTTCGTGAAGTCGAACACCAGCCGTGCGTTGACGCCGTCGACGGTCTCGAAGGTTATCGGTTCGTCGCGCAGGAGAATTTCAATCGCCGCCACGGGACAAGTCAGCGTCATTGCCTGCAGAAATGTTTCGTCGTCAAGTTTGTACGTCACTCGCGGAAAACTTTGACACACGGCGGGCAAGAATTCTTCGCCGCGTTTGAGTTGCAGGTTACACAAAAGTTCGTCGTTCAAAAACGGACACGCGCCCGAATTCGTCGGGCGAATCGAATTTTCGTCTGTCACGTGACGGAAAAAATCTTCGCGTTCGTCGTCGGGCAAGTTCAAATATTTTTGCCGCGTGTCTTCGTCGACGGAAATCTTCCAATCGCGGCAACAACGCGAATAACAAGCTTTGCCGTCACATTTGAATTCGCGCACATAAACGGGTCTGAAAGTTTTCATCTGATAAAATGCGTGGCAATCCACTCTTCGCGTTCGGGCAAGCCGAATTGTTCTTTGCCGAGAGCGATTGACTTCATGAGAAACGTCATGTTGCGGGCAAGCGTTCGCATCGTCTGCAAACCTTCGGCGTCTTGAGCCGCCTCGCCGGGTTCACGCCCGTAAACCATATTCCAATATTGACTGCCCGCCGTCACCATGCCGTTCATCCCAAAATATTTGTTGAGCATGTCGAACGACGAACTTGCGCCGCCGCGACGACAAATCACGACACTTGCGCCGACTTTCATCGTCTTGTCAACTTTGTTCGTGCTTGCAAAAAGTCTGTCAAGGAAAGCGAGCACCGTGGCATTGGGCTTGCTGTAATAAACGGGTGCGCCGATAACCAAACCGTCAGCCTCAATGAATTTCGGCGCGACTTCGTTGACAATGTCCTTGAAAACGCAATGACCGAGTTCAAAGCATTTGAAACAGCCGATACAGCCGCGAATGTCCCTGTGCCCGACGTGAATCAATTCGGTCTCGACGCCTTCGGACTCGAAAACTTTAATCATCTCGGCAAGCGCAATGCTCGTGTTGCCTTTGGACTTCGGGGAACCGTTGATCAATAAAACTTTCATGTAAAACACTCCTTTCGATACGCAGGGAATTATTTTGTCACGGGCGGCGAAAATCCTTTTGGGCGACGAAAATTTTCTTGACCGTCACGCGAACGAACTTCCGGCCGTCATGGATGACGGCCGCAATCGCCCGCGTTGAAACCCGGAAGGTTTCACTGCGGGCGCAGTTTCTTTTGGTTACTTTTCTTTGCTGCCAAAGAAAAGTAACACGACACACGAAAATTTTCTTGCGTTGAAGTTGACTTGACGTGTTACAATCTGCGCGTCACGAAAAACTTTTGGGAGAGTGATTAACATGAGCTTCGTTTGGAACATCCCGACGAAAATTTTGTTCGGCGCGGGCAAGCTCGGCGAATTGCACAAGGAAGCTCCGCTCGGCAAGAAAGCTTTGATTGTCATCTCGAACGGCCGCTCGACGAAAACCAACGGCAGTCTCGACAAGTTGCAGGAAGAGCTGAAACTTTGGGGCGCGGACTTCGTCGTTTACAACAAAATTGGCGCGAACCCGACTGAACCCGCCGTTCAAGAAGGCGTGGACTTCGGGCGTGCAAACGGTTGCGATTTCGTCTGCGGACTCGGCGGCGGCTCCGTGCTCGACGCGGCGAAAGCCATTGCAAGCGTCATTCCGCAAACCGACGGCGGGCGCGTTTGGGATTACATCATGTTCGGCACGGGCGGCAAGAAACCGTTGACCGAAAAAGCGTTGCCTTACGTCGCGATAACCACCAGCGCGGGCACAGGCTCCGAAGTTGACGCGGGCGCGGTTATCACCAACCTCGACACGAACGAAAAGACTGCGTTCTTCGGCAGCTACCCGACGCTTGCGATTGTCGACCCCGTTTACATGTTGACCGTCCCGAAACATTTCACGGCGTACCAGGGCTTCGACGCGTTCTTCCACAACGCCGAAGGTTACATCTCCAACGCGTGCAATGAGGCTTCCGCAATGATTGAGTTGACCGCCATTGCCAAGCTTGCGAAGTACTTGCCCGTTGCCGTCAACGACGGAAAAAATCTTGAGGCGCGCACGCAGGTTGCCTTCGCGAACACTTTGGGCGGATTTTCGATGGACGTTTGTGTTTGCACGGCGGAACATTCGCTCGAACACGCGTTGAGTGCTTACCACCCCGAATTACCGCACGGCGCGGGCTTGATTATGTTGTCGCTTGCTTACTTCGGGCACTTCGTCGAAAAGCACGCCTGCGACGAAAAGTTTATCGACATGGCTCGCGCAATGGGCAAAGTCAACGCGGACAAAGCCGAAGACTTTATCGACGCGCTCAAGGAAATGCAGGCGGCGTGCGGCGTCGACAACCTGAAGATGAGCGACTACGGCATTTCGCCCGAAGAGTTCCCGAAGATGGTTCAAAATACCCGCGACGCAATGGGCTTCCTGTTGCAGTTCGACCCCGTCGAATTGTCGGATGAGGACATGCTCAACATCTACAAAAAGTCTTATCGGTAAGCGTCAATCGCAATTAAAAAAGACACTCGCTCGCTTGAACGGGTGTCTTTTCGTTTGCGTGAATTTACTTCGCGACGGCGACCGTGTAACTCAGTTCGTGTTCGTTCGCCTTGACGTGGACGGAGGCTTTCTTGTTCTTCGCCGCGCTCGTCACGAAAAATTCTTTGTCAATCGCGGGCGTGACGGAGTTTTGTTGTTTGGCAATTTCCGCGTTGACGTAAGCGGCTTCGTCTTTGAGCATCTGTTGAATTTCGTCCTGCGTGAAGTTCGACGCGAACAAAATCCGCGTGAGCAGGAAACCGCCCTGATAGCCCAAGTTGTAATCCGTCGCGTCAGTCATCAAAATTTTCGCGGAGATGAGCTCGCCTTTTTCGGTCACGGTGAAGTAGACGGAGCCGCGATTTGCCTTGTCGAAGACCGCCGAACAGAAATGTTCGCCGTTGTTTTCGCCGTACTTGACGTCGTGAATTTCGTAGCCCAATTCTTTTTCGGAGGCGCGGAAGTCGTCAAGCACATCGTTGACGTTCTTGTTGGACAACAAAGCCGTGTCGCCGCCGGAGCCGCAACCGACAAGTGCAAGCGTCGCGACCAACATCAAAGCCGCGAACAAAAATTTTCTCATGAACGTTCACATCCTTTCCATAAAAGTTTAACGCCTCGTCACAGGTTGTCAAGACTTCGCGCAAAATTTTCCGCCGCCGATTGAAAAACTTATCGCGTTAAGTTACAATCCGCGCAGAAATTTTTCACGGAGGAATTCGCATGAGAGCTTTAAAAATTTTCGCGTTGACGGTGCTTGTGCTCGTCTTAGCGCAGGTGAACGCTTTCGCCGCAATGCCCGACATTTCCGCAGGCGAACAATATTACGACATCTTCAACGACGTTTTCGTTCTGCGAAACAACGTTCACGTCGCAATGGACAACCACGGCTTCAAAGGCAAAATCAGCGCCGACGAGGCTCGCGTCAGCATGAAGAAACAGTGCTGTTGGGCGGACGGCAAAGTCAAGCTCGAACAGAACGACATAACTTTCAGTTGCGACCGCGCTTATATCGTTTGGGCGACGAAGACCGCTTCCGTCACGGGCAAGGTCAAGTTCGCAAGCAAGTCCGCCGTCGAGATAAACGCGGACACGGCCGTTTTCAACTGGGACACGAAGATTGTCGACTTTTACGGCAAGATCAAGCTCAAGACCGACAAAAACGTCAAGCTTGCCGACGGCGTGAAGATTGACGGCAAAAATTATCAACACGTTCAATACAACGTCGTCGAGAAAAAAATCCTCGCGCTTGATAAAAAGTTCGACGCGCCCGAAATCGTCATTCCCGCGCAGTAAACGACACGCAACGGGGTAAACACCGGCCGACATGGATGTCGGCCGTCTCCGCCTGTCGCATGACGCAGGATGCGTCATAGCAGGCGCGTCTTTCTTTGGTTACTTTCTTTCCACGCGGAAAGAAAGTAACGTAAGCCGTTACTGTTGCGGCGTGACCGCCTGCAGTGATTTTATCGCGACTTCAAGCATCGAGTCATCGGGTTCGCGTGTCGTCAAGTACTGCAACCAAAGCCCCGGCAACGTCGCAAGTCGCACGATTGAATTCGTCGACCGCGCCGAAAACCGAATCAGCTCGTACGAAATTCCCGCAACCAGCGGCAACAAAATTATCCGCGACAAGATTCGCAGCCACAGTTCCGGCCAGCCCAAAAACGCGAACACGAAAATACTTACCAGCATGACAATCAGCAGAAACGCGGTTCCGCACCTGGGATGCAGGCGCGGGAATTTTTTTGCGTTCGCGACTGTCAACTCTTCGCCCGCCTCGTAGCAGAAAATTGTTTTGTGCTCCGCGCCGTGATATTGAAACGTCCGCCGAATGTCCTTCATTTGCGAAATTGCAATTAAATACGCCAGGAAGATTATCAGCCGCAGGAAACCTTCCGCCAAGTTCAAAATCAACGGGTCGTCGGTGAACTCGTGAAAGATTTTCGCCGCGCCCGTCGGTATCGCCAAAAACAGCACGCAAGCCAGAGCAATCGCCGCAATTACCGTGCCGATTATTTCGCGGTCGGACAACTGCTCGTCCTCTTCGCCCGCCGCCTGAGCCGAAAACGAAAGCGACTTCATGCCCAAAATTAAAGACTCGAACAAGGCAACCGCGCCGCGCAATATCGGCAATTTCAGCACGGGGAAACGTTCGGCGATTGAGCTGACGGGGTTGACTTGCACGTTGATTTGTCCGTCGGGTGTGCGAACGGCGGTTGCCACTTTGCCGAAGCCGCGCATCATTACGCCTTCGATAACCGCTTGTCCGCCGACCAGTGGTTTATCCATAAAAATCGCCTCCGAAAAAGGTTGATCTGCTTTCTTTCGGCGGCGAAAGAAAGCAGCAAAGAAAGCCGCGCCTGCTGTGATACATCGTGTATCACGCGCAGGCGGTGCGGCCGTCGTCCGTGACGGCCGGTTACCGTCGCAAGTCAAGCGTTTGACGTTTCAGTTCGACAAGGGGATAAGTTGCCCGTCGCGATACTCGTGGTCTTTGTAAATTCGTTTGCGCGTCGCGTCGAAGTCCGGGCTGAACAAACTTTTGCGCGAATCGAATTCGGGCGTGTGAATCTCCAGCAAGTCCAACAGCGCGTGAATCAAGTCGTCAGTCATGAACGGGCGATTTTGAGCCGCCGCAATTTTTTCGCACAGGTCGGGACGCGTCGCCTTGCACTTGTCCGACAACCAAATCAGCGCGGGAATTTCAAACTGCCACTTGTCGCCGTAAGGACCGTGCCCCAAGATTTCGCCGTCCTCGAAAACATTTTCGCCGTGGTCGGCAACGTAAAAAATCAGCGCGTCCTTGTCCGCGAACCGCTCGATAATCTGCTCGACGATAAAGTCGTTGTACAAAACTGCGTTGTCGTAAGCCGCCTGATACTTGCGTTGCAACGGAACTTCGGCACTCTCGTCTTCGGGTCGGAAGACGTCGAACTCGTCGGGGTACCGCGCCCGATAATTCATATGCGTGCCCAAAAGATGCAAGACGTAAAAATTTTTCGCGTAAGAATTCTCAGCCAAGCTCGCGTCCAACAGCGGCAAAATTTTTTCGTCAAGCTCGTAAACGGTCGTCTCGGTGTCGTGGAGCGTGGTGAAATTTTTTTCGTCGCAACGGTTGGCGTAAGCGCGTGGCACGTTGCCGTAAATGCCCGTGACTTCCTGATTGGACAGCCACGCCGTGTGATAACCCGCCGCCTTCAAAATGTCGAACAAATTCGTGTAAGTATACCAGGGTCGTCCGTCGTCGTGCATTTCGTTACGATAAAACGTAAACATTCGCTGGCATGACGGCATTGTCTCAGTCGCGCCGCTCACGCAGTCGCCGAAAACAATCAAATCGCCCGCGTCAAGTCGCCGTTGCAGGTTGGGCGTCGTCGGCTTGTCGTAACCGTAAATGCTCATGTGATTGCGATTGGTCGACTCGCCCAAAATGAAAATCACAAACGGCAGATTGCTTTCGTTGTGCGTGATTTCGATTGTCGCCGCGTCTAAGTTGTCGTAAACTTCGCGGTACTCGCGGATTTCTTTGACGGCACGCGGGATTAAAATTTCTGTTGCCAATTTCGCAACCATGAGCGCGAATAACACGGCGTCCGTCACCACGAGCGGGCTATATTCAATCATCAAGTACACGTGCACGAACAGCGGCAGATTCAGCGCCAACAGCACGCACACAAGATTTTTGTTGTCGGCAAGCAACCGGGCAACTCCGTCGGCGACGGCGGCATAAAATTTGTCAAAACTCTTCGCGGTCATCATTTTCGACAGAAGTAAACGAACGCCGGCGGGAAGTTGAGCAACACGAATTCGATCTTCACGGCGGGGAAGTATTCGCGCAGCAAACTTTTCATCTGCAACGAGTATTGGAACATGACCAAAGTTCCGTCGGGTTTGAGTGCGCGGCAAACGTTTTCGATTATTTGTCGGCGTAATCCTTCGTCCATGTTCGCAAACGGCAAGCTTGAAATCACGCAGTCAAGCGGCGCGAAATTTTCACGTCGCACGGCGGCGCAAAGATTTTCGGCGAAGGATTCAAACGACGCCAGCGGATATTTTTCTTCAAGCAGTTGACGCATCTCGAAATCTTGTTCGACGACCAAAAGTTTGCAGTCGGGCAATTTTCGTTTGCAAATTTGAGCGGTGAACGTGCCCGTGCCCGCGCCCAATTCCGCCACGTGCGAAAAGTTTTTCCACGGCAAAGCGTCAAGCATTTTCTGCACGAGGAAGCGCGAACTTGGCGTAAGGCTGCCGATTTTCTTCGGCTCGTCGATAAATCGTTTCAGGAATAAAATTCTGTCCATGTGTCGCCTCGTTAAATTAAAACAAGCAGGGCGATTGGCTCACCCTGCCCGAAAGATTTTGACTCAACCTTTTTTGTAACGCTTGTTGAACTTTTCGATTCGACCGCCGGCTTTGACGTCGCGCTGACGACCCGTGAAGAACGGATGGCATTTCGAGCAAACGTCCACGCGCAATTCTTTTTTCGTGGAGCCGGTTTTAAAAGTATTGCCGCAACCGCAAGTAACGGTAGCCTCGAAGTACTGCGGATGAATTTTCTCTTTCAAGCTGAACACCTCACTTTCTGGTTCCCCAAACGATAATGCAATTTCCGGGCGCGGTCAACGGAATTTCGGGGATGATCTTCGCGCCGGGAATCATAGAAGCGAATTCTTGAGCACTGTAGCCGACCGCGATACCGTGTCGCGTGAACATTTCGCTGTTCCAGGTCATGTAGCCGGCTTTGGAGTGTCTGACGATTTTGTCAAAGTAAATGTCCTGTACGGCGGTGGTCAACTCGGCGAAGGCGTAATTGCTGACGACCAAGTCACAGGGCACGTCGTTGTAAAGGTGTGTGCCGTCGCGATAACGAATATCGCCCGCCGTGTCAAGCGCGGTCAAAAATCTTTCGGCAAGCAGAAGCACTTCGGGCAAGTCAATCAATTCGTAACGGGCAATCGGCAACAGGTTCATTGCAAGTCGACATTGTCCGCCGTAACCGATACCGACTTCCGCGACGGTTTGAATTTCATTGAAGTCAAACAGCGTCGCCAAGTCCAGCAGAACTTTCGTGTAACGAAGCGTCGTCGGTGCGCAGTTCAAAATTTTATCGCCGAATTCGTATTCGGCGGTGCGCGGGTTACCGAGCGAATCGTTGAGCAAAATCAATTCCCACTGCGCGTCGGTCAATTCAATATCGTAATCGTTCAAGATGACGTCGAGATATTGCGCGCCCTGTTCGGGAGTCAAATGTTCGAGAATTTGATTTTAAATCGGATCGCGCTTGAAGTTGCGAAAAACTTCGTCTTGACGCGCCGCAGTGTAACAAAACGCAGGATATTTTCCGTTGTCGGACAAACCTGTCGCGGTCATAAAAACCTCCGTTTACTTTGTGCCCCAAACGATTATGCAGTCGTCGTGAAACGCGGGCGGCACTTCGGGAATGGCTCGCGAATTCGGAATCATCGACAAAATGTCTTCGACTTCGTAGCCGTCGTTCCAACCGCCTCTGACCAACATGGAACGGTTCCACGTCATGTAGCCCGCCGAAGAATTCGCGATAACTTTTTCGATATAAAAGCGTTGCGTCTCCTTGGTGAGTTCGGCGAAGGCGTAATTGCTGACAACCAAATCGCACGGCACGGCGTCATAAAGATGCGTCCCGTCAATATAG
Organism: uncultured Selenomonadales bacterium; assembly: GCA_947165295.1. Lineage (GTDB taxonomy): Bacteria > Bacillota > Negativicutes > Selenomonadales > Selenomonadaceae > Quinella. The sequence continues at coordinate 12,032 of CAMUZU010000034.1, read as the reverse complement.
CGAATGTCGCCCGTTGTATCAAGCGTGGTCAAAAATCTTTCGGCAAGCAACAGCACTTCGGGCAAGTCAATCAGCTTGTAACGAAGCGTCGGCAAGATGTTCATTGCAACGCGACATTGTCCGCCGTAACCGATGCCAATCTCCGCGACGGTGTGAATCTTGTCGATGTCGAACAGCGAAACCAAGTCGCAGAAAACCTTGATGTAACGAAGCGTGGCGGGTGAACAACAGATTATGCCCGCGCCGAAGTCATAATCGTAAAGCGGCGGGTTGCCGACCGAATCGTTCTTGAGCAAGACCGGCCACATTTCGTCGCGAAGTTGGAAGTTGTAGCCGTTGAAAATCATGTCGAGATATTGTGCGCCGAGTTCGGACGAAACGCCTTCGACGACGTTCAAGTACAACGGGTCGCGCCTGAAGGTTTCAAAGACTTGCGGAAGTCTGGCGGCTCTGTAGCAAAGGATACGCCACTTGTCGATGTCAATTACTCCGGTTTGTTTCATGTGCGTCACCTGAAAAAAAATTACTTCGCGCCCCAAATGACGACGCGGTTTGTTTCGGATGTTGTCACGGGATTTTCGGGCAAGACAGTCGCGTCATGCGGCAAGATTGACATGAATTCTTCAAGCGTCAAGCCGTCGTAAAGTCCAGCCTCCGCGAAAAAGTCGCCGTCCCACGTGACATAGCCCGCTTTTGACTTCGACAAAATCTTTTCGAGATAAACTTTCTGCGCGGGTTTGCCCAGCTCCGAAAAAGCATAATCGCTTATCAGCAAGTCACACGGCGCGTCGTTGTAAAGGTGCGTGCCGTCCAGATAACGAACGTCGTCGCCCGTCACATTAAGCGCGGTCAAAAACTTTTCGGCAAGCGCGAGCACTTCGGGCAGGTCAACCAAGTTGTATCGGGCAAGCGGCAGGAAGTTTCGCAGAATTCGACATTGCCCGCCATAACCGATACCGATCTCCGTCACCGTGCGAATTTTTTCAACGTCGAACAAAGTCAACACGTCGACCAAAACTTTCACGTAACGAAGCGTCGTCGGCGAAGCGATAACCATTGAGTCGCCGCAATTGAAGCGCGACAAGTACGGGTTGCCGACCGAATCATTCGCAAGAAAGAACAGCCAATCGCTTTCGGTGAAGTTCGCGGCGTTCAAAATGTACTTGAAGCACTCGCTGCCGAATTCGGGCGACATGTACTCCACCACGCGATTGTACACGGGGTGCCGCTTGAAGTTGCGGAAAATGTCTTCGTGCCTTGAAGCTGCGTAGCAAAATTCGGGATACCAGTCGTCGTCAAAAACGCTTGTGCCCGTCGTGACAGTTCACCGCCGTTCGTAACTTTAAGTTGACGCGAAAACCGCGCAGGGTGTATTATACGCGCTGTGATTTTTAATTGCAAGGATTTTATCGGCACACAACAAAGGAGAAATCTTTTTATGACGATTGAAAGTTTCCACTGCAGTATGTGCGGGCGGCGAATCAAAGTTCAAAGTCGCGTGGACATGCCCGTCCTCGACCCGAACACCGGTTTTGCCATCTGCAAAAGCTGCGTCAAAAATATTTACCACTGGATTGAAGACGAAGAAACCAAACGCGGCAAGGCAGTCAAACGCGGGTTCAACGCGACGTTGGGCACTCTGCTTGAGAAAAACAAGCCGCACGTCATCAAAGCTTATCTCGACGAATTCATCATCATGCAGGAGCGCGCCAAAAAAATTCTGTCCGTGGCGGCGTACAATCATTACAAGCGCATGAAGTACGAGCTGGACAACCGCGGCAGTGACGACGAAATCGAAAAGTCAAACGTCATCATTTTGGGGCCGACGGGTTGCGGCAAGACTGCAATGTTAAGCCACCTGTCGAAGCTGTTGGATATTCCTTTCGCCGTGACTGACGCGTCGAGCTTGACGGAAGCCGGTTTCGTCGGCGCGGACGTGGAAGTTGCCGTGCGAAATCTTTATTACGCGGCGGGCAAGGATATCGAAAAAACCGAGCACGGAATCATTTACCTTGACGAATTCGACAAAATTGCGCGCAAGTCCGGCGAGAACAATTCGATAACCGCCGACCCCGGGCACGAAGGCGTTCAACAAGGTTTGCTCAAAATGCTTGAAGGCAGTTTCGTCGAGTTCACCGAACGCGGGCAACGCAAACATCCCGAAGCTCCGACAATCAAAGTCAACACGAAAAACATTTTGTTCATCGTCGGCGGCGCATTCGTCGGCATTGAAAAAATCGTCGAGAAGCGTGTCAAGAAAGGCGATTCGGCTATCGGTTTCGGCTCCGAAGTCCCGTCGAAGGAAGACACCGACAAGAAGTTCAACGAGCTGATTCACCAGGTGCGCCCCGAAGATCTCATGAAGTACGGCATCATCCCCGAAATTATCGGACGCCTGCCCGTCATTTGCACGCTTGAAACTTTGGACGAAGACGCCTTGCTGAGAATTTTGACCGAGCCGAAAAATGCGCCCGTCAAGCAGTACGAAAAACTTTTGGCAATGGACAACGTCAAACTTGAATTCGAGGAAGCCGCCCTGCGTCAAGTCGCAAAAATGGCAATCGAACGCAAAACCGGCGCACGTTCGCTCAAAGGCATAATCGAAGACGTCATGCTTGAAGTCATGTTCGACATCCCGAAAACGAACGAGCCGCGCCGCGTCGTGATAACCGAAGCTTGCATCAAAGGCGAAGAGCAGCCGCAGATTTTCCCGCTGGACGAAGAAGTCAACCTGTCGAAGGAGTCGGCGTAAATGTCGGACGAGTTGCAGGCGATTGACTTTGCGATTGTCGGCGGGTCGGGCACGCTGTCGAGTGACTTCCCGAAGAATTTCGCGGACGTGGAGATTTTGGCGGACGATTTATTTTTCGACACGCCTTACGGTCAAAGTCCCGCGTTCAGATTGTGCAGCGTCGGCGGGAAAAATTTTTTGACTTGCAAAATGCACGGCTGGCGAAGCGGCGTTACCCGCGCTGATTCGTCGCGACAAGTTTTCTGGACGTTCCGCGAACTTGGCGTTAAAAAAATTTTTTCCGAAGGCGGCGTCGGCTCCGTCAATCGACTGTTAAATCCGCGTGACTTGCTTGTCCCCGACGATTATCTTGACATGTCCACGCGCAAGGACGTTCAGCTTGACGGGCGATATCTGCTGATTATGCGCGACGCTTTGTGCCCAAATCTGCGCGAAAGTTTGTTGACTTCGGCGAAGAAATTTTTTGACGGACGGATTTTCGATCGCGGAATTTACGCGGTGACGGACGGCCGACACTTCGAGAGCCCCGCCGAAATTGCAATGCTCAAAGGTCACGCGGACATTGTCGGTCAAAGTCTTGCGCCCGAAGTTTATCTTGCGCGGGAAATCGGCGCGTGTTATGCGAATTTGTCTTTCGTCGTCAATTACGGCGAAGGTCTCAAGCTTTGGTCGCACGAAGTCATGAAAGATATTTTTTTCGACGACGCGCAGTTAATCGGCAACATCTTACTCGACGCGCTGAAAAGTTTGGACGTTGCGCAAAGTTGTCAATGTCGCTCACTTCGCAAGGAAACTCTGCTTAAAGAAATTTACGACGCAAACTAAGTCCACGATAAAAAATTCCACAACCTGCGCGGGCTGTGGAAATTTTTTTTTGCGTGTTGTACAATGCCGTAAAAATTTTTGGAGCTAACAACATGCATGACATTGATTTGACCGCCAAGGTCAACAAAATTATTCGCTTCGCGTTGCCGTCGCTTCTGATTGTCGCGGCGATTATCGGTTACGCGGAATTTCGTTATTGGCACAGGAGCGAAGTCGTTCACCTCGACAACGCCAAAGTCGCCGGCACGATGGTTTCGGTTCGCGTGTTGACGACGGGCAAGGTTAAAGAACTTTTGTTCGACGACGGCGCGCAGGTTCAGGCGGGCGACGTGATTGCGCGGCTTGAAGTCGACATCACCGACGAAGAAATTAAGCAGCTTGAAAACACCGTTCAGCTTGCCAAAGACCAGTACGCACGACTTCAGGAAGGTCAATGGGTCAAAGTCGCCGTTCAGCGCGAACGCGTCACTTACAAGCAAGTTCAAACTTCACCCGGCGGCGGAGGCGGTTCGGGCAATTTGGCGAAACTTGAAGAACGAGCCAATCGCATGGCGGAACTTTTCGAGATGGGCGCGGTAAGTGCCGTTCAACGCGACGCCGCCCGACGTGCTTACGAAAGCGCGCTGTCCGAATCTTCGTCGCCGCAATATTCATCCGAGCCGACCGTCGAGTATTACACCGAATACGTCGACGAGTTTCGTCCCACGCCGCCCGAAGTTTTGGCGGGTGCCGAACAAGCGATTAAGCAGGCGGAACTTTCTTTGAACGTCGCCCGTCAAGAAGCCCGCGAGACTGAAGTCATTGCGCCCGTCAGCGGAGCGATTTATTACAGCACGGAGACCGAAGCGGCTTTGACGGCGGGTGACAGCGTCGCACGAATCGGCGACAATCGCGAGCTTTGGGTCGAGGCCGAAGTCACCGAAGACATCTTCAACAAAATTCCGCTGGGCAAGTTGGCGACGGTCACAATCGACGGCAAAAAACTTTTCGGCACGGTCATGGAAAAAATCAAGCCGAACGTCGCGCAAGCCGCCGACGAAGATTCGGACGCCGAAGAGCCGCTTGAACTGCCCGAAATTCCCGACGCGACGAATCAGCCCGCGCCGCAAGCACAATCGCCGCCCGAAGAAAAACCGACGGTCGCCGAAACTCAAAACGAAACTTCAACGCCCGCTCAACCGACGGACGCTCAACCTGCAACTCAACCCGAAACTCCGTCAACCGAAAGTCAACCGACGCCGCCGAAGTTGCCCGAAATTCCCGCCGCAGAAACTCAAGCCAAGCCCAACGACAAATTCATCATCAAGATTTCGTTGCCCGTCGAACGCGATTTCGATTGCAAGCCGGGCACCGTCGCCGTCGCCGAAATAAAAATTTGACATACAACAGGAATTGCTATGACGTTCGGCGAATAACGCGGCGTTCCCTCAAAAATTTTTGCAGGAGGTTCAACTCAATGGATTTCACCACGTATCTGAAAAATTATCCGTCGAAGTCGGGTCGCTTCGGACGCTTCGGCGGCGCGTACCTGCCCGAACAACTCGTGCCCGCAATGGAAGAGATCACGCAGGCTTACTTGACAATTTGCCACTCGTCGCAGTTTATCAACGAACTTCGCCGCATCCGCCGCGAATTTCAGGGTCGCCCGACGCCCGTTTATCACTGCGAAAACCTCAGCCGCAAGCTCGGCAACTGTCAAATTTACCTCAAGCGCGAAGACTTGAATCACAGCGGCGCGCACAAACTCAATCACTGCATGGGCGAAGGTCTGCTCGCCAAATTCATGGGCAAGAAACGCATCATTGCCGAAACGGGCGCAGGTCAACACGGCGTGGCTTTGGCGACTGCGGCTGCATTTTTCGGACTGGAATGCACAATTTACATGGGCGAAGTCGACATTGCCAAACAAGCTCCCAACGTCGCACGCATGAAAGTTCTCGGCGCAAACGTCGTGCCCGTGTCGACGGGACTTAAGACGCTTAAAGAGGCAGTCGACGCCGCGTTTGAAGATTATCTGCAGAATTACAAAGACACGATTTACTGTATCGGCTCGGCGGTGGGGCCGCATCCGTTTCCGATGATGGTTCGCGATTTCCAAATGGTCGTCGGCGAAGAGGCACGCGCTCAGTTCCAAGACATGATGGGTTTCCTGCCCGACGTGGTGACGGCTTGCGTCGGCGGCGGCTCGAATTCGATTGGATTCTTCCTGCCGTTTATCAATGACCCCGTCGAAATTGTCGGCGTGGAACCTTTGGGTCGCGGCGAAAAACTCGGTGACCACGCGGCGTCAATGTCTTACGGCACCGAAGGCGTCATGCACGGCTTTGATTCAATCATGCTCAAGGACGAAAACGGCAATCCCGCGCCCGTCTACTCAATCGCAAGCGGACTCGATTATCCGTCGGTCGGCCCCGAACATGCGTTCCTGCGCGAAGTCGGGCGAATCAAATACGACGTTGCTTCCGACATTGAAACTGTCGACGCGTTCTTCAAACTCAGCCGCTACGAAGGAATTATTCCCGCGCTCGAAAGTGCACACGCTCTGGCTTACGCAATGCGTCGCGCACGTGAAATGGACAAAGGCTCGATTCTGGTCAACTTGAGCGGCCGCGGCGACAAGGATTTGGATTACGTCATTGAACATTACGGCTACGGCGACGACTTCAAAGACTTCGACAAGCCCGCGCAGGTTCAGCAAGTTGCCGACGTTCAGCCCGCCGACGAAACGCCCGCCGTCAACGAGGACAATTAATTGGAACAGATTTCGCAAGCGTTTCTGAACTTTATCGACTCGTGGGGTTACTTCGCCGTCGCGATTTTGATGGCAATGGAGAACGCCTGCATTCCCGTGCCGAGCGAATTGATTCTTGGCTTCGCGGGCTACTTAATCAGCGCGGACAAGATGACTTTCACCGGCGCAATGATCGCGGGCATGGTCGGCGGCATGGCGGGTTCGATTTTCGCTTACGCTGTCGGCGCGACGGGCGGTCGGAAGTTCGTCGACAAGTACGGGAAATATTTTTTCATCAAGAAATCTCACGTCGACTTGGCGCAACGCTGGTTCGACAAATACGGAATTCGCGCCGTGTTCTTCAGCCGCATGTTGCCCGTCGTGCGAACGTTTATTTCACTGCCGGCGGGTTTCGCACGGGTCAACTTCAAGCAATTTCTGTTTTACACGTTCATGGGTTCGTTGCCGTGGACTGCGCTAATTTTGTACGCGGGTCAACTTTTGGGCGACAACTGGGAATATCTCCTTGAGGTCGGGCACAAGTTCAGCGCGGCGTTTATTGTCGTGAGCGTCGTGATAATCGCGTGGCTTTACCTGCGTCACAAGAGAAAGTAAATCGCCGTGAGCGTGAAATATGGGCCGTAAGCGAAGCAATCGCTGCGGTCTTTTTTCTTGGACAGAATCATCGTCAACGCCGCAATTCCGCCCGCGATTGAGCCGATTAACACGACGTTTAAAAGTTTTTCGCAACCGAGCCACAAGCCCAGAGCCGCGATTAATTTCACGTCGCCGCCGCCGAGTGCTTTTGTCGTCACCGCAAGCAACAAAAAAAATCCGCCGCCGACAAGTGACGCCGCCGCGCAGTCGAAGACGTTCAAGTTGAGTTGCCACACGCGAATTGCCCCGATTATCGCAAGCGACAAAGTCATCGCGTCGAAAAGCATGTACTGTTCAAAATCCGTCGCCGTCATGAGCGCAAGCAAAAATATCGCCGCGACCGTGAAGCAAGTTTCGGGCGTCAACGTCGGCTCCGACAAGTAAATCAGCCCCGTAAGCGCGACGAACATCAGCGGCCGTCGGAACTTTGCGCGTGCGGAAATTTCTTCGGGAAAAGTCAACTCCGTGCTCGTGCGATAAAGTTTGTCAATCCACCGCGAACCGACGACTGTCAACAGTGCCGCCAACGTCACGCACAAAAAAATTTCAGTAAACATGATTCACGCCGTCGCCTCACGAAAGCAGGCCGAAATATTTCATCAACCACAGGCTGTCTTCAGTATACCACGCGTTTTTATGCGACAAGACATAATCCAACGAACTCGCGAAGAAAAACGCCGAAATCGGGATGAAGTGCCCTTTGCCGCCGACGTTACACGAAGAAATCAGCAAAATGTAAACTGCGGCGAAGTCGTTGAAGGTTGCGCCGTGCTTGCGGACGATTGGACTCAACATTTCGTTATTGCAACAGTACAAATAAATTTCGGGGACGACTTGCGGATTCATGCAGTCGCCGCTGTACTTTTGAATCATGCGCGTCAAGTCGGCGGACTTCCCGAACGAGCGAAATGCCGGCCTGAAGAAAAATATTCCCGCGCCGACGACAACGAGAATCCCGACGATTATCGCGACGTATTTGAAAGTTCTTTCGGCTTCGTCTTGCTTTCGCTTCTCAGCAATTTCTTGCGAAAATTCATAAGCTTTTTCGGGCGACATCAACTTTGGTAAAACATTTTGCTTTAAACGGTCGCTCATATCTTCGGACACAAGCAAAACTTCGCCCGTGCCCGTGTACGATTGAACTTCGGCGTGCGCGACGGCCGTCAAGCTCAACAAAACGACAATCGCCGCAAGAAAATTTTTCATGTTGCCGCCTCCTCGAAAAGTTTTCGGACATTGTACAACGAACGCCGCCCGTTGAAAATATTGTATTCATGTGTCGAAACGGTTGCATACTCTAACAATCGTGTTATAATTTGTGACGGTTTTGAAAGTTTTTATTAACGGGAGGCAACTACCATGAAGATAGGAATTCTCGGATACGGCAACCTCGGACGCGGCGTTGAGTGCGCCGTCAAAGAAAATCCCGATACTGAACTTGTCGCGGTGTTCACTCGTCGTGACCCGTCAACCGTCAAAATCCAGACGCCGAATGTGCCCGTCGTCAACGTCGCGAACGTCAAAGACTGGGTCGGCAAAATCGACGTGATGATTCTTTGCGGCGGCAGCGCGACTGACCTTCCGACGCAGACGCCCGAATATGCCGCAATGTTCAACGTGATTGACAGCTTCGACACGCACGCGAAAATTCCCGAACACTTCGCCGCCGTCGACAAGGACGCAAAAGCTTCGGGACACGTCGCGATAATTTCTGTCGGCTGGGACCCTGGACTGTTCAGTCTCGCCCGCGTTTACGCAAACGCGATTTTGCCCGACGGCAACGATTACACGTTCTGGGGACGCGGTGTCAGCCAAGGTCACTCCGACGCGATTCGCCGCGTCAAAGGCGTCAAGAATGCAAAACAGTACACCGTGCCGATTGATTCAGCACTCGACGCCGTTCGCAGCGGACAGAATCCCGAACTTACCACGCGTCAAAAACATCTGCGCGAATGTTACGTTGTGCTTGAAGACGGAGCCGACGCCGCCGAAGTCGAACAGGCGATTAAAACCATGCCGAATTACTTCGCGGATTACGACACGGTTGTCAACTTTATCAGCGAAGAGGAACTGCTCACCAAACACGCGGGACTTGCGCACGGCGGCTTTGTGATTCGTTCGGGCAAGACCGGTCAATCCAAAGAGCACAATCACATAATCGAATTTAACCTCAAGCTCGACTCGAATCCCGAATTCACCACGGCAGTTCTTGTCGCTTACGCACGCGCCGCATATCGCCTCAACAAGGAAGGCAACAACGGTTGCAAGACGGTGTTCGACATTGCGCCCGCGTACCTGTCGGCACAAAGCGGCGAAGAACTCCGCGCACATCTGCTGTAAGAAATGACGTTCACGCCGCCGCAACCGCCGACGATGCCTGCGCCCGCCGTTCGACCGACGCCGCCGACTCCGCCGCGAATCGAAATGAAACCGTCTTTAAGGGACGAGGGACAAGGGACACGGGACACGTATGTTGACGAACCGTCCGACGAAATTTCGGACGAACCGTCCGACGAACCGCAGGAAGTTCCCGTGACGCGCAAAGTTGACGACCCCGAATCAATGGCTCGCGACGCAGTTGCACAAGGCTCAGGCGCGTTGACGAAGCAGACCGTCGAACGTCCCGACGAAACTTCGCGTCAAGAACAGCCCGCGCAGATTGAAGACACGCAGTCGGATTATGACCGCGGACAAGACGTTTTGCGGCAGTTTCGCGAAGAAGACGCCCGCGCCGCTCAACAGCAACAGCAGACGTCGCAAGATTTTCAGCCGCAGACCGTCACCGAACAGCCGCGCACGTTCAAGCCGACAATTAATTATCACGAAGGCCACGGCGCAGCGTTTTGGCTCGGCACGATAATTTTTGTCGCGGTTGCGGGTGTCGTCGTCGTCAAGAAATTTTTGTTCACGGACAAGCCCGCGCTCACGAAATCGGAATTGTTCGCGGACTCGACGGAACGACTTCAAGCGACGGTCGACAAAGTCAAGCAACCTTCGCCGCCGAAAGTTTCAACGCCCGTCACCAAACCTCCGACGAAACCCGTTGCAAAGCCCGTGACGAAACCTGCGCGCCCGTCCAAAGACGACGACGACAAAGGCAAACACTTCGAGATACGCATATAAAAAAATCCCCGCCAAGTTCGACGGGGAATTTTTTTTGCAACTTCGCGCAGATTATTTCGCGGGAACGATTGAGCGAATCCACGCCTCGAAACTTTCGGGGTTGCGCGTTTGAATCAGTACGACGCCGGGGCCTCTGAAGCGACAGACGAGACCTTCGCCCGACGTGATACTCGAAATCCAGCCGCTCGACGCCTTTTCGATTTTGTAGTCCATGTAATCAGGCCAAGCGACCAAGTGCCCGTTGTCGATGATGAATTCTTCGCCGTCTTCCAGGTTAATCGGGTGAATGACGCCGTAACTCGACACGAAGATTGTTCCGCGACCCGTGGCGTTGAGGACGAAGAAACCTTCGCCGCTCAAAAATCCGCGTGACAGATTTTGAACCTTCGTGCTGATGTCGATGCCTTGTGTCGACGCGAGAAAGCCGTCCTTCTGAATCGTCAAGCCGTAAGAGCCGTCAAGTTCAACGTCCAAAATGCCGCCGGGCAACGCGTGACCGAACAGAACTTTGCCGGGGCCGCGACGCGCCGTCAACTCCTGGAAGAACATACTTTCGCCCGAAAGAAACTTGCGTGCCAAGCCGCCCAAAATTCCGCCGTCCATTTTGCCTTCAACGTCAATCGTCGTGGACATTGCAATCATTGCGTCGGATTCGGCCTTGATGCTTTCGCCGCGCTCAAGGTGACATTCGACGACGGGGAACGCTTCGGGATACAAAATTTCGTAAGTCAAATCAATCACTCCAAAAAAATTTTTCGCCGGTTACTTTTAAAAAGTAACCAAACAGTTGACGCGACATGACGTTATCATAACTCAAACTTTGTCGCCGCGAACTAAAATTTTTCGTCGATATTTTAACACGGCAGTCAACGTTTGAAGCCGAAGTAAGTTTCTCGCATTTGTTGACGAGTCTTCGGCGCGTCCCACAGCTGCCCGATTGAATTCGTGCGCATTGCCGCCGCCAAGTGATTGAACAGGTCGGGAAACGATTTTTCAAGCTCGACGATTAAATTCTTCACGCGTTGACGATTCGTCGCGCCGTCGAACGGGCACGGCGACTTCAAGACTTCAAGCCCGCGTTTCTTCGCGAACTTTTCAATTTCGGATTCGCGCAGATAAACCAGCGGACGAATCACCGTCACGCCCGTGCGGTCAAGGAAAGTTTTCGGCAGGAACGTCGTCAACTGCCCCGTCGACAACAAACTCATGAAGAACGTTTCGACTGCGTCGTCAAGATGATGTGCGTAAGCGACTTTGTTCGCGCCGACTTCCACGGCTCGACGATTGACGGCGGCTCGGCGAAAATAAGCGCAGGTGAAGCACGGACTTTTGTTCAACTGCTCGCGAATCAAGGCGTTAATGTCGACGGCGCGGACTTCGTGCTCAATGTCCAGTTCACGACAAAACTTCGCGACGCGTGAAACTTTTTCGCCGAAATCGTCGGTGAACTTCGGATCAATGGTCAGCGCGGTCAACGAAAAATTTTTCTTCGTGCGACGCTTGAGACACGCCAACGCGTAAGTCAACAGCAAACTGTCCTTGCCGCCCGACACGCCGATTAAAATCTTGTCGCCGTCGTCAATCAGCTCGAATTCGACGACCGCACGAAGAACCTTGCTGAAGACGACCTGCGGCAGTTCAAACTTCATAATGTGTCCTCCGTGAAAGTGAAACTCCGGCTGTCATGGATGACGGCCGCAATCGCCTGTCGCATGACGCAGGATGCGTCATAGCAGGCGCGGTTTTCTTTGGTTACTTTCTTTGTCCGCACAAAGAAAGTAACATTCAACAAACGAACTTAATCGAAGCGACAAGCTGTAATCGTCAACAACCGCCGCGACACACACGCAAAACGCGGAAGCCGTTTGACTCCCGCGTTGAAATTTCTGTGTTGGTGGAGACGGAGGGATTCGAACCCTTGACCTCACGGATGCGAACCGTACG
>CAMUZU010000033.1 GCA_947165295.1 uncultured Selenomonadales bacterium | reverse complement strand
CGCACGCTCAACAGCTCGTCACATTGCCCGTTGACAAGCCCGTCGAAGTTTGGTCAATCATGAGGGATGCTTAATGGACAAATTTATTGAACTCGTTCGCGACATGCACACCGAATGTTACGAAACCGTCTTGAACAAAATCTTCACGAACAAAATTCGCGTTGCGATGCTTTCGGTGTTCGACGTGAAAAACTCCGTCGCGAACGCCAAAGAGTTCCGCAAGCAGTTGAACTTGACGCACTTCATCACTTTGCCCGAAAATGTGCCCGAAACTTCCGACGCCGACATTGAATTTATGTCCGTGTACGACGCGATTAATCAACACTTCCGCCCCAAATACATTTTCGCGGTCAATCCGGTTGATGCGCGCTTTGCCGCCAAACATTTCACCGCAAGCAAAGTTTTGTTCCCCGAACGCGAAAACACTTCCGAAATTTACGATACGTTCATGAGCAACTTGCCCGCGCTGAAGAAAGTTTACGACGCGCTGATTGACGAAGAGTCCCGCGAAACTTTTTGCGGCTATTGGCTCGGCAACGTGTCCAATCGGCTCGACAAAATTCATCACGCGAAGAATCCGCATTACATGGTTCCGGGCTTCATACCCGAACGCGGCGCGATTGTCATTGACGGCGGCTCTTATGACGGCGGGACGTGTCTTCGTTTCACTGAGCGCGGCTTCAAGGTTTACGGCTTTGAAATGGACAAAAACCTTTTCGGGCACGCGTCGAAGGTCGCCAAACAAAACAAGTTCGTCGTGGAAAACTGCGGGCTCGGCGCGCACAATCACGAGTCGAAGTATCTTCCGCTCGACGGCGGCAGCACACACCTTGACGACGACGGCAACGAAGTCGCCCGAATCATCACGCTCGACAGCTACGTTCGCGAAAAGAATTTGCCCCGCGTCGATTTAATCAAGCTTGACGTTGAAGGTGCCGAACTTGACGTTTTGCAAGGCGCGGCGGTCACAATCAGTCGCTTCAAGCCAATTTTGCTTTTGAGCGCGTATCACAAGTGGGACGACTTTTGGACGCTGTTTGAATTCGTCAAAGCGTTGAATCCCGAATACGAATTCGCCCTGCGGCAGTTCAGCGTTTCGGTTGAGGACGAACCGTTTGCCATTAACGAAAAATTTATGCACCAAATAGCACTTTCGGGCTTGGAGCCGACTTCCAAAAATTACAACGAATGCGTCTTGCTTGCCCGTTAGGAGTTGAGATTTATGAGTTTGTGGAGAAACCTTTTCGGCGGCGGCGAAGATGCCGAAACCGTCGCGCCCGTCGACATTGAAAACGCCGTTCGCAAAGCCGGCCGCATTGAAGGTCGCGTGCAAGGCGTCGGCTGTCGTTTTTTCGTGCAGTCAAACGCAAAAGCTCTCGGCATTACCGGTTGGGTCAAGAACATGTCCGACGGCTCCGTCACAATGGAACTGCAAGGCGAGGCTGCCGCGGTTGATCATCTCATCAACAAAATCAAAAAGGGCAACGACTGGATTCGCGTCACCGCGTTTGACTTTTCGGATTTGCCCGTCGCGGAAGGAGAGAACACTTTTGCCATCAGATACTGACGTCAACGTCAAACGAATTCTGGTCTTAAACGGGCCGAACTTGAACTTGCTCGGCACGCGGGAACCCGAAATTTACGGACGCACGACGCTTGCCGACATCGAAGAACTTTTGCGCGAACGTGCGGCTCAAGCGGGCGTGGACGAAATTGACTTCCTGCAGTCGAACTTCGAGGGCGAACTCGTCGAGGCGATTCAGAAGGCTCGCGGACGTTACGATTTCATTTTGCTCAACGCGGGAGCTTTGACGCATTACAGCATTGCTCTTCGTGACGCGATTGCCGCCGTGCCCGTGCCCGTCATTGAACTGCACCTGTCGAACGTTCACCGCCGCGAAGAATTCCGCCGCACGTCGGTTATCGCGCCCGTCGTCATGGGACAGATCTGCGGCTTCGGCGTCGACAGCTACATTGCCGCGCTTGACATTGCGATTCGCCGAATCAAGAAGGATACCAAATGAACGCGCAATTTGATTTCAGCGGACGGCTCGCGAATTTGTGCGACAAACTTCAAGCCGAACAGGTCGACGCGGTTTTGATTACGAAGGTCGCCAACGTGACTTACTTCAGCGGCTTCAACGGTGACAGCTCGGCCTTGCTCGTCGGCAAAAACTTTCGGCGGCTCGTTACGGACGGGCGTTACGTCGAACAGGCTCGGCAGCAAGCAAAAAATTTTGCGATCGTCAAACAAACCGAAGGCATCTCCAAAAAACTCGCCGAAGAAATTAAATCTGCGGGCGCAAAGATTGTCGGTGTCGAGGCAAACGTCATGACGGTCGCCCAACGCGATTATCTTGCCCGCGAATTGAACGGCGTCGAATTCAAGTCTCTTGAACTTGACACGCTCAGGCAAGTCAAAGACGCGGCGGAAATTGACATGATTCGCAAGGCGTGCGCGATTGCCGACGACGCGTTCGCGCAGGTTTTGCAATTCATCAAGCCGAACGTTCGCGAAGTCGAGGTTGCCGCCGAACTGGAATATTTCATGCGCAAATTCGGTTCCGAACAGACCGCGTTCACGACGATTGTCGCTTCGGGCGTTCGAGGAAGTTTGCCGCACGGAGTTGCCACCGACAAAAAAATTCAATCGGGCGAATTTGTGACGCTTGATTTCGGCGCGACGTTTAACGGTTATCGTTCGGACATCACGCGCACTGTCGTCGTCGGAAAAAGTTCCGTCGAGCAACGCAAAATGTACGACGCGGTTTTTGACGCGCAGGCTTACGGGCTTGAAGTTATCACCGCCGGCAAAAGCGGCAAGGACGTCGACGCGGCCGTTCGCGAATATCTGAAGACTTCGGGCTACGAAAAATATTTCGTGCACGGCTTGGGTCACGGCGTCGGACTTGAGGTTCACGAGGAGCCGCAACTTAGCCGCATGAGCAAATGCGAACACCTTTTGCCCAACATGATTGTCACCGACGAGCCGGGCGTTTACGTCGAGAATTTCGGCGGTGTGCGCATTGAAGACACGGTGCTTGTCACGGACGGGCGCGCCGAAGCATTGACGCGTTCGCCAAAAACTTTGATTGAGCTATAAACGAGACACGGTGCATCAACTTGTCCCTTGTCCCTTCACTCTTGTCCCTTAAGGAGGTTGTTACCAATGATTTCAAGTACAGATTTTCGCACGGGCTTGACGATTGAAATTGACGGCGCGGCTTGGCAGGTCGTCGAATTCCAGCACGTCAAACCCGGCAAAGGCGCGGCTTTTGTCCGCACGAAGATTAAAAACGTCGAGACGGGCGCGGTCGTCGAACGCACGTTCAACCCGAACGAAAAGATGCCGCCCGCACGTTTGGACACCAGCCGCATGCAGTACCTTTACGAATCGGACGGGCAGTACACGTTCATGGACACGGAGACTTACGAGCAAATCGAGCTCAGCAAAGAGCAACTCGGCTCCGCGCTCAACTACCTGATGGAGAACATGGAAGTCAACCTGCAGACGTTCAAAGGTCGCATTATCGGCGTCAACCTGCCCAACAGCGTCGAGCTGAAGGTCGTCGATTGTGAGCCCGCCGTCAAAGGCAACACCGCAACGGGCGCGACGAAAAATGCCACGCTTGAAACGGGTTACGTCGTTCGCGTACCGCTGTTCATCAACGAAGGCGACGTTTTGCGAATCGACACGCGCACGGGCAATTACATCGAACGCGCTTGAACTTTCACCGCACAAAAAAAATTTTTCCCGCCGAACAATCGACGGGATTTTTGTTGGAGGTATCATGTCGAAACGAATTTACGCGCTTGACGTGTTGCGCGGCGTGCCGATAGCGATAATGCTTTTGCTTGACGCGCCGCCCGATAACCTGTTCGATATACTCGAACATTCGCCGTGGGAAGGCTTGACCGTGCCCGACGTGGCGTTACCTGCGTTCGCGTTCGCAATGGGCACGTCGGCGGCAATTTCGTTTTCGCGGCGTGAACCGACAACTCGGCGAATCTTCAAGCGCGTTGCCGTAATGTTCGCCGTCGGAGTCTTGCTGAACGTCTGGTTTAAGTTGACGCCGTGCGTGTTCGGTGAAGTCACCTTCGGACAATTTTTCGACAACCTGACAACACACTTTCGACCGTTCGGCGTGATTCAACGATTGGCGTTGACTTACGCGCTTGCGGTCTTCGTCGTGCAAGTTTGTCGTCGCGAAGTCGGAATATTAATCGCGGCGTTCGCGTTGCTGATTTTGTCGTCGGCGGGCTTTCACCTGTACGCGTTTGAAAATCCGTTCGACGAGGCGCACAACTTAAGCTCGGCCGTCGACATGCTGATACCCGGAGCGAATCACATTTACACGCCGACGCACGACCCCGAAGGTTTGTACGGCACGCTTTCGGCGACGGCTTCTGTGCTGTTCGGATTTTTGGCGGGACGCGTGCTGATTGACAACGCTTCGACACGCGACAAAATTTTTCTGCTTGCAACGGCGGGCGTCGCATTGTTAATCGCGGGCGGCTTGTGGACGAACTTCGACATCGTGTCGAAAAAGTTGTGGACGGCACCTTTCACGCTGATAAACGCGGGCGGCGATTTACTGTTACTCGCGTTGCTGATGAAAGTTCTTGACGGCTCGTCAACCGCGAAAAAATTTTCTCGACCGTTCGGCGCGCTCGGAACGAATCCGCTGTTCTTCTTCGTCGCCAACAATGTCGTCGTCGCAACGCTGTTTTATCTGCCGTCGCCGTCGGAAGGTTTGAGTCTTTTCAATTGGCTGTATCAAAACACGACGGCGGGTTTCGTGTCGACCGAAGTCGGCGCAACTTTGTTCTGCGTGCTGTGGTTGTTGATGTGGTTGCCCGTCGCAGAAATTTTTTACAGGCGCAACATCGTCGTCAAACTTTGACGTGTCGTCTACTTTCTTTTGGCGGCAAAAGAAAGTAGCAAAGAAAACCGCGCTTGCTGTGATACATCCTGTATCACGCGCAAGCGGCGCGGCCGACATCCATGTCGGCCGGTGTACCGCTACTTCAAAGTTTGACGGCGGACTTGCGAATTTGATTGTGGTGAAAAAAGTTTACGACCGTCGGCGGTGAGTCGGCGGATTTTTTTTGGCTGTCGTCGTTGACCCGATAATCAAGCCCAAGACCTTCGACGTAAACTTTCAGCTCGTCGGCAAGTTCGCGCCAGTAACTCATGTCGCCGCGCTGATAAATCGCCTCGTACAGCGGGAAGTGTTGCGGATATTTTTCGCGCACGTAAGCAAGAATCGTCGGCTTGAAGTTCCCGCGCAAGTTCAAGTTCTCCAACCAGATCAAGTTGCAAAAATCTTTCACGGCGGCAATAATTGCTTTGACGTCGGTTATCGCGGGGAAAATCGGCGAAATAAAACACGTCGTCACAACTCCGCGCTCGTGCAAAGTTTTCATCGCGTTGATTCGTCGGCTTATACTTGCGGCGTTGTCCATGTCGGCTTGAAAGTTTTCGTCAAGCGTGTTGATACTGAAACCGACGCGCACGTTCGGGAATTTGCAAATTAAATCGGCGTCGCGCAAAACCAAATCCGATTTCGTCTGAATGCTCAAGTGCACGTCGACGCCGCGAAAATTTTCCAGGAACGCCCGCGTGCGCTTGAAAGTTTCTTCCTGCGGATTGTACGGGTCGGTCACCGAACTCATGAAGATTGACTTGCCGGCGAATTTTTGCGGATTTTTGATGTCGTCCCAAAACTTCACGTCGACGAACGCGCCCCAGTCTTCGGCGTGGTTGGTGAAACGTTTCATGAAGCTCGCGTAACAATACTTGCAGGCGTGCGGGCAGCCGACGTACGGGTTGACGGAAAAATCGCTGACGGGCAAGTTCGACTTCGTGAGAATGCTTTTGACGCGGACTTGTTTGATTGTAAGTTCGTTCATGTTGTCGCCTCCGAAAATTTTCCCGCAGTATATCACCGCCCGCCGCCGCAATGTGTTACAATTGCCGAAAACTTTTCGGGAGGGTCGCTTTAAAAGCGACGGAACAATTTGTTTGACCCGCGACGTTACAGCAGAGCGATTGGAGGCGATTTATTCGTGTCAGGCAACCGAACTTTAATCGGCGCGGTCATTGCACTCAAAGAGCGTGCGGGCAATCAACCGCTGTTTGCTTCACGCGAATTCTCCGACGACGGCGAACCGCGCAACGCCGACTTGTCGACGCAGGAAAACATTTTGACCGACGAACAATTTTTCGTCATCGACGGGCAACAACGTCTGCAAAGTTTTTATATCGGGCTGTGCGGCTCCTTCGGCGGCAAGAAAATGTTCTTCGACCTTTACAGCGACTTTCAAAAGGGCGACTACGAGTTCAAGTTCGCCAAGCCGACGCAGGGCAAGTCTTCCGTCAAGAATATCGAGCGCGCCGAACGTCTTCAAACTCCGGGCGAAGTTGAAACGATTGCCGAATGCCTGTGGTACCCCGCGGGCGAAGTGTACGACAAACTTTCACGTGCGGGCGGCAACAGCGACGGAATTGCGGACGAAATTATTTCCGCGCAGGGCGTCACCGAGCCGCACAAACGCAAACACATCGAGGCGAACGTCAGGCAATTCTACCGAGCGATTTTCGAGTGGCTCAACGTCGGCATCTCACAAATCACGGTTGATTACGGCAAGAACCGAATTGAAAATCGGCAACGCATGGTTGAACTTTTTCGGCGGCTAAACAGCGGCGGCACGACACTTTCGACGCTTGACTTAGTCGCCTCACGGTTGAAAGGCTTTGACAGCCGCATGGAAGAATTCCTCGACAAGACCGTCGCCGAAAACAGCGACATCCGAATCAGTCAAGACGAGCTGATTAAGTTGATTATGACGTTGCAGGACAAGCCGCTCAGCGAAGTCACCGACTTGGACGACGGCGGCGAAAAGTTTGCGGCGTTCGCGCTGAAGAATTCTCCGCGAATCAAGTCGACGCTTGCGACGTTGCGCGAATTCCTTCGCAAGACGGGCGATTATAACTGGTTTGCGCTCAACAGAAACCGTTCGCCGATTCCGCTTTACGTTTGGGCTTACCATATTTTTTACGCCGAGCGTGCCGACGAACACTTTGCCGACCTGCGACGCTGGTTGCGAATTTCTATGCTCAACGGGATTTTTCGACGCGGTTGCGGCTGGATTCCTTCCGAACGCGGCATGAAGTTGTTGCACGAAGCGTTCAAAGATTTTCGCGGGAAAAATTTCCCCGTCGAAGAACTGTTCGACGTGTGCAAGCGGAATTTGCATTCGTTTTATTCGCAAGTCAAGCCCGACAATCTCGACGAATTCGCAGGCAACCGCGATTACATGTTTTATTTGATTTACGACGGTGCGCCACTTTCGCGGGCGGCGATTGACCACATTCAGCCGCGCAGTCGCTTGCTTGAACTTATCGGTCGACAAAAAAACATCACCGAAGAGATGATCGACAGCATTGCGAACCTTGAACTGCTCAGCCGCGACGACAACGCCGAAAAGAGCGACAAACGTTTGCGCGATTGGATTAATTCCCGCGCCGACAGCCGAGAATATCTTGAACGCAACTTGATTCCCGACGACGAAAGCTTGTGGAAGACGAGCAACTTTCGGCAGTTCCTCAAGGCGCGTGCGAAATTGATTGCCGACAAAATTAACGACTCGATGAGGTGACGACATGATTGGCATTGACGATAACGAATTCATTCGCGGCGACGTGCCCATGACAAAGCAGGAAATTCGCGTTTTGACGTTGGCGAAGGCGCGAATCACGGCGGACGCTTGTGTTGCGGACATTGGCGCGGGCACCGGCTCAATCACCGTCGAAGCGGCTTTGCTTGCTCAGCGCGGGAAAGTTTTTGCCGTCGAACGCAAGCTTGAAGCAATCGAACTCATTCGCCGCAACGTCGAAAAATTTTCCGTCGCGAACGTCGAAATTATCCGTGCGCAGGCTCCCGACGGTTTGAACGACTTGCCCGAACTTGACGCGGCGATTGTCGGCGGAACGGGCGGGCAACTCGACGAAATTTTGTCCGCGCTGAACGTCAAGCTTAAAGTCGGCGGGCGAATTGTCGTCAACGCCGTCACGATACAAAACGTCGCCAAAACGCTCGATTGGTTCGGCGCACGCGGTTGGACTCTCGACGCCTGTCAAGTTCAAATAACGCGCTTGCGACACGTCGGGCAACTCGACATCAATCAGGCGTTGAATCCCGTTTGGATTGTCGCGGCTGAAAAAATTCGTGGCGGTAACACCGGCCGTCATGGATGACGGCCGCAATCGCCCGCGTTGAAACCCGGAAGGTTTCACTGCGGGCGCAGTTTCTTTTGGTTACTTTTCTTTGCTGCCAAAGAAAAGTAACATGACACAAGTCGGCGACTGTTGTATAATGCGCGGCGAATTCATCTTGAGGAGGCTGAAACACTTTGACAAAAGTCAGCGTTATCGGCGCGACGGGTTACGCGGGCGCGGAATTGCTCTCGATTATCACGCGTCACCCGCAGGCCGAACTTGCGCACATCACCTCGGAAAGTCACACCGGCAAAAAAATTTCGGAGCTGTACCCGCACTTGCGCGGACTGTGTGACTTGACGCTCGAAAGTTTGGCGGACATCGAATCAATCGGCAAGGACAGCGATTTTATTTTTATCGCCCTGCCGCACGGCCACGCAATGGACGTCGGCTTGAAACTCGAAAAACTTCCCGTGCGAATCATTGACCTTGGCGCGGATTATCGTTTCACCGACACGAAAGTTTACGAAAGCTGGTACGGCGTCGAACACAAGCACAAGAACGCGTCGCGGGTTTACGGTTTGGCGGAAATTTATCGCGAAGACATCCGCACGGCGAAAATCATCGGCAATGCGGGCTGCTTCACGACGGCTTCAATACTTGCGCTTGCGCCGCTGGTCAAACATCATCTTGTTGACGCGAATTCGATTATCGTCGACGCGGCGTCGGGAGTTTCGGGCGCGGGTCGCGGCTTGAAACTCGGCAACCACTTCCCCGAACTGTACGACAACTTCAAGGCTTACAACGTCGCTCACCACCGTCACACGCCCGAAATCGAACAGGCACTCGAAGATCTCGGCGGTGAACGCACGGTTATCAACTTCACTCCACATTTGGTTCCAATGTCACGCGGAATTTTGGCGACGTGTTATGCGACGCTTAAAGACGGCGTTCCCGACGAAATGATTGACGCGGCGTTTCAGAAAATGTACGGCGACGAAAAATTTATTCGCTTGCTCGGACGCGGCGGCTACCCCGAAACAAAATTCGTGCGCGGCTCGAACTTCTGCGACATCGCCTGGCACGTTGACGACAGAACGCGCCGTGTTATAATCCTGTCGGCGATTGACAATCTCGTCAAAGGTGCGGCAGGTCAAGCGGTTCAGAACTTCAACATTGCGGCGGGCTTCGACGAATCAACCGCGCTCGACGTCGTGCCAATGTACCCGTAAATTTTTTCAACGGAGGCAATTAACATGTTCAGCGAAAATCATCGAATTGCGGGCGTCGCTCACCCCAAAGGTTTCAAGGCGGCGGGCGTTCGCGCAGGTATCAAAAAGAACGGCAACCTCGACGTGGCGGTTATCCACACCGAACGCGAGGCGGCTGTTGCGGGCGTCTTCACGAAAAATCTTGTCGCGGCAGCTCCCGTTCAAGTAAGCAAAAAAGTTGTCGCGACGGGCACGGCTCACGCGATTGTTGCCAACGCCGGCTGTGCCAACGCTTGCACGGGCGAACAAGGTTTGCATGACGCCGAACGCATGGCGGAAATCACTGCGGGCGAACTCGGTTGCAAGGTCGACGACGTGATTGTTGCGTCGACGGGCGTTATCGGTTTTAACTTGCCGATGGACAAAATGGAGTCGGGCATTAAAGCCGCAGTCCAAAAACTTTCCCGCGAAGGTTCAGTTAATGCCGGCAATGCTATCGTCACGACCGACACGTATTCCAAAGCCTGCGCGACCGAAGTTGAAATCGGCGGCGTCGAAGTTCGTTTCGGGGCAATCGCCAAAGGTTCCGGCATGATTCGTCCCGACATGGCGACGATGCTTTGTTTCATCACCACCGACGCGGACATTGACGCGAAACTTTTGCAATCGGCTTTGTCGGACGCCACGGAAGTCAGCTTCAACTGCATTTCCGTTGATGGCGACATGAGCACGAACGATTCTGTTGTCGTTTTGGCGAACGGCGCGGCGGGCAACCCGAAAATCACCGAACGCGGCGAAGACTACGAAAAATTTTCCGCGACGCTGAAAACTTTGTGCGTTGAGCTTGCCAAACGAATTGCGGCGGACGGCGAAGGTGCCACGAAGTTTTTGACGATTAACGTCACGGGCGCGCAGACTTTCGCGGACGCAAAACGTGTCGGCATGAGCGTCGCCAATTCCCCGCTGGTCAAAACTGCTTTCTTCGGGCAGGACGCTAATCCCGGTCGAACAATTTGCGCGGTCGGTTATTCGGGCGTCGACATCGTCCCCGAAAAAACCGTAATTGACTTCGGCGGCGTCAACGTCTATCGCGACGGGCTTGTCACCAAATTTGACGCGGAGGCAATGCGAAACGTTTTGGCTCAACGCGACATTGTCGTTGACATTGCGCTGAATTTGGGCGACGCGGCGGCGACGATTTACACCTGCGACCTGAGCTTCCAGTACGTCAAAATCAACGCCGACTACACGACCTGAGGTGCCGACATGACACGCGAAGATTTTATCACGAAACTTGCCGAACTCATGGACACGGACGCGCAGTTGACTTTGTCGACGAAACTTGCCGACGTTGAAGACTGGGATTCGCTTAGCATGGTGTCGTTCTTTTCGTTCTGCAACACGCAAGGCCGCCGCGTCACCGCCGACGAAATCAAGTCCGCGCAAACCGTCGAAGATCTGTTCAAGCTTGCAGGTGACCTGTCATGACCGAAGTGCAACGTAAACCGGCCGTCATGGATGACGGCCGCAATCGCCCGTCGCATGATGCAGGATGCATCATAGCGGGCGCGTCTTTCTTTGCTACTTTCTTTCCACGCGGAAAGAAAGTAGACGACAAACAAACATTTTGCGCGTAAAAATTCTTCGGGCGGTGAACAATCATGACCAATGCAATTTTACTTGACGCCCGCGACAACGTTGCGACCTGCACATCACCTGCGACGAAAGGCGACACGATTAACATTCTCGGCGGCGACGAAATTGTTTGCGTCGAAGATATTCCGATTTGGCACAAGGTTGCGTTGACGGCGATTCACGCGGGCGAAAAAGTTTTCAAGTACGGCGAAATTATCGGCGAGGCTTCCGTTGACATTGCGGCGGGCGGTCACGTGTCGCACGAAAATATTTTCAGCGTGCCCCGTGATTACCAATCCGAAATGCTTAATGTTCAATGCGAACTGCGTAACGAACTTGTCCCTTGTCCCGTGTCGCTTGTCCCTAAATTCTACGGATACAAACGCGACGACGGACGGGCGGGCATTCGCAACCACGTTTTGATTCTGCCGACGTGCGCTTGCGGTTCGGAGACGGCGCGCATTGTCGCAAGTCAAGTTCGCGGCGCGGTCAACATAATTTTCAACACGGGCTGTTCGGACGTGCAGGCGAATACCGACATGTCGCAGAAGATTTTGACGGGCTTCGCGTGCAACCCAAACGTCTTCGGCGTGGTGATTATCGGGCTCGGTTGCGAAACCGTCGGGCATGACAAGTTGCGCGAAAAAATTCAACGCATGACGACAAAGCCCGTCGTGTCATTCGGCATTCAGGACGAAGGCGGCACGCTCAAGACGATTGAAAAAGCCGTTCGTGCGGCTCGTGAACTTGCGGCGGAGGCGTCACTTCAACGCAAGGAACTTTGCGACGCGTCGAATATTTTGCTCGGCATTGAGTGCGGCGGCTCGGACGCGACTTCGGGTCTTGCGTCGAATCCCGCTGTCGGCAACTTGAGCGACAAACTCGTTGACTTGGGCGCGTCGACAATGATGAGCGAGTCAATCGAGTGGATCGGCGGCGAACACGTCTTAGCCAAACGTGCCGCGACGCCCGAACTTCACAACCGAATCATTCAAATTTGCGCGGATTACGAAGCTCACCTTAAAGCGGCGGGGCAAGATTGTCGCGCAGGTCAACCGACGCCCGGAAACAAATTCGGCGGACTGTCGACCATTGACGAAAAAAGTCTCGGCTGTATTCGCAAGGGCGGCACGCGTCCTATCGTCGAAGTTCTTGCGCAAGCCGAACGTCCCACCAAACGCGGCGCGATTGTCATGGACACGGCGGGCTATGACATTTCTTCGGTCACGTCAATGGTTGCGGCGGGTTGCAACGCGATTGTCTTCACCACGGGACGCGGCACGCCCACGGGTAACGCGATTGTTCCCGTGCTCAAAGTCACCGCCAACGCCCAAACTTTTTCGCGCATGGAAGACAACCTCGACGTGAACTTAAGCGGCATTCTCGACGGCAGCTTGACGATTGACGGCGCGGGCAATTTGTTGCTGGAAAAAATTTCTGACGTGCTCAACGGTCGGCTCACTAAAGCGGAGGCTTACGGCTTTTCGGACGTCGCGGTTGACCACGTCTGCAGATTCGTTTGACGGGAGATAATCATGGTGACCTTTGATTTCGGCAGCAAAAACTTCGTCGTCGTCGGCGCGTCTTCAGGTATCGGGCGGCAGGTTGCGCTTGAACTGTCACGCAGCGGCGCGAACGTCCTGGCTATCGGCAGGAATTTGGAGCGACTCGACGCCCTGCGACAAGCTTCGCCCGTCAGCTTGATTAAACATCCGCCGCGGATTTTCACCGAACAGCTCGACGTCACGCAAGCGACGGCGGACGAGTGGTCGGCGGTACTCGAAAACTTCACAAGCGCGGTCGGCAAAATCAACGGCGGCGTGTACACGGCGGGCATTTGGGGCTTGACGCCTTTAAACGCCTTCGACGTGCAACTTGCGCACAAAATCTTCGATACAAGCTTTTGGGGCGCGGTCAACTTCGTTCAGGCGTCGACGCGCAAAAGATTCGCGCTTGAAGGTTCGTCGTTCGTGGTGATGAGTTCAATCGCGGGCGACTTCGCGGGCAAAAGTTTGTTCGCGTATTCGGCGGCAAAGGCGGCAATTCAAACGGCGGTCAAGTCCTTCGCGTCGGAACTTGTGCGCGGCAAACATCGAATCAATTCCGTCGCGCCGGCAATCGTCAAGACCGAAATGTTGCAGAACGAACTTTTCGACGAGAGCGACAAACTTCTTTCGCGGCACCTTTTGGGCTTGAGCACACCGTTCGACGTGGCGGGCATGATTCTGTTTCTGCTGAGCGAACGCGCCGCGCTAATCACGGGACAAAATTTCTTCGTCGATGGCGGATATGTCGTCGGTTCGTTCGAGTGACGCGTCGACGTGGCGGGCATGATTCTGTTTCTGCTGAGCGAACGCGCCGCATTAATTACGGGACAAAATTTCTTCGTCGACGGCGGTTATGTCGTCGGCTCGTTCGAGTGACGCGTCGACGTGGCGGGCATGATTTTGTTTCTGTTGAGCGAACGCGCCGCATTAATCACGGGACAAAATTTCTTCGTCGACGGCGGCTATGTCGTCGGCTCGTTCGAGTGACGCGTCGAAAATTTTTTCTGCGGGAGTTTGGCGACTCCCGTTTTTTTGTTGCAAATTACGTTGTCAACGGCGGCGATTTATGGTTTAATGCGCTTGAAAATATTTTTTGTGGGAGTGAGTGCCGTGAATCTCAAAGAAGCGTTCCAAGCGCAAAACAAAATCGAGAAACTTTTCGACTTCGTGAGCGGCTACCTTGATGACGAAAAGAATTTGACCAGCGTCACCGAAAAGCATTTCCGTTCCAAGGCCGCCGAAGGTCAGCCCGACGAAAATATCAACATCGTCGTCGACAACAAGTTTCCGCCCGACAAAGTCATTGAATTCTATCTGCGGCTGATTGACGAGCGCGAAAAACTTGCGCGGGCGATTCACGCGGCGAAGAAGTCCCTGAAGTTCGATTTGGACAGTGCCGTCGATGTCAACAAGAAACGTCACGCCGCCTGCGAAACTTTGCGCGGCCTGCGTCAATTCCAAAGTTCCGGCCTGTTGCAGAAAAATGCGGGCGTCGGCTACGTCTTCAACAAGGAAGGCAACCAGACCACGTACCGCTACGACATTGAACGCGTCACGACGATTGACTTTGACCGCAACCGCGTGCGCAAACTCATCAAGAAGTTGCAGACGACGGCGGACAAAGTTTCCAACGACATTGACGCCGCGCTGATTGAAACGAAGGTCGATTACAAGATGCCTTTCGACGCACACGCCGGCGCGCTTGAAATTCTTGAAGAATTCGTCGGCAAGTGAATCTGAACGTTGCGCATTACGTCTTGCGCATTGATTGAGCGAAGTCGGTTCAGGTGCAGATGAACTGAGAGGCTGCACGCCCGCTTTCAGGCTAATGAAAGCACCTGCGCTTTCGGGTCAAAGAGAGCATTTCATGAGCAGTCGGACGAACGCGCCCGTTAGGTTCGACTTTAAACTTCATCCCGACAAAACGCCGGTTCACCCAAACGACAAAGCTCAAGCTCAACAATGCACAATTTCGCAAAACTTCAACACGCCTCCACAAGTCACGGCAAAAACTTGTTTGATGACTGATTCGTTGAGTCGGCGGTCTTCGGGCTGTCGGCGAATAGGCGACGCTCTTTTAATGCGTAAGACGTAATGCGCAACGATTTTTTTTGCGAGGGGAAGTGACTTTATGGACGCACTGATTTTATCGCGACTGCAGTTCGCAATAACAACGATCTATCATTTTTTGTTCGTGCCCGTGACGTTGGGGCTGTCAATCTTCGTCGCGCTGCTTGAAACGTGGTATGTCAACAGCGGCAGTTATGAGGAACGCATCAAGCTCAAAAAGCTTGTTAAGTTCTTCGGGACGATCTTCCTGATTAATTTCGCAATGGGCGTCGTGACGGGTATCGTGCAAGAATTTCATTTCGGTATGAACTGGTCGGAATACGCACGATTCATGGGCGATATTTTCGGCGCGCCGCTTGCACTTGAGGCGTTGACTGCATTTTTTATTGAGTCGACGTTTATCGGGCTGTGGATTTTCGGTTGGGACAAACTCAGCGAAAAAGTTCACTGCCTGTGCATTTGGATTGTCGCTTTCGGCAGCAACCTTTCGGCGTTCTGGATTCTCGTCGCAAACTCGTTCATGCAACACCCCGTCGGTTACGCGATTGAAAACGGCCGCGCAGTCATGACGGATTTCGTTGAACTTGTAACCAATCCTTATGTCGTCGGCGAATATTCGCACGCATTCTTCGCCGGCATAACCACGGGCGGATTTCTCGTTATCGTCGTGAGCGCGTGGAAAATTGCAACGGACGACGTGTCGCGTGAAATGTTCGTTCGGACACTTCGCCGCGCAACTTTGTACACGCTCGTCGGACTTTTGGGCGTCATGGGTTCGGGTCACATGCACGCGCAGTATCTTGCTCAAGCAAACCCGATGAAACTTGCTTCGTTCGAGGCGCTTTGGGAGACGGAAAATCCCGCGCCGTTCGCCGTCGTCGCCGATATCAATCAAGAGGCGGGTCGCAACGACTCAGAAATTTTAATCCCGAAGATGTTCAGCTTTATGGTACACAACTCGTTCGACGGCGAAGTCAAAGGCATTAACGACTTGCAACGCGAGGCGGTCGAAAAATACGGCAGCGGCTATTACATTCCCAACGACGTTCGCGGCATGTTCTGGAGTTTTCGCGCAATGATCGGGTCGGGCGGCTTGATGTTGCTGATTGTTTTGGCGACGGGCTGTCTGGTGTTCTTTCAACGCACGAAAATTCGCGAACACCTTTGTTGCCTGAAAATGATGCCGCTTCTGTTGCCGCTTCCGTTTATCGCAAATTCGGTCGGCTGGTACATTGCGGAGGCGGGGCGTCAACCGTGGATTGTCGTCGGCTTGCAGAAAACGGCGGTTGCGGTCAGCCCGAATTTGTCCGCGAACGAAGTTTGGTTGACGTTGATTGGCTTTACGGCAATTTACTTGTTCCTGGCGGTTTTGGCGGTCTTCGCGGCGGTCATGTTCATTCGTCGCACGAAAATCACTGAAGAGGAGGCGTGACGATTGTGGACTTAAATGTCATTTGGTTTATCCTGATAACCGTGCTGTTTACGGGCTTTTTCGTGCTGGAAGGTTTCGACTACGGCGTCGGCATGATGATGTTCGGTCGCCCGCAAAATGAGCGCGGGCAATTCGTTCGCGCCATTGGCCCCGTGTGGGACGGCAACGAAGTCTGGATGATAACGGCAGGCGGCGCGACGTTTGCGGCTTTCCCGCACATGTACGCGACGATGTTCAGCACGTTTTACATTGCGCTGTTTTTGATGTTGCTGGCTTTGATAATGCGCGGCGTGGCATTTGAACTTCGCGGCAAATTCAAAGCGTCGGACTGGGTTGACTTCTGGGACTACTCAATCATGTTCGGAAGTTTTGTACCGGCATTGCTTTGGGGCGTGGCGGTCACCAACCTCCTGCGCGGCGTGGCGATAGATCCTCAAATGCATTTCGTCGGAAAGTTTCTGGACTTGCTCAGCCCGTGCGCACTTGTCGGCGGAATATTCTTCGTGTTGCTGTTCGCGTTCCACGGCGCAAATTTCCTGCTGATTAAAATCGCGGACAAAGGACTCCTTCACGAACTGCAACAGAAAAGTCTGCGGCTGGGACTGTCGACGCTTTTGGCTTACGTTATGTTCGCGGCGGCGGCGGCTCACGACACGGACATTCTCGCGAAACTTTCGACGGTAATTTTCCTCGGACTGTCAATCGCGGCGGTAATCGCAAGTTGCGCGGGCGCACATTCGGGTTGCGGTTGCAAGGCGTTCGCTTCGTCGACGTTGGCAATCGTGTTCTTGACGGTCGGCTTCTTCAACGCGCTGTTCCCGCGGCTTATGGTTTCGAGTTTGATGCCGCAGTGGAGTTTGGACATTTACAACGCCGCGTCGACGCCGCACACGCTTTTGTTGATGACGGGCGCAGCGTTGGTCTTCGTGCCGATTGTGCTTTGTTACCAGTTCTGGACGTACAAGGTCTTCAAAGCCCGCGTGACGCCGCAAGATGTCAGCTATCATTAAGCTTATCAAGTCGCACAAAAAAATCCTCGGCAAGGTTGCGCTGTGCAAGCTCGTCGAAGGATTTTTTATTTTGGCAACGGCGAAGTTTCTGGTCGAATTCGTCGACGCGCCGTCGGAAAAATTTTTGGCGTTGACGTTCGCATTCTTCGCGGGAAGATTCGTCTTGTCGGGCGCGACGGAAAAACTTTTCGCTCGGCTGTCGGTCGACGTGCAAACAAACTTCCGCCGAAGAATTCACGCGAAACTTTTCGCCGACGAAATTTCTTCAGGCGAACTGTTGACGTTGACTTTCGACGCGTTAAAATCGCTCGACGAATTCTGCTTGAAGGTCGCGCCGCACGTCGTGTCCGCGATAATCTTCCTGCCGACGTTTTTAATCTGCGCGGCGTTCACGGATATTTTGACGGCGATAATCTTGCTCGTGACGCTGCCCGTTGCGCCAATGTTGCTGTGGCTTATCGGCAAGGCGACGGCGGAACGAAATTCGCGGGCGTGGCTCGAACTTCAAAAACTCAACGCGGACTTTCGCGAACTGTTGGCGGCAATAACGACGCTGAAACTTTTCGGGCGTGTCGACGCGGGCGCGGCTCGGCTCAAGTCAACGTCGCAAAAATCTTCGGCGGCAACTTTGGACGTGCTGAAACTTGCGTTCGTGTCGTCGTTCGCGCTGGAATTGATGACGACGCTGTCAATCGCGCTGGTCGCCGTGACGTTGGGCTTGCGATTAATTTCGGGCGGCGTCGAATTCAAAGCGGCACTGTTCCTGCTGCTTATGGCACCGGAATTTTTCTTGCCCGTGCGAAAATTCGGCGTGGCGTTTCACGTGACGACTGCGGCTCGCTCTTCGCTCGAACGGCTGAAAACTTTCCTGCACGCGTCGAAGGAAGTCACGGGCTCCATCGAAAAAATTTTGATGCCGCCGACAATCGCGCTCGACAACGTGAGCTTCACATATCCGCAGAAATTTTCGCCGACGTTGCGGGACGTGAGCTTGACGTTCCCCGCGAACAAAATCACGGCGTTAATCGGCGCGTCGGGCGCGGGCAAGTCAACCGTGCTGAAACTTTTGGCGGGACTTTTGCAACCGACGGCGGGCGAAATCTTCTGGAACGACCTGCCGACTTCGCGCATGGAAAAATCTTCGCGGCTGTCGAAAGTCGCTTACTCGCCGCAAGCACCGCATTTGTTCGCCGACACGTTGCGGGAAAATTTTTTGATGTTCGGTACGCTCGACGACGCACGCTTACGAAAACTTTTGGACGCGCTGAACTTGTCGACGCTCGACTTGAATTCGCCGCAGAAACTCAGTCGCGGGCAACTGCAACGTTTGGGCTTGATTCGCGCACTTTTGAAAGACACGCCGATAATTTTGCTCGACGAACCGACGGCGGGACTTGACGCGGCAACCGAACGAAAAGTTTTGTCGCTGATAAAAAATTTTTCTGCGCGGCGGACGATTGTAATTGCGACGCACCGTCTGCCCGTGATAGAATTTGCCGATACGATAATTCAACTTGAAGGAGCGTGATTAAAATGATTCGCAAACTTGTCGCGGCGTTCGTGACGATTTTGTTCGCGGCGTCGCTTCATGCAACGGCTTTCGCGGAATTTATCCCCGTTGACGGCGACACGAAACGTTTGGACGACGGAAATTTCAAAGCGGGCGACATTATTCGTGAGACAGGCGTCGGACAAGCTCCGTCGAATTGGGATCAGCGCGACAGCTTCTCCAAAACTTTTGCCCGACAGGCCGCACGAATAGATGCCTTGCGTAATTTCGTCCAATTGATTGCTATCATAAACTTTTTTAACTCCACAATGCGTGTTAATGCTGATGATAAAATGGATAGTGATTATTTAAAGATTACATTGTCGAAAGACAGCAAAACTTTCAAGCTCCTCGAAAAGAATGCGCGTGTCGTCGGCGTAAAATTTTTGGACGACGGCGTTTGCGAAGTGACAATGGAACTTGTCTTTCCAACCGATTGGCACAAATGATTTACCAGTCCGTGCGGTACTTGATGTTGTAAATTCGGTCTTCGACAAGTGCAAGGTCTTCAAACGTCGTCACCGCGTCGAATTTCGGGTTGACGTTCTCGATGTCGGCTTTCAAGATGTACAGCTCGCGAATCGTGTTTGACCGCCCGATTAATTTAAGTCCGTTGACTTCGACGTTGGTACCGTTGACGAGGCGTTCAATTTCGGCACGCGAATATTTCTGCTTGACCAGAGCAATGCCGCGATCGACGAAACTTTTTGCGGTCGGCGTGTCGAAAATTTCGTTGTAGTAAATATCGCCCAGTTGCGCGCAAGCCTCAATCGACAGCTCGACGGACGAATTCGCCGCCAAAATTTTTTTGCAGTAGTCGACGACGTTTTGAATTCGGTCTTCGTGGCGGTAAACGTAAACCGTCGCCCGAAAAGCCGTCGCGTTGTTCGCGTCGAGAGCCGCCAACTTCTCTGCAGTGGTCATCATGTCCTGCAGGGAAATTTTTTTGTCGAAGTCGTAGATGTCCAAGTCGCGCTCGTATTTGGCGACGAGAAACTGATTCTGCGCCGTGTCGAAGCCGCTTTGGTTGCCTTCGGACTTTAGCCGCTCAATTTCGGCCTCAAGCTCGCGAATACGTTTGTTCTTCGCGTCGAGTTCCTTAAGTCGGTCGTCGTTGGCGGAAAATTTTTCGGCGGTGATTTTGCTCAAGTCGACGCGTGCCGTCACCTTGCAAACAATCTCCATGTGCTTGGCGTTGGTTTCGCCGTTGGTGAAAATCGGTTCGCCGACAACTTCCAAAATCGCGCCGGTCATCGTTTCGATAATGTCTTCGTCAAGCTCAAGATTAATCGTGCGCGAATAACTTTTGACGCGGACGCCGGCTTTTTCGGTCGCGTTGCGCAAGGCCTCTTCGTAAGCGTGCGTGCAGGCGTCGTCGTAAGTCTCCTTGATGTTGCGGTTGATGAAATAATGTCCCGTGCCTTCGACGGTGACAATTTCCGCGTTGGCGACGGAAAAACTCAGCGCGACGAACAAAATCACTGCGGCAAAAAATTTCTTCACGTGAATCACTCCTTCCGCGACGATTATATTTTTGACGCGGGCAACTGTAAAGTTTAATTGCGCGGGAAGTTTCTTCGATAAACATTTGAGAGAGGTGAGGCGAAACATGGCAAACGCTACAAATTTGATGTCGATAGCACCGAATCAACCGGCGGCATCGGCGCGCACAACGTCAACCGCACGGGCAAATCGTCCTGCGGGCAAACGCAACTTCAGCGCGACGCTCGACAAAATAAACGCCAAAATCGACGAGTTGAAGCAGAACGTTCAGGACTTGCAGGACACTGCCAAAAAACTCGCGCAGGTTGAATCGGACGCCGACAAAATCGACGCGGCAACGGCGACATCAGCTCAGGGAACGAGTGACACAGCGCAGGACGCGCCTCAACAGGATGACACGGCGGCTCAAGCTCAAACCGTCGAAACGCAGGACGCAACTTCGCCCGAACAACCCGCAACTCAGCGGCAGACTTCGGGCGCGAATAAATCTTCGGCGGCGAAAGCTTCGGACGTTTCGGACGACACGCAACCCGAATCACTTCCGACGAACTTCGCGGTCGACAACACGGTTTATTTTTTTGGCATGAACACTGAAACTTTGCTCGTGACGAAAACGACGGTCACGACGCAAACGGCTCCGCTTGTCGACGGCGTGCAAAGACTTTCGGGCGCACGGAATTTGCAGACGCTTCTTCCGCAGGCGGACAACAACGCGCAGTCGATGCTGAACTTAATCGGCGGCGGAAGATCGTGGCGACCCGTCAACGTTC
The DNA here is from genome assembly GCA_947165295.1 of uncultured Selenomonadales bacterium. Classification (GTDB taxonomy): domain Bacteria; phylum Bacillota; class Negativicutes; order Selenomonadales; family Selenomonadaceae; genus Quinella. The sequence goes on along the minus strand of CAMUZU010000033.1, from coordinate 984 downwards.
AGCTGACAGTTCAACCGCAGGTTCAACCGACATTGCAGGCACAGCCGCTTAACGTGTCGCCCGACGAAGCTCCGACAGTTCAGCCGACTTTGCAGGAACAGCCGCTTAACGTGAAGTCCGACGAAGTTCCGACCGTTCAGCCGACTTTGCAAGCGCAACCGCTTAACGTGACAGTCGACGAAGTTCCGCAGGTTCAACCGACTTTGCAAGCACAGCCACTTAACGTGAAGTCCGACGAAGTTCAAACGACTCAACCGACTTTGCAGACACAGCCGCTTAATGTGACAGCCGACGAAGTTCCGACAGTTCAGCCGACTTTGCAAGCACAGCCGCTTAACGTGAACTCCGACGAAGTTCCGACGGCTCAGCCGAGTTTGCAGGCTCAACCGCTTAACGTGAAATCCGACGAAGTTCCGACGGTTCAGCCGAACTTGCAAGCTCAGCCCGTCAACGTGACGCCCGACGAAGTCCCGCAGGTTCAACCGAGTTTGCAAGCTCAACCGTTGAACGTGACGTTCGACGAAGTTCAAACCGCTCAGCCGACTTTGCAAGCTCAATCCGTTAATGTGAAGTCCGACGAAGTTCAAACAGTTCAACCGACCTTGCAAGCTCAACCGCTTAACGTGACGCCCGACGAAGTTCAAACTGTTCAACCGACTTTGCAGGCTCAGCCGCTTAACGTGACAGCCGACGAAGTTCAAACAACTCAACCGACTTTGCAGGCTCAATCCGTTAATGTGAAGTCCGACGAAGTTCAAACTGTTCAACCGACCTTGCAAGCTCAACCGCTTAACGTGACGCCCGACGAAGTTCAAACGGCTCAACCGACTTTGCAAGCGCAACCGCTTAACGTGACATACGAACGAGTTCCGACAACTCAACCGAGTTTGCAAGCGCAACCGCTTAACGTGACATACGAACGAGTTCCGACAACTCAACCGAGTTTGCAAGCGCAACCGCTTAACGTGACATACGAACGAGTTC